>CAVPEE010000011.1:0-70555 GCA_963702825.1 uncultured Alphaproteobacteria bacterium
GCTTCGCGGAAGTTCTCGCTTCTCACGCCAAGCGGCACGACAGCCGCGTTGATCCCGCGCCGTCTGAACCAGGGATTGTATATGCTCGGCGCTCTGAAGCTCGCCGTTGGGTAGCCGATATGCGCGATGAGCTTGGTGTCGCCGTCGATCATGGGCGCGCCGCGAGGGTCTAAACGAAACAAGGCCGCGCTCATGGCGCGGCCTCTATCCTATTAACACTGGGTCCGAAGCGACCTCAGGTTTGCGGCTGCGGCTCGAGGCCACCAGCCTCTGGACCGATCGGCCGCTGCTTGCCGGTCGAAGGCACGGCGGCGCGCGGGGGCGCCGGAGGTTCCCGGTCGGTCGCCGATTCGCGCACCGGCCTCACGCCCTGCAACAGGCCGACGATCTCGTCGCCGGTCAGCGTCTCGAACTCCATCAATCCGTCCGCGAGCGTCTGGAGGTCGGCGCGCCGCTCGGTGAGGATGCGGGTCGCCGTTTCATGGGCTTCCTGCACCAGCCGGCGCACTTCCTGGTCGATCGTCTCGGCGGTTGCTTCCGAGATGTTCTGCTGCCGGCCCAGCGAATAGCCGAGGAACACCTCGTCCTGGTTCTCGCCATACATGACCGTGCCAAGCTTGGGGGAGAAGCCGAGCCGGGTCACCATGGCGCGGGCGATCTTGGTCACCTGTTGGATGTCGCCGGCTGCGCCAGAAGTCACCTTGTCCTTGCCGAACATCAATTCCTCGGCGACACGACCGCCCATCGACATCGCCAGCATGGCGATGAGCTCCTCGAAGCTCTGCGAAATCTGATCGCGTTCCGGCAGCGATTGCACCATGCCGAGCGCGCGGCCGCGCGGAATGATCGTCGCTTTGTGAATGGGGGTCGAAGCGGGCATCGAGACCGAGACGAGCGCGTGGCCCGCTTCGTGAAAGGCGGTTAGCCGCTTTTCCTGTTCGGTCATGATCAGCGTCCGCCGTTCGGCGCCCATCATGATCTTGTCGCGCGAATCCTCGAACTCCTGACGCGTGACGACGCGCTTTCCCCGTCGGGCGGCGAGCAGCGCCGCTTCGTTGACCAGATTCATGAGATCGGCGCCGGAAAAGCCCGGCGTTCCGCGCGAGACCACCTTGAGGTCGACGTCGGGCCCGAGCGGGACCTTGCGCACATGGACCTTCAGGATCTTCTCGCGGCCGATGAAGTCCGGGTTTGAGATGACGATCTGGCGGTCGAAGCGGCCGGGCCGCAGCAGCGCGGGATCGAGCACGTCGGGTCGGTTGGTCGCGGCGATGATGATGATGCCTTCGTTCTGCTCGAAGCCGTCCATCTCGACGAGCAGCTGGTTGAGCGTCTGCTCGCGCTCGTCGTTGCCGCCGCCAAGGCCAGCGCCGCGATGCCGACCGACTGCGTCGATTTCGTCGATGAAGATGATGCAGGGCGCGTTCTTCTTCGCCTGCTCGAACATGTCGCGCACGCGGCTTGCGCCGACGCCGACGAACATTTCGACGAAGTCGGAGCCCGAGATGGTGAAGAAGGGAACATTGGCTTCGCCCGCGACCGCCCGCGCGGTCAGGGTCTTACCAGTGCCCGGGGGGCCAACCAACAGCACGCCGCGCGGGATGCGCCCGCCGAGCTTCTGAAACTTCTGCGGGTCGCGCAGGAACTCGACGATCTCCTGCAGGTCCTCCTTGGCTTCGTCGACGCCCGCGACGTCCTCGAACGTCACCCGCCCCTGCGCTTCCGTCAGGAGCTTGGCCTTCGACTTGCCGAATCCCATCGCCTTGCCGGCGCCGCCCTGCATCTGCCGGGTCATGTAGATCCAGAGACCCAAGAACAGCAGCACGGGCAGGACGCTGGACACGATCGTGAGCAGCCAATTGTTGCCGTCAGACGGCGGCTTGGCCGTGATCGTCACGTCCTTCTTGTAAAGCATCTGCACGAGGCCGGGGTCGTTCGGCGAATAGGTCTGGAACGTTCGCCCGTCCTTCATGTGGCCGGAAATCTCCGGGCCCGCGATCGTAACGTCGCGCACGTTGCCGGCGTCGGCGTCGGACAAGAGCTGGCTGAAGGTGATCTCGCTCGACGGCGACTTTTGGCCCGGACTCTGAAACAAAGTCACGAGCGCCAGAACGAGCAGAAAGATGATCACCCAGAGGGCGAAATTTCGATAGTTTGCGTTCATAATCTTTCCGTCACGGGGCGGTCGTCTGAGAATTCTCGGACTCTACGGCCCCGTTTCTGCCATTTAAGCGCACCCAGCCGAATTGCCAAGAGAACTCAAATTGTCTCAACATCCAATGAAGGCCGAAATTGTTGCTTTTTAGCGGCGTGTGGAGGGATCGCCCGGCGGCTCTCTCCCCCGCCCCGATGGTTAGGTAAAGGTTGAAGCCGGTTGAAATCGCTCGGATGTCACAGACCGCGCAAGGTTCATGCCGTCCGCTCTTCGGCCAGGGCCAGTTCCTCCATCATCGTCTTGCGCATCAAATACTTTTGAGCCTTGCCGGTGACCGTCATCGGAAACGAATCGACGAAGCGCACGTAGCGCGGAACCTTGTAATGGGCGATTCGCTCCCGGCAAAAAGCGATAATTTCGGCCTCGTTCAACGCTGAACCCTCGCGGCGGCGAACCCAGACGCATAGCTCCTCGCCATAGCGACGATCGGGAACGCCGAAGGCCTGGACCTCGGCGACCGCCGGGTGGGTGAAGAGAAATTCCTCGATTTCGCGCGGATAGACGTTCTCGCCGCCGCGAATAACCATGTCTTTCAATCGACCAACAATATTGCAGTAACCTTCCGGATCAATGGTCGCCAGATCGCCTGTATGCATGAATCTGGCTTCGTCGATCGAAGCTGTGGTCGCCGCCGGATCATCCCAATACCCGCGCATGACGCTGTAGCCACGGGTCAGCAACTCGCCAGCGACTCCCGGCGGAACAATTCGACCCTCGGCGTCGACAATCTTGACTTCAAGATGGGGCAGGATGCGTCCGACCGTGGAAACGCGCCGCTCGAGCGGGTCATTGTAGGCGCTCTGAAAGCTGACCGGGCTCGTTTCCGTCATGCCATAGGCGATGGTCACCTCGCTCATATGCATGGCGTTGACCACTTTTCGCATCACTTCGACCGGACAGGGCGAGCCCGCCATGATCCCCGTCCGCAAGCTCTTAAGGTCGAAGCGCGCGAATTCAGGATGTTCGAGCATGGCGATGAACATCGTCGGCACGCCATGCAGGCCGGTGCATCGTTCGGCTTGCACCGCCTCCAGCGTCGCGATGGGATCGAATCCCTCCGACGGACTCACCATGCAGGAGGCGTGGGTGACGCAGGCGAGATTGCCGAGCACCATGCCGAAGCAATGGTAGTACGGCACCGGAATGCACAAGCGATCCTCGGGCGTGAGGCGCATGGCCTCGCCGATGAAATAGCCGTTGTTCAGGATATTGTGGTGGGTCAGCGTCGCCCCTTTGGGCGCGCCGGTCGTTCCCGACGTGAACTGGATGTTGATCGGATCATCGAACTGAAGCGTCGCTTCGAAGGCCATAAGCTCGGCGCGCTCGCCGGCCGTTGCGGGTTTGGCGACGTCGTCGAAGTTGAGCATGCCCGGCGACTTGTCCGCGCCCAAACGGATGACGAACTCGAGTTTTGGCAAGCCCTTTGATCGAAGGTTTCCGGGTTGTGCGGTGTCGATTTCGGGAGCGCAGGTCCGGAGCGAGGCAAAATAGTCGTTATTCTTGTGGCCCGGGCTCAGGATCAGCGCCCGGCAGCTGGATTTCTTGATCGCGTAGTCGAATTCGTGGCTTCGGTAGGCGGGATTGATATTGACCAGAATGATCCCGGCGAGCGCGGTGCCGAACTGCGCCAGAACCCATTCGCTGACATTGGCCGACCAGATGCCGACCCGATCGCCCTTTTCCAGGCCCAGTTTGCGCAAGCCCACGGCCAGGTCTTCGGACCGGCGCAACAGGTCGGCGTAGCTCAAGCGCGCGTTTTGGTGACGGGTGATGAGCGCAGGGCGGTCCGGCCCTTCCGCCGTGATGCGGCGCAGGAGCTGGCCAATCGTTTCGCCGATCAGAGGCGTCGAAGACACGCCGTGGACGTAGGATTGTGTGAGCAGGGCCATTTTCCTTCCCTCTAGCCGCTTGACGGCTTCATTGCGCTCTGAGCGGCGCTCAATTCACGCTTCTTCTTATCACAATTCGCGCAGGTAGGCCGCCGGCTTTTGACTCAAAGTCCGCCAGGCGCCGATCATGCCGAGCCCGACGGTGATCGCAAGGCCTCCGCCAGCGGCGGCGAGCGCGGCCCGCCAGTCGAAGACGAAATCGAACTGCATGATGCGCCAGACGACCCAATAAGCGGCGAGCGTTCCCGCCGCGACGCCGAACGCGGCTGTCGCCAGTCCCAAAAGCGCGTATTCGATCAGGAACATCATCGTCAGCCGGCCGCGGGTCGCGCCGAGAATCTTCAGAATCGTCGCGTCGGCGAGGCGCGCGCGCCGGTTGGCCGCAAGCGCGCCTGCGAGAACCAGGACCGAGGTCGTGAGCGCCACCCCCGTCGCCGCGCGAATGGCGAGCGCAAGCTTGGCGACCAGCGTTTCGACACTGTCCATGGCTTCGCGCACCCGGACGCTGGCGACGTTCGGGAACTCCTGCGCCACGGCGCGCATGAGCTTAAGCTCGGCGTCTGACGCGGCGGTCGGCAGCGCGGCTGAGACCAGCTCGGTGTAAGGCGCGCCTTTCAGCGCGTTGGGCGAATAGACCAGCACGAAATTGATGGCGAAGCTGCGCCAATTCACTTTGCGCAAGTTCGCAAGTTTCGCCGCGATGTCGCGACCGAGCACATTGACGATGACTGTATCGCCGAGATGGAGGCCGAGGCCCTCGGCCACCTCCTTCTCCATCGACACCAGCGGCGGCCCGGAATAGTCGCTTGGCCACCATTCGCCGGCGACAACCTCGGAACCCTCCGGCGGTTTGTCGGCGAAGGTGACGCCACGATCGCCTTCGAGCGCCCAGGCGACGTTGTCGCTGGGCTTGACCTTTTCGACCGGCCTGTCGCCAAGCTGCACGAAGCGCCCTCGCATCATCGGCGTCTCGCTGACTTTGACGCCCGGGGCCTCGCGCTTCACGAAGTCGACGAAGGCGCCCGCATCGGCGCCACGCACATCAAGGAAAAAGAAGCTCGGCGTGACGCCTGGCTGCGCCTCGCGCAGCTCGGCGCGCATGTTGGCCTCGACGAGGGTGAGCGCGACAAGCGCGGTCAGCCCCAAGCCGAGCGACAGCACGACGGACGGCGTCAGCGCGCCTGGCCTATGGATGGCGGCAAGCGCCATGCGCCACTCGACGAAGCGCGAACGGGGCGCGTGGCGCGCGAGATAGGCGATGCCGAGGGCGACAAGCCGGAGCGCGACGAACGACACGACCGTGGCGCCGGCGACCATCGCCGCGACCGATTGTTGCGGGCTGGTCAGCACGGCAAGCGTGAAAAGCGCGACGCCGGCGAGCGCGGCGCCGGCGAGATAGCGCTTGCGAGGCCAGCCCTGGCGCTCCTCGACCAGGTCGCGGATCAGCGTGGTCACGGGCAGATCGTGCGCGCGTCCGAGCGGCGCGATCGAGAAGGCGAGCGCAGTCAACAGTCCGTAGATCAGCCCGAGGCCCATGAGGCTGGGCGAGATCGAGGGCGCAAGCGGAATCGGCAGCAAGGAGCCGAACAGCCAATTGACCGCGAAGGGAATCGCTGAGCCCAGCGCCGCCCCAAGAAGCGCGCCGATCAACGCCACGATCATGAACTCGACGAGCGCAAGCGCCACGACGCCCGATCCGGTCGCGCCAATCGCCTTGAGGATGGCGAGCGTCGCACGTTTGCGCTCGACGAAACCTTGCGCCGCATTCGCGACGCCGACCCCACCGACCACCAAGGACAGCAATCCCGCCAGCGTCAGGAATTCGGCGAAGCGGTCGAGATCACGGCTGAAGTCCGGGTTGATGTTGAGACGAGAGCGCGCATCCCATCCGGCTTGAGGGAAGGTCCGCTTCGCCTCATCCATGAAGGCCTGGACGGCGGCGCTGCCGGGCGCGCCGTCCGCCCCGCCCATTATGACGCGCGTCGTCCATCTGACCAGCGAGCCCGGCTGGATCAGTTTCGTTGCGTCAAGCGCCGATTGCGAAATGAGCACGCGTGGGCCCAGGCCTACGCCCGTCGCCAGCCGATCGGGTTCGCTGACGAGGAGGGTCCGAATGGCGAAATTCGTTTCGCCGATGCGAATGACATCGCCGAGCTTCAGGTTCAGCCGAGCCAGCAGCGCCTCTTCCACCGCGGCGCCGAACATTCCGTCGCGTTCGCCGAGCGCGTCCTCAAGCGACATGGGCGGCGCGAAGACCGCTTGGCCGATGCGCGGCCACGATGGCTCGACAGCCTTGATTTCGATCAGAGCCGCGTCGCCGCTCGCCGCTCTCGCCATGCCGCGCAATGTCGCGACCGTCGACAGCGAACCATGCGCTTCGAGAAAGCGCTGCTCGTCGGCGGAAAGGCGACGATGGATGAGCGCGAACGACGCGTCGCCGCCAAGGATCACGCGTCCTTCGCGCCCCATGCCGTCGTTGAGCGCCAGGGCGAGGCTTTCCACGCCAACGATCGCCGCCACGCCAAGCGCGATGCAGAGGAGAAAGATGCGTAAGCCGGCAAGACCGCCGCGCAGGTCGCGCAAGGCGAAGCGCAGGATCGGCGCGCGGTTCGGCCGTGCAATGAGTCCTGTCGCCGGCGCGTTCACTCCCTTCTCCCCGCGGAGAAGCAGCGGCGACTCCCTCTCCCGCTGGGAGAAGATGGCGGCGACTCCTTCTCCCTCGGGGAGAAGGTGGCGGGCGAAGCCCGTCGGATGAGGGCGCCGCATCAAAGCCGTCGGCGTGTTTTGCGCGAGAACCCTCACCCCCAACCCCTCTCCCGTTGGAGAGGGGAGGTTCTTGCGCGCCCCAATGTCGAAACTTCTAAAGCCGCCCGCCTGCTCATGCCGGAAGCGTCGCCGCGGGAACCGGCTCGTCTTCGATCCTGCCCGAACGCATGCGGATCACCCGGTCGCAACGCGCTGCGAGCGTCGCGTCATGCGTGACAAGCGCGAGCGTCGCTCCGCGCCGCGCAGGCAGATCGAACATCATGTCGATGATGGCGCGGCCGGTTGTCTCGTCGAGATTGCCGGTCGGCTCGTCCGCGATCAAAAGCGACGGCCGGGGCGCCAGCGCGCGGGCCAGCGCCACGCGTTGCTGCTCGCCCCCCGACAATTGCGCCGGATAGTGTGTGAGGCGGCCGGCCGAGACCCACCTGCTCGAGTTCGGCCCTTGCGCGCTCGGCTGCGTCGCTTATTCCGGCGAGCTCGAGCGGGGCCGCGACGTTTTCGAGCGCGGTCATGGTCGGAATCAGGTGAAAGGACTGGAACACGATGCCGATGCGCTGGCCGCGAAAGCGCGCGAGGGCGTCCTCGTTCAAGGCGCCGAGCTTGACGCCGTCGATCTCAACTTCGCCTTTATCTGGCCGCTCAAGACCGGCCATGATCATGAGCAACGTCGATTTGCCCGAGCCGGAAGCCCCGACTATGCCGACCGCCTCGCCTTTGCCGATTGTCAGATCGACGTCGCGCAAGATATGCACGCGAGCCGCGCCGCGGCCGAGACTGAGGTCGACGGCGCGCATCGCGACCGCAGGAAACACCATTGTCCGAGCACCTTAAAACCAAGCCGCCCTCATATGGGCATTTGCGGCTCCTCGTCCAGGCGGCTGACCTTCGCGGCGGTCCTGGCGATTGACTTCGCACGCCGCTGCGGCGCGCACGCTTCGCCTCGTGGCCTTAGGCGACAGCCTGACCGCTGGATATGGCTTGCCGCCCGGCAAGGCGTTTCCCGATCGGCTCGAAGCGGCGCTCCGCGCCAAGGGTTGGGACGTCAAGGTCATCAACGCCGGCGTCTCCGGCGACACGGCTGCGAACGGCCTCGCCCGCTACGATTGGGCGGTGCCGAAAGACGCCGACGCGCTGATCGTCGAGTTCGGGGGCAACGACATGCTGCGGGGCATGAAGCCCGAGGCGACGAAGAAGACGCTCGCGACGATACTGGACAAGGCCCGAGCCGCCCATTTGCCTGTGCTCCTCGCCGGCATGCGGGCTGCTCCCAACCTCGGCGGTGAATACGCGGCCGAGTTCTCCCCCATCTATTCGGCCTTGGCGAAAAGTTACGATGTTTTGCTTTACCCGTTCTTCCTTGATGGCGTAGCGGGCGACCCGAAGCTCGACCAGCCGGACGGTCTGCACCCGAACGCGCAAGGGGTCGAGATCATCGTTCAGAAGATTCTGCCTTCGGTCGAGGCGCTGCTGAAGCAGGCGAAAAGATAGCAGGCGCCGCCGTCTTCGGCTGCGGGTCATCATAAGGAGCCCTGGTGTCGAGCAAACGCCACATTCTCACCTTGTCCTGCGTCAACCGGCCCGGGATCGTCGCGAAAGTCGCCGCCGCCCTGTTCGACGGCGGGTTCAACATCCTTGACGCCCAGCAGTTCGACGATGTCGAGACTGGCGACTTTTTTATGCGGGTCGTGTTCAACGCGAGCGCGCCGGAGGCGAACGTCGAAGATCTACGCGAGACCTTCAAGGCGATCGCGATCGGCTTCGCGATGACATGGTCGATGCGCCCCGTCGACCAATCGAAGCGCGTCGTGCTCATGGTGTCGCGCTTCGACCATTGCCTGGTCGATCTCCTCTATCGCTGGCGCAGCGGCGAACTCGCAATGGATCCTGTCGCGATCATCGCCAATTATCCGCGCGAGACCTACGCTCATATCGATTTCGGCGACATCCCCTTTCACCATCTGCCGATCACCAGGCAAACCAAGATGGAGCAGGAAGCTCAGGCCTGGGAGATCATCAAGTCCGCGAAAGCCGATCTCGTCATTCTCGCGCGCTACATGCAGATCTTGTCGGACGGCTTTACCGCCAAGCTCCAGGGGCGATGCGTCAACATCCATCATTCGTTCCTGCCCGGGTTCAAAGGGGCGAGGCCGTATCATCAGGCGCACGCGCGGGGCGTTAAGCTGATCGGAGCGACGGCGCACTTCGTCACCTCCGATCTCGACGAGGGGCCGATCATCGAGCAGGATGTCGAGCGCATCAGCCACCGCGACACGCCCGAGGATCTGGTGCGCAAGGGGCGCGACATCGAGCGCCGCGTGCTCGCTCGCGCCATCGCCAACGTGCTCGACGACCGGGTGTTGTTGAACCACGGCAAGACCGTGGTGTTCCAAGGGTAGAGGGCCGAGCGCGGACAAGCGCGTTAGAATCTGGCGAAGGGGAAACCCATGCCCTCGAGCGAGCGGAGCTGCTTTCTTCCCTTCACACCGGCCTCGGACCTGACGAACGGCTTGCATCTCTATGCCGCTGTCGGAGGCGGCGCCCCACGGTGACCATCATGGCGCCGGCGGCGCCGAACGCGCCCGCCCTGCAATATTCTTTTGTGACTGACGATGCGACCGACCCTGCCGCCCCATCAGCCGTCCAATGGCGAAACGGCACGGGAATCAACACCGGGCGACACATTCTCGCCTCGGCGGAGTACCTTTACGACGCAGCCCGCGGAATGATCGGTTTCCGAAGCCCGACGAGCGGTTGATGGCTCGCTAGGACGGGCCAGCGCCCGGTGGCCCGTGCAGCCGGCGCCATAACGCGCCGAGCCGCGCGAAGAGTGCGTTTTTCGCCTCGATCCGCGGCGGTGCGATGAGTGTGCGCGGCGCGCCTGTCTCAACCGTGCAGCCGGAGACGAGCTTGCCGAAAGCGATGTCGCCGTCGGTGAAATAGCGGTCGCCGCCGCCATTGCGCGCGAACAGGGTTGGACCGACTCCGCTCACCGAATAGATCTCTTCGACCTTCTTGGCTTGCTCGAGGTCGGACATCAAAAAATCCCGCTCCGCATCGATGTCGGCCGCAGTGTGGTGGGTGACTTGTCCGGTGTAATGGCTGACGCCGAGTCCGTCGTCGAACACGGCCGCGCCGAGCCAGACCGGCAGGCCGTCATCGCCAGCGTCGAGCGCCTTCCAGAAGCGCACGTGATGGCGGGTCCTCGCGCTTTTGCCGTCGGGCTTCTCGAAGGCCAGATCCTGCTTGCGGTTCTCGTAGAAGAGGGGACTGACCGGCGCGTCCAGGTAGGGCCGATCGAACAGCACGCTGCCGACGATCCGCGCACTCGAACTCAGCGTGACCGGGTCGGCGGGTCGCCACCCAGCCGCGTGCATGGCGCAGAGCACGTCATCCTCGGCGCCCTCAAGTCCGACATTAATCGCATCGCCTGGTAGTCCGAGCGCCGTGCGCGTTGTCGCCTCGAAGGAGGCGAGCTCAGGCTGGCGTTCGAAATGGCGCCAGAAGAAGGGGGCGAGGACATAGGCGAGGCCGAGATACACGGCTATTGCAACGATCGCAGCCGCCGCCAAACGCCGGTCGATCTTTTTCGCAATCATCTTCGTGATTTTGGCGGGCGCGCCGTCCAAAGGCAACGTCGCCCGGCGCTTCGAGATCCCAATGCGTAACGAGCGCCACCTCGCCAGCGTAAATCCGCGTGCCGCCAGCGCCGATCGCGCCTATATAGGGTTCTCAAGGAGGATCTCATGAAAGAAGACCACTTCCCCGTCACCCACACCGACGCCGAATGGCGCAAAATCCTGACCCCGGAGCAGTATGACATCATGCGCGCCCACGGCACCGAGCGGCCGGGCAGCTGCGCGCTCCTGTACGAGAAGCGGCCGGGGACCTTCGTTTGCGCCGGCTGCGGACAGCCCCTGTTCGAGAGCAAGACCAAGTTCGAGAGCGGCACCGGCTGGCCGAGCTTCGATACGCCGGTCGAAGGCGGCGTGGAGACGAGCGTCGATCGCAGCATGGGTATGACGCGCACCGAGGTGCATTGCTCACGCTGCGGATCGCATCTGGGCCATGTCTTTCCGGACGGGCCGCCGCCGACCGGCTTGCGCTATTGCATCAACGGGGTCGCGACAAACTTCACCCCGGCGGCCGCGAACTGACGGACTTTTGCTGGCGACCGGGCGCGGCCAGGGTCGATAAGGCGCGTTTATGAATGTAGCGAACCTGCCGAATGAAGCCCGGAGCCATCGCCCGGCGGGCCATCCGCCGGCGCTGGCCGGCCGGGTTGGGGTGCTGATCGTCAATCTCGGCACCCCCGAGGGCACCGACTATTGGTCGATCCGGCGCTATTTGCAGGAGTTCCTTTCCGACCGCCGCGTCATCGAGACGCCGCGCGTGATTTGGCTGCCCATTCTGCAAGCCATTCTCCTGCGGCGGCCGCACGCGAAAGGGCGCGACTATGACGCCATCTGGAACAAGGAGCGCGACGAGGGGCCGCTGAAAACGATCACGCGTGCGCAAAGCGAAAAGCTGGGCGCCGCGCTCCACGATCTCGACAAGGACGTCGTCGTCGACTGGGCCATGCGGTACGGCGCGCCCCCGATCGCCGAGCGTCTCAAGGCGCTTCAGGCCGAGGGCTGCGACCGCATTCTCGTCATTCCCCTTTATCCGCAATATTGCGCCGCTTCGACCGCGACCGTCGGCGACAAGGCGTTCGAAGCGCTGCAATCCATGCGCTGGCAGCCGGCGATTCGCGTCGCGGCGCCCTATTACGACGATCCCGTCTATATCGAGGCGCTCGCCCGCTCCGTCCGCGCCAGCCTCGCCGGGCTCGACTTCGAACCGGAAGTCCTGGTCGCCTCCTATCACGGCATTCCGCAAGCCTATTTCGACAAGGGCGATCCCTATTTCTGCCATTGCGCCAAGACGACACGGCTCTTGCGCGAAGCGCTGGGCATGAGCGAGGAGCGCCTCCGCATGACCTTCCAGTCGCGCTTCGGCCGCGGCGAGTGGCTGAAGCCCTATACCTCCCAGAGCTTACGCGAACTCGCGTCCAGCGGCGTCAAGCGCGTGGCGATCCTAACCCCCGGTTTCGCCGCGGACTGCCTGGAGACGCTGGAGGAAATCGGGGTCGAGAACGCGGGCTATTTCCGCGAGGCTGGCGGAGAGCATTTCGCCGCGATCCCATGCCTCAACGACAGCGCCGACGGCATGGCGGTGATCGAAGCCCTAGCCCGGCGGGAGCTCAGGGGCTGGGCGGAGTAGGAGCGCTGGCGTGAACTGGCTGAACAATGCGCGCGCGGCGGCAAAGCGCTATCAGGATCCCGGTCTGTCGGCTCTGTTGGTGGCGCAAGTCCTCCTGATCTTCATAGCGGAGCCGCTCGCTTTCGAGGGCTTCGAGCCCCCGCTCATCGCGATCGGGATCATCGTCGTCGGTCGGTTTAATTCTCCTGCTGCGTCCTTCGGATCGGATCAGCGCGGCGCGCGTCAGTCGTCTGTTCGGGGAGGGCGGGTGGCGGGCGAAACCTTCACCCCCGACCCCTCTCCCGTTGGAGAGGGGAGTCGCGCGTCCCCTCGCATTGAGCGGAGCCTAAACCACTTCGTCCGGCGCAAGCGCGCAGGCGATGTGCGGATCGACCTCGATCTGCACGGTCGTATGATTGATCTTGAAGCGCTCGGCGAGATCGCTGCACAGCTCGTTAAGAAACGCGTCGCCCGGATGGCCGTCCGGCATGACGAGATGGCATGTCAGCGCGTTCTCGGTCGTGCTCATCGGCCAGATATGCAGGTCATGCACGTCAACGACGCCCGCGCGCGCTGATAAGAGCTCTCGCACCGCCGCGGGATCGATTTGCGGCGGGACCGCCGCCATCGACATGCCGACGGAATCGCGCAGAAGACCCCACGTGCCCCATACGATGACGGCGTTGATGACGAGACTGACGACCGGGTCGATCCAAAGCCAGTTTGTCAGCAGGATCACAAGCCCAGCTCCAACGACGCCGACAGACACGAGCGCGTCGGACGCCATATGCAGGAACGCGCCGCGCAGGTTGATGTCGTCCTTGCGGCCTGAGGCGAAGAGCCACGCTGTCACAGCGTTGACGAGAATGCCGATGGCCGCGACCGCCATCATCGTCTTGCCCGCCACCGGCTCCGGCGATCCGAGACGTCGGATGGCCTCCCACGAGAGGCCCCCAACCGTCACCAGCAAAAAGACCGCGTTGAACAGGGCGGCCAGGATCGACGAGCCGCGCATGCCGTAAGTGAAGCGCTCGGTCGGCGCGCGCTGGGCGAGTACGCTCCCGAGCCACGCCACGCCAAGGCCAAGGACATCGCTGAGATTGTGTCCGGCGTCGGCCAGCAAGCGACACGGAATTGCTCATCAAGCCGTAGAGCGCTTCGATGACGACGAAGCCGAGATTGAGCGCTATGCCGATGGCGAAGGCTTTGCCGAAGCTCGCAGGCGCATGGGCGTGCGTGTGGCCATGCTCGTCATGGTCGTGAGAGTGGCCGCTATGGTCGTGGGACATCGGGCTCGTCTTCCGCTCGTCTGAGTACACTCTCTAGCGGCCGGGGGATCAAGATCTTCATGACAGAGGGCTTTTGGCCGCGCGTGCCGAGGCGCCCGCGAGGCTTTCAAGGTAGGCGCAGAACATGTCGGCCATCGCGTCGGCGTAAGCCTCGATCTCTGCTTGGACTCCGAGAACTTTCCGAAAAGTGCTTGCCGACCTTGCTCAGCGTCGTCGTAATGAGGTCGGCGGCCAAGTCGCGCGTCGATTCCGAGGCTTCGGGCAGCGCCTCGCGCATAAAGACCTGCATGGTCCGGTCTCCCGACGCCCTCGCTTCCCGCGCCTCGGGCGCATCGCGATAAAGAGGAGCCGCATCATTGAGCGCGACACGCATCGCGGCCTCCTCGCATTCCGAGCGGATGAAGGCGTGGACGAGGTCGCGGAGTCGCTCGGCCAGCGACTACCTCAAGCGCGTGCGCTCGCCGGGGAAGGGCTACATGTCCGTGCCCTTCGCAGAGGACGTCGAACTCTCGATGCGACTCGGCTGACCCCAAGCGCGGGGCAATGGATTTGAGCCGCCGTCGTCATGGCGAGGAGCCACAGGGCGTCGAAAGACGCCCTATGGCTCGCAATGACGGCACTGAGTGTGGGTCGATCGTTCGGCGCCGCCGGGAGGGTCCTTCGAGACGCGCCTTTGGCGCTCCTCAGGACGAGGCCTGTGTCTCAAATCGGATCGCTTGTCGGCCTCGTCACCCGCAGCCACGGCCGCGTTCCCTCGCGCGCCTCGTCATGCGCGCTGCTCGGCTGGTAGTGCAGCGGCGAGCCCGGCAGCCGGCCGGCTTGAAGCGCATGCAGGGTCGGCGCGTTGGTCACCTCGAACGAGTCAAAGCCGCAGCGCAGCATGAGCGGAATTTCGTCGATCAGCACGTCGCCGATCGCCCTGAGTTCGCCGCGAAACTGACGCCGGTCGCGCAAGATGCGGGCGTAGGAAAACGACCGGCCGTCGGCGAACTTGTCGAAGGCGAGCGCGACCAGCGGCCGGTTCGTGAGATCGGACAGATGCGCTTGAGCGTCCGCGCCGGCCTCGACCGCAACTCCGACAGGGGCTGCCCGCGCCGACAGCGTCTCGCGTTCGCTAAGCCAGCGCTTGAGCGAGACGACGATCGCGCCCTCCTCGGGGACGGGAGCCTCGTCGCCGAGAAACGCCCATTTGTCTTCGACGAAACCTTCGCGCCGCCACAAAGGCATCAGATGCCTGATCCGGCGTCGAGCGGTCCCAAATGGATGCCGCACTCGACCTTGCCTCGCCCGCGCCAACGACCAGCCCGCTCGTCTTCGCCAGGCTTGACGGGACTCGTGCATGGCAGGCAGCCGATGGATGGAAAGCCCTTGGCGACCAAGGGATGCCGAGGCAATCCCGCGTCAGCGATATATTTCAGCACGTCGCTTGAGCTCCAGCCGACAAGCGGGTTGACCTTGATCCGCTCGCCCTCGGCTTCGAACAGCGGCAGGGTCGCGCGCGTCGTGCTCTGGAAACCCTTACGGCCGGTGATCCAGGCGTCAAACCCTTCCATAGCCTCGGCGAGCGGACGGACCTTACGGATCTCGCAGCAGCGGTCCGGATCGCTCATGAACAGAAATTTCTCGGGATCTTCTTGCGCCACCGTCTCTGCATGCGGCTCGGCGACAATGACGTTGGTTAGACCGAGACGCGCGACCAGGTCATCGCGATAGGCGAGCGTCTCGGGAAAGTGCTGTCCTGTGTCGACGAAGACCACGGGCGTCGCCGTGTCGATCTGCGCCACCATGTGCAGGAGCGCGGCGGCGTCCGCGCCGAAGCTCGACACAAGCGCGATGCGGCCGGGATAGAGATCCTCGATCGCGAGCCTCAGAAGCGAAGTGGCCTTGAGCTGCGCGAAGCGCGTCTCGAGCCGCGACGCGGCGATCTGGTCGCCGAACAGCTTGACGTCATGGGCGCTCATCAGATGTCCGATCCAGCGCTTCGTTCGTAAAGCGCCTCCTTGAACGGCGCCATGCCGACGCGGCGGTAAGCGTCAATGAAGGTCTCCTGCTCCGAGAGCCTGAGGCCCGTATAGGTCTCGACGATGGTTTCAATCGCCTCGACGACATTCTCGGAGCTGAAGCCGGGCCCGGTGATCTGGCCGATCGCGGCCTGCTCGTCGGCGGAGCCGCCGAGCGTGATCTGGTAGGTCTCTTCCCCTGCCCGCTCGAGTCCCAGAATGCCGATATGGCCGACGTGATGGTGACCGCAGGCATTGATGCAGCCGGAGATCTTGATCTTGAGCGGACCGATCTCCTTCGCCCGCTGGCCGTCGCCGAAGCGCTCGGCGATCCGCTGCGCGACGGGAATTGAGCGCGCGGTCGCCAGCGCGCAATAGTCGAGGCCTGGGCAGGCGATGATGTCGCTGATCGCGCCGGCGTTCGGCGTCGATAAGCCGACCGACGCCAAGCGATCGTAGACCGCCGGCAGATCGTCCAGCGCGATATGGGGCAGGATGAGGTTCTGCTCGTGCGAGACGCGGACCTCGTCGTGCGAATAGTCCTCGGCCAGGTCGGCGACGGCGTCCATCTGGTCGGCGCTGGCGTCGCCCGGGATCGCGCCGATCGCTTTCAGCGAGACGGTCACCGCGACATAGCCGGGCGTCTTATGCGGCGCGACGTTGGAGGCGACGAAACTGGCGAAGCGCGAGTCCTTCGACTTGCGGCGCTCCACCCGGTCGCTGACCGGCTTCTTGAGGTCAAGCTCGGGGGGCGCGAAGAACGCGCGAAACCGCGCAAGCTCCTTCTCCGGGAGATTGAGCGCATTCGGATCGCGGGCGGCGAATTCCGCCTCGACCTCCTCGCGCAAAGCCTCGAGACCCTTTTCGTGCACCAGGATCTTGATGCGCGCCTTGAATTTGTTGTCCCGCCGTCCTTCGAGATTATAGACTCTTAAGATCGCCTCGACGTAGCCAAGCAGGTCGCGCTCGGGCAGGAAATCGCGGACCATGCGCCCGATCATCGGCGTTCGGCCAAGCCCGCCGCCGACATAGACGCGAAAGCCGATTTCGCCCTTATCGTTGCGCACGACTTGCAGCCCGATGTCATGGGCCTGGACCACTGCGCGATCATGCGTTGCGCCATTGACGGCGACTTTGAACTTGCGCGGCAGGAACGAGAATTCGGGATGAAGCGACGACCATTGCCTCAAGATTTCGGCGTAAGGGCGCGGGTCGGCGATTTCGTCATGCGCGACGCCGGCGAAATGATCCGCCGTGACGTTGCGGATGCAATTGCCCGAAGTCTGGATCGCGTGCATCTCGACGCTCGAGAGCTCGGCCAGAATGTCGGGCGTGTCTTTGAGCGCCGGCCAGTTGAACTGGATATTCTGTCGGGTGGTGAAATGGCCGTAGCCGCGGTCGTAATTCCGCGCGATCTCGGCGAGCTTGCGCATCTGGCGCGAGTTGAGCACGCCATAGGGGACGGCGATGCGCAGCATATAGGAGTGAAGCTGCAGGTAGAGGCCGTTCATCAGCCGATGGGGGCGGAACTGCTCCTCGGTCAATTCGCCGCTGAGACGGCGCGCGACTTGATCGCGGAACTGCTCGACGCGCGCGGCGACGAAGGCGGCGTCGAAATCGTCATAATGATACATGATCGGTCTCCGTCGCGACCTTGGGGCCCGAGCGAGGCGCTTGACCTAACGCCTGCTTCCCCAGATCGCGCCTGATCGTCGGCCCGGTCGCCCTGATCGCTTCGCGCAGCGCCTTGGGAGCCAGATGGCCATTGCGCTCCTCGACCACAATTGCATAGGGGTCGACGACGATATTATTCGCCTCGTCCTCTTTGGCGCGCTTGAGCGCGCTGGCCGTCGCTTGCGGATCGGGCAAAACCGCGGCGCGGTTGAAATCCTCGGTCCAGCTATCGTCAAGCGTTTGAAACACGACAACGCCGTCCGTTAGCCGGTTGGCGGTGATGACATCGGGCATTCCGGCCTCGTCGAGGTAGGCGGACGCCTGCCCGCCTGCAAGAGCCGCTAGCATATTTAACGGCAAAAATCTATATGTCGTATTGTATCACATCAAATATACGCTATTCATGGTGGCCGCATCTCGTCCCCAGGACGCGCTTACCGCCGTCTTGACGTAGCTTAAGTCCTCTGAAAATGCCTCGAAGCTGGCCAGTCAATCTTGTGATCGTCGCCGATCGGCCGAGGCAGGGCGCTAGACATGGTGTTTTCGTCGATAACGTTTCTGTTCTACTTCCTGCCCATTTTCCTGGCCGCCTATTTCCTAACGCCCACCGTTCAAGCGAAGAATATCGTCACGCTTCTGTTTTCCCTGGTGTTCTACGCCTGGGGAGAGCCCCGGTTCGTCGTCGTTCTTCTGCTTTCGATCGCCTTCAATTTTTGCGCGGCCCTATTGATCGACGCGCGAGAGGGATCGTCCCGCCGGTTGGCCCTTGGGGTCGCGGTCGCTGGAAATCTGCTGCTGCTCGGAATCTTCAAATACGCCAATTTCATCACCGCCAACCTGACCACGCTGCTCAGTCCGCTCGGGACGCCGTCATTCCAGACCGACATTGCGCTCCCGCTCGGCATCTCGTTTTTCACCTTCCACTGCCTGTCCTACATCATCGACGTCTACCGTCGACGGTTCAGGGCCAATCGCAATCCGATCGACATCGCGCTCTACATTTCCCTGTTCCCGCAATTCGTTGCGGGACCGATCGTTCGCTACAAGACCGTCGCGCGGCAACTGGACGCCCGCCGGTTCACATTGGGCCGAGCGTCTGTGGGCGCCCGGATCTTCATCATCGGCCTCGCCCAGAAGGTGCTGGTGGCCGATGTGGTCGCGCCGCTCGTTCAGGTCGCGTTCAACACGGTCCCTCATCGCTCTATGGCTGAGGCGTGGATCGGCCTGATTTCCTACACGGTGCAGATCTATTTTGACTTTGCCGGCTATTCCAACATGGCGATTGGCCTCGGCATCGTGCTCGGGTTCACATTCCCGCGCAATTTCCGCATGCCCTATACGTCGCTTTCGATCACCGAATTCTGGCGGCGCTGGCACATGTCGCTGTCGTCGTGGCTGCGCGACTATCTTTACATTCCGCTCGGCGGCAACCGCGGAACCGACGCACAGACCTACCGCAATCTCATCATGGTGTTCCTGCTCTGCGGGCTCTGGCACGGAGCGAACTGGACGTTCGTCCTATGGGGCGTGTGGCACGGCGCCTTCCTGGTGATCGAGCGCCTTGGCTTAGGCTCCGCGCTTGCCCGGCTCGCGAGCCCAGCGCGATGGGCTTATGCGCTGCTCGTCGTCATGGGAGGCTGGGTGCTGTTCCGCTCAACGAATCTGTCGGAGGCGATCGGGTATTACGCGAGCCTGTTTGGCCGAAATGGCTTGAGCGAAATCAGCTTCGACATGCACGACGCGCTGAACGATCGCGCGATCATGACCCTCATCATCGGCTGCGTGCTCGCCGTCGCGCCAAGATGGCCCGCCAAATGGACGCCGCCTTTACTCGTGCGCGCGCCTGCAGACGTCGCCCTGACTTTCGCGCTGCTCATTTTTTCCATGATCACGGTCGCGGCCGGCGCCTATAGCCCCTTCCTGTACTTTCGTTTTTGAGCCTCAAAGCATTGGCAGCGAGCGTGGACGGGCCCCAAGCGGAAATGCGGCGTCGATCTTTGCCAGCTCGGCGGCGCTGAGATTAAGCGTGGCCGCGCCCGCGTTCTCTTCGGCGTGCTCCGGATCCGCAGCCTTGGGGATCGCAAACAGCGACGCTCGCCGGGTCAGGAAACGCAGCGCGACCTGGCGCGGCGTGGAATTATGCCGGTCGGCGATTGCCTTCAGCACCCGCCCTCCCGCGGCTGTGGGGCTCAGGAAATCCGCCAACGTGACCGAACGGACTATAGGCGACGACGGCGACGCCGTTCGCTTCGCACCACGGGATCACCGCATGCTCGATCGCGCGCTCCCGCAAGTGATAGAGCACCTGATTGCAGGCTGGTTTCCCTGCGCCGGCGACCTGGCCTAACTCGTCGAGATCGTCCACGTCGAAATTGCTGACGCCCCATGACAGAATCTTGCCGTCGGCGCTGAGGCGCTCGAAGGCGGCGACGGTGTCCGCAAGGGGATGCGACCCGCGCCAGTGGAGTAGATAGCAATCGAGGCGGTCGGTCCTGAGCCGTTTGAGCGACCGCTCGCAGGCGGCGATCGTCCCATTACGAGAAGCGTTGTGCGGCAGTACTTTGGAGACGAGGAAGACCTCGTCGCGCCGCCCGGCGATCGCCTCGCCGACCAATTCCTCCGCCGCGCCCGAACCGTACATCTCCGCCGTGTCGATATGCGTCATGCCGAGATCGAGGCCGCGGCGCAAAGCGCCGATCGCTCTCCCGGAATCCGCCTGCTCGATGTTCCAGGTTCCCTGGCCGATCATTGCGACTTCGCGCTTCGTCGATCCGAACGGACGATGCTCCATGGTCTTCTCTTCGCTTTGGCCGCGTGGGGTCATTGTTCCGGGAGCCCCGCCATGCGTAGGCCTTCGAAAATCGGCGCAAGCTGCTGAGGATGCGTCGGGTCGTCGCTCATCGCGGTCCAGTTGATCACGCGCGCGAGAGACCGTGAATGACGGGTTCAGCGCGAGCCCGGACTTGACCGCGGAACGCGCCTCATCCAGCCGGCCCAGCCGCGCGAGGGCGGCGGCCAAGTGGAAATGAGCCTCGGGATAATTCCGATTGGCTTCGATCGCTCGCCGACACCACAAGACGGCTTGCTCGCAATCGCCCAAGTGGTTTTTCGCGATGCCAACCTCAGTGAGCCAGGCATAGGCCGACATATCGCGCGGGCTCAAGCGAAGCGCCTGGTCGATGTGAGCCTCGGCTTCCTCGGCGCGACCGGTAAAGATCTTGCCAAGTCCGATGAAGGCATGGGCGTCGGCAAGATTGCGATCCAGCGTCAACGCGTGCTCGCATTCGGCGATGCCCTCTGACGGCGCGCTTCGTCAGAATCTTAACGTAGCCGAGAAACGCATGGCCGCGGGCGTGGTCCGGGAACGACGACAGAGCTCGGGTCAGCTTCGCTTCAGCGGCCGCGAAGGCCGCCGTTGGGTCGACCACAAAGGAATTTCCGCCGTCGGCGATGTCGGCCGCCGCCGATCCAACGAGCGCATCGACATTGTCGGGATCGGCGGCGAGCGCGCGATCGAAAAAGACGCGCGCCTGTGCAACATGGTTCGGGGTCCTGCCCCGATGGACCCAGGATAAGCCCTGAAAAAAGAGGTCCATCGAATCGGGATTGGGCGCCTGCTCGGGCGTAGCGCGCCTCGACCGCCGCGAGTTGATCGCTCAGCGTGTTCGCGAGGCGCCCAACGATTTCGTCTTGCATGTCGAAGAGATCGGCAAGCGGCTTGTCGAAGCGCTCCGCCCAAAGATGACTGCCGGTCTCGGCGTCGACGAGCTGCACGTTGACGCGCATGCGATTGCCGCCGCGCTGAACGCTGCCCTCGAGGACGTACCGGACATTCAACTCGCGGCCGATGGTCTTCACGTCGAACGGCTTGCCCTTGTAAGTGAAGGCCGTATTGCGGGCGATCACGACGGCGCTCCGGATACGCGAGAGATCGGTCGTGAGGCTTTCCGTGACCCCGTCGACGAAATGCTCCTGTTCGGGGTCGCCGCCGATATTGGCGAACGGCAAGACAACGATCGAGAGACGCGGCGGGCTCGACTTTTCCGGCGCTGCGATCGGCGCGGATTTGGCTTGCGCGGGTTGGCCGACATCAAGCGAATAGACGCGGATAGGCTCGGCGATGTTCTTGAGCTGTTTTGGGCCGAGATCGGTCACCGCGAGATCAAGCCGGCCTTTGAGCTGGCGATAAAAGTCCTCCGACATTGAGATCGCGCCCGCGGCGCCAATGCCTTCCAGCCGCGCGGCGATATTGACGCCGTCGCCCATGAGGTCCCCGTCGGCCTCTTCGACCACGTCGCCCAAATGGGCGCCGATGCGAAATTCAATCCGCCTGTCGGGGGCGACGCCCGCGTTGCGCTCGATCATTCCGGTCTGCACTTCGATTGCGCAACGCGCCGCATCGACCACACTGCGGAATTCAGCGATGAACCCGTCGCCGGTGCGCTTGACGATCCGGCCATGGTGAGCGGCGATCGCAGGCTCGATCAGATCGCCGAGAAGCGCGCGCAGCCGCGCGAGCGTTCGCTCCTCGTCCGCGCTCGCGAGCCGGCTGTAGCCGACGACATCGGCGACCAGGATCGCCGCGATTTTCCGGGTCTCGCTCATCGCGCGGCGCTACGCAGCTCCGGCGCTTGCCAGATATTGATGGACAAAGGCGATCGCGATGCTGCCTTCGCCGACGGCGGAGGCGACGCGCTTCACGGGGCTGTAGCGCACATCCCCGCAGGCGAACACGCCTGGCACGCTGGTTTCGACGAGATAGGGGTCGCGGCTCTCCTTCCAGCGGCCCGCTTTGACAACGTCGCCGCCGGTCAGAATATAGCCGCGCGGGTCACGCGCGATTTCAGGCGGCAGCCAAGCAGTTTCGGCGTCGGCGCCGATGAACACAAACAGTCCACCCGACTCTTCTCGGCGGACTTCATTGGCGCCGCGATCGAAAATGTCGATCGCGGTCAGGTGGGTGTCGCCATAAACCGCCTTGACCTCGGAGCGCAGCGCGGTGCGAATGTTCGATTTGCTGCGAAGCTGATCGATCAGATAGTGCGACATGCTTTTTTCAAGCGCGTCGGCGCGCACGATCAGGGTTACGGTTTGCGCGTGATTGGCGAAAAACATGGCGGCCTGGCCGGCCGAATTTCCGGCGCCGATGAGATGCACGTCGAGCCCGTGCGCGATGCCCGCTTCGCTCCGCGCCGCGCCGTAGAAAATCCCCTTGCCGAGCAGGCGGTCGAACCCGTCGGCGGCGAGACGACGCCAGCTCACTCCGGAGGCGACAATGATTGTCCGCGCATTCAGGACCTCCTCGTTGTCGAGCACGATGCGTCGCGGGTGAGCATCGAGGCGCACAATTTTGCGCGCAACGAGAATCTCAGCGCCCAGGCGTTTGGCCTGCCGAAGCGCTCGGCTTGCGAGCTCCGAGCCCGAGATCCCGCTCGGAAACCCGAGGTAGTTTTCAATTCGCGACGACGTCTCCGCCTGGCCTCCCGGCGCCTCCTGCTCGACGACGATCGTGCGTAGGCCCTCTGAGGCGCCGTACACGGCGGCGGCGAGGCCCGCCGGTCCCCCGCCGATGATGACCGTGTCATATTCCTGAAAGCGCGGAGCCGTCTGAAGGCCGAGCAGGCTTGCGAACTCTCGCGGCTGCGGCCTTATGAGCGTTGTCCCGTCGGCGAGCCGCAGCGCCGGGCAATCGCTCTCGAGCGGCGTCGGCCCGGACCAGTGGTCGGCGAGATTGGGATCGTCCAGCGTCAGCCAGCTGAAGGAAATCTGGTTCCGTTCGAGAAAGCGGCGAAGATCGAGGCAGGCGCTGTCCCAACGGTTTCCGAGCAGCGTGACTTGAGCATTGTGCGGCTCCGCCGCAAGCTTCTGCAGGCCCCCGATGCGATCGTGGGCGAGTGTGTTCATCGTCCTCACAAGCTCAGGCGACGAAGCGGCGAGCTCGTAATAGAGCCGCGCGTCCGCCTTCAGGACACGCGTCGGCTCGGTAGCCCGGAAGCCCGCCTGAAACTGCGCGCCGAAAACCAGAGGAATCTCGCCAAAAAGATTGCCGGCGGCGCGCATTCCAAGCTTGCGTTCGACGCCATCGACGAGCTTGACGACCTCGATTGTCCCCTCGATCACGACGAACAGAGCCGCCGGTTCGCCCTCATAGACCGCGTACTCTCCGGCATTCAGATGGATGTCCGCAGCCGCCCGCGCGACATCCTCCAGAGCGACCGGCGAAAGCGTGGAAAAGATCGGAATCGCGGCAAGTTCGTCTGGCGTCAGCATGCCCTACCAGCCCTCCCTGCCCGGAGTGGAAATGCGGGCGCGTTGTGTGGGGGCGTTCGCCGCTCTGTCAAGCCGCCGATGCTCGCCAAGCGCCGGACGAGTCAATTCGACGCCCCGCCGAGCGTCGGCCAGAAAGGCCCCTCAGAAGCAAAAAAGGCCGCCCAGAGGGCGGCCTTCAAGGATAGGAAATGCGCTCTTGGCCGCCTCAGGCAGCGACCGCCTTTGTCCTTGCGCTGCGATAGCCGGCGAAGCCGAGGCCCAGGAAGCCGAGCAGCATCATCGCCCAAGTCGACGGCTCCGGGACCGGCGACGGAAGTCCAAGGACTTCGTTGAAAAGTTCGTTGCCGACGATCTCGTGCACATATGCGGACGGATGGCCAAGTAGTAATAGAAATACGAATTCGGCGTCGAGCAAACTGAGCCCCCGAAGTTGTTACAGGGGTCCGTCGTGTTGGTTAGGCCATATAGTGACGGATTGTCGTGGATGAAGTCGTAGTCCGGGCCCCAATTGCTCAGATTGAAGACGGCGTCTGGGTATTCGGCCTTAAGTTCCGGCACTAGCGTTTCGTAACCCGGGTTGAAATTGTCGGCGCTATCGGTGAATGGCGGAACTGACGCTGGCAGCAACGCGATCTCGAAGATACGAGCGCCGAGCGAGTAGAGAGTGGCGACCTGCGAAGCCGTCGCCGCATTGACTTGAGCAGAGGTCACTTTGGTATGGTCGTTCAGGCCGCCGAGAAGAAAAAACAAGCTCGTACTTGGATCGAATGTTACCTTGTCGTTCTCGACATAATTCTGAAATTCGGCGACTTGTTGCGTGAGACTCCTCGGCTGCGTGGCTGGCGGCGTCGGGCCGACAAAGACGCGGGCGCCGCTTTCCGCGAAATTGACGCCATCCGTGCCGGGATCTGCATTTTTTGAAGTCGTGAGTGTGATACCGAAGTCCTGTGCCAAGTAGCCGACCGCCGTGCTTCCATCAAGGTTCGTGAGTTTAACGAACGCGCCAGTGTCTGAATAGCTATCGCCAAATACGAACAGATCGTTGATATCGACGGCGCGAGCCGGGAGAGAGAGAATCGAACTCCCAAGTATCGCGGCAGATGTAGCGATTGCGTATAGCCCTTTGCTAGACATAGTCTTCCTCCCCCACGGACGTCAGTCCGAGTGTTAGCGCAATATTACATAGATGCGTGGATAATACTAGACTTTGGTCTAAGGCAGACCTAGAGCCTTAGGCACACCTGAAATCTAAGGCAGACTTTGGTCCGCCAGTCGCCGCCAGTTCTACAGAGACTATGCGAGTCTTATCCTCCCCGAATTATCGACTGTCGCTACAATCAGCCCACGCGATATTTGCGTCAACCCCTCCGTTAGTTGGACATGAAGGGTCTGATAGTTAGATACCGGGATGTTACCAGAAATAAACTTCGCGAATACACCGTTAGGTTGTAGCGCGCGACGCCGAGCAAGAAGAGACGCTGACGGGCCGCTCTGCGAGCGTTCGCACAGCATGCCGTACCCGCTCTCGTGGGAGGGCGGCAAAGCGCTTTGGGGAGCGTCATGGCGCGCCGTTCGGCCGCCGTCCAATCTGCGCAAGGAGCGCCGTCGGCGCGGCTCCAGCAGCGCCGGCGAATGCGGCAGCCTGCTAAAGTGTTCATTCATGTGCGCCCTCTTGGCGCATTCGCTGCGGACGAAGCAAATGGAGCTCACGACGAAGACATTGAGGCGCGCCATGGTAGGCGCCGCTCTAGCCACAATCCTGGCGACGGCGGCGAGCGCGCAGTCGCCTTCCTGGCCGACGCCCCCCGCGCCGCAGGCTGAAAGTCCCACAACGCCGCAGACCAAGCCGGCTTCGCCGCTCTCGCCCGCCCGTCTCGGGCAGATGCTCGCGCCAATCGCGCTTTATCCCGACGATCTGCTAGCCGACGTTCTCGCGGCCGCGACCTATCCGCTTGACGTCGTGGAAGCCGCGCGCTGGCTGCAAGATCCTCAGAACGCCGCCCTCAAGGGCGACCAGCTGTTCGCAGCGCTGCAGCAGAAGTCATGGGACCCGAGCGTGAAGTCGCTCACACCCTTCCCGCGTATCTTACGCATGCTGGACGCGAACCTCGAATGGACCGAGCAGCTTGGCGAGGCGTACCTCGCCAATCCGGCCGCCGTTATGGACGCCGTCCAGCGGCTCCGCCGTCGGGCTCAATTGGCGGGCAGGCTGGTCACGACGTCGCAAGAGATCGTACGCACGGAGCAGGAGCCCACGCGTATCGAAGAAACGGTTACGATCGAGACCCCGAGTCCAGAGGTCGCCTACGTGCCGATTTGCGATCCTTCATTCGCCTACGGTCCTTGGCCCTACCCCGACTATCCGCCGTTTTTTCCCATCTTCTCGGGCGCGACTATCGGCGGGTGCGGTTGGATCACCGGCCCGATCATCGCGCCGTTCGTATTGAACTTTCGCACGCGGCATATCGAGATCGACCGCAAGCGACTGGCCCTGTTTGACCGGGACCGCGACCGAGAGAGGGACCGCGACCACGTGCTCGGCGAGGAGTGGCGCCATGACCCCGCCCACAGGGGCAATGTTCCTTACCGCGATGCGGCGGTCCGCGCCCTGTTTGGAGGCGGAACGCCAGCGGCGAACATCAATCCTGGTTTCCGCGGACGCTGGACGGGCCCGTCTCGTGTCGAGGGTCCCCTTGCGGCCCCGCTGCCGCAAAAGTGGGAGCGTCCCGGGATGGAGGGCGCCCGACTACCGCTTAACGGCGGTCGGCCTTCGCCCGAGGAGATCAGGACCCCTCCTGAAAGAGATCGGCCGCCCGCCGCCGCCACCGTCCGAACTCCCTTCGGAGCGGCGCCAATTGCGCTCGAGGGGGTTGATCCGACTGGCAGCAGGACGCCAGTTGGACAGGAACTCAATCGCGACGCAGAGACGAGAATGCGTATCGAACAAGGATTGGTTGCGCGGGTTCCCCCGACCGCGCTGGCTCCGCCCGTTCGCGGTTTGCGAGCGTCCCCATCGTTCGGCGGCGCGGGTTCGACCCACCCACTCGGCGATAGGAGATTTTTCCGGCCGCTTGTCGGCGTCGGCGCGCAGCCGTTTCGCGCGGGGCAAACCAGCGCCATCGGGGTTCAGCCGTTCAATGGTCAAGGGACCCAGCCGCCCTTTGGAGGCATAGGTGGCGCGGCCGGCGGCAGGGGCGGCCGTTAAGAGACTGCCGTCCGAGCTTGGCCGCTTGCCCGGGAATTTTGGCGGTCCAGCCTCAACGCGGTTGCGTCACTACAGATCGAGCGTCCAGGTCTGCCCCACGAGATCATGGCCGAACGAATGATGCGGCTCTTCGCTGACGAGGCGGAACCCCGCCGCCTGATAGATGCGGCGCGCGGCGACCAAAATGTCGTTGGTCCACAGGGTAAGCTGGCGGTAGCCGAGCTCGCGCGCGCGGGCGATGCAGGTGTCCACCAGCTTGCGCCCGACGCCAGCGCCGCGGGCGCTTGGCTCGACATAGAGCAGCCTGAGTTTCGCGATCCGAGGATCGTCGCTTTTCATGAGAAAAATCGAGCCGACGGTCGCGCCGCCGCGCTCGGCGACCCAGCCGTCTTCGCGGGACGCGTCGAATTCGGCGACAAAGGCGCCGAGAATGCGGCTGGCGAGCCCCTCGTAAGTCCAATCCCAGCCGTATTCCTGGGTGTAAAGGACCGCCTGGCGATGGATGATCCAGCCGACGTCGCCCGGCCGGAGCCGTCGCAAGCTCACCTCGGCATTCTCCGCCTCGCGATCCCTCAGCGCCATGCGAATGTCGCGCATCGCCTCGATGAGGCGGCTGCGGCCGCTCGGCGTCGACCGGTTCGAGCAGGGCGTCGACTTGCGCCCGGGCGGCGGCTTCGGCGCCAACGAAGACTTTTCGCCCCGCGTCGGTCAGGGTCAGCAGCCTATGCTTGCGATGTTCGGGGCTGACCTGGCTCGCCAACAGCCCGCGCGCGATGAAACGAGCCACAATGCGGCTCAGATGCGCCTTGTCCATGTCGAGCGTCCGGCCGATCTCCGCCGCGGTTCGCCCGCCCTCGGGCGCCTGAGCCAGTTCGTAAAGAACGCGCGCCTCCGGAAGCGACAGGTCGGTCGCCGGCAGGCTGCGGTTCAAGAGGCCGATCTCGCGGGTGTAAAACCGGTTGAAGGCGCGAACCTGGTCGGTCGGCGTCATGGCGATCCATAGTGTTGTCTGAGACAACACTAACGGATGACCGCGCAGGCTGCAAGCGTCAGCCTGAGCGCCAAACGGCGCGATCCGCCCTTTTCGAGTTGCAGAAAAATGAGCCTAACGAATTGAAAAGACTGAGTCGCGTGCAGAAGTGCATAACGGCGGCCAGGGTCGCAGCCGGACGCCCTAATGCGAGAGCTAAAGCTCGCTGCCGGCGAGCGCCGCCTTGAGCTTGTCGGCCGCCTCCTGGGCGTTGCGCCAGTGCGGCGCGATCTCCAGGACGCGCTCATAGACCTTGAGCGCCTCTTCGCGTTTCTCGCGCGCTTCGAGGATCATCCCCATGCCCATGAGCGCCCCGAGGTGCTTGGGCTCGCGCTTGAGCGTCTGCGCGATGTCGGCCATCGAGCCCTTATAGTCGTCGTCGAGGTAACGGGTGGTGGCGCGGGCGTTCCAGCCCTCCGCCCAGTCCGGCTGAAGCGCAATCGTCGCGTCGAGGATTTTGAGCGCGTCGGAATAGTTCTCGACCCCGATCGCCTGGCGCGCCCGCCGAAGCAGGAGATCGGCGGTGTCCGAGCCGGATTCGGAATAGTTGTGCAGAAGCCGGGTGATGATCCCGGAAGTCTCGTCCGCGTC
Source organism: uncultured Alphaproteobacteria bacterium (assembly GCA_963702825.1). GTDB lineage: Bacteria > Pseudomonadota > Alphaproteobacteria > Rhizobiales > Beijerinckiaceae > Roseiarcus. The sequence goes on from CAVPEE010000011.1 coordinate 28,168, forward strand.
CTTCGCGGCGGCGAGCCGCGTATAGAGCTCGGCGCGCTCTTCCGCGGGCGTTTTCTCGCGGCGGCTCGTCCTTTTTCGCCTGCGGCGCCGGCCCGTCGGGCTTGACCTGAGGGGCCTGCGCGTCCGGGGTGGCTTCAGGCGCAGCCGGCGGTTCGTCCGCCCACGCTGACGCGCCGGCCAGAAAGGCTGTGATCGCTAGGCTGGCGAAGAGAGCGCGCGCGCGATGCCGCATCGCACAATTCTAACGCGCGAGACGGCCCTCGTCAAAAAAATCAGCGTGAGAGGCGGCTATCCCTGCCGGGCTTTGTAGCGCTTCTGCGTCTTGTTGATGATGTAGACGCGGCCCTTGCGACGCACGAGGCGGTTGTCGCGATGGCGGTTGCGCAACGATTTCAGCGAATTACGGACTTTCACGACATCACCAGAAGGTCTTCCCGCGAGGGACGAACCCACCGGCGGATAATGAGGAGGCGCTCGTATGCCTCAAACCAAGCCCATGATCAAGGGCGCGCAAGCCTCCGACAACGCCGGCCTTGTTTCAGACCAACTCCGGCGGCACAGTCTTGACGGGCGTACGGGCGAACTATTCGAACCTTCGAGTGGAGGCTCTCCATGAGGGTCGCAGACGTCCTGAAATCCAACCGTCAGTCTCTCGCGACGTGCATTCCCGAAGAATCGATCACGTCCATCTGCACGCGGCTGAGCGCGCTCAACATCGGCGCCTTCCCGGTCTGCGACGCTCATGGGACCCTGGTCGGCATCATCTCCGAGCGCGATGTGGTGCGCGCTTTCGCCAGGGACGGGGCCAGGCTCGCCGACCTGCACGTTCGCGACCTGATGACGCGCGAGGTCACAACCTGCACGCAGGAAACATCCATGGTCGAGGCGGAGAAGCTCATGAACAAAAACCGCGTTCGCCATCTGCCGATCATGGACGGCCTGAAGGCTCGTCGGCATGTTGTCGATCCGGGACGTCATGGTGTGGCGGCAGCAGGAAGCGCGCGACGAGGTCAACGTTCTGCGCGACGCCATGATCGCCGTCCGGAACCGGTAACGCGAGAGCGCCGGCTCCTCAGGGCGGCTTGAGCCCTTCCATCAACCGCCGATGCCCCTCAGGGATCGGAACCGGGCGGTTCGTCGCCCGCTCGACATAGACGTGGGTGTAGCGGCCAGCCGCGGCGGCCTCTTTGGCCCCGGCTTTGAACACCGCGAGGTGGTAGCGCACCGAGGAGCGGCCGAGATGTTCGACCGCGACGCCGACTTCCGCCAGCTCGGGATAAGTCAAGCTGGCATAGAAGCGGCAATTGCTTTCGACGACCAGGCCGATGATGAGGCTCGAAGCCGGATCGAGCAGCCCCGCCTCGATGAGGATCGCGTTCACCGCGGAATCGAACAGCGCGTAATAGACGACGTTGTTGAGGTGGCCGTAGGCGTCGTTATCGCTCCAGCGCGTCGCTAGGCTCACGAATCGGGCGAAAGCCGCTCGGGAAGGCGGCCCTTGGCGATCGGGGTCCGCCGCCACGCCGATTCGCGCCAGTCCTAGGCGCGGCCTCTTCGCTCGAGCGCACTCCTGCCCGCGCCAACCAGCGCGACGGCGAGCAGGGTCTTGACGACCGTCGCAAGCGCGAAAGGCGCGACGCCCGCGGCGAACGCCTTCTCCGCGCCAATGAACTGGGCGAGCCACAGAAAGCCGAAGGCGAACACGACGGCGTGGCCGAGACTCAGCGAGACGAGGAGCCTGATCCAGGTGCGGTCCCACCGCCGGTCGGCGGCAAAGCCGATCAGCGCCGCAGCGGCCAGGAATCCTACGAGAAATCCTCCGGTTGGCCCCGCCATGTAGACAGGTCCGGCGACCGCGCCGGCGAAGACCGGCAGGCCCGCCAGACCCTCGATCAGATAGAGCGCGACCGAGGCGGCTGCGAGCCTCGCGCCAAGCGCCGCGCCGAGTAGGAGCACAACAAGCGTCTGCAACGTCAGCGGCACCGGATAGAAGGGAACCTGAACCTTGGCCGAAATGGCGAGCAGGAGCGATCCGCCGAGCGCGAGCGCGAAGCCCTGCCCAATCCGTTCCGCCGACGACCGAATGGCGGCTGGCGCCGTGTGAAGAGTCATGGGAATGTCCTGTAAAACTTGGCGCGAAGCGGCGCTTCGCCACATTGCCTGAGGCCGGCTATCATGACAAGGCGGCGAGCCGGCTTGTCGCGAAGGGGAAAGCAAAGAGCGCGCGATGGCCGACGACGAGAGCGAGTCCGACCTTTTCGTTTCCGCGCGCGAGCCGCCGCCGCGCGCTCTGACCCAACTTTCGCCGATGGTGCGCCGCTTGGTCGCGCCGAACCCCTCGCCCTTCACCTTCAACGGCACCTGCACCTATATCGTGGGCCAAGGGCGGGTCGCGATTGTCGATCCGGGCCCCAACGACGATTCGCATCTCGCCGCGCTGCTCGCCGCGGTTGACGGCGAGCAGATCGAGACAATCCTAATCACCCATACCCATCGCGATCACAGCGTCGGCGCCAGGAAGCTTCGCGCAGCGACGGGCGCGCGGGTGGTCGGCGCCGCGCCGTTCACGCCCCGCGGCGACGGCTCGACCGGCCTCGATTCCGCGCACGACCGCGACTATTCGCCTGACGTGATTCTCGCGGACGGCGAGCGTTGGCAGGGCGCCGGGTACACGATCGAGGCCATCGCCACGCCGGGACATTGCTCCAATCATCTGTGCTTTGCGCTTCTCGAGGAAAACGCGCTGTTTTCCGGCGATCACGTCATGGGCTGGTCGACGTCAATCGTCGCGCCGCCCGACGGCTCGATGCGCGCCTATATGGACTCGCTCGACAAGATGCGCGGGCGCCCCGAGACGATCTATTGGCCTGGTCATGGCGGCCCCGTCGTCGAGCCGCAACGGTACTTACGCGCGCTGATCCATCACCGGCGCCAGCGGGAAGCCTCGATCCTGAATACGCTGGCGAACGGTCCGCAGACGATTCCGGCCCTCGTCGCCAGGATCTATGTCGGCCTAAACCCATCCTTGACGCATGCCGCGGGCCTTTCGACCCTTGCCCATCTGGAGGATTTGAGCGCGCGCGGGATGGTGGTTGGCGAAGCGGCTGCCGGCGGCGAGCAGCGCTTCCGTCTCGCCTGAACCGCCGCTCGTCTTATTTCGCGGCTGTTCCCGCGCCCGCGGCGTAGCCGTTGCGGGTCGACATCTGCTCGCCGACTTCCTTGAAGGTCTTGTCCTCGTCGCCGAGTTGAACCGTCGGCATGCAGGCAGGATTGCAGGCGTAGGAAATCCTTGAGCTTCCGCTCTGCAGGACCAGCACGGTTTTCGCTGGCAGGACTTGGATCTGCTCCTCCTCGATGAGCGATCCGGCGCCGTCGATCGCGATCAGGTTCGTCTGGCCGAAACCTTTGCCGGTGATGATCATCGTATTGTTGTTCTTGAGCATGGTCACGTCCGCGATCATCGGGTTTCCGACAATGAGCGTCGCCGTGGCCTCAGGCAGCCGGGCGATCTTGGCCTGGTCGAGAATGACCGCGATCATGCTCGTCTCGGCGCGAGCCGGCGACGCGCCGGAGGCGAGAACGAATGCGACGGCAAGCCAAAGGCGCGACGACATCGGAGCCCTCTCGAGGTCGGGAGACTGAGGGGCTATTTCGCTCGCCAATGATGAAGAAAGCCTCAACATCCTGAGCGCTTCCGTGCGTCAGGCGGCAGGGAAAATCGCCGCGCCCTCGTCGGCCGAGCTGACTGCGCCGCGAAAGACCCCGAACAATTCGCGCCCCACGCCGACATGGGACCCGGAGAGATCGGCTTCGGCATGCGGCCTGTGCGCCCAGACATCTTCCGCGACGAGGACGTCGAGTCGGCCCGCCGGCGCGTCGAGACGAATGACGTCGCCGTTCCGGATCTTGCCGATCGCTCCGCCCGCCGCCGCCTCCGGCGTCACATGGATCGCCGACGGCACCTTGCCCGAGGCGCCCGACAGGCGCCCGTCGGTGACGAGCGCCACCCGATGTCCGCGGTCCTGCAGCACCCCGAGAGGGGGCATCAGTTTGTGCAGTTCCGGCATGCCGATGGCCTTCGGTCCTTGAAATCGCAGGACGGCGACGAAGTCCCGGTTGAGTTCGCCGTTGCGGAACGCAACGTGCAATTCCTCCTGGCTGTGAAACACCCGGGCCGGCGCCTCAATCGTATGGCGGTCGGGCGCCACGGCCGAAGTCTTGATGACCGCCCTGCCGAGCGGTCCTTCCAGCACGCGCAAGCCGCCGTTGGGCTGAAATGGATCGCTCGCCTCGCGCAAGACGCTGCGATCGCCGGACTCGGCGGCGGCTGGCGACCAGGCGACCGCGCCCTCGGCGTCGAGGCGCGGCTCAACCGCATAGGCGTCGAGATCGCCCCAGACGGTCTGCGCGTCGCCGTGCACAAGCCCGGCCCCGAGAAGTTCCCGGATCAAGAGGCCCATGCCGCCGGCGGCGTGGAAATGGTTCACATCGGCCTTCCCGTTCGGATAAATCCGGGTCAGAAGCGGCGTCACTTCCGCAAGATCGGCGAAATCCTCCCATCGGAGCGCGATGCCAGCGGCGGCGGCCATCGCCACCAGGTGAATGGTGAGATTGGTCGAGCCGCCCGTCGCATGAAGCCCCACGACGCCATTGACGATCGCCCGCTCGTCGATCACGCGCCCGATCGGAGTGAATTGATTGCCGAGCGCGGTGATCTCCAGCGCCCGCTTGACGCCGAGCATTGTGAGAGCGTCGCGCAGCGGCGTATTGGGATTGACGAAGGAGGCGCCCGGCAGGTGCAGGCCCATGATCTCCATCAGCATCTGGTTGGTGTTGGCCGTGCCGTAAAAGGTGCACGTGCCGGGGGCGTGATAGGCCTCGGCCTCCGCCGCCAGCAAGTCGGCGCGGCTCGCCTTGCCCTCGGCGTAGAGCTGACGGACTTTCGACTTCTCGACGTTGCCGAGGCCTGAGGGCATGGGTCCCGCGGGCAAAAACACCGCCGGCAAATGGCCGAAAGACAGCGCGCCGATCATGAGGCCAGGCACAATCTTGTCGCAGATGCCGAGATAGACCGCCGCGTCGAACATGTCGTGGGAAAGGGCGACCGCAGTCGACAGAGCGATGACGTCGCGCGAGAACAGGGAAAGCTCCATCCCTTTCTCGCCCTGGGTGACGCCGTCGCACATCGCCGGAACGCCGCCCGCGACCTGGGCTGTCCCGCCGACCGCGCGCGCCGCCTCCTTGATGAGATCGGGGAAGCGCGCATAAGGCTGGTGGGCCGAAAGCATGTCGTTATAGGCGGTGACGATCGCGAGATTGGCGCCCGTCCCCTCCCGCAACGCCTCCTTATCGCCGGTCCCGCAAGCGGCGAAGCCATGGGCGAAATTGGCGCAACCGAGGCGCTTGCGCGCCGGGCCCTTGGCGACCGCGGCATCGATCCGCGCCAGGTAGGCCTGACGGGACCGGCGGCTCCGCTCGACGATGCGATCGGTCACTTCGCCAACGCGAGCATTGAGTTGGGTCGTCATGCGAGTCGTGCCTCCTTGATCCGGCAGGCGGGCCGTCACCCGTTTCTGGCGGAAAGACACGCAAGAAAAAGGCCGAAGCCGATAAGGACGTCAGAAACGACCGCCGCCGGCTACGGCTTTAGCGTCAAAAGCCGGCGAGTTCGTGGACCATCTTGGTGAAGCGGCGCCGCTCGTCGTCGGTCAGATTGGCCGTGGCGACATCGAGGCCGTCGTCTTTAAGTCCCGCCGCCTTGGCGAAACTGTTCCAGGCGGCGGCCTTGGCCATATCTTTTGGCAGCGCTTCGCCGGTGACATAGAGATGAGCGACCCGGTTCTGCGCGATCGGGTTGCCGCGGGACGCGGCGGTGAGGAGGATCTTCGCCGCCTCGGCTTCGTCCTTCTTCACGCCCTCGCCGTTGAACAGCATGATCGCGTATTCGACCTGGCCGGCGACGATGCCGTCGTCGGCCGCGCGCTTGAGCCAGTGAGCCGCCTCTTCAATATTTTGCGGCGCCCCTTTGCCGTCGCGCAGCATCACGCCGTATGAATAGGCTGCGTCGTCGTCGCCTGCGTTCGCAGCGCGCAGGAAATATTGCGCCGCCTGGTTATAATCCGGCGTCTTGCCGTCCAAGCCCTGGAGCGCCATGACTCCAAGATTGTACATCGCGCCGGGATGATTCTTGGCCGCGGCGCGCTCGAACTGCGCCTTGGCGGCAGCCGGATCTTTCGCCACGCCATTCTCGCCTTGAATCAGCAACGCTCCGAGTTCGTATGCCGCCTGGGGATCGCCGAGATTGCTGGCGAGGCGGTACCAGCGCGAAGCCTCTTGATCGCTGCGGGCGACCGCGGCGCCGTCGCGATAGATCTCGCCGATCAACGTCATCGCCGCCGTATCCTTGGGATTGGCGTCAAGGCGGCGTTCAGCCTCCAAGAGGGCGTAAAGGAAATTGCCGCGCTGATAGGCGCCGAACGCCATATCCGCCGGCACCCCGTCCGCTCGCGGCGGCAAGGGAGGGGGCGCTGCGGTGGGAGGGGCGGCGAGGGTTGAAGGACTCGCGAGCGGGGACGTGACGCCTTGGGCCGGCGTCTGGGCGAGGGCGACGCTGCTCAAGCTCAGCGTCAATCCCAGGACGAGCGCAATCCGCTTCATGGCGTTACGACACCCACGCTAGCGACCAGCCCGTGGGCCTCGCGCACGGCCGCCGCTGGCGAAGAACTGCCCCAGATGGCGTCGCCGAGCGCAACGAAATCGGCGCCGGCCTCAGCCAGCGTCCCAGCCGCCGGGATGGTGTCGGCATAGGCGACGCACGGCGTCTCGAAGATCTCGGCCCACCAGACGACCCGCTCGGTGAGCGACACCAGCGACGCCAGGCCCCTCGTTTGCGCGCCTCCATGCGGCTCCCCGAACATCACGTAATCCGCCCCCATTTCGCCTGCAGTCATCGCCTCGTCGCGCGTGCGCAAAGATCCCGCGCCGACGATCCGTTCCGGTTTCAGGCTCTTGATCGCCTCGATAAGATCCTCCCCGTCGCCCGCGACATGGACGCCGTCTGCGCCAAGTCGGGCCGCCAACCGGGCGTCGTTTTCGATCAACAGCGCACAGTCGGCGTCCCTGGCGGGACGAAGGAGGGGCGCCACGATCGCTTTCGCGTGGGCCTCGGAGCCGGGCGCGAAGCGGACGAGCGCGCTAGCGATCGGCGCGGCCTCAAGCGCCTCGGCGAAAATCTTGCCAAAGGCGTCGGCGTCAGCGGCCGACAGGAGGGGAGTGAAGAGATAGAGCGAGCAGCGGGGCGAGTTCTGGTGGGTCAACGGCATGAGCGGCGAAGCGGAGCGGGGACGGAGATGTCACCGACCATTGCGGCCAAATCGCGGTCGACGCAAGGCTTTAGAAACGGGTCGTCGCCCGAATGCCGGCGTGTCGGAACCCGGGCGAGAGAAAGGCTCTCGGCCGCCTATGGTGAAAACGCGGCGCGGAGGCGCTCGACTTGCGAGGCGACCTCGGATTTCGCTCTGATCGGCGCACGCGAATGCGCGACCACCAGGCTTTGATCAAGATGCATCACCCGCTCCTGAATGCGCATCGAGCGCTGGCTGAGACTGCGCAGGGTGGGCGGCAATTGTTCAAAGATCTCGGGCCTGTAGCCGTATTCCTCGCGGGAAAGCTTGACGCGTACGCGCTCGGCTTGGGCTTCGCTTGAGGTCAGTTCGCCTTCATTGACCGCGCGTTGGAGCAAAAGCCAGGAGGCGACCTGCATCAGACGGGTGGTCAAGCGCATGCTTTCGGTCGAATACGCGAGAGCGGTTGGGCGAGGAAGAGCGCTCGATTCCGCTCGCCCCGGACCGTCGAGGTAAGCCGCAGCCTCTTCGACGAGCGTCATGCCTTCTCGAAAGAGGTCTTTGAAAGCGCCGGACGAGGCAAGACGGTGAATGAACGGAATCGCAGGCGAAGGCGGCGGGGCCGCGGCAAAACTGCGCCTCGGTCCTTCGTACTGATGACTCATACGCCCTCACTCCCGTCCCACGGAGGCGAGGCTGCGTACACAGCCGCCGCGCCTTTTGGAGCCCAGGCGACAATAGCGCCTGCGCAGCGCCTTCGGCTCATTTACCATTGAGCAAGGTTAACCGGGAAGTCCACGGTCTGCAGGCGGATAAAAAAAGCCGCCTGACGGCGGCTTTCAAGGTGGGATATGGGGAGGGTTAACTAAGGAGTAGGCGCCCATTCAGACTGCTGTCGGGCTATGAGATTCATAAACAATAAGGATTAAGGGCTTCTTAACGCGGCTCAGACGGATCGCGACGTCTCAAATTTTGAAGACCGAGGCGGCGGCCGCGCGCGTCGCTTGACGCGCCTCGATCGCCTTCTCGAGGCGGTCGATCTCCGAGCGCAATAGAGCGATGCGCTCCTTAAGCTCCGGCGCCGACAAGTCGTCGATGTTCTGACCGATCTCGTGAGCGACGGGGGCTTTCGGCTTCGGCGCGAATACGGGATCATCATCGAAAGAAGGCATGGGTCTTTCGGCCTCTCTCGTCAGGCGGACGCGATGAACCCGCCCCCGAGCACCCGCGCGCCCGGGTCGATGGACTCGTAGAAGACGCAGGCCTGACCGGGCGAGACGCCGATTTCGGGCTCAACGAACTCGATCTCGCCTGTGGGCATGAGCAGAGCGGGAGCCGGCGGACGAGTCGAGCGAACCCGCGCGGCAATCGGCAATCCGTGCGACGGCAAGGCGGTGATTGCGCCCGGACCAATCCAATTGACATCACGCAATCGAAGCCGCGCCACCGCTAGAGAAGCGCGCGGGCCGACGATGACGCGCGCATTGGCCGCGTCGAGGCCCACCACATAGAGCGGCTCGGCCGCCGCGACGCCGATGCCGCGCCGCTGGCCAATGGTAAAGTGAACGACGCCGCCGTGCCGTCCGAGAACGCGACCGTCCGCATGAACGATCTCGCCGGGGACGGAAGCCCCCGGAATCAGGCGCTCGATCATGTCGGTGTAATGTCCAGACGGCACGAAGCAGATGTCCTGGCTGTCAGCTTTCTCGGCGTTCACCAAGCCAAATTCGCGCGCCAGTTCGCGCACGCGCGCCTTCGGCATGCCTCCCAGCGGGAACCGCAGACGCGCGAGTTGCGCGCGCGTGGTGGCGAACAGGAAATAGCTCTGGTCGCGATCGGGGTCAGCCGCACGGTACAAAGCTCGCCCGCCGCGTCCGTCGTCGCGGCTGACGACATAATGGCCGGTCGCCAGCAGATCGGCGCCAAGGTCATGGGCGGCCTCGAAGAGGTCGGCGAATTTCATGTGCTGATTGCAGGCGATGCACGGGACCGGAGTTTCGCCCGCGACATAGGCTCGGGCGAACGGCTCGATCACCTTCTCGCGAAAGCGCTCCTCGTAATCGAGCACATAATGGGGAACGCCGAGCCGCGCCGCGATGTCGCGCGCGTCGTGGATATCCTGCCCCGCGCAGCACGCGCCCTTGCGGTGCGTCGCCTCGCCGTGGTCGTAGAGCTGCATCGTGACGCCGACGACGTCGTAGCCTTCGGCGGCGAGCAACGCCGCCGTGACCGACGAGTTGACCCCGCCCGACATCGCGACGACGACGCGGGTTTCGGCGGGCGGCTTTTCGAGCCCTAAACTGTTCAGTGCGCCGTCCAAAGGCGGCGCGAGCGATGGCGCAAGCATCTCGAGCTTTTGCCGGCGAAACCGCCGGACCATGGAATTATGTTGGGCTTCTCGCCCGATCCGGCAAGGCCATAGCCCAAATCCACCACCCCCGCCATAGCGAGACCGGGCTGCCGCCGCAGATTAGAATGTGTTCAAGCCCGATGACGAGCGGGCTCACGGGCGCGGGCTTTTACTTCTCCGCAATCTTGTCCGCGAACAGACCGAGCGTCTTGGCGTAGACCGGGGACGAGTTCCATTGGAGCAAGGCGTTGAAGTTCGGCTGGCCTTCGTCCCAACCCGCACCCGGGCTCCAGCCCTTCGAGCGCAGGAAATTCGCGGTCGACGCCAGCGCGTCGGCGGGACTGGAAATGATGTCTCCCCCGCCTCCCCCTTGGGCGTTGACCGCGTATTTCAGATAGGCCGACGGCATGAATTGGGTCTGTCCGATCTCGCCCGCCCACGCGCCCCTCTGTGATGGGCGCAAAAGACCGCGCTGCACAAGCATGAGCGCATCGATGAGTTCAGCGCGATAGATTTGCGACCGGCGGCAATCGTACGCCAGCGTCGCCAGCGCGCTGAGCATGGAATAGCCGCCCAAACCGGCGCCGAAATCGGTTTCGAGGCCCCAAATCGCCACGATAACGGGCCCAGGCACGCCATAACGCTGCTCGATTCGCTCCAACGGCTCAGCGTAGGCCAGCATCATCATTTTGCCCTTCTTTATCCGGGCCGGAGTTACGTGGCGCCCGGCGAATGCCGCGAAAGTTCGATCCAAAGTTCTGGCCACGATCATGCGCGGCGACGGAAGAATCGAACACGACCCCGTTCAGGGCCGAATCGACCACCTGTTGCGAAATGCCGTTGCTAATCGCGACTTGCTTGAATGACGTGAGCCATTCGTCGAAGCCGGCCGCGCTGTCTCCGCAATCCGCCGCGCGCGCCGACGCGACGCCGATCGTCGCGGCTGCGACGATCGAAAACAATACAATTTTCCAGGCCCTTAGTCGCATTCGCCGTCGCTCCAGAAATATCATCGTGGATTTGGAAACCGCTAAACGCAGAACAGGGTTGAAAGTTGGCGGCATAGGACCCTTCATGGTTATCGAGTTGGGCGAGCGGGCGTTGGCCCCGCCCATACGCAGATCACCACACAATTCTGGTTAGGTATCGGTATATTTTTGTAGCGGTGGCTTAGGCAAATCTTAAATCGCTTCGCCTATTGTCGCTGAGGTTGTGTGACATGCGTCTGAGTGAGAGTCCAATGAGTGAAACGCTGCGGCCGAGAGTAAAATACGTGATCGGTCCGGACGGCAGTCCGCTGACAATCGCCGATCTGCCGCCGCCCAGCACGCGCCGCTGGGTCATTCGCCGCAAGGCGGAAGTGGTCGCCGCCGTTCGCGGCGGTTTGCTGTCGCTGGAAGACGCCTGCTCGCGTTACACGCTGACGGTCGACGAACTTTTGAGCTGGCAAGTCTCGATCGATCAGCATGGCTTGGCTGGACTTCGGACAACCCGCATCCAGCAATATCGCCACTAGCGCCGTCGGCGTCCCACGCTCCTGAACGGGGAGCCGCGGCGCGGCCAGACGTCAGCGCCTTAGGGCATAAGCTGGCCGCCATTGACCTCGATAATCTGCCCAATGACATAGCCGCTGAGCGCCTCTGAGGCGAGGAACAGGTAAGCGCCGACGCATTCTTCGGCGGTTCCGAGGCGAGCGATCGGAATCGTCTTGCGAATGGTCTCCAAGGCGTCCGCGTCCGTATAACGCTCATGAAACGGCGTCATGATCACGCCGGGCGACACGGCGTTGACGCGGATCTTTTTGCCAATCAGCTCCTTGGCGTGGCCTTTGGTAATCGTCGAGACAAAGCCTTTTGCGGCGGCGTAGAGGATTGCGCCGCCGGCGCCGCCGTTTCGCGCCGCAATTGAGGTCGTATTGATGACGAAGCCGCCCTGGCGCTCGAGCCAGGGCCGGGCGGCGCGCGTCACCCAGATAATTGAACGCGAGTTGAGATCAATCACCGCCTGCACATGCTCGTCGCTCGCCTCGAGCGAATGCACCCGCCCGAGCATGAGACCGGCATTGTTGATGAGGCCGTCGAGGCCGCCGAATCGGCTCGTTGTTTCGGCGACAATTTGCGCGCACGCTTCCGGGTCTGCGACATCGCCCTTCACCGCCAGCGCTTCGCCGCCCGCAGCCTTGATCTCGCTCACAAGTGCGTGAGCCTTGTCCGCGCTCGAATGATAACCGATGGCGACACGCGCTCCCTGCTCGGCGAAGCCTCTGGCCACAGCAGCGCCGATGCCAGTCGAGCCGCCCGTGATGAGAACATTTTTGCCGGCGAGATCGGGAATAACGAGGCGAGAAGCGGTCATCAGGGCGCCTTCTGGGCTGGGGTTCGATTGCGTTATTCTGGCTGTTCGTCGCACAGGTAGAGCCTGGCCGATCGGGCGTCGATGGACGTCCGCGCGGCGCAATGTCGACGCCGGCCATCCTAACGCGCAGACTCCCCGACGCGCAAATCCTGGATAGTCGCCAAGTGAGCCCTATATAGGAGCGCGAACCGGGGAGAGTTCAACCGATGACTGAGTCGCGCAAGCTGGCGGCGATTCTCGTGACGGATATCGTCGGCTACTCGCGGCTGGCGGGCGCCGACGAGGATCGAATCTTGGCGCGTTTACGCACGCTGAGGAGCGACCTGATCGAGCCGACGATCTCCGTCCATCGAGGACGTGTGGTCAAGGGCACGGGCGACGGCTTCATCGTCGAATTTCGCAGCGTGGTCGACGCAGTACGCTGCGCGATCGAGCTGCAGCATGGACTCCTGGAGCGCAACGCCGGCCTGCCGCCCGAGCGCCGCATTGAGTTCCGGGTCGGCATTCATCTCGGCGACGTGGTCGAAGAGAGCGATGGAGACCTGATGGGTGACGGCGTCAATATCGCCGCGCGTCTCGAGGGAATCGCGAAGCCCGGAGCGATCTGCCTGTCGGAGGACGCTTACCGGCAGGTCAAGGGCCGCCTCGATCTCGTGGTCAGCGACCTTGGCCAAACTGAACTCAAGAATATCGTCGAGCCGATCCGGGTCTATTCGCTCGAGGTTGGTGCGGCGGCCCAAGCCAGCCCGGCGCCAAGCCCAGCCCCCGTCGAGAAGCCGGCGCCGCCGCGCTTGTCGATCGTGGTGCTGCCATTCACCAGTCTTGGCGTGGATCTCGAGCACGAGATGTTTGTCGACGGCGTGACCGAGAGCCTGACGACCGATCTCTCGCGCCTCAACAATGCGGTTGTGGTCTCTCGCAACACCGCCTCCACGTACAAAGGTAAATCGGTCGACGCCAAGCAGATCGGCCGCGATCTCAACGTGCGCTACGTTCTTGAGGGAAGCATTCAGCGCGGCGGCAGCCGGATGCGCATCAATGTCCAGCTCATCGACGCCATCACCGGCAACCACTTGTGGGCAGACCGGTTCGACAAGCCGATGGCTGACTTATTCGACATGCAGGACGAAATTGTCTCCAAGCTCGCCAATGAGCTGCGCCCGGAGCTCATCGCCGCGGAAGCAAAGCGCGCCGAGAATGTGGCGGACCCGGATTCCATGGACCTTTATTTCCAGGGCGTTCAGCAGTTCAATAAAGGCGGGGTGCCCAACATCGAGGCTGCCCGCGGCTATTTCGAGCGCGCCGTGGCGCTCGATCCGACCAACATTGACGCTCTTGTTGGCGCAGCGCGAGCCGACGTGCTGGTCGGCGCGATCTTCACTACCGAGCATCGGGCTGAGCGCCTGGCCGAGGCCGAGGCGCTGCTGATCAAGGGGATTTCGATCGCGCCGCGTAACTATTGGGCGCATCTCTGGCTGGGCTTCATCCAGATCCAAACCAATCGCGCTTCGCGAGCGATCGGCGAATTGGAGCAGGCGTTGTCGCTCAACAGGAACCTCGGCGCGGCGCATGCGTGGATCGGGCCAAGCGAAAATCACCATGGGCCGGGCGGAAGAGGCCGAGGCTCACCTCAACGAGGCGTTCCGGCTATCGCCTAATGACGCGGTCGCCTTCATCTGGACCCATATCCGAGGCCTCACCAAACTCCACCTCGGAGCCGACGAGGAAGCGGTCGCGCTCTTTCGCCGCTCGGTCGACGCCAGCCGGAATTATCCTCTGAACCATTTCTACATGGCCGCCGCGCTCGCGAATCTCGGCCGTCTCGATGAGGCGCAAGCCGAAGTTAAAGCTGGGCGGGCGCTCGCGCCGAATTACTCGATCGCCCGATTTCTCAGCATGGCGGAGAGCGACAACCCGACCTACCTCAAGCAGCGCGAGCGCATTCTCGAGGGGCTGCGCAAAGCCGGGGTTCCGGAAAAATGACGGTCGGCGCTGTGACGCCGCGCGGGCTCGTCGCGACGGACCGGCCATCGCGGCGCGAGCTCGGCCACGAGATCGCTGGCGTGCTTGAGGGGGTGAGCAGTCCTCGCTTGCCGGATGAGGCGACTTGCGCCAAGGCTTCCGCGTGGCGCGGCGGCGATCCCCTCTTCGTCTTTTGGCGCTTGGCGTCGTCTGGGCGGCGCTGGCGCTTTTCGCGCTCTTCATTTTCCTGGTGTGTCTTTATACCGCCGTCCGGCCAGTCTCGACGCTCATGCTTGCGCGCATGGTCGAGGGCAAGAGCTACCAGCGCATTTACGCGCCGCTTAAGACCATCGCGCCGATCGCCCTCGCCTCGGTGGTCGCCTCTGAAGACGCAAGCTTCTGCGACAATGATGGCGTCGACTGGGGTTCCCTGCGCGAGGTTCTGAGCGGCGCGGGCGAACACGGGCCGAGCCGAGGCGCCTCGACCATCACCATGCAGACCGCGAAGAACCTGTTTTTGTGGCCGGGCCGATCCACGATTCGCAAAGGCATCGAGATCGGCATGGCGATCGTGATGGGCGCGGCCTGGTCGAAGGCCCATACGCTCGAGATTTATCTCAACATCGCCGAATGGGGCGACGGGATCTACGGGATCGAAGCCGCGGCGCAGCGCTATTTCCACAAGAGCGCAAGTCAGCTCAATCCGCATGAGGCGGCGCTGCTGGCGACTGCGCTGCCCAATCCGATTCTGCGCAATCCCGCGCGACCCACGTCGCTTCAGCGCCGGCTCGCCGGCAGCCTGGAAGCAAAGGCGCGCGAAAACTCCGATTTGCTCAAATGCCTTCCGCGGTAAGCAGCGTCGCGTTGCTCTAAAGGGCAGCGGCAGCCGAACCGAAAAGGGCGCACCGTCATTGGCGGGAAGACGAAAGACCCCTATCTCTCGTCGATGGAAACGACAGCGAGCAAACTTACCATGGCGACATTGCGCACGGCCGTCCTCTTTGCCGCGTTCCTGTCTCTGTCTGGCCGGCGCATGCCGCTTCGCAGGATCCCGATCTCATCTTCCGCAAGTCGACGACATTCAAATTGCTGACGCCGAACGACAAGCTTGCCGTGTACGGCATCGATGACCCGGTCGTCGAAGGAATCGCCTGCCACTACACCGTTCCGGAAAAAGGAGGCATCTCCGGCGCTTTGGGCCTCGCCGAACAGACGTCCGACATTTCTCTCGCCTGTCGTCAGTACGGCCCGATCAAGTTCAAGGAAAAGTTCTCGCAAGGCGACGTGGTGTTCAGCGAAAGCCGATCACTCTTCTTCAAGAAAATGCAGATCGTCCGAGGGTGCGATACAAAACGGAATATCTTGGTGTATATGACTTACAGCGACAAGCTCGTCGAAGGCTCGCCGAAGAATTCCACATCAAGCGTTCCGATCGGACCCTGGGGGCGCGGCGGGGAGCGACATCCAGAAGTGCTCGGATTTCCTTCGCTGACCCTGGACGCGTCGTTCAATCGTCGGCGGCCAATCTGGCGCGGAACGCTTCGACCTCAACATGTGGCGCGTCCGCGCATTCGGCGGTAGCAGGAAAGGACTTCGCGTTCACCTCCGCACGGAAGCGCGTGAGCGCCTGCACGCGCTCGTCACGCACAGCCTGATGCCTGGCTGCCAGATTTCCCCAGCTGCGCGCATGGCGGGGTGGGCGGCTCGATTCGCCGCAGATGTCGGAGGTGAAGAGAAACATCACATCCGCGTCCGGGCCGGAGCCGAGCGATATGGTGACAAGCGACGTGCGACGATGGATCTCCGCCATGACGGGCGCGGCGATGAGCTCGCATTCGGCCGCGAAGGCGCCGGCGTCTTCGAGACGCTGGAACCGATCCCAGAGCTCAAGCGCCTCCGCCGCGCTCTTGCCAACTGCGCGCACGCCGCCAACCCAGGTGGACTTGCGCGGCACGAAGCCGAGATGACCGACGACCGGGATCTGCTCGTGCGCGAGAGCCCGCACCGTCTCGCTGCCCCGGCTGGTCAGCACCGCGTCGGCGCCCCCGGTGATCGCCGCGAAGGCGGCGCGCAGAATCTCGTCGGCGGTCACGGCCTCGGCGAAGCCGAGCGCAGCGGTGACGAAAACGCGCTGCGAGCCCTCGCGCACGCGCGCGACATTGGCGGCGCGGCAGACGACCATTTCAACGCCGGCCGCTTCAGCGGCCGCCGCCTCGTCCGCCGTCTCGGCCGTCACCTGAGCCGCCTGCCGGCCCGCGCTTTTCAGCGCGCGAAGACCCGCGACGGTCTGGACGCGCTCGACGTCGCGACCGCCGAAATCGAAGATGCGCGGCATCAGCCCTTCTTGAGCTTCTTGGCGTAGTAATCCGGGAGCTTTGACGCCGGGTTTTGAGAACCAGGCCGGCACGTCCACGCCCGAATAGAGCAGGATATTCCCCCAAGGGTCGAACGCGCCGGTGCGCACGATCACCTTGGCCTTCGCCGCCATCTCGCCAAGGATCGCCTCGTGCTTCACCGGCGCAAGTTCGGCGTCGCCGAAGAGTCGCTTGATCGTCGCGAGCAGCGGAGCGTTGTACTCAGGGCAGAGTGTCCGCGTAGGAGAGGCGCTCCACGATCAGGTTCTCGGAAATCGGCGTGAGAACCGTGGCGAGATCCGGCACGTCGGGCGCGATGGCGAGATCGATTCGCCAGGCCGACGAAGGAATAGGAAAACCCGCGTCGCAGACGATCATGAGATCGCCATGACCCATGGAGGCGATGGCGTGCGAAAGTTCGGCGTTGAGCAGTCGGTTGCGATTCACGTTGGCGTTCTCCAGATGGAGTTCTGAGCTTCGGCATAGACCGCGTCGGCGCGGGCGCGGTCGGGAAGGCTTGGGACAACGCCGAGCTTCGTGCAGGCGATGGCGCCGCAGACCACGCCGTATTTCACGGCGTCCACGACGCTCCTGCCCTTCCGCCAGCGCAACGGCGAACCCCGAATTGAACGCATCGCCCGCGCCGGTCGTGTCGACGACATCGACGGGCACAGCCGGGACCATGACATCGAGGTCGTCGGCGAGGATCAGCGCGCCCGTGCGCCCGAGCGTGACGACGACGGTGCGAACCCCGCGCTTGCGCAGCTCCGCCGCGAGTTCGCGCGACGAGCTCGGATCGTGGGCCGGGAGCCCTAAGAGAATGCGCAGCTCGCTCTCGTTCGGCGTCAAATAGTCGACGTTGGCGAAGATCTCCGGGGGCAGCGCCCGAGCTGGTGCGGGATTGAGGATCGTTCGCGCGCCGTGCTTGCGGCCAAGCTCCATCGCCCGGGACGCCGCTGCGACCGGAACTTCCAGGACCGCCATGACGACAGAGCTTTCGGCGATTCTGCTCTCGGCCGCATCCACCGCGGCGGCGTCCATGAGCTCGTTCGCGCCCATGTCGAGAATAATGAAATTCTCGCCTTTCTCGTTGAGGATGATGAAGCCGACGCCGGTCGCGCGCTCGCGGCGCACAGTGAGATGGGTCGTGTCGACCGCCTCTGCGGCGTAGAGGTCGGTCGCGATGCCCGCAAGCTTGTCTGTCCCGATCATCGCCACGAGCGCCGAATGCGCGCCAAGCCTCGCCGTCCCGACCGCCTGGTTTGATCCCTTGCCTCCCGGCCCCATGTCAAAGTCGGAGCCGAGCATCGTCTCGCCGAAAATCGGCAATTTCGGCGCGCGCATCGTCAGGCCGACGGCGAAACTTCCGACGATGGTGATTTCAGGCCCCATGCCAACCCCGAGAACTATGACGCCATTGCGCGCCCGAGGATCTCAGCCTCGGTCATGGCTTCCCCGCGCAGCTCGCCCGAAATCCGGCCTCGTCGCAAGACAAGAACGCGCTCGGCGTTCATGAGGAGCTCCGGGACCTCCGAGGAGATCAGGACGATCGCGACGCCTTCGCTCGCGATCCCGCGGAGTATCCCGTAGATCTCGGCCTTGGCGCCGACATCGATGCCGCGCGTCGGCTCGTGCAGGATGAGCACGCGCGGATGCGTGACGAGGCTGCGGCCGAGAATGATCTTCTGCTGATTGCCGCCCGAAAGGGTGCCAAGCTTCTGCCCGAGGCGCGCGATTCGCGCGTCGAGCCGCGCCACCTGCGCGCGCGCCTCTCGGCGGATGGCGGCGCGCTGGAGCACGCCGGCGACGGAGAAGCGCTTGAGCGACGCCGATACGACATTGTCGGCGACCGTCATGGCGAGAAGGCCACCCGCTCCGCGCCGGTCGGCGGGCACGAAGGCCATGCCGCAGCGGATGGAGGCGAGCGCGTCGGCGGGCGTCTCTGCGCCGTCGATCGCCACCCGGCCCTCGCGCGGGCAAAGGCCGAACAGCGCCTCGCCAAGAGCGTCCTTGCCCGAGTCCGGCAAGCCCGCCGACGCCAAGAATCTCGCCTGCACGGACCTCGAAGCTGATCCCGGCAAGCCCAGGCGCCTTGAGGTCCGTCACCGACAAAACCACAGGATTGCCTTCCGAATGCGCGGCCGGATTCACGCGCCAGGGCGGCACGTCTCCGAGGTCCCGCCCGACCATCGAATGGATCAAGCGCTGCTCGGACAGATCCTCGTTGTCCAGCGTCTCGATCGTGCGGCCGTCGCGCATGATCGTGACGCGATCGGCGAGGTCGAGCACCTCGCGCAGGTGGTGAGAAACATAGATGACCGTCACGCCTTCGGCGCGCAATTGGCGCACGACATCGAACAGGCGCTCGCTCTCGCGACGCGACAAGGCGGAATTGGGCTCATCGAGAACAAGCACGCGGGCGCGCTGACGGACGGCGCGCGCAATTTCGACGAGCTGCATCTCGGCGACCGACAGGCGGCTCACGCGCGTGTCCGGATCGAGCGAGTCCATGCCAAGACGTTCGAGCGCGGCGCGAGCCTCCGCGCGCATCATCGCCCGAGGCACGAGCGAGGCGACGCGCCGGCGCGCCATGTCCGACATGACGACATTCTCGGCGATCGTCATCGTCGGGCAGAGCGCGAGCTCTTGATAGACGACGACGATGCCCGCGGCGCGACTGTCGAGCGGCGAAGCAAAATGCGTCGCCTTGCCGTCGACAAGGATCTCGCCTTCGTTCGGCTGAAGATCGCCTGCGAGGATATGCATGAGCGTGGACTTGCCGGCGCCGTTCTCGCCAACGACGGCGTGAACTTCGCCGGCCCGAAAGCCCACGTGGATATGATCGAGCGCAAGAACGCCAGGGAACCTCTTGGTCACCCCGGCGATCTCGACGATATGCGGACTGGACGTCACTTGCGGCCGGTCTTGGCGGACGCCCTACTTCTTGGCGACCTTGTCGATGTTGTCCTTCGTGTAGATGCCGACGCCCGTATCGACGCTCTCGATCGGTTTGCCGTTCAGGAACTGCACGAGAAGGTCCACGGCCTCAAAACCCTGTTTCTCGGGAGCCTGATCGATCGTCGCCTGGACGTCGCCGCTCTGGACGAGCTGCACCGTCTGATCGAGGAGATCGAAACCGACGACCTTGATCGCGCCCGTCTTCTTGTTGCGCTGGACCCACGTGCCTGCGGCGGGCGTCGAGCAGCATTCCAGCGAAAGGATGCCGGTCACGCTCGGGTCGGCAAGCATGGCGTTCTCGATCTCGGAATAAATTTTTTGCGGATCGCTGCCGGTGTTGAGCGTCTTCACCACCTCGATGCCGGGGAAGGTTTTCAACGCCTCGCGCACGCCCTTCTCACGGTCCAGCGACCACTGGGCGGCGGCGTCGATCGTCGTGATCATCACCTTGCCTTTGCCGTCGAGCACCTTGCCCATGAGCTTGCCAGCCTCGCGTCCGGACTGGACGAGATCCTGCCCGGCGAAGGCCAAGCGTTTGCTGTTCGGATTGTCGGTGTTGTAGGTGACGACCGGAATGCCGGCCTTGAGAATGCGGTCGATCACTGGCCCCAGCGCGTCGCTCGAAACCGACGAGATCGCAAGGCCGTCCATCTTGCCCATGAGCGTCTCGATCTCGTTGATCTGCGCGTTGGCGTCGGAGCCGACCGGCCCGATGAATTGCGCGTTCACCTTGTCGTCGGCCGCGCCCTTCGCGACGCCCGCCTTGATCGAGGGCGCGAACTCGTTCGAGACGTCGTGATAGGACACATAGATGTCGAGCGGCTTGCCCGAGGCGACCTTCTCCTTGATCCGGTCGGCGAGCGGAAAGTCGCTGACTTTCACCGGCCCGTCCGCTTTCGCTGAAAGCGGCAGAAGCGCCGCCGCGACGACCATCAGAGCTGCAATCTTCATATTTTTTCCTCCCACTTCTTAGTTTGAAACCAACGTCTCACGCCGTCCGGCGCGTAGACCACTTGTCGATGCCGACCGCGATCACGATGACGAGGCCGATCATGAATTCCTGAACGAAGGGCGAGACACCCATGAGGACGAGCCCGTTGCGCATCACGCCGATGATGAGCACGCCGAGAATCGTGCCCAAGATCGTTCCCTCGCCTCCCGAAAGCGAAGCGCCGCCGACGATGGTGGCGGCAATGACGTCGAGCTCGAGGCCAAGGCCGGTCCGGCCCGCCTGGCCGCTCGGCAGAAAAGCGAGGCTCAGAATGCCCGCGAACGCCGCGAGCGCGCCCATCAGGATGAAGGCCCAGATCTTCACCGCACTGACATGAATGCCCGAAACGCGCGCCGCCTTGGCGCTGCCGCCGACAGCGAAAATGCGAAAGCC
Source organism: uncultured Alphaproteobacteria bacterium (assembly GCA_963702825.1). GTDB lineage: Bacteria > Pseudomonadota > Alphaproteobacteria > Rhizobiales > Beijerinckiaceae > Roseiarcus. The sequence continues at coordinate 48,874 of CAVPEE010000011.1, forward strand.
AAAGTTCGTCATCGACAGGATGAACCATGCGATCGCCGCGACGATGACGAAGAAAACGAGTTGCATGGGAACGACGCCGAAGAGATAGCCCTGCCCCATGAACTCGAAGGCGTTGAGCACGCTTTCGGACGCGCCGTTGCGAACATTGACTGTGACGGGCTGGCCGTTCGTCAGGATGAGCGCCGCGCCGCGCACCATGCTCAGCATGCCAAGCGTCGCGATCAGCGAGGGCAGACGGCCATAGGTCGAAAGCAGGCCGTTGATGAGCCCGATGGCGCAGCCGGCGACCACGCCGAGGCCGACCGCCGCGAACAGCGGCCAGCCGGCGCAGATCAGCATGCCGCTGGCAAGGCCGCAGAAAGCGTATGTCGAGCCGACCGAAAGATCGACCTCGCCCGCAATCAGGACGAAGGTCATGCCCACGGCCATGATCCCCGAGCAGCGAAATCTGCCGCCCGACATTGAGCAGGTTCAGCGATGTGAGGAAGCCGCCGGTCGCGAAAGTGAGAAACAGGCATAGCGCGAGCAGGGCCAAAAAGACCCCCGCCTCGCGCGCCCACAGGAGCTGCGACAGGCTGAACGACCCGCGGGTTGGAGCGCGCGCGCCGCTCCGAACCACATCGACCATGCGCATTCACTCCCGATTTCAGACGCCTCGAGACGTCTCTGTCTTGCGGCGACCGGCTGCCGGGGCGCCCTTGATCAAGCCGGCTCCAGACTCCTCTTCAGGAACGAGCCGGCGGGGACCTTCTGCAGGGGCTCGTAATTGCCATATTCGCGCACACGCTTGAAGGGCGCGTTCTCGACCGCATTGTAGGAGCAGATATAGCCCCAGCGATAGGTGTCGGAACGGTTGGCGTCCGAGCGATGCAAGAGATTGCCATCGAAAACGAGCGCGTCGCCCGCTTCCATTTCGGCATATTCATGGCTGAAGCGCTTCAGCGCCGCTTCAAGGTGCTCCTGCTCGACATTCGTCTGGTCGTTTTCACGAATGTGATTGAGGCGACCGAGCTTGTGCGAGCCCTTCAGAAGCTGAAGGCAGCCGTTTTCCTTCGTCGACTTGTCGAGCGCGACATAGATGCTCATCATTTCGGGCGCGAGGCAGCCATAATTGTACCAATAGCCGAAATCCTGGTGCCATTCCCACGCGCCGCCCTCCTGGGGCTGCTTCATCGTCATCTTGTGGCTGTAGAGGTAGATCGGCTTGCCGATCGCATCCTCCGCGAGATCGACGAGCCGCTCGTCGCGCGCGAGCAGACCGTATTGGTCGTCCTCGGCCTTGGTCCACATTTTTAGAAGCGTCGTCTTCCCGTCCTTGTCGCCCTTGGACATGACGGCGCCCTCGCGGTTCTCCCGTTCGAGCTGCGCCCGCGCCGTGTCGCGGAAACGTTCAACCTCCTCGCGGCTGAGAAGGCCTGAGCGAAGGATATAACCGTCGCGGCCGTAGGCTGCGGTCTCTTCGCGGGTCATGGCGATCATCGTCATCTCCCTTCGCCGTTCGTGTCGTCTTCACTTCCAGCCCGGTCGGGCTTGCATGAAGGGACGATAGGCGAGCGCCGGCTCCCAGCCAATGGACAGACCGACCCTCGCTTTTGTATAAAACGCGCATGACCGGGGAGACCGTTTTCGTCGAGAACCTGCACTATGTCCCCGACGCCGCTGGCCCCTTACCGCCTTCACGGTGCTGCGCGCGGGAAAAGTCGCCGCAGGCGCGACTTATGGGGTGCGGCGGGCGAGTCAGGTCGGGCAGGACGTGCTCTTCTGCCTTTCCGGCTCGGGAGCGGTCGAACTCGGAAGCCGGCGGGTCGAGGTGCAGGCGGGCGAAGTCGTGTGGATCGCCAACGAAGCCCCCCACGCGCATGTCGCGGACGCGCGCGATCCCTGGACGCTCCTCTGGTTCCGCTTCGACGGTCCGAACCCCGCCGCCGTGCGCACGCGCCTGTTCGGCGAAGGGGTCCCGCGGGTCGCGGCGAGCGACAGAGCCGGACTCATCGCGTGGTTCGAGCGGCTGTTCCTGGTGTTGAGACGGCGGGACCGCAACCTTGATTTCCATCTCAATCTGCTCGTCAGCGAGTTCTTCCTCTTGATGGCGCGCTCCCTCGCCACCCCTGCTTTGCGGGACGCATCGGATCCACTCAGCGCCGTCGTCGCTGCGGTGCGCGCCGATATCCGCCGTTCGTGGAGCGCCGCGGAGATCGCCCGTCTCGGAGGATTGAGTCCTTCGCAAACCCGGCGGCTGTTTCAGAAGAACTTGCGGGAAAGTCCGCGGCGCTGGCTCATCCGCGAGCGGCTGATCGCCGCGCAATCCCTAATGATTCGCGAGAACGCGCCCATAGCCAGCATCGCGGAGGCCTGCGGGTTCTGCGACGTCTATCACTTCGGCCGTGAGTTCAAACGCGTGGTGGGCGCTTCTCCCGCCGCCTGGCGGCGAACGGAGCTCGGCGCGAGAGACATGTCGCAAACGCCAACCCGCCGCATAACCGACCGGCGCAACCGGTCGACCTAGTCAAACGCCAGTGATCGTATACGCAAAGTGTGACTGGGCTGGCAGCGATCACTGTGCCGGCTTGCGAAATTTCAGCACAAAATTGTCCGCTTCGCCGATGGCCTCATACTTGGCTCTGTCTTGGTCGCCGAGCCTGAAAGTTGGAGGAAGAGTCCACACTCCCTTCGGCCAGTTCGCCGTGTCCTTGAGGTTGGCGTTGATCTCGGAGGAGCCCGCAAACTCGAAACCGGCCTTCTCGGCAAGCGCGATGGCGTAGTCTTGCCGGACATAGCCGTCCTCGGCCTTCGGATCTTGCGGCGTGTCCCGCTGGCCGCGATGGTCCTCAAGACCCAGCACCCCGCCCGGCTTCAGCGCGCGATAGAACGCTGCAAAGGCCTCTGGAGCGGAACCGTCCTTGAGCCAATTGTGAAGGTTGCGAAAAGAGAGGACGAAATCGGCCGAGTCAGGCGGAGCAATTTCGTTCTGGCCAACGCCAAAAACAGTCGGCGTAAGCTTGCCGTAAGTGGCCTTGTCGGCCTCGATCTTGCCGCGGAAGAGAGCGTTGAGCTTGTCAGCTTCAGCGTCGGCGGCTTCGTTTCCACCTTTCCCCTGCAACGCGACATAGTAGGCGCCATGATCGTGCAGGAAGGGCGCGAGGATCTCCGTCCAGTAGCCGCCGCCCGGCCAGATCTCGACCACGGTCGACTGCGGCGTAATCCCAAAGAAGGTCAGCTCCTCGAACGGATGGCGCGCGCTGTCCCGCGCAATGAATTTCGTGCTCCGTGCCGGATTGTCGACTGCGGAATTGAGCGTCAGATCGGCGGAGGCAACTGGCCAGCAAACGCCGAGCGCAAGAACGATGATGGTCGCAAAGGTGACCGCGCCACAATGGGCGCGCGCAGATTCATGTAACATGACGTCTCCAGTCGGATGTTGTCGACTTTAGAATGGGTTTAGTTAGCGTGGCCGCAGGCAAAGGATCACTGGATCTCATTGAGCCGAGGGAGCAAGAGCTGCGAGACTGTCTCTGCTTCGTCGATCAATGGCCAGCCAGAGAGGATAAGCGCCGACAGCTTTGCCTCGTCGCGATAGACCTTGACGTTATCGGCAATCCCCTCGGGATCGCCGACGAAATAGACTGCGGAAGAGCCCGCGTCGAAAATATCGAGCGGCGACCAAGCGGTGATGCCGGCGAAGAGTCGCCGCTCAAGCCGTAGCTCTTCAAGCTTTGGCAAACGGCCATCGAGCAGCGCCTTGATCCAGCCCTGTCGCTGGGCGTCCGGCGCTTTGAAGGTGGCGAGGCTCTGCTCCCCTTTGGTTCTCCGCTTCACCGCCTCTTCCAGCTTGGCGACGATCGCGGTGACGCCAGTCTGCTGGAACATCGCGTAAAAATGCGCTTCGGCCTCTTCGCGCTTCGGCCGGACGATCACGCTTGCAAGGGCGCCCAGATCGGCGAAACTGCGGCCCTCGTTTGCCGCCGATGCGCGGGCCGCGTCGAAGTTCGCTTTGATCCTGTCGACGCCGCGCAACATGGTCAGATAACCGTCGACGATCCTTCCAGCGTGAGCGAGGCCGGCGGCGCTGTCTCCCGCGCCCCATAGCGGAATTGCGCCCTCGCGCGCCGGCGTGATCGCGAGCGGCGTATTGGGGAAATTGCTCAGGCTGCCGGCAGCGTAGCAGCGATGGAACTCCCTCCAATAGGCTTCGCCCAGGACATAGCGGTCGTCGTGCGACGTGGTGACGCCGTAGGTCTCCATGATGTCGTCGCGGCCGTTGATGAGGTTCATGAGCAGCCGGCCGCAGGTGAAGGTGTCGAAGGTCAGCGCCTGTTGAGCGAGATGCTTCGCGGGCGTCATCCGCGCGTAAACGGCGACGAGGAAGCGCATACGTTCTGTGCAACTTGCCGCGAACGAAGCGGAAATGAAGGGATCGTTCGGCCAGGTCGCGACGAGCGCACCAAAGAACCCTCCGCGATCGATCGTCTGCGCGAGCCGGCGATAGCGTTCGAAGTCGACGGGATAGAGGCCGTTCTCAATCCATGGGTACTTCCCATCCGCAAGGTTGAGATACCAAAGAACCTTCATGCCGATCTGCTCGGCTTGAGACTGGGATCGAAGTCCGCAACCATTGGCAGGCTGAGGTCGGCTGACCACTCGGAAAGGGACCCGTCGTAAACAGAGATGTTGCCTGCGCCGAGAAGCGTAAGAACAAGAGCTGTCCCTGCGGCGGTGACGCCGCCCCCGCAATAGAGGATGACGCGCTCATCGCCCGCAACGAGTGGCGCAAGAGCGTTTCGCAACGCGCTCTCTGGCAAAAGGCGGTTATCCGGTCCGAGCAGCTCGAGATATGGGAGATTGACGCTTGACGGGATATGGCCTGGGCGGCTGTACCTCTGCTCAGCTCCCGCGAACACCGAAGGGCGAAGAACGCAGACGAGACGCCCCCTGGCTCGGCCCTCGACGATCGCAAGCACTTCGTCCCGATCGACGAAGAAGCCGGGCCGTTCACTTGCGGCAAAATGCGCGGGCTCAAAAGTGCTTGGGCCTCGCTCGACAGGCCCGCTCTCCGCGAGCCATGCCGTCAAACCACCATCCAGTACGGAAACGTTGTCGTGACCGAAGGCCTTGAACAACCACCAGAGTCGCGCGGCCCATATGCCCGAGCTGTTGTCGTAAACGATGATCTCCTGGGTATTTGTGAGCCCGATCGCGCCAGCGGCAGAAGCAAAGCGAGAAGCTGTCGGCCGGGTGAACGCGAACCGTTCCTCTGGATCGGAGAAGTCGGAAACGAGATCGGCGAAGCGGGCGCCCGGGATGTGCCCTGCTTCAAAGGCCGCGCGGTCGCTGAGCCATATGTCGTCGTTCTTTCTGACGCTCACGTCGACAACAGCAATGTCCGGACGCCCAAGGCGCTCCACGAGCCTCTTGGTCGAGACGAGGTCCTGGCGCCTGTGAGAGTGTTCAAAGAAGGCGGGCTCGGACATCGCGTTACGTCTCTTGCTCATTGGGGATTAATTGTATATCAAAACTATAGACAAAAGTTAATATACCTTCGCTTAAAGCACCGGATGCGCTGTGACAGTTGCCGCCCTTGTCGCCATTACCGCCCCCGCGATCGACGCGGTCGTCGACGCTCATGCCGCGCTTCGCGCGAAACGGCCGCTCGTTCAGGCGCTCACCAATACCGTGTCGTCGAACTTTGTGGCCAACGTGCTGCTCTCGGCCGGCGCCTCGCCTGCGATGGTGGATAATCCGGAAGAGGCGGCCCTGTTCGCCGGCATAGCCGACGGCGTGCTGATTAATCTTGGGACGCCCACCGCGGCCCAGGTGGAAGCGATGCGGCTCGCCGCAGCGGCGGCTCAAAAGGCGGGCAAGCCATGGGTCTTGGACCCGATCGCGGCCGGCGGCCTGCCGTGGCGCGGACAAGTGGCCGCCGAGCTGTTGAAGTTCAAGCCAGCCGCGGTGCGGGGCAACGCGTCGGAAATCATCGGCCTTGCCGGATTGGGCGGGGGCGCGCGCGGCGTGGACAGTTCCGCCAGTCCGGAGGCCGCGGTCCCGGCCGCAGTCGATTTGCTGGCGCACGCGCGAGCCGTCTCAGCCTCCGGACCTGTTGACCATGTGGTGGGGCGTGTCAATGACCGCACGGTTCTGGTGAAGATCGGCGGCGGGAGCGCGCTTCTCCCCCGGGTCACGGCGACCGGTTGCGCGCTGGGCGCTCTGGTTGCGGCGTATATAGCCGTGGCGCCCGATTCGTTGACTGGAACTCGTTTCGGCGCATGTCCACTTCTCGGTCGCAGCGGAGCTCGCCGAGGCCGTCGCATCGAGGCCCGGCAGTTTCGCCGCGGCCTTTATTGACGCGCTTGACGCGGTGGACGAAAACTCTCTTCGCTCCCGCGCGAAGATCCAACCGGCGGTTCTCATCCAGTAACTTGGAGGCCAAGTCTCCCGCGGTTTCCCGAGCGCCGCTCCGAGGAGACTTTCGCCATGAACGCACCAAGTGTGGGCTTCGCCGTTGCGCGGCTTACGCCGGCGATCGGCGGGCTGGTCACGGGCGTCGATCTGGCGCGCCCGTTGTCGGACACAGTCGTCGCGAAGCTCAAGTCCGCGGTCGCCGAGCGGCACGTGCTTTTCTTTGAAGGCCAAACGCTGGATCCGGACAAGCATCGGGGGTTCGCCGCGCGCTTCGGCAAACTGCACGTCCATCCGGTCTACCCGCACATCGATGACGTTCCAGAGATCACTTTGATTGAGACACGCCCCGGCGATCTGCCGGATAACGACAACTGGCACACCGATGTCACCTTCATCGAGACGCCGCCTTTTGGCGCCGTTCTCACGCCCCGAATCCTGCCGTCGAGCGGCGGAGACACTCTGTGGGGGTCGAACGTTGCAGCCTACGACGCGCTCTCCGCGCCGATTCGTAAACTCCTCAACGGGCTGACGGCCGAGCATAGTTTCGAGACTGGATTTCCGCGCAGGCGCTGGGGCCTCGGAGCGCGCAAAGATAAATGGGAGAAGGCGGTCGCGGCCAATCCGCCCGTCGTCCATCCGGTCGTGCGTACGATCGAGGGTGACCAACGAGGGCTTTTCGTCAACTCAGGTTTTACGGCGCGCATCCTTGAGCTGACGGAGACAGAGAGCGACGCGCTGCTCGCCTTTCTCTTCGCGCATCTTGCCAAGCCGGAGTTCACGGTCCGTTGGCGCTGGAAGCTCGGCGACGTGGCCTTTTGGGACAACCGGCTCAGCACTCATTACGCGACACTCGACTACCTGCCGGAGACCCGCCTGATGCATCGCGCCGCGATCCTCGGCAATAGGCCAGTTTAGGGCGCTGCGCCACACCCGGCCAATCCTCCCCGCGGCCGTCGCGCCGCCTAATCGAAGGTGAAAGCAAATGTCGTTTGGCAAGACTTTTTTGGCTGCAGCGCTCGGCGCGCTCGCGCTAATGACCGGCGCCGCCCGAGCGGCGGACAAGACCGTCGTCGTCGGTTACCAGACCGACGCGCTGCCGTCTTCGGTCGCGATTGCGAACGGTGACTTCGATAAGGCGACTGGCGCCAAAATCGACTTTCGTCGTTTCAACTCAGGCGCTGAGATTTTCGCCGCGATCGCCTCCGGCGACGTTCAGGTCGGCTATGTCGGGTCGAGCCCTTTCGCGGCCGCGACCTCGCGCGGATTGGATGTGCAGGCCTTCTACCTCGCATCCATCTCAGGCGTCGACGAGGCGCTCGTCGTGCGGAATGGTTCGGGGATCAACTCCCTCGCCGACCTGAAGGGCAAGAAGCTCGCCGCTGCCCCGGTCTCAACCGACCACTATCAATTGCTCGCGCTCATCAAGAGCGTCGGCCTCAACGAGAAGGATGTGCAAGTCTTTGCAATCCCGCAACCTGACATCGTCGCCGGCTACAACCGGGGCGATCTCGACGGCGGCTTCGTATGGGATCCCGCGCTGACCGAATTGAAAAAGAACGGCAAGGTGCTTGTCACCTCGAAGGACGTCGCCGACAAGGGCGCGCCGACGTTCTCGGCATGGGTAGCGACCGCTGCCTTCGCGAAGGACAACCCAAGCTTCCTGAAAGCCTTCGCCGGCGTCATCGACAAGTACCAAACCTCCTTCGTCAACGATAAAGCCGCCTGGGCTCCGGACAGCGACAACGCCAAGCTGCTCGCCAAACTGCTCGGGGGGACGCCTCAGGACCAGGCGAGCGCGCTCAAGAATCTCTCCTTGCTGCCGATCGACGCGCAGCTTTCCGATCAGTGGCTCGGGGGCGGCGAAAAGTCCGGAATCGCTAAGATTTTGAAGGATACGTCGGTCTTTCTCAAGGACCAGAAAAAGATCTCCGACGTCCTGCCTTCCTACGCCGCGTTCGTTACGACCGACGCGGTCGCCGGGTTCAAGAAGCCTGGAACATAAGTCTCTTTCCTTGACTCGGCGCGCCGCCTCATCGCGTTGGCGGCGCTCCACCGCTCTCGACCGGGAACGCCATAACTCGTGCTGCGCGTTGACAAAGCAAGCGTCTTCTTTTCGGCCCGCGACGGGCGCACCGTGCATGCCCTTGATCGGGTTTCGCTCGACGTTCCCGATCGCGCGTTCGTGGTTGCGCTCGGCGCATCGGGTTGCGGGAAGTCGACGCTCCTCAACGCCATGGCGGGATTCCTGCCGCTCTCATCCGGCTCGATCGCACTCGACGGCGTCGAGGTCACGGGCCCCGGCGCGGATCGCGGCGTCGTCTTCCAGAAGGACGCTTTGCTTCCATGGAAGTCGGTTGCAGAGAATGTCGCGCTTGGGCTCAAGTTCGCCGGCGCTGGGCGAACGGAGCGCCTTGACCGCGCGCACGAGCTGCTGCGGTTGGTTGGCTTGCAAGACTTCGCCGCGGCGGCTCCTTACGAGTTGTCGGGCGGCATGCGACAGCGCGTCGGCATCGCTCGCGCCCTTGCCACCAATCCGGCCATACTTCTCATGGACGAGCCGTTCGGCGCGCTCGACAGCCTGACGCGCGAGCAAATGCAGGAGCTACTCGTCGACGTGTGGGACCGCACGGGCAAGCGGATCTTTTTCATCACCCATTCCATCGAAGAGGCCTTGTTCCTCGGGACGCATCTTGTCGTCATGTCACCGCGGCCCGGCCGCATTGTTGCGCGCTACGACCTCGATTTCGTTAAAACTTTCGCCGCAACGCGCGATGCGCGCGCGGTGAAGGGCGCGCCCGCCTTCGGAGCGCTTCGCGACGACATCCGCGACATCGTGCATGAGACCCAGGTTCTCAGGAGCGCCGCCCAATGACCAACGTCGTGGCGACTCCCGCGCCGGCAGAGCTTGCCAATGAAGGGGCGCCGCGCCTGGTCAAAATGCGCCGCTTTGGCGCAGGCGAGGGCTCCACTTTATTGATCAGCCTGGCGTCCGGCGCGGTCATTCTCGCGGTCTGGTGGATCGTCGCCGACCTGCGTCTCGTGCCGCATCTATTCCTTCCGACGCCGACGGAGGTCGTAACTGCTGCGATCTCAATTTTTCAGGATGGCTACGCCAACGCCACTCTCTTCGAGCACGTCGGGGCAAGCCTCCTGCGCATCTTCACCGCGGCGGCGATCGCCATCGTGCTGGGGACGCCAATCGGCTTGCTTATGGGGCTGAACAAATGGGCGAAAGGCGTCTTCGATACGCCAATCGAGTTCTACTGGCCCCTCCCGCCGCTTGCCTATTTGCCGCTCATGATCATTTGGCTGGGCATCGGCGAGACCTCCAAGATCGCGCTCTTAGCGCTGGCGATGTTCGCGCCGATCGTTCTCTCCGCCCAGGCTGGCGTTCGCTCGGTTTCCCAGGAGCGGGTCAACGCTGCACTCTCGCTCGGAGCGACGCAATTTCAGCTCTTACGCGAAATCGTGCTCCCCTCCGCGCTGCCGGAAATCCTGACCGGGATCCGCATTTCGCTTGGCGTCGGCTGGGGCACGCTCGTCGCCGCTGAGCTTATCGCGGCGACGCGAGGCATCGGCTATCTCATCATGTCTGCATCCCAATTCCTGGCGACGGACGTCGTCTTTGTCGGCATCGGAATCATCGCGGCCTGCGCCTTCGCATTCACTTTCGCCATGCGCCTCCTCGAAGCCTGGCTCGTGCCTTGGAAAGGGCAGAACTGAAAAACAAGCGCGAACTGTGGCAACAAAGCAGGTAGGTAACGGTGAACAGGCGGAACTTTCTGATCAGTGCTTCGTCCTTGTTGGCGTCGACCCCAGTCGGCTCTGCGATCTCTGCTGAACCACTCAAGGAATTGCGGATCGGTTATCAGAAGATAGGCGCGCTCCTGATCGTCAAGGCGCAAAAGGCGTTGGAGCAGCAATTTGAACCGCAAGGCGTGCGGGTCCGATGGATCGAGTTTGCATTTGGGCCGCCTTTGCTCGAGGCGCTCGGAGCTGGAGCGATCGACTACGGCTATACGGGCGACGCCCCACCGATCTTCGCACAGGCAGCCCGTGCGAAGTTGCTCTACGCCGCAGCAATTCCCGCTCGCGGCTACGGACAGGCGATCGTCGTTCCGGCCGCTTCCTCGATCCAGGACGTCTCCGGTCTGGCGGGCAAGAAGGTGGCGGTCGCCAAGGCGTCCAGCGCCCATAACCTGCTCGTCGCCGCGCTCGAAAGCGTCAAGCTTCCGTGGACCGCGATAACGCCGATTTACCTCGCTCCTCCCGATGCCGCCGCCGCCTTCGTTCGCGGCGCGGTCGACGCCTGGTCGATCTGGGATCCATTCTTCGCCATCGCCGAGCTGAAGCAGAAGGCGCGCGCCTTGCCGCTCGATCGAAAAGTCACCACGCAAAACTCGTTCTTCCTCGTTAACAGCGACTTCGCCGCCACACACCCCGAGGTGGTCGCCGCGATCAATGGCGCCGTCGCGACGTCAACGACATGGGCCGACCGGCACCGCGGTCAGGTCGCTGCCATCCTCGCCGAGGCGAGCGGCGTTGATCTTGCTGCGGAGCAGCGATCCGTTGATCGAGCGGAGTTCACGTTTGGGCCGCTCAATAACGACGTCCTTGCCCAGCAACAGGAGGTCGCGGACCGTTTCCAGAAACTCGGTTTAATTCCTGCGCCGATCCGTGTGCGGGACATTGTTTGGCCGTGGAAGAGCAACATCTAACGCCGCGGCGTGACGCCGGCGAGCCCGAGAGATTGGATTGACCGATATCGCGGAAAGACCGGTCGCCAGCGTCGGGCCGCGGCTCCTCGCAGCCATGCTGCGACTCAAGGTCCCGCACGGGTCGTGGATCGGATGGATTGTGCCCGCGATCATAGTCGTCGCCTGGCAGGCCGCCGCATCGCTCGGCTGGATCGCCGACACGGTCATGCCTTCCCCTTATGCGGTGGCTGCGGCGGCATGGCGGCTCACGCTATCCGGCGAGCTGCCGCAAAACCTCGGCGTAAGCGCGTTGCGCGCTCTCGCGGGGCTGGTGGTCGGCGGGGCGATCGGTCTCACACTAGGACTCTTGAACGGCCTCTCGCGACTCGCCTTCTCGGTTACCGACACGAGTGTGCAGATGATCCGCAACGTACCGCATCTCGCGCTCATTCCGTTGGTGATCGTGTGGTTCGGAATCGACGAGGGGGCGAAACTCTTCATCGTTGCGCTCGGCGTCTTCTTCCCGATCTACGTCAACACGCTGCATGGCGTGCGCAGCGTCGATCCGCAGCTCATCGAGATGGCGGGCAGCTATGGCTTTCGCGGTTGGCGATTGTTCAGGCGCGTGATCCTGCCGGGCGCGCTGCCCTCGATCTTCGTCGGCCTTCGCTTCGCGCTCGGCGTGATGTGGCTCACGCTCATCTTCGCCGAGACGATCGCCGCACAGTCCGGCGTCGGCTATATGGCCATGCAGGCCCGCGAGTTCATGCAGACCGACGTCATCGTGCTTTCGATCCTGCTCTACGCGCTTCTGGGCAAAGGCGCTGACATGCTGGTGAAGGCCCTTGAGCGCTGGCGGCTGGGTTGGCACCCCGCCTTCCAAGCGCCGCGGTGACGCCGATGTCGCCCGCCGTTGAACCCAGCTCGTTTCTCGCGGACAGAGGCGCGGCGCTAACGCTGCGTGGCGTCAGAAAGGCGTTCGGCGCGAAGACGGTTCTCAACGGCGTCGATCTTCATGTCCCCGCTGGGCAGTTCTTGACGGTTGTCGGCCGCAGCGGCTGCGGCAAGAGCACGCTGCTTCGGCTCATCGCCGGTCTCGACGAACCCTTAGCGGGAACGATCGAAGTCGCCGGTGTGATCTCGAGAGGAACCGAACCTGCGCAGTGCAGAACGTCATCTTGCGGCGGGAAAGAGGCCGACTGCCCTTCGGACTTCTTCGTCGGTCCAGCCGATTGAAAGAACGGGCTGCGCGCGTTCGTTGAGGATGTTGAAGCCATAGCTCCCGTTGGGCATCCCCATGACATCGCTCACCGTGCAGTTCCTGTAGCTGAAGCTCGTCAATGCTTGGCCTCCTGAAACAACCGGCGGCCCGCCTCTCACGGCCCACAGAAATGCTTTGAAGCAACGTCGCCGGACGGGTAATAGTCAGGCGAACGGGCACGTCAAAATACAGTCTTGTGCGGCACAATCATGTCCGCCGGAGAAACCTACATCAATGACCCCCGCCGCCGCCGCCCCCCACCGATCCGCCGCCGCCGATCCGCCGCCGCCGCCTGATCCGCCGCCGCCACCGCCGCTGCCACCGCCTGATCCGCCGCCGCCACCGCCTGATCCGCCGCCGCCGCCTGATCCGCCGCCGCCACCCGATCCGCCGCCACCCGATCCGGCGCCACCCGATCCACCGCCGGTGCTTGCGGCGCTGGCCACCCCACCAGGAGCGCCGCCGCCACTCGGTCCGACCGCCACCCGGTGCGCCGCTGGCTCGGGCTCGTCGGAACGCGGTCGAGTTCCTCGGCTGCTCGCCGAAAAGCGCCAAAAGCATTGGCGGCAAGCTAGGAGCGGCCCACCGGTTCCCTTGCCGTCTTGGCTGAAGGTTGCGCGAAGAGACACTCCAATGCGTCTTATTCTGAGGTTCAGTCGCTCGCCGTTTTGCAACCTGTGCTGAAGCGACCCGTGAAGAAGGACTTTGAGTAGCAATGGCGGTCGCCGTGGGAGCCTCGTAGTCCAGATGTTCCGTTAGGCGGAAGAACTACTGATCGCAACTTCTCGCAGCGCAACTCAGTCAGGAACCGCATAGCTTCGTCGCTGGTCGGGCTATTGGACAACCGTTCCAGACGGTCCTCGTCGCGTTTGCAGATTTCATCGGAGGTAAGCGCGGCGACTTCGGGGGGTGGGGAAGTCCGGCCTGGGGAGGCGACGTCGCTCCGAGTTTTCGTGTCCGACGACCCACCCTCCGAGGCCCGGGCAGCCACCGGCGCGGGACGCGTCTCGGCCGGAACCAGTTTGTCGATCTCAGCCCGCGCAGATTGCGCATGGGGGCCGTCCGGATGAGCGGCCAAGAACAAGCGCCATCCTTCGGTCGATTTCGTTCGTTGGGCAATTCGATAGTCCAAGTCCTCGTCGACATTCGCTGCGGCGATTGGGTCGACGGAAACCACGCGCACATCTCGATTTGCAAGCGCGAACACCTTGCTGATGATGACGTTCATGTCATCAAACCATCGAAGCTTTGCGATCCCGTCACGGGTCAGCGGCGCATACGCATAGATCACCGCGAACGCCAACGCGAACGCCAAAACGAACGCGTATTTCCGACTAAAGCTCATGCGGCCCGTTCGAGCCCAAAGTGCCGCGTCCCCCTGCGCCCTTGACCTATCCAACTCGGCTGTGAGTTCGGTGGGCGCGTCGATTGGTGGACGCGGCGGCTGAAATGGGCGTGGTTTGAAATTGTGATTGTCAAAAGTGCGGTAAAACCAGATCCCCAGCTTTCGCGCCCCCTTTAAGCATTCAAGCGCCTTCGCATGGTCGCCCGTGTGATGATGAGCTGCTGCATTGCCGTCCTTACGCAGTTGATCAAAGAGGCCCAATACGTTTGACGGGTACCTTCCGTCGACGCGGAGACGTCGGAGCAAATCGCGCTGGCGCTCCTTCGGGTCGGTGTACAAACCGGAGCGCGCCGCCACGAGTTGCGCCAATGCCTCACCGAACTGTCGAAGGGTGATCAGGGAAACGATGGGATCATCAGAGAAATAGCGCTCGCTGCGCGCGGCAATCTGCTCCAACTCTGGATAACGCTTAGCCAGAAAACCGAAATTGGGTGATGTGGCGTCTTCGGTGGCAGTCATTCGGCATACCCAAGGTCCCCCCGGAGGTTATGTTAGACCGCCAACTAAGCGTGTGCCAACACTGTCTTCGGTGGGCGGCCGCGGAGCCATGAGTGTTGCAGGCCGTTGCCGTCGCTGAGTTTGGGACTTGTCGCCCTCGGCTTCGCCGCTCGAATCTTTGCGTCGCCAGCGCCATGCGCAGCTTTCCCTTAGGCGATGTTGGGCGATTTGGCGCGGTCAGATGGTCGACCAACGAAATCGACCAAGATTAGTCGCGGCTGCAGCCGAACGCGACTGGACGCCAGGGTGAGCCTGAGCAAGGAAAATTGGGATAATCTGGGTAGGCGGTGAATGGCTTTAGACGCGCCTGGACTAATGCTTGGTGCCCCTAGCCGGAATCGAACCAGCACTCCTTGCGGGATCCGATTTTGAGTTGGACCTTAATCGTTTTCCCGCCTTTCACATACTTTCCCACAGTTTCCCGTGAGCTTGTCTTTCCAATAGGTTAGCTTTCCGCTACTGTCACGACCGTTCCCGCCGTTTCCATTTCGGTGACGACACGGTGACGACACGGCGGAAGCCGAAATGGCCAGAATCTCCAATCGAACGATCACCAAGCTGATCGAGTTCGGCTCTCCCGGCGACGTGATCCGCGATGGCGACGTGAAGGGCTTCCAGGCGCGTCTGAACGCCAATGGGTCGGTCAGCTATCTGGTCGAATACAGGGCAGGACGCGGACGAGGCTTCCCGGTCCGCCGCATCGTTTTGGGCAAACATGGAGTTTTGACGCCGGATCAGGCGAGGAGCCTCGCGAAGGCTACTCTGGCGCGTGTTCTCTCCGGGGCCGACCCGGCGGCCGAGAGAGTGAGACGTCGCAAGGAAGTGACCGTCGCCGAGTGGTTGCGCCATTGCCTCGCGACCCATTGGCAGGTGAAGTCGAAGCCCAGCACGATCAAGAATTTCGCGTCGGCGATCGAGCATTCGCTTGTCCCCGAATTCGGAGCCCTCAGGCTTTCCGCGCTCACGCGAGCGCCGATCCGAGGCTGGCACGCCAAGCAGGTCCATCGGACGCGGCAAGCCAACTTGGAACTAGCGATACTGCGCAAAGCGTTCAGCCTCGCGATTGGCGACGAACTGATCAAGGAAAACCCAGCGTCCGGAATTGAGCTGCATCCGGAGCGCCGTCGCGACCGCGTTCCGACCGACGATGAGCTGGCGGCGCTACTTGATGCGTTCGACGGCGCCTCGATCCGGCCGCAGGCCGCGCTGTTGTTCAAGCTTCTCCTATTCACTGGCTGTCGAACGAGCGAATGGCGCACCGCAGAATGGTCATGGCTCGACCCAGACGGCCGGACGCTTCGTCTGCCCGACGCCAAGGCCGGAGCCCGGCCGGTCGCGCTGTCGAGCGTCGTCCAAGCTCTCTTGGCGGCTGCGCCTCGCACGAGCCGCTATGTCGTTCCCAACGATGCCAGCGATGGGCCGCTGTCGCCCTCGATCGTCAGCAAGGCGTGGGAGGCCGTGCGCGCAGCGTCCGGGATCGGGGACTTTCGCGTTCATGATCTCCGACACGGGTTTGCGACCCGCGGCGCTGGGTTAGGCGCGAGTGCGGTCGTGCTGCGCGACGCGCTCGGCCACAAGACCATGCAAATGACTAGCCGATATATCAGCCGGCAAAACGACCCGGTGCGAGAATTGGCGGAACGGATCGGGGCGCAGATAGAGGCCGTGCGATCGGATGGCGGCGAGGTTGTCCGTTTGAGGCGGCCCTGATGGTCTCCAAGCCGACCGGACGCCAACGTGGGCGCCCGGCCGGAGAACGGCGCGACCTGCGGGATGATCCCGACTGCCCCGCGCTCGCGCTTGGGTCGGCGTTTCAAATTGTTTTCCGCGTCTCTCAACGCCGATCATTTCTTCTCGCGCTGGCGTGGCTGAAGGCGCAAGAGGTTGAGCCGCACGCGACATTCCAGCCGAAAGCCAGGGGAGACCTTCGTCGCGCCTATAAGCTTAATTCAAAGCCAGCATCGTCCGCGAAGAATGAGAAACCGTCGAGATTCAAAGGCGAGGTATGGAGGCTAACCAAGAAGGCGACGCTCGTGCTCACGCCGGAAGAAGCGGCTTTTCTTAAGGAGAAGACGCGGTTGTTCTGCTCCCTGCTGACAAGCCGCGCCCGATTAAAAGTAGGAACGGACACAAACGAAAAAATGTGAATATTGCATAGCTGTTCCCGGTCAACCCGGGCCTTGCAGTAAGTGGGACGGCCATGCATCCCCACGAATACGACAAGCGCGTCAAAAGCGGCAAGAGCGAGCAGGACAAACTGATCGCGGCCAAGCAATATGGCAACGTCGAGATTGTGGCTCGCATCCTCGGCGTTTCGGTTTCCTATTTAAACAAGGCCCGAATGTCCGGCGACGGGCCGCCATACGTCAAATTTGGCCGCAATGTCCGGTACAGCATCCCAGAAGTGCTTGCTTGGGCCGAGACGCGCGTGCGCTCGTCAACGTCCGATTCGGGCGAGGCCGCGTGATTCGTGGCGCCCGCAGAGGCGGCGAGGGCCGGCGCTGACGTCTCAGCGTCCGGCTCTCAGGTAATCGCAGCGAGTAGTGATCGCGCGGTTTCTAACGCCAAATCCAACAAAGCACAAACTGAACCGCAAAGACGTTGGCATGCTTGGCGCAAGCTCGGCTTGGACGTGTTGGGCGTGTTCTCCGAGCTGTTCCCGGCCGTATTCCAGCCCCCAAACTTTCGGCCGCTGAAGCTCAAAATCCATCTCGATTTAATCGAGCGCGCTCCGGTCACCGCAGAGGAAGTTGACGCGGCCCTGTCGATTTATTGTCGCGCGCATTCCTATCTGTGCGCCTCGACAGAGGGCGCAGTGCGCGTCGACCTCGACGGCAATCCGGCCGGCACTGTCACGACTGAGGAAGCCGCGAACGTCAAGGCGCGCATTGCGGCGATCAGGCAACAGGTGAAGGAACGCAAGGCCAAGCTGGCGGCGACGCCGAAGCCAACAGAGGCCCGCCAGCGGCCGTCTGCCGGTTCTGGCATCACCCTAGCCCCCAAGGCGACGAAGCCAGCCACGCGCCAGCCTGGGCGGCCCGTTATCGACCTTTCCGGCCGCTGGAAGGGCGTGGCGTCATGAGCGGGATGACCGCCTCCGCCTCTCGTAAGAAACGGGCCGCCGCCGCGAAGCCTGAGACGAAGGTCGGAGAGGCGCGTTTTCAGCCGGCTAAAAACCGGGGCAGCAAGCCTCGCTTTTTACCAATTGTGGCAAAGCGGCCAGAGCCGAAGCTGACTCGCGTCGCCTTCAAGGTCAGCCGGCTGATCGAATTTTGCAGCGCGCGTGAGCTGCAAAATCAGACCGGGCACTCTCTGTGGTCCTGGCCGTTTGTGGTGGCCAAAGAGCTGATGGACAACGGCCTCGACGCCTGCGAGGAGGCTGAGGTCGCGCCCGAGATTTCGGTCATCGTCGAGAAGGGCGCAATCGTCGTCCAGGACAACGCGGGCGGGATCTCCGCAGAGACCATCGAGTCGATTGTTGGCTGCACGATCAGGGTCTCTAGCCGCGAGGCTTATGTCTCGCCTTCGCGCGGCGCGCAAGGCAACGCGTTAAAAACCCTGCTGGCAATGGGCTACGTGCTCGATCGCGAGTTCGTCAAAGCCGCCGACCCGGCCGGGGTTACGATCATAGAGAGCCTCGGCGTCCGGCATCGAAATCAAGTTCAAGGTCGACCACATCAACAACCAGCCGAAGATCGTCCACACGACCGCGCCCTCTCCGGTCACGGTCGGCGCCAAATGACGATCAAATGGCCGGCGAAAAGTATCCTCGACTATGCCGAGGCAGGATTTCGGCGTCTCGTCGAGTCCTATGTCTGGTTTAACCCTCACCTCACCCTCCGCGGGGTCTGGTTGGGCAGGAGTTCGTCAACGTGAAGGCGAGCAATCCAGGCTGGGAGAAGTGGCGTCCGCGCGATCCGACCTCCGCGCATTGGTACGACGAGGCCCGCCTTCAGCGCTACATGGCGGCGCATGTGGCGAGAGATCGCGACCTCGGGCGGCAGCGCGCGGTGCGCGAGTTCCTCGCCGAGTTTCGCGGGCTCACCGGCACCGCCGTTCGGTGTAAGATACTGACCGAGGTTGGTTGCTCGCACCAATCACTGGCGCAGCTATTCGGCGTCAAGCGTGTCAATCGCGAGGGCGTCGCCAGACTGCTGGCGGCGATGAAGAGAAACAGCCGGCCGGTCAAGCCTGAGCGTCTCGGCGTCATCGGCTCCGATCACCTGAAGCAACGATTCCTCGCGGCCGGCGGCAACCCTGACACCTTCAAATATGAGCTGCGCAAGTTCGTGGGCGACGACGGCATTCCATATGTCGTCGAGTTCTGTTTCGGGCTTCATCAAGCCGGCCTGACGCAAGGCGAGCGCGATGTCTCGCGTCTTCGTGACCGGGGCCAACTTTAGCGCCGCGATCGCCAACCCATTCCACTCTTTCGGATCGACGGGGGAGGGACTTGAAAACACGCTGGCCCAGGTGCGCGCCAACGCTAACCAGCCCGTGATCTGTGCGCTTCATCTGGCCTCGGCGCGCATTCAGTTCGCCGACCGAGGCAAGAGTTCGATCATCCTCACTGACGATGCAGAGCAGCCCCATGACTAGCGACCGCGCAATGTCGCCAACGATATTCTCGATGCGGTCGAGAGCGCGACCGCGAAATGGACCAAGCAGAAAAAATCCGAGGAACGGCATCCGGGGAACATCCGCTACCGTATGTCGCGCATGACGAAAGAGCCGCGCACAAGCCAGAAAGATGCAGCCTGGGAAGTGCTGGAAGCCGCCTATATGGCGGCGAGCGGCAACGGCCGCTTGCCGGCGCTAGCGAGGCAAATCTTCTATCAGGCGCGCCCAAAGATCATGGCGATGACCGACGATAAGGAACTCCAATACGGATATTTTTCGCAGACCTTGCTGCCGGATTATATCGAAGAAAACGGCGTCGCCTGGAATGTCGTCTACGACGCGCGCGGGCATTTCGAAGAACCGCACACGAACCGGCGCATCGGCTGCGGGACCATCGAGGTCGACAATTATCTACGCGCGATCAAAAAACCGGGGATCGTTCAAGCTGACTTTGACGGCGCGCATGTCGACACCATCGGCCCGTCAGGCGGCTTCAGTGCGGTCCTGTTCTGCGAAAAAGAAGGTTTCAACCCGCTGTTCCGGGCTGTGGACCTCGCCAACCGCTATGACCTGATGATCATCTCGACTAAGGGCGTGTCGGTCACTGCGGCGAGACGATTGGTCGACAGGATTTGCGGCCGTTTGCCGCTGTTCGTATTGCACGATTTCGACGTCGCCGGGTTCATGATCCTCGGAACCCTGCAACGCGACACACGGCGCTACCAGTTTTCAAACCACGTCAATGCGGTCGACCTCGAAACTGCGCGTCGCCGACATCGAGGGCCTCGAACAAGCTCCACCGCCGCGTCGAAAACAAGCGCATACATTGTGCGCGGTCAGCTCGCCGAGAACGGCGCGACCTCCGCCGAGATCGACATCCTGCTCAACGAGCACGTCGAACTCAACGCTATGGCCAGCGACGCTCTGATCGAAATGGTCGAGCGCAAGCTCAAGGATTACGAACTCGAGAAGGCGATGCCGGCCGATGACCTGCTCGCCGGCGCCTATCGCGCCTTGCACCGTAGCGAGCGACTGCGGGAGAAGTTCGAGGAGATGGCGGAGGAGTTCGATGCGGCGGCCGCCGCTATCAAGGTTCCGAGAGACCTGAAGAAACAAGTCGGCGCAATCCTGGCCGAACACGCCGATCTGCGCTGGGATGACGCCGTCCAGGTCGTGCTCGACGAAACGGCGCTCGATCGCGTGCGGGAGGAGAGACAAAAGGCCAAACGGGAGTCCGGCGACTTCACCGGTCGCGAGCGCGCGTGATGAGCGCCGATGCTCTCCAGTGGCGTCAAGAGCGTGACCGCACCGCGCGGCGCAAGAGCAACGGCGGCTCGCCACCGTCCGCCGGGTTCAAGCTGATTTGACTGGAACGACATTGCCTTTGACGCGAGCGAGCAATGGCTGATCGAGGACGTCCTGCCGCTGCGCGGGCTTGGCCTCGTTTTTGGGAAACAAGGGAGCTTCAAGAGTTTTGTCGCGATGGGCCTCGCGCTCGCTGTGATGCTGGGCGAGCCTTGGGCCGGGAAGCGCGTCGAGAAGGGCAATATCCTTTACCTCGCCGCCGAAGGCGGGCCAGGCATGGCGAAGCGCATAGCGCCCCACAAAGCCAAGCACAAAATTCCGCGAGGCCAGTTCGCCCTCGTGTCGACAACGCCGAACCTTGGCGCGGGAGAGGGCGACCTTCCCTCGCTCATTGCCGCCGTCGACGGCGTCAACTTCGCCCCAGCACTCGTTGTCATTGACACCGCCGCCGCTGCGATCGGAGCGGCCGACGAAAGCGGCGCTGGGATGGCCTCGCTTATCGCCAACGCAGCAAGGCTTGCGCAACGCTTCGATTGCTCCGTGCTGATCGTTCACCATGTCGGACACGATGACGGCGCGAAGAAACGACCGCGAGGATGGAGCGGCCTAGGCCCGGCGCTCGACGTGCAAATTCTGTGCGAGCGCCCCGAGGGGGAAATGCGCACCGTTCTCACGGTGCAAAAGCAGAAAGAGGAAGCGGACGGCATTTGCTCGAAGCGCGCCTGTCCCGCGTCGTCATCGCCACGACCGCGAACGGCAAGGAAACCTCGACGCTCGTTGTCGACGATGTCTGGAAGGTGAACCGCGCCGCGCAACCGGCGACAGACAAGCGACCCGAAGCCACGATCCTACGCCATGAGCTTCTCGACGCATACGACCGCCTCGCAGATGCCGCCATTCGACACCGCCAAAGGCCCGGCGAAAGTGCGCGTCGTGGCCGTCCAGAGACGCGCTCAAGGACCGTGGTTTGCTCGATATCGACGATGAAACGTTGCAAATTACGCCGACCGGGCGAACGCGCTTCCGCCGAGCTAAGAGCGAGCTTATCGGAAGCAAGACGCTGATCGAACTTAAGGGCCTGATATTAAATTTAGGCACAGCGTTTCACTTGCGTTTCATGAAACGTTTCCGAAACGCTGGGCGAAACGTGTCACGTTGCGTTTCACACCCCCCCTTTAGGGGTGAAACGCGAAACGTGAAACGCCGAAACGTCCGACGCCGATCGATAAGCCGCGCCGTACATCCGCAGCCGATAAGCGTCGACGTCCGCAAGCCCCTTGCGCCAGCGCGAGACAACGCGATGATCGATGCCTGTATCGCGCTCGGCGGCGAACTCGGAAATAATTCGCCCAGTTGTGCGCGAATTAGGCCACTTGCGTCCGGCCTGCCGCACCGTCGTATCCCACCAGCGCACGAACCGCCGCTGATCTTTCAGGCCTCGCCTTGCGGCGTTCCGCCCATGGCGACGGCGTCTTGCCCCAGAATTTGATGGCCGCCTTC
>CAVPEE010000012.1:0-43216 GCA_963702825.1 uncultured Alphaproteobacteria bacterium
CAAAGAGCGGCAGGGTGCAATGGCGGACAAGCGCAACCCGGCCTCTCGCAAGCTTGTGCCCGCGAGCGGCGGCGGCTGGACCTAAAGCGCGGCAGCCGCCTCCTTGAGCCGCTTCGACATTTCGGCGCGGCCCGCCACCGAAAACGACCACCCGCGGGTGACGGCCGTATGTCCGCCGTCAATCACGATATCCTGGCCGTTGATGAACCCGGAGCCGTCGCTCGCAAGAAACACCGCGGCTTGCGCAATATCCTCGGGCATTCCCGCCCGCGGAATCGGCTGGATTTTGGCGAAGGCTTCTTTCACCACCCCAGCCACTCGGTCTGCCTTGGAGCCTTCCAGGCCGGCGTTTTTGCCAAAAATGCCGGTCACAATCGCGCCAGGCGAGATGCTGTTGACGCGGATGCCCTTCTCGCCCAGTTCGGCTGCGGCCGAACGCGTCAACGCGCTGACCGCTCCCTTCGACGCGCTATAGATGTGGCCGGAAACGCCGCCCCGAATGCCGGCCATGCTGCTGACGTTCACGATGCTGCCGGACTGCTGCGCAAGCATGACCGGCGCCGCGTGCTTGATGCCAAGAAGGACGCCTTTGACGTTGACCGCCAGGACCTGATCGATGGTCGCCACGTCGATGTCAGTGATGCTGATCATCGGCGACGGAATTCCGGCGTTGTTCACAAGGCAATCGAGACGACCGAACCATTCGAGCGTTCGATCGACCATCGCCTTGACGTCGGCCTCGTTGGCCACGTCCGCGCGGACGAAACGAACGCCGATTTGTTTCTCGAGCGCACGGCCCTCCTCCTCGCGGCGCCCGACAATCACGACCTTCGCCCCTTCCGAGACGAAGGCCTTGGCGATCCCTTCGCCGATGCCGCTCGTGCCGCCCGGTCACGATTGCGATTTTCCCGTCCAACGCGCCCATGTCAGCCTCCGATTGGGTAAATGCCTTTGCCGATGGCTCAGCCTTTCGCCGCGGCGAGGAGCGCCTCGAGCGATTCCGTCAGCCGCCGCGCGCAAACCGTGTCGGCCAGAATATCGTCCGGCGTCACCGCCTTTCCCGTCAGCGAGATCGACACGAACGCTTCAGGGATGAGACGCGCGGCCATCGTCGACAGGATCTCGCGCAAGGACGCCTGCGCATGAAACGCGCGAGGCGACGTATTGATCAGCGCGGTGGGCTTGCCGGCGAAGGTCTCGCTCGCCACCAGCCAGTCGAGCGCGTTCTTCAGCGCGCCCGGAAGCCCATGGGCGTATTCCGGGGCGGCGATGACGAGCGCGTCGCTCGCATCGACGAGGGCGCGAAGCGTCTCGATCGGCTCGGGCTTCGGCTTGTCCTCCATGTCATCGTCGGGGTTGAATGGCGGCAGCTTGGCGAGATCGCCGTAGACGAGCACTTTGACGCCCTCAGGCGCAAGCCGTGCCAAGGCTTCCAACGCCGCCGTGTTCGTTGACGCCCGGCGCAGGCTTCCAGAGATGGCGAGAAGGCGCACGGGATTCGTCACGGGACGGGAAATCGCTCATCGGTCGCCGCCCCCAATGGTAAGGCTCAGCCGGCGCGGTCGATCTACTCGTCGTCACCGGGCAAGACGATGGGCCGTTCCATGACCTCGGAATAGTCGAAGGGGAGCTTACTCGGAAAAATCTTCAACGGCAGTCCCGTCTCGCTCGAGGCCTCCAAGCGCGCGTCCTCGTAGGCGGCTTCCAGCGCTTCATCGAGTTGCGATTTCAGGCCCGGACTTCTCCGAAGCTGCCGATGGACCCGCCTCCGATGTTCGCGGATTGAAAGAGCCCATGAGCGGCTGCGCCTGTCGCGCTGATGATCCCATTTCAGGAGATGCAGCATCACGACGCGCAGGGCGCTCTCGAGCCTGTGGTATTCTTCCTCGCCCACGTCGTCGATCTCCTCGGCGATCGCGACGGGATCGATCTCCGAGAGCCGGCCGGCGCGCAGAAGCTCAGCCTGACGCACGGCCCACGAATAGAGGTCGTCCCGCTTCGTCGGGGCTCCGTGCTCTTTCCGAACCACGTTCCGGGCCATCGCCCCGTTTCCTCAAGCCCCTCAGCTCAAAGCGACGTTCAGCGCGCTCTCCGGCAGTTCCTGACCAAAGCAGCGCTGGTAGAACTCGGCGACCAGGGTCCGCTCGAGCTCGTCGCATTTGTTGAGGAAGGTCAAGCGGAAAGCGAAACCGATGTCCTTGAAGATTTCCGCGTTCTCCGCCCAGGTGATGACGGTGCGCGGGCTCATCACCGTCGACAGATCGCCATTGACGAAGGCGTTACGCGTCAGATCGGCGACGCGAACCATCTTGTTGACGGTGTCGCGCCCGTCCTTGCGCGCCCGGTGCGCAGGCGACTTGGCGAGCACGATGTCGACTTCCTTGTCGTGCGGCAGATAGTTGAGCGTGGCGACAATGGACCAGCGATCCATCTGGCCCTGATTGATCTGCTGGGTGCCATGATAGAGGCCGGACGTGTCCCCGAGGCCGACCGTATTGGCGGTCGCGAAGAGACGGAACCCCGGGTGTGGCCGAATGACGCGGCGCTGATCGAGCAAGGTCAGGCGGCCCGAAATCTCCAGCACCCGCTGGATGACGAACATGACGTCGGGACGGCCCGCGTCATACTCATCGAAGCACAACGCGATATTGTTCTGGATCGCCCAGGGCAACATGCCGTCGCGAAACTCCGTAACCTGCTTGCCGTCCTTGAGCACGATCGCGTCCTTGCCGACGAGATCGATGCGGGAGACATGGCTGTCGAGGTTGATGCGCACGCAAGGCCAGTTAAGGCGCGCGGCGATCTGCTCGACATGTGTCGACTTGCCCGTGCCGTGATAACCCGTAATCATCACCCGGCGGTTGAAGGCGAAGCCCGCCAGGATCGCGAGCGTCGTGTCCCGGTCGAACAGATAGTCCGGATCGAGATCGGGAACGTGTTCGTCGCTCCCCGAATAGCCCGCGACCTCCATATCGGAATCGATGCCGAACGCCTTTCGCACCGATACGCGCGTGTCAGGCAGACCGGGCGCCGGTTGGGATCCCACCATGGCTTGTACTGAACTCATAGGTCCTCCACGCTCTTCCGCAGCCAGAAGAGAGCGCCTTTCTCATACTCGAATTCCGGGCGCGCGCAAAAAGCGAGCGCTCACAGCAATATCTTAACCGCCAGAATGGCGCGCCGTTCCACGGGCGCCAACCTTGCAGTCAGACGAGCTTATTGGCGCGCAGAAAATTGTAGGCCTGAATGATCTCGCGCAATCTTTCTTCCGACGAACGATCGCCCCCGTTCGCGTCCGGATGATGGCGTTTCACCAATTCCTTGTATCGCGCCTTGATTTTCGTTGGAGTCGCGTCGCCGCCAAGTTCGAGCGTCAACAAGGCCTTGATGGCCAGGGCGTTGTACCGCGGCGGGGGCTCGGTCTGCGGCGCCTTGCCTTTTGCTCCGCGCCGCCGCGCCGCGCGGGCCTCGGCAAAAACGGATTCATCGACCGGCTGGCCGGCCGCCGCGACGCGCGCGCCCATCTTCCAAGTTGGACGGTGGCCGACCGCGTCGGCTTGGCGGTACCTCGCCATGGAGGCGTCGTCCATGCCGCGAAAGTAGTCATAAGAAGCGTTGTATTCCCGCACGTGATCGCGGCAAAAGCTGAAATACTCGCCCTCGCGCTCGCGGCCCTTCGGCGCGCGGAACACGCCTTCGGCCGAGCAGCCGGGGAATGAACAGGGCGTGGTCGGCGCCTTTTCCGGCGCACGCTCGGCCGGCTTGACCCGGATACGATCGAACAGACGAGAGTTCAAATCCATGCCATGACCTTTATGACCGCCAACGCCATCGGGCAAGCCCGAAACGCTCGACGCCAGCAAAAGCCAGCAAATCGTGTGCCGATCGGGATATTCAGCCCCCAGCCCAGCATAAGATATTTAGGGTCGCGATCTGCTTAACGGGAGTGCTCAAACCGTGATCATGCAAGAGAGAATTGTCGCGCGTTTGACGGCGGCGCTCGATCCCATTCTCCTCGACGTCGTCGACGAGTCCGATCGTCATGCGGGACATGCGGGCGCACGCGAGGGCGGAGGCACGCATTATCGCGTCCGGGTGGTGTCCGCCAAGTTCGACCATCGTAGCCGAGTCGAGCGGCACCGTCTCGTCTATGACCTTTTGACGGCGGAATTCGCCGATGGGCTGCATGCTCTAGCGTTGGTCGCCAAGGCGCCCGGCGAGCCATGACGGCGGATCGGCTCCCCGATTCGTTTGGGCCCTACGCTTTTACGCTTGCGCCGGCCGAAGCCGAAGCCGCAGCCGCTCGCGCGGGCCTGCGCACGGCGCTCAAAGGCGGATTGCTCACCAGCCACGTGGCGCCGCTGACTGCCTTCGCGCTGGTCATGGCTTTCGCGACCGTGCTGGCGCTGACCGGTCTCATCAGTCGCCGAGCCGGCGAGGCGACGATCCTCCTGGCCGCTGCCGCGTTCATGATCCAGCGACTGGCCAGTCATTGGCGGATTCGCCGCGCGCGGAGCGACGGCCGGGCCGCGATCGGGCCCCTTCGATCGGCGGGCGCGCTCAAGGCCACGTTCGGCGATGAAGCCCTGTCGTTTGACATGGACGGGCGCACATTGAACCTGCGCTACGCCGATTGCGAACAAGCGGAAGATGCCGGCGGTCTTATTTACATATGGCCACGCAATGGCGTCCCGATCGTCGTGCCGACTCGAGCGATGGCTGACGCCGAGGAGGCGGCGCGCCTCCTTTCCCGCCTCTCGGCTCGGATCGGGAACGAGCGGCAAACCGCTCGCGCGGATTAACGCGTCGCTATTACTGCGGCGACACGGCCGACGGCGCAGAATCGGGCGCGTCAGCCTGAGTTTCAGCGGAATTGGGTCGTGTCGGCGGGGTCGGCGGCGTGTGTAGCGACGCCAAATGCACGTCGTCGCGATGCGGCGGCAGTGGCGATGCAGGAACCTGTTGATCGGGATCGTTCGCCGCGGCGACTGCCGGCGGAGGCGCAGGGTCCTGACCGCCGAGATGCAGCCATTTTTGAACGTTCTTGGCGCCCCCGGTGACGCCGCCCAGCATCCCGCCGGACTGGCTCGCGGGCGCCGAGGCGACGGCCACTGTCGTCGGAGCAGGCTGCGCCGCCGGAGCCTCGACGGGCGCTGACGCCGCGTTTGCGACACGCTTCTTGTCCGCGTCGGCCACGGCGACCTTCACCGCCGCGGACACTGGCTTCGCCCGGTCATTGAGGACGATTTCCTGCGGTCCGCTCGCCAGCGCCTCCGGGTCGCTTACGTCCTTGTAGCCGGTGAAAGCCGGATTTTGGCCGCCGTCGGCGTAGACCAGATGGATCGGCTTGACGCCGGTCGCGACGAGTTCGGCGACCTTGGTCTCGTCCTTGTCCTCTTTCTCGGCGACAAGCGCCTCAACGTCCTGATCGCGCTTGAGCGCCGGGCACGGTTCGCTGCCGGAAACCTCATCTTTCGTGGTCGCGTCGAAGACATAGTGCTTGCCGCAGACCAGGACGGACGGCTCATTCTTGGTCACCTCGAAATGGTCGGAGCCATCTTTAAGGTTTTTCCAGAAATCGATGTTGGGATCGAGCCGGAACTTGGCCATGTTCTCGGCCGTCATGTGGAACGGATAGGACTGGAGCTGGATCTCGCGTTGGCCGCCTGCGAACGAGTCGCGGGCGATCGCGTAAATGTCGGCGACCTGCTCGTCGGTCATCGAGAAGCAGCCAGCAGACGAACAGACTCCATGCACCATCACATTGCCGCCGGTGCGCCCATAGGCCCGGTCGTATGCGTTCGGGTAGCCGACGTTGAACGCCAGATAATAATGGGAATTGGGGTTCATCTGCCCCGGCGCAATGGAGTAGAAGCCTTCCGGCACCTGCATGTCGCCTTCGCGCTTCTTCGGACCGAGCTGCCCCGACCATCGGCACATCGGATAGGTCTTGAGCAGCGCGTATTCGCCGTTCGACTTCATTTTCCAGATTTCGAGCTCAGCCTCCTTCTTGTAGGTCCGGATGACCGTCGGGGAGGACGGCGTGGTGTCAAGTTTCTCCATCTCGGCGAGCGTGGCGCTGGAAATCGGCTGCTGGGATCGCGCAGAGCTCTGATCGAGATAGGAATTGTCGCAGCCAGCCATCCAATGCACACGCTGCAACAATCAGTCCAACGGCGGTCCCGCGCCGGATGATGGAGTTCATCGATCTCCCCGCATTCGACCCAACTCTTAAGCGCGCGGGCGCCAAAAGTCTACCCGGCCATCAACAGCAGCCGTCCTTACCTACCCGTTAACGGATTGTCTTCCCAACCGAAATTGCGGGTCGGAATCAAAGCAATAGGGTTAAATTGCGGGCTCCCGGCGGTCACCAGCGGTCGGAAATCGGCGCGGAATCGAAGATCTCGGCAAGCCTCGCTCGGGTCGCCCGAGTCGTTCCTTCGGGAAGCGCAAGGCGTGGAAAAAAACGGGCTTCGCGGATTTCCCAATCCGGCGTGCGCTCGCCCAAGACCCGGAAGTTTCGGATCACGTAAGCGGCCACGTGGTCACGCTTCGACATTTGGGTGTTGAGGAAAAGCCCGTGCAGGACCGGCGGCCCTTCGAGCGCGATGCACGCTTCCTCCTCGAGCTCGCGTGTAACGGACTCGACGCAGGTTTCTCCGACCTCCACCCCGCCGCCTGGAAAATGCCAGCCGGAAACGTAGCCGTGTCTCACCAGCAGGACTTCGTCGTCGGCGCTGATCACAATCCCGCGAACGCCAAGCGACATCGGCCGCGTGACGAGGACGCCCCAGTGCAAGACGCGGAGCCTCAGCCTTTCTCCAATCGAAGCGGCCATATTGCGGGTCCTCCCGACCCCATCCAGGATTGTCTTTCCGTTCAAGCAATCTTATTTCCACCCGGTCAATGGCTCGAGGCCTCCTCGCCTTGGCGGATCGCCGAGAAGGGCGCCCGGGGATGAGCTTCGTCATTGCGCATATCACCGATCCGCATTTGAGCCCGGCGCCCATGCCTGGCTTCGCCGATTTGCGGCTTAAGCGCGTCATGGGCTTCATCAATTGGAAGCGGGGGCGCGAACGGCTCAACGACATGGGCGTCCTCAAGCGCCTGGTCGAGGATCTGCGCGCCCAGCGTCCCGATCATGTCGCGGTCACCGGAGATCTGGTCAATATCGGCATGCCGGTCGAGTTCCAGCGCGCCGCGCTATGGATGGAGACATTGGGCGAGCCGTACGACGTTAGCTTCGTGCCCGGC
Organism: uncultured Alphaproteobacteria bacterium; assembly: GCA_963702825.1. GTDB lineage: Bacteria > Pseudomonadota > Alphaproteobacteria > Rhizobiales > Beijerinckiaceae > Roseiarcus. Next base: position 7,255 of record CAVPEE010000012.1, read on the forward strand.
AATCACGACGCCTATGTGCGGGCGTCCATGCCATTGCTCGGCGACCACGTTCGCGCCGTGGGCCACCAGCGACGGCGCCGCGGAGAGCAAGGCGACCTACCCGTACCTCCGCGTCCGCGGCGAGATCGCGATCATCGGCTTGAGCTCCGCCGTGCCGACAGCTCCCTTGATGGCGACGGGCAGGCTCGGCAAAAAACAGGTCGAGGCCTTCGCCGAACTCTTGCGCCGAACCGGCGCCAAAGGCTTGGCGCGGGTCGTGCTCATCCATCACCCGCCTTTGACCGGGATTACGCCGCCGCTACGCGGACTCTCGGACGCAGTCGCGTTCGAACGCGTCGTCCGCGACTTTGGCGCCGAGGCGATCCTGCACGGCCATATCCACCGGCAGGCTGTCCGCTCGCTGCCGTCACGCGCCGCGCGCACGGTCAGCGGCGCGGTGCCGGTCCTCAGCGCGCCGTCGGCCGCCGCGGCCGCGAGTCACCCGCGCTATCGCGCCGCCTATCATCTGGTTCGGCTCGATCGCGAGGGCGAGCGTTGGCGGGTCGGCGCGCGCTCCCGCGGGCTGACCCCAGAGAGCAAAGCGATCGGCGAACGTGAGGCGCTCGGGGTCTAGAGCCACCCGTGCGCCCAGCTTCGCCCTACGCCACAGCGACTTGCGAGGCGTCAAGCATCTTCGTCGCGGCAGTCTGGATTTGAGCGACCCGCGTCGCCCAGCCCTGTTCGAACTCGGGCATATTGAGGCTCTGGTAAAACGCCAACCTCGCCTGAGCAAAACGCCCGATCAAGTCTCCGACATTGAACTGCCGAACAGCCGCGAGCGTTATCGGGCCGACCGACCCGTCCTGCGTCACCCCAACGAGCCCTTGCAGCGTCTTCACGGATTCGGCTGGACCGGAGTTTACGCCGAAGTCGAACACCTCGAGGTCAAGGCCGGCCGGCAGCGCGCCGCATTGCATCCTGTTCCAGTATGCGGTCCGGTAGATCTCCCTGGCTACAGCGGGGGTGAGCTTCTTGACGTCGTCGGCGGTCAGGTTCGGGTTGCCTTCATAGGCTCTTAAAGTTGCGAGCGTGATGCCGAAATTCGTCGGCCCTCCAGGGTCCGCCGGGTTGTCGGAATAGCCGCCTTCCGCCTTGAAGATGAATGGCATGCAGGCGTCGAATCTTGACGAGCCTTGCTGATCGGCTGGCTTTGCGGGGACCGGCGCTTGCATCGTTGCGGGCGTTTGAGCCGGCGCCTGCGGCGGCGGGGCGATCTTGTTCTGCAACGCGTTTATGGTCGCGTTGGTGCGGTCAGACTGCGCCTGTTGCAACGTCAGGTTCGCGTCATCTTTCTTTTGCGATCCAGCAGATGACCCGAGCCAGAAATTAACGACCGTCGCGAAGGCCGCCGTCAAAGCGCCGACGACGATGTTGATGATCTGAACGATGAAATTGTTCTGATTGTTGGCGTCGACCGGCCTGTCCCAGTAAAGCCAAACAAGCACAAACAGAAAGATGAAGAACCCGCCGATCACCAGGTAGGAGATCGTCGGCGCCGTCCAGGCGATCGTGCGGTTGGTCGTCGCTAACGCCTGAAGCCCGCTGCGCGCTCCCTGCGTATTGATGAGCGCGTCTTGTCCCTGCTGGCTGGCTTCCGCGTTCTGAGCCTTTGTCGCTTCGAGGGCAAGTTCAACCAGCTTCTGGCGGAGTGCGGCTTGCGCAGGGGGATTCGCAGCCAGCTTCGTTTGCGCGTCACCGGCATTCGTCGTTCCGACCGTATCCGCAACAGCCTTGCCGACCTGGTCGGCAAGTTGACCTGTCTTGTCACCGGCGATCAGTTTGATGATGTCGGGCACCAAGCCCGCGGCAATGCCAATCAACGGATTCATTTGCCCCTCCCTCGCGGTCGTCCCCCGAATTGCGACGGTCCCGACATGCAATAATCCGCCGGCGAGCGTCGTTGTATGAGCTATGGCACAACGTGGTCGGAAAGCCAGTCCCATGCGTCCGGCGTTCGGGCGCGGCCATGTGCATTTCTGCGCGCGACCTCGTCTTTTCAATTGCTTAGGCTCTTTTTTCTGCAACTGGCGGTTCGATTGCGGGCGACGATGGTCGCAACCAGCGCATAACTTTGCTTCGTTGTATTACATTGTTGTAATGTTATATAATAATCTCGCCTATCCGTGTTCATTGCTGGGACCTCGGGAGCCTTCTGACTCGCAGCGGCCAAGCGTTGCGAGCACGGTCCGGCGGACCGAAGGACGGCTATGTTTCCTCCGCCCGGACCGATCGGCGGGATGAGCTCTCAGGGCCGGAAAGTAGCCCGGACTGATCGTGGACTTCGCGACGAAATAGCGGCAGGCTGCCGCGCGGCCCTACCCGAATCGAATAAGGCGCCGCTCTTTCCTAAAGGGGGGATGTTCGATGTCTGAAGCCACAGACTCCGCCGTTGAGGCGAAGGAGAAAAGTCAGGCGGTCGCGCTCGTCATTGCAGTTCTCGCCCTCATGCTGGCTCTTGCCGAAGCGGGCGCAAAAAACGCCCAGCACCTGTCGACGGAAAAAAATATCGAATCCTCCGACCTCTTCAATTTCTACCAAGCCAAACGGATTCGCTCGACGGTCGTGGAAACGGCCGCGGCCGCGCTCGAAGCGCAAAAAAGCGCGGTGACCGATCCGAAAGCGCAAGAGGCGTTCGAGAAGCAAATCGCCGACTTCAAGGCGACCGTGGCGCGATACGAAAAAGACCCGAAGAAGCCGGAAGACAGCCTGGACGCGATCCAGGATCGCGCCAAGGAGGCCTCGGAAGCCCGGGAATTGGCCAATCGCCGGCTCGGGCATTATGAGCTTGGAAGCGGCCTGACCCAGATCGCCATCGTGCTGGCTTCCGCCGCCATCATCACCGAGATCACCGCGCTGGTGTGGCTTAGCGTCGGATTGGGAGCGATCGGCGCGGCGCTCCTCGCCTTCGGCTTTTTTGCGCCGACAGTGTTGACCTTCATCGGCTGACGGGGGCGCAACCGGAGGGCTATCGGCGTCTCGACCGCTTGAGATTTCGTCGGCTTGCCGATATCGCCGCCGACAACTCCGACGTCACAGGATAAGGTATGACCGACCTCTCCGTCTTTCCCATCACAAAGCGTTGGCCTGCCCAACATCCGGATCGGTTGCAGCTCTATTCCCTGCCGACGCCGAATGGGGTGAAGGTCTCGATCATGCTGGAAGAGACCGGTCTGCCGTATGAGGTCCATCTTATCGACTTCGGCAAGGGCGACCAGCGCACGCCCGAGTATTTGTCGCTCAACCCTTACGGCAAAATCCCCGCCATCATCGATCCCGCCGGCCCGGGCGGCAAACCGCTGCCGCTATTCGAGTCGGGAGCGATCCTTCTCTACCTTGCGGAGAAGACAGGAAAGCTCATGCCCGCCGATCCCGCGGCGCGCTACGAGACTCTCGAATGGCTGTTTTTCCAGATCGGGGCGATGGGCCCGATGTTCGGCCAGGTCGGTTACTTTCACAAGTTCGCCGGACGCGAGATCGAGGACAAGCGCCCGCTTTACCGTTATCGCGACGAGGCGAAGCGCATCCTCGCAATCATCGAGGCGCGACTCGCGGAGCGAACCTGGATCATGGGCGACGACTACACCATCTCCGACATTTCGATGCTTGGCTGGGTGCGCAATCTCATCGGCTTTTACGACGCGGGCGAGTTGGTCGGCTTCGCTAAGCTGAAGCATGTCCCCGCCTGGCTCGAGCGGGGCCTTGCACGGCCCGCCGTTCAGCGCGGGCTCAACATTCCAGCGCGAGGGTGAGCCGCCTAACACCGGTCCGAGCTCGTTACAATTGATCCGCGGCCGGGCGGACCGGCCAGCACAAGCGACCTGTCCTCACGGCAGCGAATGGACGATCACCGGCCCGGCGGTCGCGCTCGCGTGCCCAATGACCAGCGGCCCGAGATTGTCCTCGATGAAGGCGAGCGCCCGCCGGTTGGACTCCTGGGCTTCTGCGACGGTGTTGAAGACACTGATCGCGGTCACCGTGTCGTCGGGCGCGTAGACCACGTAATAGCCCATGAAGCCGGAGACGTCGCTGATGAGGGAGATGGCCTCCTTGATCTTCTCGGCGAGCGCGTCGGCCGAGCCTGGCTTGGCCTTGAACTGACGAATGGCGGCGTACATGGCGTCCCTCCTCCCCGACGAGCCTCGCGATCCATTGCTTGCAGCTTAAGGCGCATTGCGGTCAGACGAAATCATTATCGCTATGCCCCCAAGGGGACGTCGCAACGGCGGCACTATTGGACCTTGGAGGTCCCCGCGTGAGTTTCCTTGGCAGGAAACGAGGGATTTTTGTCCTTGTGTCAGAAGGGGTCGCGGAAATAATAGCCGCGTGAACACCCTTGCTCCTAGCCAATCAGCGCAGCAACTCACCAATCCCCGCCGGATTGGCTTTCTTGTCTATCCCGGCTGCGAAATTCTCGATGTGTGCGGTCCTTACGACGCGTTCTTCTACGCTGACGTATGTTTAACCCGGTTCGGACGAACCAGCGAACCTGGCTACCAGTGTTTCATCATCGCCGCCGCACCCGGCCCGGTCCGGACCAAGTGTGGAATCGAGATTACTGCAACCCACGCTTTCGCTGACGTAGGAGACAAACTGGACACTTTGGTTGTTGCGGGAGGGTGTCTGAATGTTGAGGAGGCCCGCGAGGATCCAACCTTGATCGAATGGGTTCGTTCGATCGCGCCGCAGGCGCGGCGGGTTGCGTCGATTTGTACAGGCGCATTCATTCTAGCGGCAGCAGGCCTTTTGAATCATCGGCGCGTGACGACGCACTGGATGTTCTCGGAGCTTCTCGCGACAACATTCCCGCTGGTTAATGTCGACTCGAGTCTTCTGTTTGCTCGGGATGGAAATATTTACTCTTCGGGCGGGATTACTGCCGGGATTGATCTCGCTCTTGCCTTGCTTGAGGAGGATCTCGGTCAAGTAATTACTCTGACCGTCGCCCGGATGATGGTTGTTTTTCCCCGCCGCCCAGGAGGGCAGTCGCAATTTAGCGCTTACGTGAAGATCCACGAAGTCGGGTCTAAACGACCAGATATCGATGAACTGCTCGCCTGGATTCTGGGGCATCCCGGGGAGGATCTGAGCGTAGCCGCGTTGGCGGATCGCATGGTGATGAGCCAGCGCAGTTTTGCGCGGCTCTTTCGCAGCACCGCCGGACAGACCCCGGCCCAATTCGTCGACCGGGCACGCGCCGACGCGGCCCGCTGCAAACTCGAGCAAACTACCTTACCGATCGCAACAATTGCTGAGGAATGCGGTTTCGGCAACGCCGAACGGATGCGACGCGCTTTTCAACGCCTATTTGATGTTAGTCCACATAACTACCGGACGCTATTTCGATCACCCGCGCTTATGTGAGGCCTTAAGGAGCAAATAACATTCAATTCGTAACTGAGATACCTAGTAACTTAAGTCAAGCGAACAGCACAGCGATAGGTAAGGATTTAGTTTATTTTTTTGAAGAGGGCTAAGAAATAGAGATTTCTCGTTAAATCAATCGATCTACGTAACTGACGTTGTGTCTAATACTGTTCTTGTTCACAGCAGCTTCAGCCAGCGTAGCTTCCCTTGGATGGCGATAGTCGCCGCTCAACTGGAGAAGGAGGAAGGACCATGAAAGCTCTTATTACCGCACTGGCGTTCGGCGTCGTTCTGCCGGTTTCAGCATTCGCTCAAGACGCGCCGCCGTTTGTGAAAGCTATCGCGCCCCAAGCGAGCGTCAGTCCCGCTTGGCAGGAATGGATGGCGGTCTTCAATCCGAAAGGAGCGCTGGACGGGAAAACCAAGGAGTTAATCGGCCTCGCCGTCGCAGCCCAAATTCCTTGCCAATACTGCATCTACGCTCACACGCTCGGAGCGAAGCATGCTGGGGCGACCGACGATCAGATCAAGGAGGCTATCGCCGCGTCGGGGCTGGTGCGGAAAATGAGCACTGAGTTGAACGGCAATCAGTATGACATGACCGAGTTTAAGAAACAGATCGACGCGGCCTATGCGGGCGCGAAGACGGAGTAATTTCAACTGGCGGCGCGGTTAGTCCGCGCCGCTTTCAAGATGTCGACGCAAGTTCGGATACGAAACGGAGGAGACGACGATGGTCGACGAAACCAAACTCAATCAATTTATCGGCAAAATCCTTGGCGATCTCGGCGGCGTGTTCAGCGCGCCTCTGGTGCGGATGGGCGACAAGCTCGGCCTCTACAAGGCGCTTAAAGAGAAGGGTCCGATGACGCCGACCGAGTTGGCGGCAAAGACGAACGTGGCCGAGCGCTACGCGCGCGAATGGCTGTCGCATCAGGCAGCGTCAGGATATCTCGAGTACGAGCCTGCCACTGGCAAGTTCACGTTACCGCCGGAACAGGCGATGGTGTTCGCCGAGCCTGACAGTCCCGTCTATCTGCAACCCGCGTTCGACATGGCGGCGGTCATGCTGGAAAACCAGCCGCTGGTCGAACCTGCATTCCGCTCCGGCAAGGGCGTCGGCTGGGGCAATCAGTCGCAATGTCTTTTCTGCACGACCGGACGTTTCTTTCGCCCAGGCTATCAAAACAATCTCGTCGGTTCGTGGCTGCCGACCTTGGACGGCGTCGCCGCGAAACTCGAAAGCGGCGCGAAAGTCGCCGACGTTGGTTGCGGTCACGGCTTTTCGACCATCATCATGGCGAAAGCCTTTCCGAAATCGACGTTCGTCGGCTACGACTTTCATCCCGACTCGGTGGCGCAGGCGCGGGTTCATGCCGAGCAGCATGGAGCGACCGCGAACACGAAGTTCGAAGTCGCCATGGCGAGCGATTTTCCAGGCAAGGACCTGGACCTGGTGACTTTCTTCGACTGCCTGCATGACATGGGCGATCCGGTCGGCGCGGCGCGCCACGTGCACGAGACGCTGAAGCCCGACGGCAGCTGGATGATCGTCGAGCCTGCTGCGGGCGATCGATTGGAGGACAATCTCAATCCGGTGAGCCGGATGTACTACGCCGCCTCCACCATGATCTGCATCCCGACCTCGCTCGACCAGCCGGTCGGAGCGGCGTTTGGGGCGCAAGCAGGCTTCGCCAAGCTTTCATCCGCGATTACGCAAGGCGGCTTCGGCAAGGTGCGCAAGGCGACCGAGACGCCGTTCAACATGGTGCTCGAGGCGCGTCCTTAAGGCGCGGGGTCACGCGTTCGAGGCGAGCGCGCTCGGCAAAGCCGCGCGGAGACGCGAGGGCGTTACGGGGAGCAGCTTCTTCACCGCGGCCGAGGCAGCGATCTGGCCGCGGTTGACGAAGGCTTCGTGATTGCGTTCGATTTCGTCGAGGTCGTAGAGATAGTTGACCATGATGCCGAAGGACTCGGCGAGCCCCTTTGGCGACAGGTCTCCCTCCCAATCGATGCGCTCGAGCCGCGCGCCATTGCCGAGATGAAAGCGGGCGACCGGGTCCGGCACCCGGCCGTCGGGCCGGCGCGCTTTCAGGAAATAGTGGGCGGCTAATGGCTCGAGCATCGCGCGCAGGCGCGATGCAACCCCGGACGCCGTCGGCCAATTGTCCTCGGCCGCCAATTGGAGCGCGGCGCTCTTCATGGACGCGATCGCCGGATCTTCGGTCGTCTCGAGCCAGGCGCGGAATCCCGGGGCCGGCGAGAGGGTGACGAAACTCTCGATCTTCGGCAGCTCGCGGCGGATCTCCTCGACCACCTGCTTGATGAGGAAGTTGCCGAAATTGACCCCCGCGAGACCCTGCTGGCAATTCGAGATCGAGTAGAACGCGGCCACGCGCGCCTTGTCCGGCGCAACCTGTGCGCGCTTCTCCGCGAGCAGCGGCGCAATCGCCGCCGGCGGGGTGAGCGTCAGCGCGACTTCGACGAAGATCAGCGGCTCGTCGACCAGCCGCGGGTGGAAGAACGCGTAGCACCGCCGGTCGGCCGGATCGATGCGCCGCCTCAGTTCGTCCCAGTCGCCGATCTCGTGCACCGCCTCGTAGCGGATGATCTTCTCGAGAAGCGCAGCCGGCGAGGACCAGTCGATGCGGCGCAACACCAGAAAGCCGCGATTGAACCACGAACTGAACAGATGGATAAAATCGCGATCGACGATCACGAGCGACGGGTTCTGCTTCATGAGCTGGAGCAAATCCGCGCGCATCGCGACCAGCGCGGCGGTGCCCCCCGGCGCACGATTGAGCCGCCGGAAGAGCTCGTGACGACGCGGTTCGGAGGCGTAGTGGACTTCGCTCGCCGCCGCTTCGTCGCCGCCCGACTCGAACTTGGCGACCGCGTCCCGCACCCGATCGCGATCAGGCCCGAAATCCTCGGCGAGTGCTCTGAAAAACGCCGCATGATCGCTCGGATCGAGCGCGCGATAACGCCCAATGACCTCAGCGGCGAGCGCAACCCCCGACGCCTCGCCTCTGCCCTCGACCAAAGCGCGACAGTCGTCGATCAATTGATCGACGCGGTTTTCCGCATCCTTCGGCCAGGGCTTGATCTTGAGCATGGAGCGGCCGCGCTCGGCGACCGAGGTCAGCAGATCGTAGAAGAAGGCGTTGCTCATGATTTTCCGTCGGCCTTAAGCGCCGGCCAGCGATCGGACGAGACGTATTGTCGCGCAGGGGCGGAAGCAAATCAATTCCGTGTTCGCGATTCAAATGCGCCCCATTGCGAATGGTCATTCAGTGTTCGGCTCAACCGAGACAGGGGCGTCAATGATGCGCGCGAGGAGAGCGGACAGCGTCCCCGCTTCCGTCTCGTCGAGGCGGCTTCCCACAGCGGATTGGATCGCCTGCGCATAAACCGGCCACATCGCGTTGCGCATCGACCGCCCGCGCGCGCTCAGGCGCAAAATGTGTCCCCGCCCGTCTTGAGGGCACGGCGCCCGCTCGATCAGCCCCTCACGCTCGATCCGATCGAGCAGCCGCGAGAGATTGTACTGCGCAAGCAGAAGCGCGCGCTCGAGCTCGAATGGCCGCAGCCCGGCCTCGCCCGCCCGTTCGAGCTCGAGCAGGACATCATACCAAGCCAGTGGCGGCAGCCCTGCCTGTTTCAGCGCTCGTTTCCACACGCACAAGCGCGAGCCGCTCGGCCTTGAGGAGCCGCGCCCATGCCAGCACCACCTGTTTGGAAGGTCTTTCCGTCACGCTCGAATCGCCTCGTCCAAGGAAGATTAATGCAACTGCATCCATATTGACAGCGCAATCGGAATTGCCTATGTGAATGCAATTGCATCTATATAGAACACCACCACTTCCATGACGCTCGAAACTTCCACGAAACTCACTCTGATCAGCCATAGGCTGTGCCCGTACGTGCAGCGCGTGGCGATCGCGCTCGCGGAGAAATCTCTGCCCTTCACCCGCGTTGATATCGACCTCGCCGCCAAACCGGAGTGGTTCCATGCGATCTCGCCGCTCGGCAAGACGCCGGTTCTCAAGGTCGGAGACTCGGCGATTTTCGAGAGCGCGGTGATCCTCGAATATCTCGAGGATGTTTATCCGCCGTCGATGCACCCTGTGGATTCGCTCGCTCGCGCCGACCACCGTGCGTGGATCGAGGTCAGTTCATCGATCCTGAACGACATCGCCGGCTTCTACGGCGCCGCGACACCGGATGGGTTCGCCGCGAAGACCAAGGCGCTCAAGGAGAAGTTTGGTTACGTCGAGCAGCGCTTGTCGAAAGGCCCATATTTCGCCGGGCCAAAGTTTTCGCTGGTCGATGCGGCCTTCGCGCCCGTCTTTCGCTATTTCGACGTCTTCGACACGATCGCAGACTTTAGAATTCTGGAGGGCAAGCCGAAGACGGCAAAATGGCGGCAAGCTTTGCGCGAGCGCCCATCCGTCCAAGTTGCGGTCGCCTCCGATTATTCCACACGGTTGCGTGCGTTCCTCTTGGCGCGCAACTCAAGGCTCTCGCAGCTCATGCAAATGGCCGCTTAGAACGGCGGCGGGCCGATCCAGCGAGCCCAAAGGTCGCTGAGACGCGTGATCCAGGCCCAGTAGACGCCGACCCCGAGCAGAAGCGCGAGCGTGATCGAGCCCAGAAGCATCAGAAAGAGGCTCAGCACATCGCCGAGCCGCCGCATGATCCCGCGCCTGGGTCGCGCTCTTGGCTGTTCGGCGACGGGAAGAGGCTCGCTCGCGCCAGCAGGGGGGAGGTGCAAGGCGCGCGGGCGCGGCCTGGCGATCGGCCAGGTCGCCGGCCCGTTCGCTTCTGCGGGCTGTACGCGCGGCCCCTCGGCCACGCGCGAGTCGACGGTCACCGCGCGCTCGCGCTCGACCAGGCGGCGCGCGACATAATCGGCGACAGCAGCAACGATCGTGTCGGCCGATTGGCTTTCGGCCATCAGCACGCGGCCTTGGCGCGTGTCCTGGAAGAATCGGTAGGTGCGCTTATCGTGCGCCATGTCGACGAACGCGATCATGTCGAGGAAGAGGCGCGGATGCTCGCTCTGCGTCAGCGCCAGATCAAACAGGTCGAGCCCTTGAGGCGCCTGGTCGATGACCGGCTCCAGCGCGCTCTCAAGCGCTTTGAGACGGACAATCTCGAGCTCGCGCACCTCCGCGATCGCATCGGCGCGCTCGGCGTTCTCGACCCGAGCCTGCCGGATCGAGGCGCCGAGGTCCGGCTGGACCGGGACGTTCTGGGGCTTGTCGTCCATCGACTCGTATTTTGTCCGCTCTTTCGGCGCGAGGGTAGCGCGAATCCACCGGACCGCAAGCTGTCCGTGGCGCCGCGGGGTTTCGGCGCAAATTGGCGCCATTGATCATCAGGTTGAGATTGCCGATAAACCCGGCGCGGCTGATCGCGGCCGCCTGCGATGAGGGTTGCAAGCGATGAGCGCCGCGGATCTACTCGATTTTTCCCCCGAGGTCGCCGAGGCGCGCTCGGCCAAGAAACCGATCGTCGCGCTTGAATCGACGATCATCACCCATGGCATGCCCTACCCGCGCAACGTCGAGACGGCGCTCGCCGTCGAGAACGCGGCGCGCGAGATGGGCGCCATTCCGGCGACGATCGCGGTGATCGACGGCCGGTTGAGAGTGGGCCTTTCGGGTGAGGAGATCGACCGGCTCGGCCAACTCAGCGGCGGCGTCGTCAAGGCCTCTCGGCGCGATCTGGCGCTGGTCGCGGCTCGCAAAGGCTCCGCTGGCACGACGGTCGCAGCGACAATGTTCATTGCCGGGCTCGCAAGCATCGAAATCTTCGCTACCGGCGGCATCGGCGGCGTGCACCGTGGGGCCGAGGAGACCTTCGACATCTCGGCCGATCTGGTCGAACTTTCGCGCACCCGCGTCGCGGTCGTTTGCGCCGGCGCCAAATCGATCCTCGACATCGGCAAGACGCTCGAGTTCCTGGAGACTCAGGGAGTCGCGGTCGTCGGCTACCGCACCGACGAGTTTCCGGCCTTCTACGCCCGCTCGTCCGGCTTCAAGCTCGAACATCGCTGCGACGGGCTCCACGATCTCGCCCGCATGATCCGCCTACAGCGCGAGATCGGCCCCGGCGGCCTCCTGATCGCCAATCCGATTCCCTTGGATCACGCGCTCGAACAGGCCGCCATCGAAGAGCGCATCGCAGAGGCCGTCGCCGAAGCCAAGGCGCAAGGCGTGGGCAAGAAGGAGGCGACGCCGTTCTTGCTCAAGCGCGTGGTCGAACTCTCCGGCGGACAAAGCCTCGAGGCCAATGTCGCGCTGATCAAGAACAACGCCATGCTCGCCGCGCAGGCGGCGGTGGAGCTCATGAAATTATAAACGCTCAGCCTAATCGACGGCCGGGACCGAGTGATGTTCGTGCGCGATCATCCATCGCCCAGCGACTTTTCTCAAGGCTATCGTCAGACGAAAATCGAGCGCCTCAGGCTTGCCGTCTGACCCCGGTCCCTCGCAGCGCATGCTCGCAAAAGCGAAGGCGACATCGGCGCCGGCTGTCACGTCCATCTCCTGAATGTCAAAGCGAACCGGGCCGCTCGACCAGGAAAAGAAAAGGTCCCAGGTTTTCCTGTAAGCGTCGAGCCCAACGCTTTTGAACGGCGGCGGAACATCGAACATCACGAAATCGGCGGCGTGGCTTCGGAGGATTCCGTCGTAATCCTTCCGCCGCACGGCATCCGCCCACGCTTCGATCAAATCCCGGACCGCAACTTCATCGTCCGAGATGTTTTGCTTGTCCGCCATTGCCGGTCCCCATTAAGCTCGATTGTTGGCGTATGGCGGGAGGAGGCGCGATGAAATATTGGCGGCCCGCCCTGATGTTCGCGGTTTTCATTCTCTTGGCCTCGGAGGCTTTTGGCCCATGCAGAAAGAAGAAGGAATTGTCAAAATTCCGAGCCAGTCATTCCGTGGACGAGACGGTCGACAAGCTCAAGACCATTCTCAAATCGAAAGGCGTGACGCTGTTCGCGCTGGTCGATCACAGCGGCGAAGCTGAAAAGGTGGGGCTAAATATGCCTCCGACCAAGCTCCTGATCTTCGGCAATCCGAAGGGCGGCACGCCGCTGATGCTGGCGGCGCCGAGCGCAGCCATCGACCTGCCGTTGAAGATTCTGGTTGCGGAAGATTCGCAAGGGAAGGTGTGGATCTCTTACAACAGCCCTGACTATCTGAAAGAGCGACACGGGTTCCCGGACAATCTCGTGCCAAATATCGCAGTCGTGCAGGCGTTGGCGGCCGCCGCTGGAGAGTAGCTCGAACAAAGTGCTTGCGCTGTCATCGTTCGCCGCGCCGCTGTCGGGTGCTATCGTCGCGCATTCGCGAATCACGCCACTCGCCTTGCGCTGTCCGACTCTTGGCGAATCGCGCACACGGGAGGCCGATAGAGGAAGACGCGCTGCGACATGACGGCCGAAAACCTCCCACGCTTCGACATCGCGGCCTTAAAGCGGCTCGCGGGAGGCGCCTTCGCCCGCGGCGAGGCCTACCATCGAGACGGGCGCGTCGAGATCCTCGCCATCGAACCCAGGCGGGTGCTGGCGCAAGTGGCCGGAACGGAGGACTACCGCGTCAATCTCCTCGGCAAGGGCGAGACGATCAAGGGCGAGTGCACCTGTCCCGCCTTCGACGACTACGGCTTCTGCAAGCACATGGTGGCGGCCGCGCTGGCCGCGAACGAGAGCGATCACGGCCCCGAGGCGGGAGGCGCGGGCGCGCTCGCGCGCATCCGCGCCCACCTCGCGGATAAGCCGAACGGAGTTCTCGTCGGGATGATCGTCGAGCTTGCCGAGCGCGATCCGGCCCTGTTCCGCAAGCTGGAGATCGCCTCGGCGGCCGACGGCGCCGACGACAAGACACTGGCTGCGCGCCTCAACAAGGCGATCGACCAGGCGACGGCGACGCGCGGCTATGTCGAGTACGGCGAGGCCGGCGGCTGGGCAGGCGGCGTCGACGAGGCGCTCGACGCCCTCGACGCTCTCGATTCCAGACACGACCGCCTCGTCCTCAAGCTGGCCGAGCGGGCGATCGACCGGATCGAGAGCGCGATCGAATCGATCGACGATTCCGATGGCGAATGCGGCGCCCTGCTCGAGCGCGCGCGAGACATCCATATCCGCGCCGCCCGCGGCGCCCGGCCAGACCCGGTGGCGCTCGCCGCGACCTCTTTGAGCGGGAGACCGGGGACGGCTACGGAACGTTCGATGACGCGGCCTGGCTTTACGCTGACGTTCTCGGCGAAGCCGGATTGGCCGAATACCGCAGGCTTGCGACCGAAGCGTGGGAGAAGCTGCCGCCGCTCACCGGCCGCGGCCAGCGGAAGGCCGAAGGCGACTATGACGGCCTCTCGGGAATTCTCGATCGCTTCGCCGAGCGCGACGGCGATGTCGAGGCGCGCATCGCCCTGCGCGCCAAGGACCTGTCGTCGCCTTGGAAATACCTCGAGCTCGCCGAGTTCTGCCTCAGGCATAAGGGCGCGAAAGAGGCGCTGCGCTGGGCTGAGGAGGGGCTCTGGACGTTCGAGGACGCCCCTTCGGACGCGCGCCTCGTCCTCTTCGCCGCCAACCTTCTCATGAAGGCGGATCGCCGAGGCGAAGCCGAAGCCGTTCTCAAGCGCGCGTTCGAGCGTGCGCCAGACTTCAATGTCTATCTGCGCTGGCGCGAGGCAAGCGGCGAGGCCGCTCGCGACCAGGCGCTCGCGGTGGTTGAGCGCTGGGCGGCGGCCGAGACCGGGCCCTCCTTCGGCCATCCGGCCGACCTAGGCGTCAAAATCCTCATGCACGAGAAGCGGTTCGACATGGCCTGGGCGATGACGCGAAACCATCGCGTCTCAAGGGCGGTCAAGGAGAGCCTCGCTCGCGAAAGCGAAGCCGATCATCCGCGCGAGGCTTTGGACGTCTACGCTGAGCGCGTCGATGAACTCGCGAACGAGGGCGGCAATCGCGCTTATGAGGAGGCCGCCGGCTTCGTCGTTCGCATGGGCCGCTTGCGCGCTCCCGCCGAACAGACGGCTTATGTCGCAACCCTCAAGGAGCGCTTCGGCCGCAGGCGCAATTTCGTGAAATTGCTGGCTTGACGCAAATCCCGGCGAGTCGCAGCGCGTCCCGCGCGCCCGTCGCGCCGCCATGTCGCTATGACCGGCCTCCGCGCATCCTCGTCATCGGCGACGTCATGACCGACGTCATCGTTCGTCCCGAAGGGCCGCTGGCGCGCGGCTCGGACCGACGCGCAGCGATCACGGTTCAGCCCGGCGGATCGGCGGCCAATCAGGCGGCGTGGCTCGCCTCGCTACGGCGCGGGCGTCGATTTCGTCGCGCGCGTCGGCGCCGCTGACGTCGAAAGCGAGACGGCGCGGTTCAAGGCGATCGGCGTCACGCCGCATCTCGTCGGCGATCGAACCCATGAGACCGGGAGGTTGATCGCACTCATCGACCCGGACGGTGAACGCAGCTTCCTCACCGATCGCGGCGCCAACGAAGCGCTCGAAGCCCGCGACATCCCTGACGCGCTGATCGAAGGCGCGGCGCTTATCCACCTCTCCGGCTATTCATTCTTTGCTCCCTCCCCGCGCGCGGCGGTCCTCGACGTCATGCGGCGCGCGCGGAGACAAGCCCGTCAGCGTCGATCCGGCTTCGGCGGAGTTCTTGCGCGAGGTGGGCGCGGACAAATTCCTCGCATGGACGCAGAGGCGCTTCGATCCTGTTCCCCAATGAAGAGGAAGCGGCGATTCTCGCTGGCTCTGACGATCGCGAAATCCAATGCGTGCGGCTCGCGGCGCACTACCCGCTGGTCGTCGTCAAGCGCGGCGCGGCCGGCGCCGAGGCCGCGGAAGGCGCGCGCCGCTGGCGTGTCAACGCGCCGAAGATCGAGGCGATCGACACCACCGGCGCGGGCGACGCGTTCGTCGCCGCTTTTCTTGCCCATCGGCTTTCTGGCGCGGGCATCCAGCCTGCGCTCGAGCGCGCCGCAGCAGCCGGCGCCGCCGCTTCAACAAGCGTCGGCGGAAGACCTAAGGCGGCAAGCGTTCATCCCGACCGATAGATCCAATCACTTCTTCCGATAGACTTGCAGCGTTCGATTTCTATACCTATCTTCGCCCGCAACACGGTTTCCGATTAACGAATTCGCCGAACTTCTTCAGTCGCAACACTGGATGAGCGGCAGTATTTCGGAAGCCAAGACCTATCAGTTCGATCAGGAGGGCAGATATGTCCATTCGTCCCGTCAAGCGCGTCAGCCAGTCCGTTCCGACCATGGAGGGGGCGGGCGTCAAGCTGCGCCGCGCCTTCGGCTTCGGCGACACGTCCGATTTCGATCCGTTCCTCATGATGGATGATTTCCGCGGCGATCGGCCCGAGGATTATCTCGCCGGCTTTCCGTGGCATCCCCATCGCGGCATCGAGACGATCACCTACGTGCTGGCGGGCGAGGTCGACCACGGCGACAGCCTCGGCAATCGCGGCAAGCTCGGCTCAGGCGACGTCCAATGGATGACCGCCGGCAGCGGCATCCTGCACCAGGAAATGCCGACCGGCGACGCCAAGGGACGCATGCACGGCTTCCAGCTGTGGGCGAACCTTCCCGCGCATCTCAAGATGACCAAGCCGCGCTACCAGGACGTTCCCGCAACCGAGATCCCGGAGGTGATCGACGATGACGGCACGCGCGTGCGCGTCATCTGCGGCGAGTTCTGGGGCAAGACCGGTCCGGTCGACGGCGTCGCCGCCGAGCCGCGCTATCTCGACGTGACGGTGCCGGCGGGCAAGAAGAAGCGCCTCAAGGTCGAGGATTTCCGCCAGGCCTTCGCCTATATTTTCGAGGGCTCGGCCATGTTCGCGGACTCGTCCGAACCGTTCGGGGTGCTGCGCGAAGCCGAGATCGACGGGGACGAGGTCCTGGTGCGCGACAAGGTCGGCAACCGGTCGCTGGTCGTGTTCGGCGCGGGCGACGAAGTCGTCGTGCAGGCGGGCGAAGAGGGCGTGCGCTTCCTTCTCGTCTCCGGCCGACCCTTACGCGAGCCGATCGCCTGGCACGGGCCGATCGTCATGAACACGCAAGACCAGATCCGTCAGGCGCTCAGCGATTTGCGCAGCGGCGCCTTCATCAAGAACTGACGAAAACCGGTTCGAGTCGCGGATCCCGCGGCTCGAACCGACCCGCAAACATCACTTCAAATCTGACGCCGGGTCGGAACCCGGCTTTAATTTCCGCGTTTTATGATCGTGAGGGCGGGTGCGTGCGCCTGGCGGAGCCAGCAAACATGGCCAACTCAACGATTCGTGGCTGGCCTCGTTCGGCGTGAAGGTCGACTTCGTTGCCCGCGTCGGCGCCGCCGACGTCGAAAGCGAGACGGCGCGGTTCGAGGCGATCGGCGTCACGTCGTATCTCGTCGACGATCGAACCCATGAGACCGGGAGGTTGATCGCACTCATCGACCCGGACGGTGAACGCAGCTTCCTCACCGATCGCGGCGCCAACGAAGCGCTCGAAGCCCGCGACATCCCTGACGCGCTGATCGAAGGCGCAGCGCTTATCCACCTCTCCGGCTATTCATTCTTTGCTCCCTCCCCGCGCGCGGCGGTCCTCGACGTCATGCGGCGCGCGCGGAACAACCCCGTCAGCGTCGATCCGGCTTCGGCGGAGTTCTTGCGCGAGGTGGGCGCGGACAAATTCCTCGCATGGACAAAGGGAGCTTCGATCCTGTTCCCCAATGAAGAGGAAGCGGCGATTCTCGCTGGCTCTGATGATCGCGAAATCCAATGCGTGCGGCTCGCGGCGCACTACCCGCTGGTCGTCGTCAAACGCGGCGCGGCCGGCGCCGAGGCCGCGGAAGGCGCGCGCCGCTGGCGTGTCAACGCGCCGAAGATCGAGGCGATCGACACCACCGGCGCGGGCGACGCGTTCGTCGCCGCTTTTCTTGCCCATCGGCTTTCTGGTGCGGGCATCCAGCCTGCACTCGAGCGCGCCGCAGCAGCCGGGGCCGCCGCTTCAACAAGCGTCGGCGGAAGACCTAAGGCGGCAAGCGTTCATCCCGACCGATAGATCCAATCACTTCTTCCGATAGACTTGCAGCGTTCGATTTCTATACCTATCTTCGCCCCAACACGGTTTCCGATTAAGGAATTCGCCGAACTTCTTCAGTCGCAAAACTGGATGAGCGGCAGTATTTCGGAAGCCAAACCTATCAGTTCGATCAGGAGGGCTAAATGTCCATTCGTCCCGTCAAGCGCGTCAGCCAGTCTGTCCCGACCATGGAGGGGGCGGGCGTCAAGCTGCGCCGCGCCTTCGGCTTCGGCGACACGTCCGATTTCGATCCGTTCCTCATGATGGATGATTTCCGTGGCGACCGGCCAGAGGACTATCTCGCCGGCTTTCCGTGGCATCCCCATCGCGGCATCGAGACCATCACCTACGTTTTGGCGGGCGAGGTCGACCACGGCGACAGCCTCGGCAATCGCGGCAAGCTCGGCTCCGGCGACGTCCAATGGATGACTGCCGGCAGCGGGATCCTGCACCAGGAAATGCCGACCGGCGACGCCAAGGGACGCATGCATGGTTTCCAGCTGTGGGCGAACTTGCCGGCGCATCTCAAGATGACCAAGCCGCGCTACCAGGACGTTCCGGCAACTGAGATCCCGGAGGTGATCGACGATGACGGCACCCGCGTGCGCGTCATCTGCGGCGAGTTCTGGGGCAAGTCCGGTCCGGTCGACGGCGTCGCCGCCGAGCCGCGCTATCTCGACGTGACCGTGCCCGCAGGCAAGAAGAAGCGCCTCAAGGTCGAGGATTTCCGGCAAGCGTTCGCCTATATTTTCGAGGGCTCGGCCATGTTCGCGGACTCGTCCGAACCTTTCGGGGTGCTGCGCGAAGCCGAGATCGACGGGGACGAGGTCCTGGTGCGCGACAAGGTCGGCAACCGGTCGCTGGTCGTGTTCGGCGCGGGCGACGAAGTCGTCGTCCAGGCAGGCGAAGAGGGGGTGCGCTTCCTCCTTGTCTCCGGCCGGCCGCTCCGCGAGCCGATCGCCTGGCACGGGCCGATCGTGATGAACACGCAAGACCAGATCCGTCAGGCGCTCAGCGATTTACGGAGCGGCGCCTTCATCAAGAACTGACGGAAACCGGTTCGAGTCGCGGATCCCGCGGCTCGAACCGACCCGCAAACATCGCTTCAAATCGAGGTCCTGTCGGAACTTCGCTTTAATCTTCGCGTTTTAGATCGTGAGCGCGGGCTCGCGCGCCCGGCGGAGCCGAATAGCGATGGCCAATTCAACGATCACGACGCAATGCTGCATCGCCGGCGGCGGACCTGCCGGCATGATGCTGGGATTCCTGCTGGCGCGCGCCGGCGTTCAAGTCGTGGTGCTGGAGAAGCACGCTGATTTCTTCCGCGATTTCCGCGGCGACACGGTTCATCCCTCAACGCTCGAGTTGATGTTCGAACTGGGCCTGATCGACGAGTTCTTGAAGCTGCCGCATCAGAAGGTCGAAACGCTGTCCGCGCAGATTGGCGCCGAACACGTTCAAATGGTCGATTTCCGCCATCTGCCAACGCACTGCAAATTCGTTGCGCTGATGCCGCAATGGGACCTTCTCAACTTCCTGGCCGAGCACGGCAAGCGCTACACAACATTTGACCTGCGCATGCAGGCTGAGGCGACGGACCTGATCGAGGAGAATGGACGCGTTGTCGGCTTGAACACGACGACGCCAAACGGCGCGCTCACGATCCGCGCCGACCTGGTCGTCGGCTGCGACGGACGCCATTCCGTGGTGCGCGAGAAAGCCGGGCTCAAGAGCGACGACTACGGGGCGCCGATGGACGTGCTGTGGTTTCGCGTGTCTCACAAGGACGGCGATAGCGTGGACACGTTCGGCCATATCGAAGCCGGCAAGCTGATGGTCATGTTCGATCGCGGCGATTACTGGCAATGCGCCTATGTCATTCCGAAGGGCGGGATTGAGCGCATGAAGTCGGAGGGCATCGAAGCCTTTCGCGGACAGGTTGTTGAGATGTCGCCCTTTCTTTCCGACCGCGTCGGCGAACTGAAAAGCTGGGACGACGTCAAACTGCTCAGCGTCACGGTCGATCGGCTGCGAAAATGGTGGCGGCCCGGACTCATCTGTATCGGCGATGCGGCGCATGCGATGTCGCCGATCGGCGGGGTGGGCATCAACATGGCGGTGCAGGACGCGGTCGCCGCCGCCAACCGGCTTGCCGGACCGCTCCGCGCGGGCAAGGTGACGGACGCGGATCTTCAGGCCATCGAGGATCGCCGCACTCTGCCGATGCGGTTCACGCAGCGGCTGCAGCTCACTGTCCAGCAGAGGATCATCAGCCGCGTTCTGGCAAGCCAGGAGCGGCCGAAGCCGCCCGCCCTCTTGAAGCTGTTCGGCGCCTTTCCGATTCTGCGCCGCATCCCGGCGCGATTGATCGGTCTCGGCATTCGTCCCGAACACGTGCAGACGCCCGAAGCGTCGGCGCCAGTCTTAGAGGTAGAACGCGTGGTTTCCCGTCAGCGCTCCAGCGCCTCGGCGTAGACGCTGAGCGTGTCGCGCGTCATGCGCTCAAGCGAATAGGTTTCCGCGATCTTCGCCCGCGATCGACGACGCACGGCCTCGCGCTTCTGGATCGCCTAGGCGTCGCTCGCGGTCCGCCGGCCCGCGGCGCTTCGCAATCCCAGGAAGCCCAGTCCCGCGAAGCCGAGCAGCATCATGGCCCACGTCGAGGGTTCCGGGACCGCAGCGGCTCCGATGACGAGCGTGAAGTTCTGGTTCGGCCCGGTCCCCCACGTCCATTTGTATGTGCCGGGCGTCGCGCCCAAGCTGCTGAATGTCTGGCTGTCGTAGGTCGCGGTGTCCGACAGGGGACTGCCGGAGACGTAACCATCTGGCACGTAAAGATCGGTGCTGGCGGTCATGCCGACGAAGTCTCCGCTGGCGCTATCGCCGCCAGCGCCGCCTCCGCTCCCGAAACTCGCTGGTCCGGTCAAGCCCGTATAGATGTCGAAGGGTTGCCCGCGCGGCCCGGTGAGAATATCCATATTAATGGGATCGTCCCCCCCGTTCGGGGTTATTTCGGGTCCTGAGAAATTATCAGTGCTGAAGAAAGTCAGGCCAGTCAGGTCGATTGGCCCGCTTCCGGTCGCGACGACGTCGCTCCCCTGTTGCGTGAGGTCCACGACATATCCGGCCCGCGCCGACAGCGCGGAGAGACCAATCAACATCGCCGCGCCGAGACTTGCTATTCCCTTGATGAATGCCATGGCGTCCTCCCTTTCAGGTCAACGGGCGACACTCCGCCCGATCGCAGGCGAAGCGTGGCGCGCGGTCCCGCGGCGCCCGACGCTTTGATATCCCATGAAGCCCAGTCCCGCGAAGCCGAGCAGCATCATCGCCCAGGTCGAGGGTTCCGGGACCGCGGCGCCGATGACGAGCGTGAAGTTCTGGTTCGGCTCGGTCCCCCACGTCCATTTGTATGTGCCGGGCGTCGCGCCGAGGCTGCTGAATGTCTGGTTATCGTAGGTCGAGGTGTCCGACAGGAAACTGTCGGAGACGTACCCATGTGGCACGAATAGGGTCGTGCGGGCTTCAGGCGGGGTGAAGATGCCGACGAAGTCTCCGCTACCCGTATCGACAAAAGTCTGGGGTCCGCTCCCGAAATTCGCTGGCCCAGTAGAGTTGCCGTAAGCGTCGACTGAGCTCGCTCCCGCCGGCCCGGTAAGTATAGCCGGACCGTTGGGGTCTAGTTCGCTGGATAGGGAAATAGACCCCAGGAAAAACAGGCCGGTCAGGTCGATCGCGCCGCTCCCGCTCGCAACGACGTTGCTTCCCTGTTGCGTGAGGTCCACGACATAGCCGGCCTGCGCCGACGGCGCGGAAAGACCAATCAGCATCGCCGCGCCGAGACTCGCTATCCCCTTGATCAAAATCATGGCGTCCTCCCTTCAGGCCAACCGGCGACGCCGCCTGACCGCTGGCGACGCCCGCCCTCTGCGTCAATCACGCGTTCATGCGACTTAAAGAGGTTCTCTTACCCGCTTACAACTTTACGGTTGCATGAATACTACATGCCGTCAACTAGTCAGACGCTTCGGAATACAGTCAAACACCGACTGACGCGGGGCGAGCCGCTATCCAGCGAGCGCCTCGGCGTAGACGTCGAGCGTATCGCGCGTCATGCGTTCAAGCGAATAGGCTTCGGCGATCTTCGCCCGCGACCGGCGCCGGACGGCCTCGCGCGCCGAGGCGCCAAGCGAAAGCGCAGCATGGATCGCCTCGGCAAGCGCGGCCGGCTCGCGGGGCGGAACGAGCCATCCGGTGCGCGCCTCGGCATCCGCGTGCGGCGGCGCGGCGACGATTTCGCGGGCCGATCCGACGTCGGAGATGATGGTGAGCGCCCCCATCGCGGCCGCCTCGATCGAAGTGCGCGTCACGCCGTCGGCTTCCGTGGCGGGAAAGACCACGACTGCCGCGCCGACGAACGCCGCTGGCGGATCGGCCGAGGCGGCGACGCGGATAAACATGGACTGGACGCCGCACTTGAGTGCGAGCGCGTCCAGCTCGCGCGCGAACACCGGCTTCGCCGCTTCGCCCGCCAGCACGAAACGAACGTCGTCGAGGCCCTGGCCCTTGATGAGGGCCGCGGCTTCGATGAGCGTCTGCTGGCCGCGGCCGGGAGCCAGTCGCGCCGGCATCAGAACGATGCGCTCATGCGCCGCGACGCCCCAGCTCGAGCGGACATCGGACACGCGGCGCCCGCTCACCCGTTCCGGCTGAAGCTTTGAGAGGTCCATTCCCGGACGGACGATCCTGAGCCGCTTGGGAGGCGTGGGAAAGAGGCTTTCCGCACGCCCGGCGACGAATTCGGACGATGCGATGACAGTGTCGCCCTCGGCGACGGCGGTCTCGAAGCTGGAGCGCGGACGCGTGCGGACGCCGTCGCCCGGAAGCGAGGTGACGAGCGGGCGCTTTGCCTTGCGGCAGGCCTTGACCGCCGTCCAGGCGGCCCAACGCGAGCGCACGTGGACGAGGTCGACCCGCTCCGAGGCGATGATGTGCTGCAGACGTCGCATGTTGAGCGCCATCGCGAGCGGGTTTTTGGTCGCCGCCGGGAAGCGGACGAAGAGGCCGCCGATCGCCTGCAGTTCGCCGGCCAGCCCGCCGGAATCGGTCGCCACCAGCGCCCGCGCGCCGGTTTCCGCGAGCGCCGCGGTCACGGCGAGCGTCGCGCGTTCGTCGCCGCCCGCAGCAAGCGGCGGGACGATCTGGAGGATCGTACGGCCGGCGAGCGGCGCGTTCGCCCCGCGCCGGAACGGAGAGAGCGCATCGAGGCTCACGGCGCGCCGCGCCTTCGGGCAGATTGCAATTCCGTCGAATCGACTTTGTAGACGCGGTCCATAGCCCGTCGATAGACGGGCGTCCTTAGGGACCCCCTATTGACCGCGTAGCCGCGCTCGAAAGGGCGTTCAGAAGAACGCCCGTCTGAAGACGGGCTATGGAGCGCGGCTACAATTGGCCGCGTCGACCCAAACGCAATCCGCCTCAAACAGGAGAGTGCGTAGGGCGGTCGGTTGAACTCGCGGCGAAGGCTCCGCCAAGCCCGCCTCGCCCCGCGCAAGCGGCGTCACCAAAAGCGAGCCTAGTGTGTCGGACGGACAGCCGCAGGTCTTCATCGTCGGAAACGCCCCGAATCAACGGCGTATCGCCTTTCGTCGCCGTGCGCCAGTTCGCGACGAAGGTCCAGGCCTTGTTTGGCTCAGCGGTTATCGCTCCGACATGGACTCGACCAAGGCGAGCGCGCTCGACGCGGAGGCCGAGCGGCGCGGTCTCGGCCTGCTCAGGTTCGACTATTCCGGCCATGGGCGCTCCGACGGGCGGCTCGAGGATGGGACCGTCTCCCGCTGGCTCGAGGAAACGCTGGCGCTCGTTCGGGCGCAGAGCGAGGGCCCGCAGATTCTAGTGGGCTCCTCGATGGGTGGTTACCTTTCGCTGCTCGCCGTCCGCGCGCTGAGCAAGGCGGGGGAGGCCGAGCGCGTGAAAGGCCTCATTCTCATCGCGCCGGCGGTCGACTTCACCGAAGCGCTCATCTGGGCCAAGGCGCCGGACGAGGCGCGGCGCGCGATCATGGATGAAGGCGTATGGCGCAGGCCCTCCGCCTATTCGAGCGAACCCGATTGCTTCACCCGGGATCTGATCGAGGACGGGCGCAAGCACCTTCTGCTCGGCGGCATGATTCGCACCGGCGCGCCAACCGCGGTGCTGCAAGGCATGCGGGATGAAGACGTGCCGTTTTCGCATGCGCTGGCGCTGATGCAGCGCTTTGGCGGCGACCCGGCGACGCTGACGCTGGTGAAGGACGGCGATCACCGTCTGTCGCGTCCGCAGGATTTGCAACTGATGTTCGACGCGCTGGAAAGGATGATGTGACCAGCGGAGGGGAATCACTCCCACGTCGCGCCGAAGCGATGCAGGCTCGCGCCGTGAACCTTGAGCCACATTTCCGCCCGGTCGGTTCCTGGGTGCAGACGGCGCGCAAGCTTCCAGAATAGGGCCGAATGATTCATGTGCACGATATGCGCCACCTCGTGCGCGGCGAGGTAATCGAGCACGAAGGGCGGCGCGAGAATCAGGCGCCAGGAGAAATTGAGCCCGCCGGTCGACGAGCACGACCCCCAGCGGCTCACCGTATCGCGCAGCACCATGCGGCGCGGCTTGACGCCAAGCTGCTTCGAATGCCTGACGACCGCAGCCTCGAGATCCTTGCGCGCCTCGCGCTTGAGGAAATCGGTGACGCGGCGCGCCACGTGCGGCCGCTCGCCGGAAACGCAGATGAGCGGTCCGCGCTCGCTTGACTCGAGCCAGACCCCGCCGCGTTCGCCTGGCCGATGCACGATGCGATGATCGACGCCGCGAAACGGCATGATTGCGCGCGGTTCGAACGCGACCGGGGCCGGCAGGCGCGCGAGCCGCGTGCCGATCCATGCCGCGTGACGTTCGGCGAATTCGCGCGCCGCCTTGAGCGATGAGCGCGTCGGCATCGTCAGCACCACGTCGCGCGACGCGGTGCGAACCCTTAGCGTGAAACGGCGCGACGTCGCGATGCGTTTCAGCGCGACGCGATAAGTCTCGCCGTCATGCGCGATATCGAAATGCGCCGCCTGCTCAGGCGCCCGGCGTTGGAAAAGACGCAACATCCCGCCAAGTCCCCAGCGGACGTGTCGAGGCGAAGGCCTATGCCCACGCAGCCAACAAGCCCCAGCCGCCGCTGGCGAATCCTAGTCCAGGCCAGCCCCGAGTCGCCAGAGGCTTTGTTGAAGAAAATGCGCCCTCAGATCAATTGCACGTTCCGGGTTGCAGCCGGCTTCAACTGCAGCGGGAACCCGGCGGCGACGAAGATCACGGCGTCGCAGGCGGCGCCGATTTCCCGGTTCGCCCGTCCCTGCCAGTCGCGAAACTCGCGGCCGAGTTGGTGATCCGGCACAATGCCCATTCCCACTTCGTTGGATACGAGGATCACCGGGCCGGCGAGGCCGCCAATGGCGTCGGCGAGAGCGTTAAGCGCGGGACCCGGGTCGCGGCCGGCCAGCATGAGGTTGCTGAGCCAGAGCGTCAGGCAATCGACAACCACCACCCTGCTTGGCTGCGCGTGCGTCGCGAGGGCCGCGGCGATTTCGATCGGCTCCTCGAGGGTCGCCCAGCCCTGGCCCCGGTCTGCCTGGTGGCGGGCGATCCGCGCCGCCATTTCCTCATCTCCCGCCGCCGCGGTCGCCAGATACAGCCGATCGGGACCGTGGGCCTCGGCTAGCCCCTGCGCATAGGCGCTTTTTCCCGAGCGCGCGCCGCCCAGCACGAGCAGACTGCGAATGCGAGCCTCGGCCGTCTCTTGCTCCACGATCACTGGGTTAACTGGCCCCCTCGGCGCCTGAACCGCAGATGAAGAACTGCTCATTCGCAACGGCATCAGTTCTCATTCGCCGCGCTCCCCCTGGCCTCGCCCTCAGGGAAATTCTTTAGTTTCTGTCCCGGACGGCAAACGATCAACCGCTCCACTGGCGTCCACCAAACCTCGTCTGGCCGGACCTTGTCGATCGAAGCCCAGTCAAAACCACAATAATTATGGTGAAACCATACGGCCTGCCCTACGTGCTGCGAAAGGAATTGTGGAAAATATTCGAATGTGAACGAGTCCCCGATCACCATGATCGTTGGACCGGACCTGTCCGACACAATCGCGTAGTCCTCCATCTGTAGCGCGCCTTCGATGCGACCCTCGAGGCTGTGCGACAGTGGCTCGTAGCGGCCAACGGGCTTCAATACGAAGGACGGGGCCATTTCCACGACCTTGTCCGCTATACCCTCTAGCGTCGCAACGTCGCCCCCCTTCTCTTCCACCATGGGACCGATGGCGGAGGGAGGATCGATTTCCCAGTCCGGATGACCGTCTGCGTCGACCAAAGCGTTAAAGCCGGCGACTGCGCCTCTGACGTTCCAATGCAAGTCATTGAACAGATAGGTTGGCCCGGAGGCCCGAGCCTCTTTCACAGCGGGACGCAGATCGACTGTCTTGACACCCCGAGCCGCCAACTCCTTCAACAGGAGATCATACTCGGTCGCCTTGCCGGGATTTCGCGCCCAGCCCGGAAGATCGTCTTGGTAAATGGTCGAGGAATTCGGCGGCAACGCAACCAGAAACTTGACGCCGCGCTGCGCCAGTGCGTCGTTCATCGCTGCGATCATGTTAACGACCTCGGCCACCTTTCTAGGATGAAACGCGCGGCCCGCGCTTTGCGCGAGCATATCGTCGGCCATAGCAGTCACAGCATACTTGCGCCCGCTGGCGCCCGTCACCACCATCCCGTTGCCATCGGTAAAGAGCGGCTTGGTCAGTTCCCGATGCGCCGTGATCAGCTTCCCTCGCAAGCCGAAATGGTCCCTGAGGTAGGCGTCGACCGCCGCCGGCAGCGCGAGCCAGCTCGCCCCGGTTGTGGGCAGCCGTGGCGCCGGCGCGGGGAGCGACCTTCCCTGAACACGCTCGCGGGACTGTCAGGCGCGACGAGGCCGACCACGAGCGGCGCGGCGAGCAGACAAAAAGCAAGGAGGGCGAAAATCCGACGATGGCGCAGGAGCATCAGTTCTCAGTTCACCGCGTCCCCTCCCTCGCCTTCCGCGAAATTTCTCTGGCGAGAAGGAGTCGCCAGCCTGAGACGCTTTTGTCGATGAGCAGGACGCCGTTTTGGCCGGGATTTCATTGTCGAACGGTCGCCCGATCTTCCAACGCATCCGCCGGCCGAACGAGACCCCCCGGCGCTTTGTCTTCCCCGTCCCCCTTCTTGGCTTCGGGAAATCCAATGGGCGAGTGCTGGCAGAGAAGAATCCGTTCGCCGGGCATCCACCAAACTTCATCAGGCCGAAGTTCGTCGATAACCCGCCAGTCAAAGCCACAATATTCGTGGTGTATCCAAATCACACTTCCGACGTGCTGCAAGAGCATTGGAGGAAAAAAGTCCAGGGTCAGCGAATCGCCGAAAATCAGGATCTTCGGGCCGGGTTTATCGAACGTCTCGATGAAATCATCGTCAGGAAGCGGGATTCTTCTCCCGTAGGGAAGCGTCAAGCTCTCAGTATATTCCGAAATCTTATCGGAGAGACCGAGGGCTCTCGCCATGTCGCCTCCCTTCCGCACGGCCGGCGGACCTAAGACCGAATTTGGGTCGAGTCGCCAATCGGGATGGGAATCAGCTTCGACAATTGCGTTAAACGCCGCTAGCGCGCCGCGGAATGTCCAATGCGTATCGTGCATATAAAAAACCGAACCGCCAGCGCGAGCCGCCTTGACTGCGGGGCGCAAATCGATAGCCGGCACGCCCTTTCGCGGCGAGGTTCGCCAGAAGCAAATCATATTCGGTCGGCCGGCCTGCATTTTGCGCTCGAACCGGCAGGTCGTCCGCATAAACGCTCGAGGCGTTCGGCGGGGGCGCGACCAGAAAACGGATGCCGCGGGCTCGAAGCTCGTCGTTCATTCGCGCGAGCAAATCGGTCGTTTGAGCCACCGCCTGGTCGCGCATAATGAGCCCAGCGCTCTGGAGAACCATCTCGTTGCCCAGATAGAACATACGGCCGCCGCGGCCCATCAGGACCTTGTAGCTGCCGAACAGCGGCTTGGAGAGTTCCCGATGGGCGCGCAGCAAAGCCTGACGAAGGCCGATATGGTCTTGCAGATAGGCGTCGGTCTGCTTCGGAAACCTGAACCAGTCGGCGCTGTCGACAGGCGCTCTCGGCGCCGGCGCGGGCGTGCGCCCCTCCATGAGGATCGACGCGGCGCCGTCCGGATAGACCAGCCCGGCCACCAGCGGCGTCGCCAACACGAGGAAAGCAGCAACCGCAAAAAAACGACGATAGCGGCGCAGCATTCCCGATGACGGTCGCGCGGCGCCAAGGCTGCGGCGCCAGGAGCGATCCTGAAAAAGCGCCGGCCAGCTGACCGACGGGCTTTTGGCCGCGGCTCGCGAGGTCCCAAGCGTTGACCTTACACCCATTCGACTCAGAGCGCCTCGAGCCCGTGAAAATGCGACGCGTCGCGATAGCGCGACGTCCGGGCCATGTGCAACCCCGGCAGCCGATGCGCCCACCCTTAGCCCAGCGGGTAGGCCGCCTCAACGACATAGGGTCCGCCTCCCGACCCCTCGCGGGCCGAATAGAGGACGAAACGCTCTGCATTGAACGAGTCCGCGATCAGCGCGCCGCGCAAGGCGAGATAGCTGGCGACCGCCGTTTGGCTCGCGCCGCGCAGCCGCGCCAGCGTCACGTGCGGCGTATATTTGCGCGTCTCGGGTTCAATTCCGATGCGCCTCAGGCGTCGCTCCTGTTCGGCCTGCAGATCCATCAGCGCCGGGTCCGCCTTCACCTTGGCCACGATCGCGCGCGGCTTGTCGCCGCCAAACCAGCTCAGTTCCTCAAAGCGAACGAGCGCCTTCGGCCGGCGGATGTCGCTTAGCGTCTCGTCGATGTCGCGTGCGGCGCCCGCGTCGATATCGCCGATGAACCTAAGGGTGATGTGGTAGTCCTCGGGCTCGAGCCAGCGCGCGCCGACGACCCCTCCGCGGGCGAGCGCGAGCTGACCAACGACAGCCTCCGGCAGTTCGAGGCCGGTAAACAGGCGAGGCATGGCGGCGGTTTCCTCTCCGAGCCCGACGATAATCGCGGATTTAACGACCAACGCCACCTAGCGCGCTGTGACCCCGAGCAAGCGCCGTAGTGTGACTCTGACGGCATAGGCACAATTACGCTTGCAAAAAGCTGTGATTTATGCAGGAGTGCGCGATGTTGTTTTCATGTGACCTATATAACTGTCTATAGATGTTTATAATGAATATAAGGGCCAGGACTCCCATTCCAAACTGCGTTGCGAGAATGCATTGGGCCTGGTTCAACTTCGAATTGTCCGTTCCCGTCGGAACCCTGTGGCCCCAGCTTGGTCGTGGGCCGAATCCGAACCCGGCGCCGTTCCCGGAGGCGCTCTCGGGTAAGATCGCGAACCGGCGTACCGAGCTTGGCCCGGATTTGCTTCCGTCAGGTTCGGTGGCCCGTGTTGGTCACCAATCCTGGATCTCGACGTCTCGCCGGCGTGTTCAATCAGGCGCTCAACGAGGACTCGAACGGCTGCACCGTCCAGCGCTGCTCATCGGCAACGCTCCTGACTCGGAGCCGGACTGGATTATGATGCCTGACGAGGTCACGGCATACTCGCGCGGCGGCGGCGAAGCACCACAGGGATCTCGCGGCGGGGATCGAGCCAACTTACACGGACTCGCTACTCCGGCGACGCCGGAAGGCGTCGGTCATCGCCGGCAACGAGAAGAGCCGTCTTGTGACCCCGGGGCGACAATCAGGGATGATCGACGCTGCGCCGGAGGCCGCCGGACCCGCCATCGGATCGGACGCGGCGCGCAGTCTCGAGCGGACTTACGACGGCCGCGCTTACGCCGCCGCTTTGATCGAAGCGCCGACCTTGTCAGGCGAGGCATCGCCCCTACCCGCGCTCCTTGGAGATGAACTGGCGGAACCGGTCGGAGGTCGAGGCCGAGAAAAGCTCGCGCGGCGGCCCCTCCGCCTCGACCAGCCCCTGATGCAGGAACATCACCCGGGTCGAGACGTCGCGCGCAAAGCTCATCTCGTGGGTGACGACCAGCATCGTCCGCCCCTCCTCGGCGAGCGCGCGCATCACGCGGAGCACTTCGCCCACGAGCTCCGGATCGAGCGCCGAGGTCGGCTCGTCGAACAGCATCACCTTCGGCCGCATCGCGAGCGCGCGTGCGATCGCCGCGCGCTGCTGCTGACCTCCGGAGAGATGCGCGGGATAGTAATTCTCCCGCTCGGACATGCCCACTTTCGCCAGCAGCGCGCGCGCTTCCTCGATGCATTCCGCCCGCGGCCGCTTCTGCACATGCACCGGCGCCTCGATGAGGTTCTCCAGCACCGTCAGATGCGACCACAGGTTGAAGCTCTGGAACACCATGCCGAGTTCAGAGCGGATGCGGTCGACCTGGCGCCTGTCCGCAGGCTCGGCTCGCCCGTCGCCACGGCGGCGCATCTTGATGGTCTCGCCCGCGACCGTCACCACGCCTTCGTCTGGGGTCTCAAGCAGATTGATGCAGCGGAGAAACGTGCTCTTGCCGGAGCCCGACGAGCCGAGGATCGAGATCACATCGCCGTCGTTGGCGGTCAGCGATACGCCCCGCAGCACTTCGAGCTGGCCGAAGCTCTTGTGCATCTTGTCGACCGTGAGCGCTGGCGTCGCGGTGGGCATACGCGCGTCCTTCAGCTTGGCCGGGGCCTGAGATGCGGCGACAGGCGCCGCTCGAGCGCAAGGAAGCCGGCGCCGATGATGTAGTTGACGACGAAATAGATCGCGCCGGCAAGGATGAGCGGCAGATAAGTGACCAGCGTGTCGTTGCGGATCTTCAAAGCAATGCTCATCACGTCCCATAAAGTGATGAGCGAGACGAGCGCCGTCGACTTCACCATCGAAATCATCTCGGTCGAATAGGCCGGAAGCGCGTGCCTCAGCGCGATCGGAAAGATCATCCGGCGAAACATGAGGAACCTGGACATGCCGCAGGCGCGCGCCGCCTCGACCTGACCATGGGGCACGGCCAGAAGCGCGCCGCGAAAGATCTCCGCCTGATAGCCCGCGGTGCAGAGCGCGAGCGACAGGACGGCGCAAGTGAACGCATCGCGCAGGAACGGCCAGATGAGGCTCGCGCGCACCGCAGGCAGCGAAGCGAGACCGTAGTAGACGACGAAGAGTTGGATCAGGAGCGGCGTGCCGCGAAAGACCATGACATAGGCGCGCGCGAAAAGTTCGAACGGCTTCACGCCGCTCACCCTCATCCAGGTCACGCCTGCGGCGATGAACCCGCCGAGGACGACGGACAGGAACCAGACGGAAAGCGTAAGAGGCAGCGCGGCGAGAAGGCGGACGAAGGTCTTCGTGATGAAATCGAAGTCCATCGCCGCCTTAACCCATCGCTCGCCGCATGCCGCGGGTCGCGCGCGCCTCCGCGACGTCGAAAAATCGGGTCGTCGCGATTGTCATCACGAGATAAAGCGCGGCGCCGCCAAGGTAGAAGGCGAAGGGCCGATGGGTCGAGCCGGCGCCGACCTGGCTTATCCGCATGAGCTCGGTCAGGCCGGTGACCGAGATCAGCGATGAATCCTTGAGCGCGACCTGCCAGAGATTGCCAAGCCCGGGCAGAGCGAAGCGAAGGACCTGGGCCATGATGATGCGGCGAAACAACAGCGCCCGATTCATGCCGACGCTGACCGCGGCCTCGAGCTCGCCGCGCGAAATGGCGAGATAAGCGGCGCGAAACACTTCCGCCTGATAGGCGCCCGAGATGACGCCGACGGCGAGCGCCCCAGCCGCAAAGGACGGCACCCCGACGAAGCCCTCGTGACCGAGCGCGTGGGCCGTTTCGGTCAGAAGCGTCGAAGTGCCGAAATAAACGAAATAGACGATGAGCAGTTCCGGCAAGCCCCGAAACAGAGCGGCGTAGGCTTGCCCCAAGCCGCCTGCAAGCAGCCTTCCAGAAAGCCGCGCCCAGGCGATGAGCCCGCCGATTGCGGCGCCGATGAGGAGGCCGCACGCAGAGACGAGAAGCGTCACCGCGGCGCCTTCAAGGAGCGCCAGGCCCCAGCCGCCCTGACCGAAGCCGAAGATCGCGAGATCGCCCACCCCGGCGCCCCTTTAGGGAGCGCGCTCTTTCAACATGAGAGCGCGCTCAAAGCCCTTATTGGGGCGTCATGTCGATCTTGAACCACTGCTCCGAAAGCTTCTTGACGGTCCCGTCAGCGATCGCTGCCGTAAGCGCCGTGTCGAACTTGGCGGTCAGATCCGCGTCGCTCTTGCGGATGCCCATGCCCTCGCCGGTTCCGAACACGCCGCCGATCAATTTCGGCCCGACCACAGCGAGCTCTGAAGCGTCTGGCTTTGACGCAGTCGCCATGTTGGTCGGAAGGTCGTCGAGCGACGCGTCGATGCGGCCCGACTTGAGGTCGAGGTCGCGATCGTCGGTGGTCTTGTATTCTTTTACCGTCGCGACGTCCTTGAGATATTGGCTGGCGAAATTGGCGTGGGTCGTCGAAACCTGCACGCCGAGCGTCTTGCCCTTCAGCGCCGCCTGCACGCCCTTGATTGCGGCATCGCCCCCTACCCGCGCTCCTTCGAGATGAACTGGCGGAACCGATCGGAGGTCGAGGCCGAGAAAAGCTCGCGCGGCGGTCCTTCCGCCTCCACCAACCCCTGATGCAAGAACATCACCCGGGTCGAGACGTCGCGCGCAAAGCTCATCTCGTGGGTGACGACCAGCATCGTCCGCCCCTCCTCGGCGAGCGCGCGCATCACGCGGAGCACTTCGCCCACGAGCTCCGGATCGAGCGCCGAGGTCGGCTCGTCGAACAGCATCACCTTCGGCCGCATCGCGAGCGCGCGAGCGATCGCCGCGCGCTGCTGTTGTCCGCCGGAGAGATGCGCGGGATAGTAATTCTCCCGCTCGGACATGCCCACTTTGGCGAGCAACGCGCGCGCTTCCTCGATGCATTCCGCCCGCGGCCGCTTCTGCACATGCACCGGCGCCTCGATGAGGTTCTCCAGCACCGTCAGATGCGACCACAGGTTGAAGCTCTGGAACACCATGCCGAGTTCGGAGCGGATGCGGTCGACCTGGCGCCGGTCCGCAGGCTCGGCTCGCCCGTCGCCACGGCGGCGCATCTTGATGGTCTCGCCCGCGACCGTCACCACGCCTTCGTCCGGGGTCTCAAGCAGATTGATGCAGCGGAGAAACGTGCTCTTGCCGGAGCCCGACGAGCCGAGGATCGAGATCACATCGCCGTCGTTTGCGGTCAGCGACACGCCCCGCAGCACTTCGAGCTGGCCGAAGCTCTTGTGCATCTTGTCGACCGTGAGCGCTGGCGTCGCGGTGGGCATACGCGCGTCCTTCAGCTTGGCCTCGGCCTGAGATGCGGCGACAGGCGCCGCTCGAGCGCAAGAAAGCCGGCGCCGATGATATAGTTGACGACGAAATAGATCGCGCCGGCAAGGATGAGCGGAAGATAAGTGACCAGCGTGTCGTTGCGGATCTTCAAGGCAATGCTCATCACGTCCCATAAAGTGATGAGCGAGACGAGCGCCGTCGACTTCACCATCGAAATCATCTCGGTCGAATAGGCCGGAAGCGCGTGCCTCAGCGCGATCGGAAAGATCATCCGGCGAAACATGAGCAACCTGGACATGCCGCAGGCGCGCGCCGCCTCGACCTGACCATGGGGCACGGCCAGAAGCGCGCCGCGAAAGATCTCCGCCTGATAGCCCGCGGTGCAGAGCGCGAGCGACAGGACGGCGCAAGTGAACGCATCCCGCAGGAACGGCCAGATGGGGCTCGCGCGCACCGCAGGCAGCGAAGCGAGACCGTAGTAGACGACGAAGAGTTGGATCAGAAGCGGCGTGCCGCGAAAGACCATGACATAGGCGCGCGCGAAAAGTTCGAACGGCTTCACGCCGCTCACCCTCATCCAGGTCACGCCTGCGGCGATGAACCCGCCGAGGACGACGGACAGGAACCAGACGGAAAGCGTAAGAGGCAGCGCGGCGAGAAGGCGGACGAAGGTCTTCGTGATGAAATCGAAGTCCATCGCCGCCTTAACCCATCGCTCGCCGCATGCCGCGGGTCGCGCGCGCCTCCGCGACGTCGAAAAATCGGGTCGTCGCGATTGTCATCACGAGATAAAGCGCGGCGCCGCCAAGGTAGAAGGCGAAGGGCCGATGGGTCGAGCCGGCGCCGACCTGGCTTATCCGCATGAGCTCGGTCAGGCCGGTGACCGAGATCAGAGATGAATCCTTGAGCGCGACCTGCCAGAGATTGCCGAGTCCGGGCAATGCGAAGCGAAGGACCTGGGCCATGATGATGCGGCGAAACAACAGCGCCCGATTCATGCCGACGCTGACCGCGGCCTCGAGCTCGCCGCGCGAAATGGCGAGATAAGCGGCGCGAAACACTTCCGCCTGATAGGCGCCCGAGATGACGCCGACGGCGAGCGCCCCAGCCGCAAAGGACGGCACCCCGACGAAGCCCTCGTGACCGAGCGCGTGGGCCGTTTCGGTCAGAAGCGTCGAAGTGCCGAAATAAACGAAATAGACGATGAGCAGTTCTGGCAAACCCCGGAACAGAGCGGCGTAGGCTTGCCCCAAGCCGCCTGCAAGCAGCCTTCCAGAAAGCCGCGCCCAGGCGATGAGCCCGCCAATTGCGGCGCCGATGAGGAGGCCGCACGCAGAGACGAGAAGCGTCACCGCGGCGCCTTCAAGGAGCGCCAGGCCCCAGCCGCCCTGACCGAAGCCGAAGATCGCCAGATCGCCCACCCCGGCGCCCCTTTAGGGAGCGCGCTCTTTCAACATGAGAGCGCGCTCAAAGCCCTTATTGGGGCGTCATGTCGATCTTGAACCACTGCTCCGAAAGCTTCTTGACGGTCCCGTCAGCGATCGCTGCCGTAAGCGCCGTGTCGAACTTGGCGGTCAGATCCGCGTCGCTCTTGCGGATGCCCATGCCCTCGCCGGTTCCGAACACGCCGCCGATCAATTTCGGCCCGACCACAGCGAGCTCTGAAGCGTCTGGCTTTGACGCAGTCGCCATGTTGGTCGGAAGGTCGTCGAGCGACGCGTCGATCCGGCCCGACTTGAGGTCGAGGTCGCGATCGTCGGTGGTCTTATATTCTTTTACCGTCGCGACGTCCTTGAGATATTGGCTGGCGAAATTGGCGTGGGTCGTCGAAACCTGCACGCCGAGCGTCTTGCCCTTCAGCGCCGCCTGCACGCCCTTGATTGCGGCATCGCCGGCGGCGGCGTCCTTATCGAGATTGACGAGCGTGCCCGCGGCGGGCGCCTTGGCGAGCGGGCTGTCCTTCGGCGCGAGGAAGGAGCCGGGCGAAGCCGCGTAGGGCTTCGAGAAGTCGATCTCCTTCTTGCGCTCATCCGTGATCGACATGCCGTCCATGATGACGTCGAACTTGCCGGCCTTGAGCCCCGGGATCATGCCGTCCCAGTCCTGGGCGATGACCTTGCATTCGAGGCCCGCGCGCTTGCAGAGGTCGTTGGCGAGGTCGACCTCGAAGCCGACGATCTTGCCGCTCGAATCGGTCAGGTTCCAAGGCTCGTAGGCCCCCTCCATGCCAATGACGACGGTCTTCCAGTCCTTGGCGAAAGCTGTTGGCGCGAGCGCAAGACCTGCTGCGAGAGCTGCGCCGAAACCAAGCGCCTTCACGAATTTCCGTGCCATCAGCCCACTCCCATGCTTCGCGCGCTTCATGACCTTGGCCAGCGCGTCCGTCACAATTCATACATCGGGCGCACCGAAATGTGAACGCGGCGGGGCGCTCAAAATCGAGGCGCGTCGATGCTTTGGGTGCCAGATCGGCGCGCAGTTCCGTCAGCGGGGCGCGCTGGGATGTCCATCGGAGACCGGAACCGGTTCGCCGTTCTCGAGAGCACGCGAAAAAAGGGCGGTCGCGGCGCAGAGGAGCGCGAGGGCGCTCCCGATCCAGGGCAACGCGCGATAGTCGAATCCGAGCGCGAGGGCGGCGGCGCCGAGCGTTGGTCCGAGCGCGTTGCCGACGTTGAAGGCGGACTGGTTCAGCGTCGAAGCGAGGTTCGGGCCGTCGATCGCTTTCCTCACCACCCGCGTCTGCAATGGGACGCACGGCGCGAGGAACAGAAAGCCCCAGAGGATCATGGCCGCGCCGACGAGCGCGGCGCTGTCGATGACCGCCATCAAGACGAGATAGAAGACAGCATAGGCAAGCGAGAGTGCGGCGACCGATTCCACGGGTTTCCAATCGCCGAGCCGTCCGCCGATCACCATGCCCGCCGCGCCGCCCACGCCGAACAACAACAGCATAAGCGGAAGCGCGCCAACCGAGATCCCCGTGTCTTCCAAGTGGAGCGGCGCGACATAGGTGAAAACGGCGAAGGT
>CAVPEE010000013.1:0-19028 GCA_963702825.1 uncultured Alphaproteobacteria bacterium
GTGGTCAATGCGTAAAGTCTGGCCTCGTGCGCTTTTCGCATGTCGTTCTTGTCGCTCTTGGAGCCGCCAAGATCGAGGATAGGCCTCTCTTGTCAAGTGGATGACTTCGGGTCGGTCAGGGCGCTCGGCAAGTTTCTCCGGCTTCGCTTGGGCCGAGCGGCCGCAAAAAGCGTTCGACGCCGAAGTCGACCGCGATCCGGTTGGCCTCGTGCCCAGGGTCGACGCCGTAGCGCCGCAGAAAGGCATAAAACGCGCCGGCGCGGAGGTCGACTGGCGCTGTATGCCGGACGGAGACCGAGCCGATGACCCCGACGCTGTTCGGTCCAAATGCGGAGCGCACCGCCGGACCGAGAAGCAGGTCCGTGCCCCAGCCGCTGACCGATTCTGCGAACGCCCATTGCGCGCATTTGAGCGCGCGGCGCGTCAGCGCTGGCGCCATGATCTCGACCGACGACAGCCGCGTCACGCCGGCGTTGACCGAAGGTTTTTTCAGGAACGCATAGGCGGTCGCCGAATCCGCGGTGAGCGCCGGCTGCGCAAGATCGAGTTTTTCCGCTGTCATTGCGCGGAATAGAGCTTCGATCCCTTCAGCGTCGATTTCGACGTCGTCGTCGAGAAACAGGACCGCCTGGTAGCGCAAGAGCAGATCCGGCCTCAGCTCCAGGAGACGACGAATGGAGGTTGTTTTGGTTCCCGCCTGAACAACCGCAATGTCGGCCTTCGGATGGACGTCGCTCTCGTGGTAGTAGTTGAGGAGAACGTCATAGGTGCGCGGCTCTTCAAGGTAGGCTGCGTCAAACCCTTTTCCGCATTGGACGAAGACAAGGACGTTGCGGTCCGAATGGCCCGCTTCGCGTTCGACGCGCAGTTGGCCATCGGCATAGAAGCGATCCTGGCGCGCTCGCAATTCCTGCCGATTGAGCGGCGGCCCCATCTCACCCTCGCTGAGCGTGCGGTCGAAGACTCGGAAGGATGCTTCTTCAAGCGATCGAGGTTTCACGCCGCGCGTGATGTCGCGGACGAATTCAACATCGATATCCGCCCGCGGACGCCTGCCGGCCCGCAGTCCGCGCTCGAGAAAGTGCAAGAACGGATGGGGATGGCTCTCTGCCCAATCCGGATTCTGCGACACGTACCAGCCGTGGTCGAATTCGGCGGAAGGGGAGGGCGCGTTCGGGTTCGGGACGGGCAAGGTAGAGCTTCGAGCAAGCCGTCGGTTCGCGTCTTGCGCGATGTTCGCGGGGCGCGGAAATGCTCGGATCGAAGAAGGCGTTCGGACGATAGCCGAGCCTCTCGCCGATCAGCGCGTAATGCGCAGGAGCGAAGGGCGCAGCGAGGGCGCCGAGCAGGCGTCGTCGCGCGTAGAGGCGCGCCCAGAACGCTCGCCGGCTTCTCTCCGGAAGCCCAGATTGGAAGACCCATGTCAGGCCTATAGTTTCGGCCGGTCGGTCGGGCAACCGGAGGCGCGGCCTTCGCTAGCCGGATCGGGTCGGGCCAAACACGGTTTCGAACGCCGCCCGCAGCGCCGCGTCCGCTTGCGCCATCGTCGTGGGGCGGCCGAGGTCGGCGAGACTGGTGACGCCATAGTGCGCTTCGGCGATGCCGCACGGGACGATGCCGGAAAAATGGGTGAGGTCGGGATCGACGTTGAGCGCGACGCCGTGCAGCGTCACCCAGCGTCGCACGCGCACGCCGATGGCGGCGATCTTGTCCTCGGCCGGTTCGCCCAACGGCGACGCCGGCTTGTCGGGCCGCGCCACCCATACGCCGACCCGCCTCTCGCGCGTGTCGGCGACGACGTCGAACGCCTTCAGCGCCTCGATCAGCCAATGTTCGAGCGAGGCCACATAGGCTCGCACGTCGGGCCGACGGCGCTTGAGGTCGAGCATGACGTAAGCGACCCGCTGCCCGGGTCCGTGGTAGGTGAATTGGCCGCCGCGTCCGGCGCGATGGACCGGAAAACGGGCTTCGACGAGGTCGCTCTCCTTCGCGCTGGTGCCGGCGGTGTAGAGCGGCGGATGCTCGATGAGCCAGACGCGTTCGGGCGCGTCTCCGCGCGCGATCGCGTCGGCGCGCGACTCCATCTCCGCCAGGGCGTCGGCGTATGGCGTCAGTCCGGGGGTGACGACCCATTCGACAGGAGGCGCATCATCGGGGGCGAACAACGACCCGCGCGAGGCAAGGCGCGAATTGACCACGCGGCTTTGTATCAGAGGGAGCGCTCAGGCGCGAGCATGGACGAAGCCCCCAACCGCGGTCCAATCGATCCGGACCGATTTCCTTAAACAGGTCTGTCGCGGGTCCCGCAGTCGAGTTGTCCATGGGCGCAGATCACTCGCAACCCGTTGCGTGTATTATGTTTTTCGCGCTTACGCTGCTGATTTACCTTGACGGAACGGAAAAGTTGCCGCTTCTTTTCTGTTGTTGTTTCGAGTCCTTGCAGGACTGCGTAGTTCGCGTTGGGGGGCATAGTCTTGACCCGCGCCGGCCCGAGCCGTTGGTGGGCTGCCGCAGCCGCGCTTGCGTTCATCGCCGGCGCGCCGGCGACCGCCTTTGGCGGCGCCTGGACCATGCCGCAAGGAACCGGCCAGCTCATCGAAACCCTTTACGGCTGGACTGGATTCGGGCCGCCTTGGGGCGGCAATCCCCCGGCAAGCCAAAGCCGCTTCGACGCGCAGACCTATGTTCAATACGGCCTGACCAACTCGCTCACCGCTTTTGGCGAGACGGCCTTCGAACATTATGCGATCGGCGAGCCCACGCCGAACACCTATAACGGCCTCGATTATTCAGGCTTGGGCTTAAGGCAGAAGCTCTGGTCGACTGGCGAGTGGGTGTTCTCGGGCGAGGCGACCGCGTTCATTCCGGGAGCGCATGATTCGCACGCGCCGGCTCAGGAGGGGAACACCGGGTGGGCCGGCGAAGCACGCCTCAACGCGGGCCGCAATTTCACGCTGGCTTCAATCCCCGGCCTCGGTTGGTTTCCCGGCATCGGCTCCGTTCCCGGCTTCCTGGACGCCGAGATCGCCTATCGCTTGCGCACCGAGGGCCCGCCAGACGAATGGCATGGAGACCTGACGGTCGGGTTCAAGTTCACGCCCAAGATCATGCTGATGCTGCAGGACTTCACCACCGTGTCGATGTCGACGAACAATCGGACGTTCCCGGCGTGGCGCCAATCGGTGGCCGAAGCGAGCGTCGTCTACGCGCTCAACGACAAATGGTCGCTGCAGGTCGGCCTGTTCTCGACCGTATGGACGGTCAGGACCAACACCGAACATGGCGCCGCGGTCGCCGTCTGGTGCAATTTCTGAGCGCGCAGTCATATGATCAGCCGACCGACCGGCAGAGCGCTGCCGCGTTTGTCCCGCTGCAAATCACTGCACTGGTCGGCGGCCGTTTCTGACCGAACCGGCGCTTTCGAGGTTGGGTAAGGCGTTGCTTGACAGCCCCCGCCGACGGGATAATAGTAACCTGGCTTTAATTAAACGCGATCGGCGAAGCGGTTCAGCGCCGGGTGAATTTAGCGCCTTCTCACCCGCGCTGGCTCGACTGCCGTCAAAAAATTCGCGACGCCAAATTCAAGGAGGAAACAGCAATGCCAACGCCCATGGACCGCCTGACGCGACGCAATTTTCTGCGCTCGACCGCATTCGTTGGGGCGGGAGCGGCGACGACCGCCATTGGCCTCACCCCAGCCCACGCGGCGCCCGCCGAGATCCAGTACTTCTACCGCGCCGCATGGCCGACGTCGGAGATCTACGCCAACTGGCTGATCGACGAGTGGAACAAGAAGAACGGCGACCGCATCAAAGTGACGGGCGCGAGCGTCGACGGCGAGACGTATAAGACCAAGCAAACGATCGAGATCAGCTCGAGCGATCCTCCAGATGTTTTCTATTCCTGGGAAGGCGGCCGCGCCGGCGAGATCGTCAAGGGCGGTTTCGCCGCCGATCTCACGGACTATTACAAGAAATATGGCTGGGACAAGTCGCTCAATACGGCGAGCGTTTCGCTCGCGAAGTTCGATGGCAAACCCTTTTTCGTTCCGACCGAGCTCGGCGCTTCGGTCGTCTGGTATCGGAAGGACCTGCACGACAAGCTCGGCCTCACCGTCCCCACGACCTGGGACGAGATGATGGCGAACGCAGCCAAGGCCAAGGCGGCCGGCATTGCGCCTTTCATGCTGTCCAACCAGAAGAAGTGGCCGGCGCAGTTCATGTGGTCGGCGATGATGGTCAACAAATACGGCCTCGACGCCTATCAGGGCCTGATCGACAACAAGATCCCCTGGACCGATCCGCGCGCGGTCGACATCACCGCGATGATGAAGAAACTCGCTGACGACGGCATGTTCATCGAGAACTTCAATTCGATCGACTTCGCGCCGGCGCAGGTCCCCTGGGCGCAGGGCAAGGCCCTCTACTGGTACAAGGGATCGTTCATTCTCGGCAGCTTCCGCGGAGACAAAGCGCAGTGCTGCGCCGAGCCGATCGACTGGTTCCCGTTCCCGGCGATGAGCGACAAGAAAGCCGGTGATGTCGATCTACGACGAGGACACCGTGATGATCCATGCGGCGAGCAAGAACAAGGACGCCGCCGCCGAGTTCGTGAACTGGATGGTCTCTCCGGAGGCCTCGGCAAAGAAGCTCGAGATCGACAAGCCCTACGCCTCGAACGCCTCGACCGATCTCTCCCACCTGTCGCCGATGGAGCAGCGTTTGGGCAAGGCCATGTCCGACGCCGGCTCCTACACGTTCATGCACGTCGACCACGGAACGCCGCCCGCTATTTCGGACCGCTTCCTCGACGGCCTCCAGGGCGTGCTCGCGGGAGCGATATCGCCTGAGGAGGCCATGGAGGCGACGGAGACCGAGGCTCAGCGCGTGCGGGGCAAGATCTAGACCGCTCGGAGTTCCAGAATTCCGACTACGCTTGGCCGGAGCCGGATGGCTCCGCAGCGGTGAGAAGGCGCGATCCCTTCATGAGAGGGCGCGCTTGAGAAGATCTGCAGCGGAAAGCGAGGATGGCCTGTTTGCAAGCCGTCCACGCTTCCCGACGGGGGCATCGCAATGACTTCGCGAATGAGCGACGAACGAACGTCCTTCGTCGCCTTTGCGCGCCAGCACGTCTTCGTCACAATTTTCGGACTGGTGCTGCCGGTCGTCCTTTTCCTCTGCTTTATCGGCTATCCGATCGTCTACACGATCTATTTGAGCTTCTTCGAATGGAACGGCATGACGCCGGTCAAAAAGTTCGTCGGGTTCGCGAATTATTCCTACATGCTCGGCGATAAATATTTCTATATCTCGCTTGAAAACAATCTGAAGTGGCTCGCGGTCTCGCTGGCCTTCCCGGTCGTTCTCGGATTTCTCATCGCCTACGCGATGCGTGCGCGCGCGGTCTATTTCCCCACCCTTCTGCGGACGGCGATATTCTTTCCGGTGACGATGTCGCTCGTCGCGGTCGGACTGATGTTCCTCCTGATCCTGAACCCGATTTTCGGCGCGTTCGACAGCGTGCTGCGCGCTCTCGGCCTCGGCTTTCTGGTCCGCGAGTGGTTCGGCGACTATCGCGTCGCCATCTACACGCTCGCGGTCGTGGGCGGGTGGGCGTTCACCGGGCTGCCGATGATCTTCTATTTCGCCGGGATCGGCGACGTGCCCAAGGAGACGTTCGACGCGGCGAGGATCGAGGGCGCCGGCCATTTGCGCATGATGCTGCGCGTCGCGTTGCCGCAGCTTCGCCCGGTGACGGCCGTGGTCGTGATGCTGACCCTCTTCGAGTCGTTGAAGGCGTTCGACCTCATCGCGGTGATGACGAAGGGAGCGCCGTTCGGGCGCACCAACGTTCTCGGCTATCTCGTCTATCTCGAGAGCTTCTGGAACTCTCGCTTCGGCTATGGCGCGACCGTCAGCGTCGCCATCCTCGTGCTGTCGATCGCTGTCGCGGCTTTGCTTCTCGGTAAGCTGTTCAAGGGCGCCTTCGATGTCTAGTCCTGCTCTCCCGGTCCATTCGGGACGCACGCTCGTCCGGCTTCGCTACGCGGCGCCGAAGATATTCGCGACGTTCTTTGCGCTCCTGCTCGCGGCCATCTGGATTGGTCCGCTGGCGCTCATGGTGATCACGTCGATCAAGCCCAACAAAGAGTTCCTCAACGGACCTTTTGCGCTGCCGATCGCGCCGACCCTCGAGCCTTATGTGAAGGTTTGGCAGGGACTCCATTTCGGCGTGCTCATGCAAAACAGCCTGCTCTACGCCGTCCTCGGCTCGGCGTTGGCGGTGGGGCTCGCTCTCGTGCCGGCGTTCGCGCTGAGCCGGTTCGAGCCCCCGGGCAAGCGATACATATTCGCGTTGCTGCTGACGGGGCTGATGCTGCCGCAGCAGACGGTTCTCATTCCTCTCTACGACATCCTGCGCTGGCTGCATCTGTTCGACACCCGCATTGGCCTGATCATCGTTCATGGCGTTTACGGCATGCCTTCGCAGATTCTGATCCTGCGCGGCTTCATGACCACCATCCCCCGCGACATCGAGAAGGCGGCGCAGATCGAGGGCGCGACGGACTTCCAGATCTTCACCAAGGTGATCCTGCCGCTCGCGGTCCCAGGCATCGTCGTCGGCTACACGCTGAACTTCATCGCGATCTGGAAGGAGTTCGTGTTCGCCCTCGTGTTCCTCAATAGCGAGTTGATCTTTCCCGTCACGGTTGGCATGCTCAAACTCAACAGCGACCGCTACATTTCGGCGTTCAATCTGCCCTCGGCGGGTCTGGTCATCTCTCAGATCCCAATCGTGATCCTGTTCATTTTTGCCTATCGCTGGATTTCCAGCGGCAATTTTGTCGGCTCGGTGAAGGGTTGAGGCGGCAGGAAAGGCGCGCTGGTGGCCAACGTTTCCCTCATCGACATCGAGAAGCGTTTTGGCGCGCATGTCGTCATCCCGCAGCTCAATCTTGAAATACCAGACGGCTCGTTTGTGGTGCTCGTCGGTCCGTCCGGATGCGGCAAGACGACGACCCTCAACATGATCGCGGGGCTTGAGACCATTTCGGCCGGTCAATTGCTGATTGGCGGCCGCGACGTGACCGACGTGCCACCGAAAGCCCGCGACATCGCGATGGTCTTCCAGTCCTACGCGCTGTTTCCTCATATGACGGTGTTCGAGAACATCGCCTTCGGCATGAGGATCAGGCGCCAGGCGAAGAGCGAAATCGACTTGCAGGTTCGCAGCGTTGCGAACCGGCTGCGAATCGACTCGTTGCTTGACCGGCTGCCGAAGGCCCTTTCGGGCGGACAGCGGCAACGCGTTGCGCTTGCTCGCGCGCTTGTGCGGCGCCCCGGCGTCTTTCTCATGGACGAGCCGCTGTCGAACCTTGACGCCAAGCTGCGTATCGAAGCGCGAAGCTTCCTGACCAAGATGCACCAGGAAATCGGTGTGACGACGGTCTATGTCACGCACGACCAGTCCGAAGCGATGACCATGGGCGACACCGTCGTCGTGATGAAAGACGGTCTTATTCAGCAGGCCGCTTCCCCGCTTGAGGTTTACAACAAGCCCGCCAACACTTTTGTCGCCGGCTTCATCGGCTCGCCCGCGATGAATTTCCTGGAACTCGCGATCGATGGTTCGAAATTGATCGATCCAGACAACGGCTTTGCGATCGCGATTCCGGACCGGCTGCGCGGAGCCTTAGGCGGATATCAAAAGGCCAAGGTGGTGCTCGGCTTGCGGCCGGAAGCGTTGCGTCCCGTTCCGCGGAATATGGACTCGCACGACGCCCCGCTTCTTTCCATCGATGTCCTCCAACATCTCGGGCATGAAACGTTGCTCGACGCCTCGAGCGGACCGCACAGGATTGTCGCGAGAGTGAGCGCTTCAGACGATTCGCGCATCGGCGAAAAAAGACCGTTCCTTCTCGACCCAGAGCACATGCATCTCTTC
The DNA here is from genome assembly GCA_963702825.1 of uncultured Alphaproteobacteria bacterium. Classification (GTDB taxonomy): domain Bacteria; phylum Pseudomonadota; class Alphaproteobacteria; order Rhizobiales; family Beijerinckiaceae; genus Roseiarcus. Next base: position 7,945 of record CAVPEE010000013.1, read on the forward strand.
GATTCCGAGACCGGGGCCAATTTGTCGCTGGGCAGGCTGAACGAGCGCGCCCTTAGCTCAAGCGCTCTTTTCGAACAGCTCGCGTCCGATCAGCATACGGCGGATTTCACTCGTGCCAGCGCCGATCTCGTAAAGCTTGGCGTCGCGCAGCAGGCGCCCGAGCGGATAGTCGTTGGTGTAGCCGCTGCCGCCCAAGGTTTGGATCGCGTCGAGAGCGACCTGGGTCGCGCGCTCGGCGGCATAGAGGATCGCGCCCGCCGCGTCCTCGCGGGTCGTCTGGCCGCGGTCGCAGGCCTTGGCGACGGCGTAGACGTAAGCTTTCGCCGCATTCATTGTGACGTACATATCGGCGAGCTTGCCCTGCACCAGCTGGAACGTCCCAATCGCTTGGCCGAACTGCTTGCGTTCATGGACGTAAGGAAGGACGACGTCGAGCGCGGCCTGCATGAGGCCGAGCGGCCCAGCAGCCAGCACCACACGCTCGTAGTCGAGGCCGCTCATCAGCACGTTGACGCCCTTGCCGACCCTGCCCAGCACGTTCTCCGCCGGCACTTCGCAGTCGGTGAATATGAGCTCGGCGGTGTCAGAGCCGCGCATGCCGAGCTTGTCGAGCTTCATCCCTTGGGAAAAGCCCTTCATGCCGCGCTCGACGATGAAGGCGGTGATGCCGCGCGATCCGGCGGCAAGATCGGTCTTGGCGTAGATGACGTAGGTCTCGGCAACGGGACCGTTGGTGATCCACATCTTCGAGCCATTGAGCACGAAGCGGTCGCCTTTGCGGGTCGCCCGCGTGGTCATCGACACCACGTCGGAGCCTGCATTCGGCTCCGACATCGCAAGCGCCCCAACATGCTCGCCGGAAATGAGCTTGGGGAGATAGCGCGCCTTCTGCTCGTCATTGCCGTTGCGCACGATCTGGTTGACGCACAGGTTCGAATGCGCCCCGTACGACAGCCCGACCGATCCCGAGGCGCGCGACACTTCCTCCATCGCGACGCAATGCGCGAGGTAGCCCAAGCCCAGGCCGCCATATTCCTCAGGCGCGGTAACCCCGTGCAGGCCGAGTTCCCCCATCCTCGGCCACAGGTCGCGCGGAAACGCGTTGTCGCGGTCGATTTGCGCGGCGCGCGGAGCGATCTCGTTCTCGGCGAAGGCCCGGGCGCTGTCACGGATCATCGAGGCGCTCTCGCCGAGATCGAAGTCGAAGGGACGGGGCGTGTTGGGGATCATGGGCGAGGCGCCGGAAGGGAAGCTAGGAAACGACCTTGTGCGGGATCGGCGATGCTGTCCAGCCTTTCGCCGCAACGTTTGCGCAGGCGTTGGAGCGGGGCATGATTTCCGAGTCCGAATCGAGACTTTTCAGAGGGATGCGGCGCCATTTCCGTCCCCTCGCGGGCCTCTCTCGCAAGGGCGACGGGTTCTTGCGCCGACGCAAAGCGTTCAGTCGGGTCGGCGACAAGGTCAGCAAATATACTGATCTATCATGTAAGATTTGTTTCTAAGGTGATCAATCGATCGGGCGGAGCGCTCAGAGGTCGCGCTGGTCTCCGACCGGGCAGTCGTGCTCCGGTCGGACGCGCGCTGGACGACGCCCTCCGGGCCGGCGAGCGCATTGGAAACGCCGACGCCTCGCGAGGCTGTGACCTCAAGACCGGCCGTCCTCGCTTGCGCAAGGCCAAGCCGGTCCCCGGGTCTGGGGCTTACTGGCAGGCGTCCCAGAAGCCCTGCCGCCGGCTCGGGTCGGTGTAGTACCAGCAGAGGCCCGGCCCGGGAGCGGCGCCCGCCCAAGACGCCGCCGCCGCCGCGCTGACAAAGCCAAGCGCCGCGCCGGCCGCTATGGCTCCGCCAGGCGCCCAGCCGTACCCGGGACGGGTCCAACCGCCATAACGGTAGGCGCCGCCGCGATACACGCCTCCGCGATAAGCCGCGCCACGATAAGCGCCGCCTCGGTAGGCCGCCCCGCCACGGTAGGCGCCACCGCGGTACGCGCCCCCACGGTAGGCCGTCCCGCCACGATAGGCGCCGCCGCGATGGGCTCCCCCACGGTAAGCCCCGCCACCGCGATACGCCCCACCGCCGCGATGCATTCCGCCGCCGCCGCGATGCATTCCACCGCCGTGGCGCATCCCCGCCGCCGCGACCGGCCCTCACTTGAGTGATGAGGCCGTCGTCCATGTGGGCTGCGACGCTCGGCGGGGCGAAGATTTCGAGGGCCTCAGCCTCCGGCAATCCGAGACAAAGAAGCGAAACGCCAAGACACACGTTTCTGGCCAGATGCGTCCAACGCATGGGTTTCCTCCCTCGTCCTCGTGGGGCGACCCGTTCGCGGATTGGAAATTCCAGTATCCGCATGACTCGGTCGCTCGACCTGACGATGATATCCTACGTCAGCCGCGACGGCTTTCCAATAGCGGCGCCAGGACTTGAGGCTACGCAGCCAAGTGAGCAATTCCACTTCGAGCGCTGCAAGGGAAACAAGCCGGCTCAGGTGGTTGCCGGGCCTGGCTACGTTGCGAAGCTACGAATCGGCTTGGCTGACGCACGACTTGGTCGCTGGAATCGTGCTGACGACGATGCTTGCGCCAGTCGGCATCGCCTACGCGGTCGCGTCGGGCGTCGGCGCGATCTATGGCCTCTACGCCACAATCGCTTGTTTGCTGGCCTACGCGCTTTTCGGGCCCAGTCGGATCTTGGTGCTCGGACCGGACTCCTCACTCGCGGCCGTTATATTCGGGGTCGTTGGCCCGCTATCGGGCGGCGATCCGCATCGCGCGATCGCGATCGCCGGCGTGATGGCGCTTGTCTCAGGGGCGATCCTTATCGTCGCCGGGATTGCTCGGCTCGGTTTCGTAACCGAGCTGCTGTCGAAGCCGATCCGCTACGGCTACATGAATGGAATCGCGCTGACCGTGCTGATCAGTCAGCTACCCAAACTGTTCGGATTTAAGATCAGCAACGCGGGACCTTTGAGGGACCTTTGGTCAATCGCCGGCGCGATCGCAAGCAGGAAGGTCAATTGGGTTGAGTTCGGGCTCGGAGCCGCCACCCTTGCAGTGATTTTGCTCGTAAAGAGTCGCAAGCGGTTTCCCGGCATTCTCGTCGCCATGATTGCCGCGACAGCCCTCGCCTACTTCTTCGACTTGGCGGAGAGCGCGAATATCTCAGTGCTCGGTTCGCTGCCCCGCGGCCTGCCCACGTTTTCAATTCCCTGGATTCCATTCGACGACTTGGTTCCAGTTATCATTGGCGGCTTTGCTGTCTCCTTGGTGTCGTTCGCCGACACTAGCGTCCTTTCCCGCACCTACGCTGCGCGCACAGGCACGCGCGTTGATCCCAATCAGGAAATGGTGGGGCTCGGCGTGGCCAATCTCGCCGCCGGATTGTTCCAGGGCTTCCCCGTGAGCAGCAGCTCATCGCGCACTCCCGTCGCTGAAGCCGCCGGCTCGAGGACTCAGCTAACCGGCGTCGTTGGAGCGCTCTTGGTCGCCCTTCTTCTGTTATCGGCGCCGGATCTTCTTAAGCATGTCCCCACCGCCGCGTTGGCCGCAGTCGTCATCTCCTCGGCGATTGGCCTGTTCGAGGTCAATGACCTCAAGCGGCTTTTCAAAATTCAACAATGGGAGTTTTGGCTCTCGATGGTGTGCTTTGCGGGCGTCGCCGTCTTCGGCGCCATCGAGGGAGTGGCCATCGCCGTTGTGATCGCAGTGCTCGAGTTCCTCTGGGACGGTTGGCGTCCGCACTCTGCGGTCTTGGGACGGGTCGAGGGCGTCAGGGGATACCATGACATCACGCGCTATCGCCGATGCGCGCCAATTGCCTGGGCTTGTGCTGTTCCGGTGGGACGCGCCACTGTTTTTCGCCAACGCGGAATTGTTCAAGGACAGCGCGCTCGATGCCGTAGCGACGGCGCCTACCCCGGTCGAATGGCTGGTGGTCGCGGCGGAGCCAGTGACAAGCGTCGACGTCACCGCGGCCGACGCGCTCTCAGAATTGAATGAAACACTTCGGCATGCCCAGACAAAGCTATGCTTTGCCGAACTCAAAGATCCGGTGAAGGACAAACTGAAGCGATTCGGACTGTTCGATCAGATCGGCGAAGAGTCCTTCTTCGCGACCATTGGCGAAGCCGTGGACGAATATGAAGCGGGTAGACCGGTCGCCGCGAAGCTTTGCGAATAAGGATGATTTCGGTAAGAGACTGACAGAGCTCTGCGCGATCGACCATCTCGATAATTCGAGACCGCCTCGCCTAGGCGAGGCGGCCGAAGCACAGAAGCTTCGGCCGGTCCCATAGTCCTTGGCTTATTGGCAGGCGTCCCAGAATCCCTGTCGATAGCTCGGGTCGGTGTAGTACCAGCACAGTCCCGGCGCGGGCGGCGAGCCTGCGTAGACCGCTGCAGCCCCCGCAGCGAGCACGCCGACCGCAGCGCCGGCCGCGATCGCGCCGCCCGGACCCCAGTGATACCAGCCGGGCCGCGCCCAGCCGCCATATCCTCCGCGGTAGACCCCGCCATAGGCGCCGCCCCGATAGACCCCGCCGCGATAGACCCCTCCGCGATAGGCGCCGCCACGATAGCCGCCAACGGCGGTTCCGCCGCGATGGTAGACGCCGCCGCGTGGGCCCACAGCGGTCGCGCCGCGGTGCGCGATATACGCTTTCGAGATCATGCCCTCGTTCAACTGCGCCGACGGGTTGGAACCTTGCAATTCGATAGCGCCGGCCTGCGGCGCACTAAAACCTAAGAGTGCGATCGCCACGCAGGCGCTTTTGACCCAACTCGACCAAATCATGGATTTCCTCCTTGCGCAGCTCAATCGCTCAGCAAACTTATCGCACAAACCAGCGCCGAGGCGAAAGACCCGGATGGGGCCGCTCTCGACCCTTCGCTCCGCTGAAGCCGGCGCCTGGGATGAGCAAATCGAAATCCGAATCGGGACGTCGCGAAGGGGCGCATTCCGGCAATTCGTTATCGCCGTCCGTTGCCGCATTGCGCCAAAAAGCTGCCTTTATCGAGATGTTGCGAGCGGTCTCAAAGAGGACACAACTGGTTGTATTCGTTGAATTGTCTTGTCGGGCCGTCATACAAAAGTCGCGAAAAAGGAACAATTTGATCTAGGATCAGGGAAAGTTTCCTCTGCATTTTGGGAATCTTTCCTCTGGGTCAGCGCGTAAGTGCTGACGCGACGGGCGGGAACGCAACGCGCATATTTGAAGCATAAGCTACGAGAAATACTGCAAGCCAGGGGATGACGCCGCTGCATGCGTCGATAAGGAGGCTAACATGATTGGATCTGATCGCTCGAACAATTTGTCGTTTCGGCTCTTGCGAGGCGCCGCTGGCGCGGTGTCTGCTGGTGGCGGTTCCGCTGGCTATCTCGCCCGCGGCGCATGCGGCGTACAATCTCACATTTGTAACCGATCCGACCGGCACCGGCTTCACCAACCTGCTGGGCATCAACAATTCCGGCACGATCGCCGGCTTCGACAATCGGCGTCACCAACGCGGGCTTTACCCTCACGCTGCCGGCCAACTTCACGGTCGTGAATTTTCCGGGCGCGACGTCGACCCAGGTGACTGGCATCAACGCCGCCGGCGACCTGTCGGGCCTTTACGTGGACGCGGCGGGCAATACGCATGGCTTCACGCGCATCGGCGGCAGTTTCACGACCGTCGACAATCCCGCGAGCACGGTCTTCAATCAGGCGCTCGGCATCAACAATTCGGACGAGACCGTCGGCTACTACGCGCCGACACAGGCCGGAACTGACCAGGCGACATCGCTTACTCGCAAAAAGGCGGCGTGTTCACCGACATCAACCATCTGCTGCCCACCAACGTCAACAGTCAGGCGGTCGGCATCAACAGCACATGCCACGCCTTGGATTGTCGGATTCTACCAGCCGACGGGGCCCACCACGTCGGTTGGCTTCGTCGACGCGGGCGGCACGATCACGCCGATCGATCCGTTCGGATCGACATTCACGCAGGCGCTGGGCGTCAACGACCAGGGCGACATCGTCGGCGTCTACGTCGACAGCACGACGGCGCTCAGCACGGCTATATTGACAACGGCGGCGTCTTCACCAGTTTCGACCCGCCAGGGCTCGGCCTCGACGACGATCAACGGCATCAACGACAAGGGCGACATTGTCGGCTTCTACACCACCGAGCGACACCGTCGACGGGTTCGTCGGAACGCCCGTGCCGGAGCCTTCGACCTGGGCGATGATGCTGGCCGGCTTCGCGGGGCTTGGTTTCCTTGGTTATCGCAAGGTGCGCCAGGGAAAGCTAGCGGCCTGAGGGCTACATTAATGGTTGCGGTGGGTCGCGCGACAGCGACCCACCTTTTTTCGCGTCCTTCGTGTCGAAACGAGGGTTTCCCATAACATCGGCGCTCAAGAGCGCACCGCCAGCAGCGCCGAGATAATCGCGGCCGAGAAGATGGGCGGCGCCTTCGATGGTCGCGCGTGGGCTTTTAGCTCTACGAGACCGGCAAGCGTTCGAGATCGGCGATCAACCCCGGTCCGGTCGGCCGCCATCCCAGCTTTTTCTGCGTTAGCTCGCTTGAAGCGGGCATGTCGCGCGCGGCCAAATGGGCAAGCCAGCCGAAATAGCCTCCCGCCTCCTCGGGCGTGATGGATTTGACCGGCAGCTTCAGGCGCCGACCAATGGTTTCCGCAATATCGCGCGCCGACACGCCTTCCTCCCCGACCGCGTTATAGATCGCGCCCGGCTCCGACTTTTCGATCGCCAGCCTGTAGAGGCGAGCGACATCGGATATGTGCGCCGCGGGCCAACGGTTACGCCCCTCTCCGATATAGGCGATCACGCCCTTTTCTCGGGCGATTGCGATCCAGGGCGAGATAAGGCCCTGCCGCTCCGGGTCGTGGACCTGGGGCAGGCGAACGACGGATGCGTTGACGCCTCGTCCGCGGCGGCGGTCGCGGTCGCCTCCTCGGAGGCCGCGCGGGGGAAGTCGCTCGAGGGGATTGCGGGAGCGTCCTCGATGGCGAGCTCACCGGGCGCGACCTTGGCGATCGCGGTCCCTGAGGTCACGATCAAGGGTCGGTCGGAGCCCGCGAGAACCGAGCCGAGCGCCGCGATGACGCGTCGATCGGTTTCGCAATTCGCTGCGAACTGCGAGAAGTCGTGGTTGAAGGCGAGGTGGATGATTCCGTCCGAGCGGGCGGCGCCGTCCTTCAGGCTGTCCGGATCATCGATCGATCCGCGATAGACCTCGGCCCCCGCACGCGGCCAGGGCCGGCGCCTTGTCGTCCGAGCGATAGACGCCGATCACCTGATGGCCCGCGGCGATCAATTCCTTGACGACGGCCGAGCCGATGAATCCGGTCGCGCCAGTGACAAATACACGCATGAGCAAACCTCTATGTTTGTCGGATGATTGGGAATCGTCTTACGCTGCGGCGGCCAGACCGACGGACCCAAAATAATGAGCGTCCATGTCGGCAAGCAGGCCGGGATGCTCGGGTCGCCAACCCAGCGCGTTCCGGGTCCATTCGCTGGACGCCGGATTATCGAGACCGACGAAATTGCCGATAATTCCGAAATGCTTGCCGGCCTTCGCCGCTGGAATGCCGACAGTCGGGACGTTCAGCTTGGTCGAGATCAGGGATGCAATCTCGCGGAAAGGGACGCCGACGTCATCAACGCCGTGGAATTTTGCGCCCGCTTCTCCTTTTTCAAGCGCGAGACGAAAGAGGCGCGCCGCATCGGTCACATGCACCGCCGGCCATCGGTTTGCGCCGTCGCCAATATAGGGCGAAACGCCTTTCTTGCGCGCTGCTGCGATAATTCGGGACATGAAACCGTGTTCCCCGGCGCCATGCACGGTCGGGGGAAGCCGCACGATTGAAGAACGGACGCCGCGTGCAATCAGGTCCAGAGCCGCCGTCTCGGAGAAAGACCTGTTTGGACCGGTCGGCACATGGTTGTCGCGTTCGGTCGAAACCTTGCCCTGTGGCAGGGCAAGAACTCCCGACGCCACGACCAAAGGGCGCTTGGAGCGTTCGAGACCGGCGCCCAAAGCCCGGATGGCGCCCGATTCCGTTTCCGCAAGGATTCTCAGAAAGCTCTGAACGATCCCACCTTTCAGGACCCCGGCGAACAGTCGGAGGCGGGTCGGCAAACTCATGTTCGACAACCCGTGGATGAAGGCCAGGTGGATCACGCCGTCCGACTCGGCGGCGCCCTCGCGCAGCAGGGCATGGTCATGAAGCCTGCCCACGCGCGCCTTGGCGCCGAGCGCTTGCAGCTTGCTGCGCTCCATCCGTCGTTGTGGTCAGTCCCGTGACCTTATGTCCTGATGACAGCAAATCCTTCACGACGGCCGAGCCGATCCAGCCTGTTGCGCCTGTGACGAAAACACGCATGAGCAGTCTCCATATTCGTTGGAGACAAACCTGTGCTCTTGGGCTATTGTAGTAAAGTAGTGATCTTATCCTGGTATAATGGCTAACAGGATGGACGAACCCGCTGCGCGCGAGAACCAGCTCGCAGGTTATCTGAAGGACCGGCGCACTAAGCTCGATCCGGCCGCGTTTGGCTTACCCGCAGGGCGTCGCCGCACGCCAGGCCTTCGGCGCGAGGAAGTGGCGCAGCGGGCCAATATCAGCCCGACCTGGTACACATGGCTCGAACAAGGGCGGGGCGGCGCGCCCTCGGCTGACGTGCTCAATCGGATCTCGCGCGCCCTCATGCTCACGGAGGTCGAGCGCGAGCATCTTTTCCTGCTTGGCCTCGGCCGTCCGCCCGAAGCGCGCTACCGCAACAACGACGGCGCCACGCCACGCCTGCAGCGCGTGCTGGATGCGCTGGACCCGAGTCCTGCGCTCATCAGAAATGCGAAATACGACGTCGTAGCCTGGAACCGGGCTGCGACTGTGATGCTCGTAGACTACGGATCGCTGCCGCCGGAACAGCGCAACATCTTGCGCTTCATTTTTCTCGATCCGCGCGCTCGGGCTGCGCAATACGACTGGGAGAGTGTGGCGCGCTTCGTGTTGGGCGCGTTCAGGGTGGACGCGGCTCGCGCCGGAGCCGCAGCCGAGGTTGAGCCTCTCGTCGACGAGCTCTGCCGCCTCAGTCCTGAGTTCAAGGCGATGTGGCGCGACAATGATGTTCCGAGCCACCATGGCGAGGCGGTCAAGCATATCCGGCACCCGGTGCTCGGTCCGCTCGCCTTCGAATTTTCAACGTTTGCCGTCGATGGGCGAACAGACCTTGCCATGGTGGTCTACAATCCGGCCACACCGGAGGACGCCGATCGGATCAAGTCACTGCTTGCGTGACGGCGCCTATTCGAAAGCAAGGAAGCGCCCATGCGGGACGAACACATTGGCGGCGCCGAGCTTATGCGTTTTTCGTCGGATGGCGTCGACATTGCCTTCATCGACGCCGAGCCGCAGGGACGCGACCTGAACGAGCCGATCCTGCTCATTCACGGTTTCGCCTCCAACCATCGCATGAACTGGGTGGGTCCGCGCTGGGTCGACACTCTCTCTGACGCTGGGCGCCGCGTCATCGCGTTTGACAATCGCGGCCACGGACAAAGCGAAAAGCTCTACGCTCCAGCCGACTATCACCTCGATCTGATGACGCGGGACGCCGCCAACCTGCTCGCGCATCTGGGCGTCGAGCGCGCCGACGTGATGGGTTATTCGATGGGCGCGCGGATCGCGAGCTTCCTCGCGCTTAGCCAGCCGAGCCTGGTGCGCTCGCTCGTGCTCGGCGGCCTGGGCGATCGGCTGGTGCGCGACGGGGGATTGCCCGAGACGATCGCCGAAGCCTTGGAAGCGCCATCGCTCGACAGCCTTGTCGATCCAACGCAGCGCCTGTTCCGCGGCTTCGCCGAGCAGACGAAGAGCGACCGCGCCGCGCTCGCCGCCTGCGTCCGCGGTTCACGCAGGAGCCTGACGCTGGAAGAGGCGGCGCGCATAAATCAGCCGACTTTGGTCGCGGTCGGCGAGCGGGATACGCTTGCGGGCGACCCGTCGAAGCTCGTCGCCCTGTTGCCGCGCGCGGAGGCGCTTATGATTCCCGGCCGCGATCACAATCTCGCGGTTGGCGACAAAGTGTTCAAGGCCGGGGCTCTTGATTTTCTCGCCCGCCGGGCGTGAGCGCACCGCTGCTCTGCGCCATCGACTAAAGTCCTAATAACAAAGCAGGTGACAAGCGACCCTCGAAACGTCAAGACTGCGGCCATCGGCGGGCCTCGACGAGCCGGTCGTGAAGGGAACGGAAAGTCCATGGAGCTGGCCGAGGCGAAAGCCGAAGGCGCGGATAACGATGCGGACCTCCAGGCGCCCGCCCTCCTGGCGGTCCGGGGGCTGACGATCCGGTTCGGCGGCGTGACCGCGCTCGATGATGTCTCCTTCGAGGTCCCCCGCGGGGCGATCTGCGGCCTGATTGGTCCAAACGGCGCCGGCAAGACGACGCTCTTCAATTGCATCTCGCGTCTCTATGATCCGGGCGCAGGAACGATTGTGTTCGACGGACGCCCGCTCTCGAGCTGCGCGAGGCATGAGCTCGCCTCTCTCGGCATTGCGCGAACGTTCCAGAACGTCGCTTTGTTTTCGACCATGACGGTGCGCGAGAACGTGTGCGTCGGCGCGCACGCGATGGCGCGCGGCGGCTTCCTCGCGAATGCGCTCGCCGCGCCGCTTGCGAGGCGCGAGGAAACGAAGATCATTGAGCACGCCGACGCGCTGATCGAGGAATTCGGCCTCAAGGCGGTTGCGGATCGTCCGGCGGGCGCCCTGTCGTTCGGAATCCGCAAGCGGGTGGAGCTTGCCCGCGCGCTCGCCAAAGGTCCAAAACTGTTGCTGTTGGACGAACCGGCCGGCGGGCTCAACCACTCGGAAGTCGATGGGCTGGCCGATGAGATCCGCGCCATCCGCGACCGCCGAGGCGTCTCCGTGCTCCTGGTCGAGCACCACATGAATCTGGTCATGCGGGTCAGCGACCAGGTGGTCGCGCTCGACTTCGGCCGGGTCATCGCCAACGGCAGGCCGGACGAGGTCAGGTGCAATCCCGAGGTGGTGCGCGCCTATCTCGGGAGCGCGA
>CAVPEE010000014.1:0-99705 GCA_963702825.1 uncultured Alphaproteobacteria bacterium
TTCTCAGCGTGAACGATTACAAGAACGTCTTGCGCTGGGCCGATGCAATCGCCGCGCGTCTGGCGGTGAAGCGAGGGCGCATCGTGAACAAGACCAACGGCGATCTTGCGAGTCAGTTGCATGAGCGCCATGACGCCAGCGATTTTGACCTCAAGACCCAGGACAAGCTCGCGCCGCAACCGCCCGCCACCTGACCGGACATCGGAATCATCGCATCGGCCGCCGGCCGCCGGCCGCACTATCGGCGCGCGGAAGCCAAGCGCGAAGGCAGCGCCTCGTGCGGGCCAGCCCGGGCGCCACGCATCCGTTCGCCATGCAACGCCAGGCTGGCTGTGAATTAAGGAGATCGTTCATTCTGATCGCCGCGACAATCGTCGCCTTCGCGCTTCTCTGGTACGCGAGCCTGCGCACGGCCGCCCGAACCCGCGGCGCCGTCAACGTCATCGCAAGAGCAGCTTTTCTTATCCTGACCTGCGTCGCCTGCATCGCGATCGGCTTCTTCCTGCCGATGGCGCCCGTTATCAACGCGCTGATCGGCGGCGCGTTCTGGGCCGGCTTGCTGGCGACTGCTGGCGCGCTCGCCGGCATGGGCCTGTCGGACGCGCTCCTCAACCGCGTCGAGACGCGCGAATCCGGCGCCGCCCTGACGGCATCGCTCGAAAAAACGCGACCGCCGGTGTGAGCAAGGCAGCCATTGTCAGCCTGTCGCGAGCGCGCTTGCTCGCAACAGCGAAATTTGAAGCGACGCCGACCGGCGGCGCGCCAGCCTGATGACCCGCTTCAACATTCACGGGCTCGGGTTTACCCTCTTCCTCGCCCTCCTCACGGCGCTGCCGGCTTTGTCCATTGACATGGCGTTGCCGAGCCTGTCGCTGATCCAAGCGGAGTTTCATGCGCCGCAGACGGAAGCGGCGTCGGTTATCGCCATCTTCATCGCAGGCTTCTCGAGCGCGCCGATCGTGGTCGGTCCGCTTGCGGACCGGTTCGGCCGCAAGGCGGTCATGACGATCGGGCTTGCTCTGTTCACGCTATGCGCCGCGGGCGCGGCTCTCGCCCCCTCGATCCATGCGCTGCTCGTATTTCGCCTGCTGCAAGGAGCGGGAGCAGGAGCTATCGGCATTCTGCCGCGGGCGATTATCCGCGACCTGTTTGAGGGCCGCGAAGCTCGCCTGCAGCTTTCCGCGGTTTCGGTCGTATTTGGCGTTGCGCCGCTGATTGCGCCCACGCTTGGAGCTGAAATCCTGTCCTTCGGCTCCTGGCGCCTGATTTTTGTCGTGCTGACGGGCGTGTCTGTCCTGGCCACGATCGCCGCCACTGCTCTCTTCCAAGAATCGCACGCTCCGGAAAATCGCCGGAATCTCAGGCCCGCGACTGTTTTCGCTGGCTACAAACGGGTGTTGACCAATCCGGCATGCGCCGGCTTTTCTCTGCTGGGAGGCCTCGTGTTCGCGGGTCTCTTTGCTTACGTCAATGTTTCACCGCTCCTGTTCATGCAGGGCTATGGCGTATCGAAAACCGCATTCGCGGCTCTATTCGCCATCACCGCGTCCGGCGTGATCGTCGGCTCCTCGATCAACGCGTGGTTGCTCAATCGCCATGTCAGGGCGAAGACGTTGCTCGACACAGGGCTGGCGCTGGATTGCTTAGCCGCGCTCGCCTTGCTGGCTGTCGGCCTTGCGGGCGCCGGGTCAGCCGTCATCGTCGCCATACTGGTGATGGTCTTTATTTCGGCGTTCGGCCTCGTTTTTCCGAACGCCGTCCACGAGGCGATCCATCCCCTGCCGGAGATCGCTGGCCTCGCCTCCGCAGTCGTCACCACGACCCAAATGTTGTTCGGAGCGCTTGGCGGCGTCACCGCGGCCGCCCTCTACCGGGACGCCTCGCCCACGTCGCTTGGCGCGATCATGAGCGTCGCCGCCCTTGCCGGGGGGGCGCTTTATGCATTTTGGCTACGAAAAAGGGTCGAGGGATGAAGTGCTGGCCGACGCCATTCGTCCCGTCGAAAAGCGTGAAAAGCAAAAAACTGGACTCGCAGCCGCAATCCGCAGGCCGGTATCTCTGGAAATCTCAGTTTTTGTGACTACCTCAACGTCTTGTGTGGCTGGCGTGCCCTAGGCCGCGAGCCGCTTTCCCACCATTCCGAGCCGAAAATGACCAACGCAATTGCTAATGTATTGAACGTCGCCATCTCCGAGGGCGCCGCACCGTATACCACCTATTTCGCCGACCAGGAGCCGATCGACGGGAAGTTGACCGTCGTCGACCTAACGGACGGAACTTGCCGCTGGCCGACTGGCAACCCGCGCGATCTCAACACGTTCCGCTATTGCGGCGGGGCCGCGCACAGCGGCCCTTATTGTGACCGCCATGCGCAGCTCGCCTATTTGCCGCGTCTGCCGCGAGCCGCCTGACGCGTCGCGCCGTCTCACTTTTCCCGTGGGATAATCGTCGGGCGGCCGCCTCGAAACAGGGACTGGCTGAGCCTTCAGCTACGTTTCAAAGCCACGCCTGACCCGGCTGCGGGCGGATGAGGAAGGTCCTTTTGCGCCTTGGCGAGGGCTTCGAGTGCAGCCTTCGTTTCGAAGCTCCACGCGACGGCCTGCGCGCTCCCGTCGCTCTGCGTGACAGAAATCAGGAGTTGCTCCGAGGCGGCTAGCAGCACACCGCCCGGCGCCGTCATGTCGAGCCAGAACTCGCATGCGCTTGTCGTCGTGCTCGAGCAACTGACAGGAGACGGCGAGCACGTCGCCCTCCTTCGCTTCCTTGAAATAGTGCAGCATCATCTGCAGGGTGAACAAGGTTTGCCCGGTCCGCTTGCGCACGGCCGCGTCGAGGCCGACCCTGTCCATCAGCGCGTCGACCGAACGGCTGAACACGATCGCATAGGCCGCATCATTCATGTGGCCGTTGTAATCGACCCAATCGCTGACCACGGTCGTTTCAAGCACCGGAAGCGCGGAGCCGTGCCGCATGGCGTCCTCCCAAAAAATGTTTCCCAACCGGCTGGGTGGTCTTCCGCCTCCAGCCAATATTTTTGCATCAGAGCTTGAGTTCGACAAGGAAATCGTTGCACGGCGTCACGAATTCGCGGTCGAGCCGCCGTCTTACCTCTTGTCTTACGCGCTGCCCGGCCCACAAAACGAGGCATAGAGCGCGCCGATGACCGAGCAGACCCGATCATTGGCAATAGCATAATAAATCGTCCTGCCGTCCCTATGGGTGGACAGAAGGCCATCAAGCCTGAGGCGCGCCAATTGCTGTGACACCGAGGCCTGCCGCCGCGACAACAGCGCCTCCAGTTCGCCAACCGATTTCTCGCCATGCAAGAGATCGCAGAGGATCAGGAGTCGTCCCTCGCGAGCCAGGGCCTTCAGAAGCTCGCTCGCCTCGCGCGCATGGCTCGCCCATGCGCTCAGGGTCCACATTCAGGCGCTCCCAGTCTGTCCCCGCGAGCGCCATCGGCTTCGTGGCTCATGCCTCACGATAGTCTTCAAGCCGGCCAATCGCCTGCGGCCGGGTCTTGCGCAGGGATGCGCCGACCGCCTCAACCCGCCGCAGCACGCGCAGCATGTTCTTCGACGACATTTTCTCGAGGTCGCGCTCGGAGAAGCCGCGGCGCACGAGCTCCGCGAACAGGTGTGGAAAGCGGCTCACGTCTTCGAGCCCAACCGGCGAAGCCCCGCCGAAATAGTCAGAGCCCACCCCAACATGGTCGAGGCCAGCAGTCTCGACGAGGCGCACGATGTGGTCGGCGACCTGCTCGAGGCTCGCCTTAGGCGCCGAGCCATGCTTGGTCTCGAGTTCTGACAACTGGGCCTTGGGATCGGCGACGACCGGCGCCTTGCCATAGGCGTCGCGCGAACGGCGCAGCCAGTCGCGCAGCGCCTGAGACACGAAGCCAGGCACGAATGTCGCCATGACCAGGCCGCCATTGGCCTTAAGACGCTTCAGAACATCGTCGGGCGTGTTGCGCGGGTGGTCGCACAGCGAATAGGCGTTGGAATGCGACAGCGCCACCGGCGCTTCGGTCACGTCGAGCACACGGCGCATCGCGTCGTGCGAGGTGTGGGCCAGATCGATCACGATTCCGAGGCGGTTGAGTTCGCCAATAATCGCGCGACCAAAGGCGTTGAGGCCATTGTTGCGCGGCGCGTCAGTTGCGGAATCGACCCAATCGAGAGTTTCGTTGTGGCAAAGGGTCATCAGCCGCACACCCGCAGCGTGCCAGATACGCAAAGGACTCAGCGAATTCTCGAGTCCCACGCCGCCCTCGACCGCAACGAAGGAGGCGATCTTGCCCATCGACTTCGCTCGCGCGTAATCGGCAGCCCGCCGGGCCGGGAGGAACACATCGGGATGAGCCTCCTCGATGCGGCGGATGAGGTCGATCTGCTCCAGCGCAGTGCGTGCTGGATGAGGCGCGTTCGTAGGCTGGAACGCCGCCCAGAACTGCGCCCCGACCATGCCCTCGCGTAGGCGCGGGATGTCCGTGTCCGCGCGCTCGTGAACTCGATTTAAGTCGTAGGCGACGACGTCGCCTCGCGCCGTCCTGTCAACCCGGATAACCCAGGGGAGGTCATTGTGCCCATCGATCAGCGGCGCGCGCTTGAGGACATCTCGCGCCACTGCGAGCGCATTGTCGGCCGTTACGGATCCGTCTGCCATTGCGCCGCTCCCTTGACCTCAATCCACAGGCACGGCGACAAAGCGGACCTCGCCCTCGCCGTTGGAGACGAGCAACAACGCCGGCTTTTTCGAGTCCGCCTTCGCGCCCTCGACCGCCTTGGCGATGTCGCCCGGATGTTCGACCGCCTGATGATTGACCTCCTCGATCACATCGCCCCGATGCAATCCTCTTTCCGCCGCGGCCGACCCGGGCTCGACGGAAGTCACGATCACGCCCTTGACGCTGTCTTTGATCTTGAAGGTCTTGCGGGCCTCGTCGCTAAGCGCGGAAAACTCCATGCCCAGAGCCTTGGTGACTGCGTCCATCTTCGGGGTGTCATCGTTTTCAGTGGCGAGCGCGACCTTTTTTTCTCCGTCCTCGAGGCGCCCAAGCGTCACTGTCTTGGTCACTTCCTTGCCGCCGCGGATGACCACGACCTCGACCTGCTTGCCGACCGCCATCGAAGCCACGAGGCGCGGAAGATCGCGCGATTCCTTGACGTCCTTGCCGTCGAACTTGACGATCACGTCGCCCGCCATGAGGCCCGCAGGCTTTGCTGGACCCTTCTCATCCACGCCGGCGATCAGAGCGCCCCGCGCCGTTCCTAAGTTCAGGCTGTCGGCGATGGTCTCGTCGACCGGCTGGATGCGCACGCCAAGCCAACCGCGCCGGGTCTCATGGAACTCCGAGAGTTGCCCGATCACCGGCACGACGGTTGCGGAGGGCGTGGCGAAGCCGATGCCGATCGAGCCTCCCGAAGGCGAGAGAATCGCGGTGTTGATGCCGATCACCTCGCCCTGCAAATTGAACAGCGGGCCTCCCGAATTGCCCTTGTTGATCGAGGCGTCAGTTTGAAGGAAGTCGTCATACGGGCCGCTGTCGATATTGCGGTTGCGGGCGGAAATAATGCCAGCCGTCACGGTTTCGCCAAGGCCGAACGGATTGCCAACCGCCATCACGCCGTCGCCAACGCGCATCTTGTCGCTGTCGCCGAACTTGACCGTCTTGAGCGGCTTGTCGCTTTCCACCTTCAACACCGCCACGTCCACCTTCGCATCCTTGCCGATGACTTTGGCCTTGAGTTTGCGGCCATCGGTAAAGATGACGACGATGTCGTTGGCGTCCCCGACCACGTGATTGTTGGTGATCACGACGCCGCTCGAATCGATCACGAAGCCCGAACCCAACGATTGCGCGCGGCGGGCGCGGGGCTGCGGGTTGATGCCGTGGTTCTTGAAGAATTCCTCGAACATCTCGTCGAAGGGCGTGCCCTTCGGCAAATCGGGAGCGACGTCCTTGTCTTCGACAGTCTGAGTGGCCGAAATGTTGACCACGGCGTCGGCGACCTGGTCGACGAGGTCGGCGAGATTGCTCGGGCGCGCCTGGGCGGCCGCGGGTCCAGCCGGCGCCAAGGCGAGCGGAGCGGCGAGGAAAACCGAAACGACTGCGAGCGCGCACGCCGATCTTGCCGCGCGGCCAGGCCCCGTCGAAATTCGCAACCCGTCGTGCAGCATGGGGTTTCTCCTCAAATTCGTCGGTCGGTCTGGCTAAACACAGCAGCTTGAGCGAGGCTCGTCCGTCGGCGCTCGCCCCCGGCCAAGCCGGTCTGTGCTTCGATCGCCGAGACCAGCCGGGTCGCCTCGATGCCATCGCGCATTTCAGTCCGCCTTCGCTGAAGGCGCTGAATTTGCAGACGGCGCCGGGGGTTTCGGAGTCTCGGGCGCTGGGTTCGGGGTAGAGAAGTACCGGAAGAAGTCCGACTTCGGACTGATGAGCGCGCGCGTCCGCCCGTTGGCGAAGCTATTCTCATAGGCCTGCATCGAACGGTAAAAGCCGAAAAAATCTGGATCGGCGCCGTATGCATCGGCGAAGATTCGGTTGCGTTCGCCATCGCCCTCGCCCCGGACCTGCTCCGACTGCTGCTGAGCTTGTGCGGTAATAACGGTGACCTTTCGGTCGGCCTCCGCCTTGATCTGCTGGCTCTGCTGCGACCCTTGCGCCCGGTAGGAGGCGGCGCGCTGTTGTCGCTCGGTCTGCATTCGACGGAACACCGCCTCCGAGTTCTCCGCGGGGAGATCCGCACGCTTGATGCGCACGTCGACGACATCCAGACCGAACCGTTTGGCGCCCACGATCATCTGGTCGCGGATGTCGGCCATCAGCGCGTCTCGCTTGTCGCGCACGATATCGGTGATCGACGCCCCCGATAAGCTCCGGCGAAGCGCGGAATTCAGCATGCCGCCGAGTTGCGCGTCGGCGCCGCGCGTGTCGAAGACCGATTGATAAAAGAGCAGCGGATCGGCGATATGGTAGCGCACGAAGGCGTCGACCTCCAGGCGCTGATTGTCCGACACCAGCACTTCCTGGCGCTCGTTGTCGAGGGCGAGAATGCGCTTGTCGATATAGACAACCGTGTCGACGAACGGCCACTTGAAATAGAGGCCCGGCGCGTCGATGAGGTCACGCACCGGCTGGCCGAACCGCAAGATGAGCGCCTGTTCGGTCGGATTGACGATAAACGTCGCCATCGAGACAAGAATGATCGCAACGACCGCGATCGCGGCGAGGGCGACGCCGCTAAGGGACCGGTTCATTTGGCGCCCGCTCCCGTCTTGGACTGCAGCGGATCGAGCGCGATATAGGGCACCGGCGGGCTTGCCGAGTTCGAGTCGACGATCGTCTTGTCCATAGGGCCGAGCACCCGCTCCATCGTCTCAAGATACATCCGCTCGCGAGTGACGGCAGGCGCCTTCTTATATTGCTGGTAGATCTGGTTGTATCTGGCGGTCTGGCCCTTGGCTTCCAGGATCGTCTGCTCGCGATAGGCCTGGGCCTCGGCCACGATGCGGGCAGCTCCGCCCTCGGCCTCCGGAACGACCTTATTGGCGTAGGTTTCAGCCTCGTTGACCGCGCGCTGCTGGTCTTGTTGCGCGGCGGTTACGTCGCGATAGGCGGAAAGGACCTGGCTCGGCGCGTCGACAGACTGCAGCTGAACCTGCTTCACGAGAACGCCAGCCCGATATGCGTTGAGCAGATCCTGCATTCTTTTTTGCACGTCGGCCTCGACAGACGCCCGATCGGTGGTGAGGATGCCATCGATGGTCTTCAAACCGACGACCTCGCGCATGATGCTTTCGGCAACCGCCTTGACGGTCTCGCGTGGGTTGAGAACGTTGAACACGTAGTCTTCGGGCTTGGCCGGATCGATCTGCCAGTTCACCCTGAAGTGAACGTCGACGATGTTCTTGTCCCCGGTCAGCATCTGGCTTTCTTCGGGAATATCTTCGCCGCCGCCAAGGCTGCGATAGCCCACTTCAGTAATCTGCTGATCCCAGACCGGAACCTTGATAACCGAACCAATCGGCCAGGGCCAATTGGTGTTCAGACCGGCGGCCGTTTTCCCGGTGTAGCGGCCGAACACCAGATTGATGCCGACCTCGCTCGGTTGGACCGTATAGAACGTTCCCCAGGCGAACCAGAGCAGGAGAGCGGCGAGCAGGAGCAACAGCGCTCCTCGGCCGCCTGGCCCTTTGCCGCTTGGGCCTGACCCTCCGGGAATCAGTTTGCCGACAGTCTCCTGGATGCGGCGGATGATGTCCTCAAGGTCGCCCGTCGGCTGGGGCCCTCGCGGCCCTTGGCCCCACGGCCCGCGGCCCTGCGAGCCCCATGGCCCCCCGCCGCCTTGATTATTCCAGGACATCCAAACCTCTTGTCGGCCGCTGGCCGATACAGCGGCGCTTATATAGGCATCTGTCGCAAACCAGCAACAATTCCGACCCCGCCGGCCGCGGTCAGGACCTTGCCTCAGTCGTGAGGCGCCGCTTCTCCGTCCTGGTCGACCACCCGGCGCTCTCCCGTGCGAGGGGCAAGCGGGGTGATTCTGAGCGCAGCGATCCGATTGCGCTGCTTGCGCAGCACTTCGAAGCGGAAGCCATGAAAGCTGAAGGTCTGACGTGGCTCGGGAATCGAGCGCGCCTCGTGAATCACAAGGCCAGCCACCGTCGCGGCTTCGTCGTCAGGCAAATTCCAGCCCACCGCGCGATTTAGCTCACGGATCGTGAGCGGATCCGTCGACTACGACCGAGCCGTCGCGCTGTTTGCGCACGCCCTGCACCGCGACGTCGTGCTCGTCGCGAATATCGCCGACGATCTCCTCGATGATGTCTTCAAGCGTGATCAGCCCCTGCACAACGCCGTACTCGTCGACGACGAGCGCCGAATGGGTCTTTCGGCGCAAGAACTCCTGGAGCTGGTCACGCAGCGTGGTCAACTCAGGGATGAACCACGGCTCCAGTGTGAGATCGGCAATACTAAGTTTGCCGGCGTCTCCGCCAGCCGCGACATACGCCCTGAGTAGGTCCTTGGCATGTAGGACGCCAATGATATTGTCCGGTTCCCCTCGCCAGAGAGGCATCCGGGTATAGGGAGAAGCGATCACCTCGCGCACCAGCTCCTCTGGCGGCAGATCGGCGTCGATGAGCCGCATTTTGGTGCGGTGAACCATCACGTCCGAGACTGGGATCTCAGACAATTCCAGAAGGCCGCCGAACATGTCGCGCTCGTCGCGCTCGACTTCGCCTTCGCGATGCAGGATGTCGACCGCGCCCATGAGTTCTTCATGGCCAGAGACACCGGGGTCGTGATGGCCGAGCGAGACGCCGCACAGGCGCAGGACGCCGCGCACCAATATCTCGACCGCGCTCACGATCGGACCGAAAACGGTCACGAAGAACGACACCAGCGGCGCGATAAGCAGCGACACGCGATCGGGATAGGCGATGGCGATCGTCTTCGGCATCACCTCACCGAAAACAACGATCAGCGCAGTCATGATCGCAGTCGCGGCCCATACCCCTCGCTCGCCAAAGATCCCAAGCAGGACGCTCGTCGCAATCGCCGACGAGCCGATGGTGACGAGCTGCCCGCCGAGCAGCATCGCGCTGATGAGCCGGCCGCGCGCCCCGATGAGATGCGTGACCAACTTCGCTCGCTGGTCGCCTGCGGTTTCGAGCGCATGCATACGGGCGCGAGAGGCCGCCGTCAGGGCGGTCTCGGCGCAGGCGAAGAACGCGGCGGCGGCGACGCTCAGGACGATGACGACAATGTCGAGGGTGTACGACATCAAATGGTTCTAACACGGGCGGCGCATTCGGGCGTAATGCGCTTCGAAAGGAGGGGTCAGCTCGAAGGAGCCAGTTCGCGCGCCAGGAACGCTGAGACGCTTGCTTCCTCAACATCGCGGGCGACGAAACTCTCGCCGATGCCTCTGACGAGGATGAAGGTCAATTTGCCGCGCTCGACCTTCTTGTCCTGGCGCATTGCAGCCAACAGACTTCCAGAATCCGCCTTAAAATCAGGGATGTCGCCTATGCGGGTCGGAAGGCCGACGGCCTTCAGGTGCGCCTCGACACGCCCGGCGTCCTGTCCAGAGCAAAGACCCAGGTCACGGGAGAAACGAAACGCCAACGCCATGCCGATGGCGACACCCTCGCCGTGCACGAGCCGAGCCGGATCATAATCGGTCAGCTTCTCCAAGGCGTGGCCAAACGTGTGCCCAAGGTTGAGCAGCGCGCGCTCCCCCTGTTCCGTCTCATCGGCGACGACGACGCGCGCCTTGGCCGTGCAGCTGATCGCGATCGCTTCGGCCCGGGATGGTCCGCCGGCGAACAGGTCGCGCCAGTTCGATTCCAAAAATTCGAAAAAGCCGCGATCGCCAATCAGTCCGTACTTGGCAACCTCGGCGAAGCCCGCGCGGAAATCGCGCTCGCTGAGAGAATTGAGGCACGTGGTGTCGGCCAGCACCAGCGACGGCTGATGAAACGCCCCGATGAGGTTCTTTCCATGCCGCGAATTGATCCCCGTCTTGCCGCCCACGCTTGAGTCGACCTGAGCCAGCAGGGTCGTCGGGATCTGCACCAGCCGCACGCCACGGCGCAGCGTTGCGGCGCAGAATCCGGCAAGATCGCCGACCACTCCTCCGCCAAGCGCAATGACAATGTCTCTTCGCTCGATGCGCGCCTCGATCAGCGCATCGGCGACGCGGGCGAACTCGGAATAGGACTTCGCGCCCTCCCCCGGCGGGCAGACGATCGAGGTGGAGCGCAAACCCGCCTGATCCAGGCTTGCGATGAGCCGATCGAGATAGAGCGGCGCGACCCGCGCGTCGGTCACCACGGCGCAATTGACGCCCGGAGCGATCCTCGCGATTTCAGCGCCCGCGTCGTCAAGAACACCCGGTCCGATCAAGATCGAATAAGCGCGCGCGCCGAGCGGAACCTCCACGCGACGCCTCGGCTGGGACAACGCTTCAGCGTCATTGCCGGGCTCCGCACGGAGGCGCTGGAGAATGGCCTCGACGACGGAATCATGGGCGGCGTCAAGCGACTCGATGGTGAAATCGGCTAGCGCATAGATTGGCGACCGCTCTTCGAGCAGCCGACGGAGCGTCTCCTCCGGGTTCGCTGTTCTCAACAGCGGCCGATTGGATTTCTTCCGCACCCGAGCAAGCAGAATGTCAAAACTGGGTTTCAACCAGATCGAGACGCCATGCCTTGCGATATTTTCGCGTGTGGTCGCGTTCATGAACGCGCCGCCGCCTGTCGCCAGCACCATGGGCCCGCTGGTGAGCAAGCGCGCGATCACCTTGCGCTCGCCTTCGCGGAAATAAGTCTCGCCGAAACGCTCGAAGATCTCTGGAATCGTCAGTTGAGCGCCCGCTTCGATCTCCGCATCGGCGTCGACGAATGGCAGCCCAAGCTTTGCCGCAAGCCGTTTTCCAACCGAGGTTTTTCCGGCTCCCATCATGCCGACAAGCACGACGGAGCGCCCGGTAAGCGCCGCCGTCGCCTGTCCGGCGTCGATCGATTGGCCTTGACTCATAAACCCTCAAACCTCGCCAGCAAGCGGCTGGGCCTCATACAAGACGCGAGCGGCGAATGCGAGAGCGACGGCGCTTGGCCTTCCGACCGCCAACCGTCTTGCGCGGCGGGCCTGTTCTTGCAACCATACCGCCACACGACAGCAAGTCCGTAGCGGTCGACAACGCCGGCGCCAAGACCAAGGTGCGGTAGAAACTGAGAAAACCGCGTCCGAGGGACGCTCGGGTCTAGGGAGTTGATCGCATCGCGATGGTGAGCGCGCAACGCCTCGCCGCGTAACGCAATGCTTGAGGGAGGCCGACATGAACGCACCCAATCAAGAGAACCGGGTTGCCGGTCCCCGTCTCGTGGCGATCGTCGGGCCGTTTCAGAGCGGTAAGACCAGCCTTCTTGAGGGGATATTGGCGCGCGGCGGCGCGGTGGCGCGTCAAGGGTCTGTGCGCGAAGGCACCACTGTCGGAGATTCAAGCTCGGAGGCGCGCAGCCACGCGATGAGCGTCGAGCCCAACATCGCCAGCATTGACTACCTCGGGGACCGGCTCACCTTCTTCGATTCCCCGGGTTCGATCGAATTCATCCATGACATGCGCTACGCGTTGCCCGTTTGCGACGCCGCCGTCGTCGTATGCGAGGCCGACCCACGCAAGATCCCAGCGCTTCAGGTTATTCTGCGCGAACTGGAAGACCTGGGATTGCCGCGTATCCTCTTCCTCAACAAAATCGACCAGGCGAACGGGGGACTGCGCGAAACGCTTGAGATGCTTCAACCGGCCTCGCGCACGCCGCTGCTGCTGCGCCAGATTCCGGTATGGGAGGACGGCGTCGCCACTGGATTTGTCGATCTCGCGCTCGAGCGGGCCTTCGTCTATCGCGAGGCTGCGCCGTCCAGCGTCATCGAGATGCCGGCGGGCGTGCTCCCGGAGGAAAAGCAGGCGCGGTATCTCATGCTCGAGAAGCTCGCCGATTATGACGACGCGCTGATGGAGCAATTGATCAGCGACATCGACCCGCCGAAGGACCTCGTCTTCGACGATCTGGCCCGCGAACTGCGCGATGGACAGGTCGTGCCGGTTCTCCTGGGTTCGGCGATCGGCGGCCACGGCGTCACCCGACTCCTCAAGGCGCTGAGGCACGAGTCGCCGGGCGTCGCCCATACGCGCAAGCGGCTTGGCATTGAGGATAAAGGGCCAGCTCTGGCGCAGGTCATGCGGACGGTCCACACCGCGCACGGGGGCAAGCTGTCGCTGGCGCGGGTGCTGCGCGGCGCCTTCGCTGACGGGGCCACCGTCGTCAACTCGCGCGGGGTCGAGGAGCGCATCGGCGGATTGGCGCGGCTTATGGGCGCCATGTCGTCGAAACTGACGCGCGCCGAGGAAGGCGACACCGTCGCTTTCGCGCGATTGGAAGACCTCGCCACCGGCGATCGCATCGCTGAGGGGCGAACCGCTCCGTCGCTCGGCGCGACGGCTGGCGCGCCGCCCCCAACTCAGGGAATCGCCATCCGCGTCAAGGATAGAAAGGACGAGGTTAGGCTTGCGAGCGCGCTGGCCAAACTTTGCGAAGAGGACCGCGCGCTGTCCTATGTCCAAGACGCCGAGATGTCTGAGTTGAAGCTGCTCGGTCAGGGCGAAATGCACTTGCGCGTGACCGCCGAGAGGCTTGCCGATCGCTTCGGTGTAACCATCCAGTCGCACAAGCCGTCGGTCGCCTATCGGGAATCAATTCGCGATGCGGTTACGGTGCGCGGACGGCACAAAAAACAGTCCGGCGGCCATGGCCAGTTCGGCGACGTTGTCGTCGAGGTCGGGCCACGCAATCGCGGC
The DNA here is from genome assembly GCA_963702825.1 of uncultured Alphaproteobacteria bacterium. Lineage (GTDB taxonomy): Bacteria > Pseudomonadota > Alphaproteobacteria > Rhizobiales > Beijerinckiaceae > Roseiarcus. The sequence goes on from CAVPEE010000014.1 coordinate 13,368, forward strand.
GAGGGCTTCGCCTTCGCCGAGCGGGTGCACGGCGGATCGGTGCCGAGGCAGTATTTTTCTTCCGTCGAAGCTGGCGCGCGCGACGCGATGGCGCGCGGTCCGCTAGGATTTCCGGTGGTCGATGTTTCGGTGACCTTGGTCGACGGCTCCTATCACACGGTCAATTCCTCCGACATGGCGTTTCGCGCGGCAGCCAAGCTGGCTTTAGACGAGGCCCTGGTCAAAGCGCATCCGATGCTGCTCGAACCGATACTCTCGGTGACCGTCTATGTGCCGACCGACGCGCTCGCGCGCGCGAGCGCGCTGGTCAGCGCCCGACGCGGCCAGATCCTTGGCTTCGAAGCCCGGGAGGGCTGGACGGGCTGGGAGGCGCTGCGGGCGCTGATCCCGGAGGCCGAGATCGGCGATCTCATTGTCGAGTTGCGCTCGGCGACATCGGGCGTCGGCGCGTTCGAGACCAAATTCGATCATTTGGCTGAGCTTTCCGGGCGCGGGGCCGATCTGGTCGTCGCGGCGCGTCAGAAGGCGAACGCCTAAACTTTTGGCTTGTTTCCCGGTATACAGACGCGGCGGCCTTGGCCTAAACAAGCGGCGCGCCTGTTGAGAGGACCCGATGACCGAAGCCACCAGGGAAGCCAACCGTTTGGCGACGGTATTCGGCGGATCGGGATTCCTCGGACGCTACATCGTCAGGGCGCTGGTCCACGAAGGATGGCGCGTCCGGGTGGCCGTGCGTCGACCTGATCTCGCCGCTTTCCTGCAGCCGATCGGCGGAGTGGGACAGATCCAGCCGGTGCAGGCCAATCTTCGCTTTCCGGATTCAATCGCCGCCGCGCTTGAAGGCGCGAGCGCAGCCGTCAATGCGACGGGCGTGACAGCGGAGAGCGGAGCGCAAACCTTCAACGCAGTACACGTCGAGGGCGCCCATGCGCTGGCCCGAGCGGCGGTGGCCGCGCGCGTGTCATCCTATGTGCATATTTCGGGCATCGGCGCTGACCCGAGCTCCGCTTCGCCCTACATCGCAAGCAAGGGGCTCGGAGAGAAGGCGACGCGCGATACGTTTCCAAACGCGGTCGTCCTGCGTCCGTCAGTCGTGTTTGGCCCCGAGGATGGTTTCTTCAACCGCTTTGGCGCGCTCGCCTGCCATTTCCCGGCGCTGCCCCTGCTGGGCGGCGGCGAGAGTCGTTTGCAGCCAGTTTATGTCGGCGATGTCGCGCGGGCGGTCGCAGCGGCGCTCTCCGGTTTGGCGAAGCCCGGTACGACGTACGAACTCGGCGGTCCACGAACGATGACGCTGCGCGAAGCGGCCGAACTCACCTTGAGCACAATTGATCGCCGCCGTCTGCTTATCGGCCTTCCCCTCGCTCCGTCGCGTTGGCTCGCGTCCTGCACACAGTTCGGGTCGAAAGCGACATTCGGGCTTTTTCCCAAATTGTTGACCACGACCCGCGATCAAGTCGATTTGCTTGCGTCTGACAACGTCGTGTCCGCGGAGGCGGAAGCCGAGGGACGCGTGCTGAACGCCCTTGGGATCTTGCCGCAGGCTGCCGACGCGATCATCCCGTCCTATCTCACGCGGTTTCGGCGGACCGGCCAATACGAGGTTCTCCGTTCGGACTGAACGTGTTCGGCGCTCATTCGTCGAGGTCGAGGCGAAGGCGAACGACATGGCGTTGTAACGAAGACACGGTTTCCTATTGATGCGGACCCCCGTTTCAGGGCATTAAGGCGGGGCGAACGTTGGCGCATTTCGAGTTGGGGACATTCGGTGATCAAGTCTGAACTCGTCCAGCGCATGGCGGCCCGCAATCCGCATCTATATCAGCGCGACATTGAGAACATCATCGACGCAATTCTCGGCGAGATCACGAATGCGCTTGCGCGCGGCGAGCGCGTCGAGTTGCGCGGCTTTGGCGCGTTCTCGACCAAACAACGCCAGGCCCGCACGGGCCGCAATCCGCGCACCGGCGACAAGGTTCCAGTGACCGAGAAACTGGCGCCGTTCTTCAAGACCGGTAAAGAAATGCGCGAGCGTCTCAATCGCTCGCCCGAGGCGATCTAGAGTCGTTGCAACAGCCGCTGTAGCTTGAACTGGCGAGAGCCGGGCGTATGAGGCTTGTATGTTTCGCTTCTTGAAAGTCCTTATCCTCATCCTCTTGGCGATCGTCCTCCTTGGTTTTGCCTTCGCCAATCTCGACTAGGTGACCGTTTCGTTCGACCCATTCGCTTCGACCGACAGCGCGGCGTTCTCGATCGCGGCGCCGCTATTTGCGGTCGTGATTGTTGCGGCGATGCTCGGCGTCGTTGCGGGCGCGCTCGCGACTTGGGTGTCGCAAGGACGCCATCGGCGGGCCTCGCGCCAGAGCCGGGTCGAGGCGGAGAAATGGCGCGCCCAAGCCCAGGCGCTCAAGGCGGCTCATCCCGCCTTGACGAGCGACAGGTGATCGCTGTCCCACGCGCGGCGGCTTCCTCGCGTGCGCCTAACTCACCGGCGCGACCATCCGCATTCAAATGGCCTGCCCCCGTTCCCAAGGCGTCGATCCGCCAGAACCGGCCCGCGCACAAGTTTACGCCAGCGAATGATTTCAGAAGCTTAGCTGCGCTTTTGCGCAACTTTCTAACTCCCAACCCCCTCGTCCTGAGGAGCGCCGAAGGCGCGTCTCGAAGGACGCTCCAGGCCTCGCAAACGAAGTTGCGAACTGGCCCATCCTTCGAGACGCGAAGCTTCGCTTCGCCCTCAGCATGAGGTCGCGGGGTTGGGCGCGGTCCGAAGTCTCCACCTTGGGAGTTAAGCAACTTTGAGCCGTTCCAACACCGAAGCTCCAATCACAACTTCTGAAAAACAATATCAAGTCCCAGCCGGCTTGGCAAGAAATTGTCGATTTTTCTTAGTCGAGCATGCCGGCCCTCGACCGGGCGCTTTCGCCCCTCGGGAACGCCGAGCGAAGCTCATCAAGCGAATCCCGCATCACTTTATGGTCGGATTCATCGCCCGCCGCTGCCGCCACGCGGGCTGAGCCCCCGGGACTGAAAGCGGGGTCGCCTCGTAGACGCCGCGAGCAATCGCTCGAGCGACGCAGTCGGCGCGACAACATGCCGATCTCAGTCAGGTCTCGAAGGTCTGGAACCGCGCTCGCCCGCGCCGTCGCCGCTGCGAAGACAACGTCATTGTCCATCGGCGCATGGGCGGGACGCAGCGCCAGCGCGCAGCCGTCTTGGGCCATCGTGGCGACACGCTTGAGCTGCGTTGTGGTCAACGCCGCGTCGGTGGCGACGACCATAAGATCGGTGCTCGACGGCGTGTCGGACTTGAGGCGAAGCGTCAGATGATCCTCGATATCCTTGGGCCCGAAGCCAAGGCCGCCAAACTCGGCTTCTCGTTCGTAGGGCGCGGCCCAAAAATGTAAGCTTTCGCCCCGAGTGGCGCGACCGACCGAATTGACGACCACAAGCGCGCCGACGCGAAAGCCGCTCGAGGTCACCGCGCTCGCGGAGCCCAGTCCGCCTTTGAGATTGTAGGTCGTCGCGCCAAATCCGGCGCCTGCGGTCCCAAGGGCGAAGTCGACGGCGGCGGTCGACGCAGCTTTGAGGCCCATGTCCCAGTATGGCGGCTTGCGGCCCCAGGATTTATCGCCGCCGTTGAGAAGATCGAACAGGCTCGCGCCCGGCACAATCGGGACACGCGCCCCGCGATGCTCGAAGCCGCGACCGATCTCGGCCAGGTAGGTCATCACGCCGCCCGCCGCATCGAGGCCGAAAGCCGATCCCCCCGACAGAACGAAGCCATCGACGCGCTCGATGGTCATTTCCGGCTCGAGCAAAGCCGTATCGCGCAACGCCGGCGCGCCGCCGTTCATCGCGATCGACGCGATCGCGGGTTCCTCGAACAAAACCACGGTGACGCCTGAAGCGAGCCGCGTGTCGTCGGCCGATCCGACGAGCACGCCTTCAACGTCGGTGATCAGATTGCGGGCCATCGATAGTGCTTCACCGTCGGGTCGCGTTCGTGGATCATCGAGATCCTGCGTCAACTCGTATCAGGGCTGAAAATCGGAAGGAAGACGCGCGCCGCCTGCATCGGGTATCTTGGGCGGGCGACCGAGAATAGGCTGGGACAAGGTTGATTCGCGACTCTGGGACGTTCGGAGCGAGAGGCGGCGACTGAAGTGTGGGACGAACTGGACGAGCCGCTCGGTTTTGTTGCGGGCAGCGCATCGGCGCTGGCCGTGCGAGACAAGCGCCCGATGAGAGGAGCGGCGACGGTCGCCGCGATCCTCGCGATAGCCGTTGGCCTCGTTATGCTCCCGCGACCAGATTTCCCTGTTAAAGGCCAGCCGTTCGCGGTGGCGAAAGTTGAAATCTTGCCCGCGCCGCCGAAGCTCGTCGCCCCAGACGCAACGGCAAGCGTGGTCCAAATCCCTGCGACGCCGGCGGCCTCGGCGGCGCAAGTGGAAACGACCAACGGGGTCAAGATTACGCGTGGGTCCGGCGGCCCACCGAAGCCGCTTATCATCGATGTGGCGCAGGCGTTGGGCGCCAAGCTCCCGCCGGCCCCTGACAGCCGCCTTCCAGACAAGTCGAAATATGGCCTTTTACCTCACGTCGCGGTCGATGGAACACGCAGCGCTCAACAGGATCATTGAGCCCGCGCGTCAGCGAGGCTCGGCGATCGGCGTCGTGTCCGTGTCGCCGGCGGGCATCGCGCGCCTAGAGCGGTGGACGAACGGACTCGACTCGAAGGGCGTCGCATTGGTCCCGCTCTCCGCGTTGATGTCGGAAGCGTCAAAGCGGTCGGCTCAGTTGAACGGGTCCCTCAGTCCATGAGCGGGCGCCTCTATCGCCCATGCGTCGGGGTGACGCTGATCAATCAAGCGGGCGATGCGTTCATCGGCCATCGCAAGCGCAAACGCGGCTCCGAAGTCCTGGACCCGCGCTCGTGGCAGATGCCGCAGGGGGGAATCGACGCGGGCGAACAACCGTTCGAAGCCGCGAAGCGCGAACTTTGGGAGGAGACCAACGTCAGTTCGGCCGAACTGATCGCGGAGCTGCCAAAGTGGCTCAAATACGATTTGCCGGAAGACGCGCGCGGGCGGTGGAGCGGCCGGTATCGCGGGCAGACCCAAAAGTGGTTTCTGTTCCGGTTTGTTGGCTCGGAGAAGGAGATCAACGTTCACCATCCGGCCGACGGCGCCCACGATGCTGAATTTGACGATTGGCGCTGGGAGCGTTTCGAGCGCCTGCCAGAGCTTGTCGTGCCGTTCAAGCGCGAAGTCTACGAGGCCGTTGCGGCCGCTTTCGCGCCGCTCGCGCGCCCTCAGAGCCCGTGAACTCGGCTCCCTTTCTTACTTGCCCGCCCGAACCGAGGCGACCGCCGCCGCCATCGCCTCGTCCATCTTCTTGCGCAGACGGTGATCCGACAAATCGACGTTGCCCCGTTCGAGGTCGGCCTTGAGCGCGGCTTCGACGTCCGCGTCGCTTTTGCCGATCTGCGCGCCGACGAAGTCGCTGGCGTATTTCTCGGCGTCAGCCCCGGAAAGCCCCTTCGTTTCTGCGACCCAGAGCGCGACCGCCTTGTTGCGGCGCGCGACAGCCTTGAAGCGCAGGTCCTCATCGTGAGCGAACTGCTTTTCGAACGTATTCTCGCGGTCCTGGAACGCGTCGGACATGATCGCCTCCGTCACTTGCGAAGTCCTCGCGAACCACCTCGCCGGCGACACCGCGATCCTGGCCTCTCTCGGCCAGGGGATGGCGGACGTTATGACGATTTCCGCGGCGCGGCGCAATGCGGGGGTTTACGCGATGGCTCTTATGGGGCGTGCGCCGTTCCTGAGCCCGTTTCGGGCGATTCCAATGGGTTGCGGCGCCTTTTCCGAGTCAGCGCTTTTATACATCAAAACAATGCATATTATCCAGGCAGGGATGAAGCCGTGCCTGCCTTGATGGGCTGAATTGGCAGCCCTTCTCAGCGTCGCCGCGATCAGCGCTCGGGCGGCGCCGTCGTCGTAAGGCGTCGCCGCGCGATGCCCCCATACCGGGCACGAGAATGAGCCATGGCCAGCGGGCGTCGTTCATCAGCAGCACCCGGGCAAGCGGCCAGTCGCCAATGACAAACGCGTCGCGCGCGAGCCGATTGTCGAGCTCGAAGGTCATGAGGCCCACGCGCGCCCATGGGCGCCGCGCGGCAAGCCAAGCTTGACCGCAATCGTTTCAGCGACGTCGGCCAAGCTCGCTCGGGCTCCGATCGGGCCTGGGCGCGCCCCGGCGCCAAAGGCGAGAATCGGAACATGCTCGCGCGTGTGATCAAAGCCGCGAAAAGTCGGATCGTTGCCGTGGTCGGCGGTGATGACGCAATAGTCAGTCGGCCTCATCGCCGCTTCGATGGCGCCAAGCCGTCGATCAAAAGCTTCGAGACAGGCCGCATAACCAGGGACGTCGCGGCGATGTCCCCATTCGGTGTCGAAATCGACCAGATTGACGAAGATCAGGCCGCCCTCAGGCGCCGTCCCGAGCGCATCGAGAGAAGGTCGACATTGCCGTCGTTGCTCTTGCCCTTGCGCTCGTCCCCGGTGTCGCGATGGGCGAAGATGTCGCCGACCTTGCCGATCGAGACAACAGCGCGGCCGGCGCGGGCGGCCCGCTGCAGAATATTGCCCTCCGGCGGAGGCATGGCGAAATCCTTGCGGTTGGCGGTGCGGGCGAAGTCCTTGCCGCTCGCGCCGAGGAAAGGACGCGCGATCACGCGCCCGATCTTCAAGGGATCGCAGAGCCGGCGCGCGATCCGGCAAAGATCATAAAGGCGCTCAAGCCCGAAAGCCTGCTCATGCGCCGCAATCTGGAGCACCGAGTCGGCGGACGTGTAGCAGATGGGTTTCAACGTTCGCAGGTGCTCTTCGCCGTACTCCTCGATCACTGCGGTGCCCGAAGCGTGGCGGTTGGCGAGAATCCCCGCCAGCTTTCCTTCCTCGATCAACGCCTCGGTCAGCGCCGACGGAAAAGCGGGAACCGTCTCCGGGAAATAACCCCAATCGAAGTCGACCGGCGTACCGGCGAGCTCCCAATGGCCGGACGGCGTGTCCTTGCCGCGGGAAGTCTCGATTCCGTAGCCCCATTGGCCGCGCGGCTCGGGAAGCGCAAATCCGGGCGGCGCGCGGCCGGTCGACGCCTTCATCGCGTGGCCAAGCCCCAGCGCCTCAAGCCGCGGCAATTTCAGCGGTCCGCGCCTCAATCCGTCGCGGTCGCCACGTCCGTCGGCGCAGGCTTCGGCGATGTGGCCGAGCGTATCGGCGCCCTCATCGCCATAGGCTCTCGCGTCCTCGGCGCCGCCGCAACCGACCGAGTCGAGAACGATGAGAATCGCGCGGGTCATCGCTCCCCTCTCCTACGGGAGAGGGGTCGGGGGTGAGGGTTCGCGCCCGAAACTGACGCCGCGCTCTCGGCGCGGGCCCTCATCCGGCCCTTCGGGCCACCTTCTCCCGGAGGGAGAAGAAGCGCACGCCGCATTTCGCGGAAGACGCTCACTGGCTCACGACCTGGGATAGCGTCGCCTCATTGGCGAAGGCGGCGGCGAACAAAGCGCGCGTATAGTCGTTTTGCGGCGCGCTGAAGACCGTCCGCGCTTCCCCGCTCTCCACCACCTTGCCGCGCCGCATCACGATGATCTCGCTCGCCAGCGCCCGCACAACCCGCAGATCATGCGAAATGAACAGATAGGCGAGGTTGCGACGGCGCTGCAGTTCGCGCAACAGATCCACGATCTGCGCCTGGATCGACATGTCCAAGGCCGACGTCGGCTCGTCGAGCACCACGAAACGCGGATCGAGCGCCATCGCTCGCGCAATCGCGATGCGCTGGCGCTGGCCGCCGGAGAACTCGTGCGGATAGCGGTCGAGCGTCGATGGATCGAGCCCGGTGTCGGCGAGCGCGCGTTCCGCGATGCGGCGCCGCTCGGCGGCGTTCATCTTCGTCCCCTGCGCGATCAGCCCCTCTTCGACGATCTCGGCCACCGACATGCGTGGCGAAAGCGAACCATACGGATCCTGGAAAACGATCTGCATCTCGCGACGCAGCGGCCGCATGGCCTTTGACGTCAGGCCGTCGATGGCGCGGCCGCAATAGACGATCGGCCCCTGCGACCGGATGAGCCTCAAGATCGCGAGACCAAGCGTCGTCTTGCCCGAGCCGGATTCGCCAACGACCCCGACGGTCTGACCTTCGCGGATGGCGAGCGACACGCCGTCGACGGCTTTCACGTGAGCGACGGTGCGTCGCAAGAATCCCTTCCGGATCGGAAACCAGACGCGCAGATTGTCGGCGCTCGCGATCGTTGTCGCGGCTTGATCGGCGCGAGGCGGATCGCCCTTGGGCTCGGCGGCGAGCAGCGCTCGCGTATAGGGATGGCGGGGATTGGCGAACACGCTCCGCGGTTTCCCCGGCCTCGACGATCTTTCCCTGGCGCATGACGATCACGTCGTCGGCGATGCGCCGCACGATATTGAGATCGTGGGTGATGAACAGCATCGCCATGCCGAGCCGTTCTTGCAGGTCTTTCAGAAGCTTGAGGATCTGCGCCTGCACGGTGACGTCGAGCGCCGTCGTCGGCTCGTCAGCGATCAGGAGATCGGGACGATTGGCGAGCGCCATGGCGATCATCACCCGCTGGCGCTGTCCGCCGGAGAGCTGGTGCGGATAGGCTTGAAGCCGCTGCGCCGGATCGACAATGCCGACTTCGGTCAGAAGTTCGACGATCCGTTTTTGCGTAACGGCCGCGCGGCCATGGTGAAGCGCGATGATCTCGCCAATTTGCCGCTCGATCGTATGCAGCGGATTGAGCGACGTCATCGGCTCCTGAAACACCATGGTGACGGCGTGGCCGCGCATCGCGCGCAATTCGTCGACGGACATCTTGAGCACGTCACGGCCGCGAAAGAAGATCTCGCCGCTCGGATAGCTGGCCGCGGGCTGCGGCAGGAGGCGCACGATCGCCTGCGCGGTGACGGTCTTGCCCGAGCCGGATTCGCCGACCAGCGCCAGCGTGCGACCTTTTTCAAGCCGAAAGGAAACGCGATCGACGACTGTGCGCCGCTCGCCGCTCTGAGCGAAAGCGATCGAGAGCTCGCGCACGTCGAGAAGCGGCTCGGCCTCGCTCACAAGAACGTCTTTCTCGGATCGAAAGCGTCACGCACCGCTTCGCCAATAAAAATGAGAAGCGAAAGCATGAGCGCCGTCACGGCGAAGGCGGAGAGTCCGATCCAGGGCGCCGACAGATTCGACTTGCCCTGCAACAGAAGTTCGCCGAGCGAAGGCGACCCCGGCGGCATGCCCAACCCTAAGAAGTCGAGCGAGGTCAGCGTGCTGATGGAGGAATTGACGATGAAGGGCAGGAAGGTCAGCGTCGCGACCATGGCGTTCGGCAGCACGTGCTTGACGATGATCTTGGCGTTGGAGAGGCCAAGCGCGCGGGCGGCGTTGACATATTCGAAGTTGCGCGCGCGCAGGAACTCGGCCCGGACCAGGTGAACGAGGCTCACCCAGGAGAACAGCAACAGGATAATCAACAGGACAGAGAAGCTCGGCGCGAGGATCGCCGAAAGGATGATGAGAATGTAAAGATGCGGCAGCGACGACCAGATCTCGATCACCCTCTGCATCGTGAGATCGAGCCAGCCGCCGAAATAGCCCTGCACGGCGCCGGCGAAGACGCCGATCACCGAAGAGACGCCGGCCAGCGTCAAACCAAACAGGATCGAGATGCGAAAGCCATAGATGAGCCTCGCGACGATGTCGTGCCCGTCCTGATCGGAGCCAAGCCAGAGCGGTTCAAGCTTGCTGCAGGGACGCGGGACAGCCGCAGCGTCTTTCACATTCTGCTTCTCGAGCGCCGCGCGGCATTGGACGTTGGTCAGCATCCAGGTCGGCGGCGTCGGGAGCGGCGTCGGCGGATTGAGGATCGTGGTCGAATTGGCGAAGCGGATCGGCGGCCAGATCATCCAGCCATGCGCCTTGATCTCGTCGGCGATAAAGGGGTCGCGAAAATCGGCGCGGGCCTGGAACCCTCCGAACTTATCCTCGGGATAGTCGAAGAGGACAGGAAAGAGGATCTCGCCTTTGTAGGACGCGATCAGGGGCCGATCGTTGGCGATGAATTCCGCAAACAACGAAGCAATAAACAGGACCAGAAAGATCCAGAACGACCATGCGCCGCGCCTGTGGCGGCGGAAATTGTCGAGGCGGCGCCGGTTCATGGGCGAAAGCCAGGGACGGCGCTCGAGGCTCGCGCGCGCTTTCGCCTGCCGCCAAGAATCCGTTTCTTCGTTCAGCGGAAGGATGTCGGGCGCCGCTTCTCCCGGTTGCGGCGCCGTATCGGAAGGGAGAGCCAAGCGGTCCGTATCGACCAAGCTCACACCTCTCGCGTTTCGAAATCGATGCGAGGATCGATCCAGGTGTAGGTGAGGTCGGAAATCAGGTTCACCACAAGGCCGATGAGGGCGAAGATATAGAGGTTGGCGAGCACGACCGGATAGTCGCGCTGGATCAGCGAATCGTAGGAGAGATAGCCGAGGCCGTCGAGCGAGAACACCTGTTCGATCAGAAGGGAGCCGGTGAAGAACGCGCCGATGAAGGCGCCAGGAAAGCCGGCGATGACGATCAGCATCGCGTTGCGGAACACGTGGCCATAGAGCACGCGCCGTTCGGTCAGGCCCTTCATGCGCGCGGTCTGCACGTAGGATTTCTTGATCTCGTCGAGAAAGGAATTCTTCGTGAGCAGCGTCGAGGTCGCGAACGAGCCCAGGACGAGCGCCGTCACCGGCAGCGCGATGTGCCAGAGATAGTCGAGGATCTTTTGCGGCCAGCTGAGGTCGGCGAAATTGTCGGACGTCAGGCCGCGCAGCGGAAAGATCTGCCAGAACGACCCACCGCAGAAGAGCACAACGAGCAAGACCGCGAACAGAAAGCTCGGAATTGCGTAGCCGAAGATCACAAGTGCGGACGTGACCGTGTCGAAGCGGGAGCCGTCCTTGACCGCCTTCCGCACGCCAAGCGGGATCGAAATCGCGTAGGAGAGGACGGTCATCCACATGCCGAGCGAGATCGAGACCGGCAGTTTTTCCTTGATCAGCTCCAGCACCGGCACGTCGCGATAGTAGCTCTTGCCGAAATTGAAGGTCGAATAGTCGCGCACCAGAATCCAGAACCGTTCCAGCGCCGGCTTGTCGAAGCCGTATTGCTTTTCCAACTCCTTGATGAATTTGGGATCGAGGCCCTGCGAGCCGCGATAGCGCGACGTAATGTCGCCCCCGGCCTGGGCTCCCCCTGAGCCGATCTGGCCGCCGCCTCCGCCGAATTGGGCGGTCGAACTCTGGTCCGCGCCTTGCAGTTGCGAGATCGCGCGCTCGACCGGGCCGCCCGGCACGAATTGCACGATCGCGAAAGAGACCGCCATGATGCCGAGGATTGTCGGGATCATCAGCAAGAGCCGGCGGAGGATGTAGGCGAGCATGCCTCAGCCGGCCTGCGGGCGAAGCGGCAAGCGCCTGTTAAAGTCCAATGGTTTTGGCCTTTGCTTCGTCCCACCACCAGGTTCCCGGCGCGCCGGTGCTGAGTCTCGGCTGATGCTCGGGACGCGAAAACGCGTCCCAATGGGCGACCCAGGACGTGTCGCGATACCACATTGGAACCCAATAATGGCCGGCGCGCAGGACGCGGTCGAGCGCCCGGCAAGCGGTGTTGAGCTCCTCGCGCGATTTCGCTGAGGCGATCGCCTCGATCAGCGCGTCGACCACCGGATCGGCGACGCCGGCGAGATTGCGCGAACCGTTCTGGGCGGCGGCCGCTGACGAGAAGACGACCCGTAAGGAGAAGCCTGGCGTCGTCGATCCGAAATTGTTCTCGACCACGACGTCGTAGTCGAAGGCTTCGGTGCGGCTTTTCAGCTGGGCGGGGTCGACGATGCGCAGATTGGCCTGAATGCCAAGTTTGTTGAGATTCTGGATGAAAGGCATCGTATGCGGCTGCATGGCGCCGTTCGAATCGAGGAATTCGATGGTCAGCGGCTTGCCGCTCGGCAGCATGAGCGTCCCGCCGTCGCGCTTGCAGCCCGCCGATAGCAAGAGATCGTAGGCGCGCTTGAGCAGCGTCCGGTCGGCGCCCGATCCGTCGCTGACGGGGGGCGTGTAGGGATCGTCGAAGACGGACGGCGAGAGCTTGTCGCGGAAGGGCTCCAGAAGCTTGAGTTCGTCCGGCCCCGGCTTGCCCTTCGCCTCCATGTCGGTATTGGGGAAAAAGGAGATGGTCCGTTTGTAGGACGAATACATCACGTTCGTGTTCGTCCATTCGAAGTCGAAGCAGAGGCCGATCGCCTCGCGCACGCGGGGATCCTTGAACTGGTCGCGGCGCGTGTTGAGGTACCAGCCCTGGAAGGTGGACGGCGCGCCGTTATGCAGGGTCTCCTTCTTCACCCGGCCGTCCTTGGCGGCGGGGAAGTCGTAGGACGTCGCCCAGAAGCGCGAGGTGTACTCCTCGTGATAGTTGATCGCTCCCGCCTTGAACGCCTCGAAGGCGACCTGCCGCTCGCGATAATATTCGAAGCGCAGGCGATCGAAGTTGTTCTGCCCGAGATTGACCGGCAGCTTGGCGCCCCAATAATTGGGATCGCGCCCATATTCGATGAACCGGCCCTGCTCGAACGTCTTGACCTTGTAGGCGCCTGAACCCAGCGGCGGATCGAGGGTCGCCGCGGCGAAATCGCGCCCCTTCCACCACGCCGCCGAAAATACCGGCATGCCGACAACGATCAGATGCGCGTCGCGGCTGCGGCCCTGGACGAAGCGCACATGCGCGACGTCGTCGCCTTCCGCGTTCGCCGATTCCACCTCCTTCAGGAGCTGGGCGTAGAGCGGATGGCCCTTCTCTTTCAGCACGTTGAGCGAAAAGGCGACGTCGGCCGCCGTTACTTTCGAGCCGTCAAAGAAGCGCGCCTCGGGGCGGAGCCGAAAGCGGTAGTCCAGCTTATCCGCGGAGACCCGCACCGACTGGGCGAGGAGGCCGTAGACGGAATCGGGTTCGTCGCCGTTGGCGGTCATCAGCGTGTCGAAAGTGGCCGACATGCCGGCTGCGCCGTTGCCCTTCCAGGAATAGATATTGAGCGTGTCGAAGGTGTCGAAGTTCTGGTTGCCGCTCGTTCCGGTGATCTGCAGCGACAACAGGCCGCCGGTCGGCGCGTCCGGGTTGACGTAGGCGAAATGCGGAAAGTCCGGCGGCAAGGCGAGATCGCCGAACGACGACAGGCCATGGGTTTCGACGGAATCGTCGGCAAACGCGGCAAAGGGGCGCCAGACGAGCGTCGCCAGCGCGCCGCCCGCGCCGGCTTTCAACGCCGCCCTGCGGGTCAAGCTCATGGTCATCGAATCGTCCGCCTCATGGCTCGTTTCGCGCGGTGTACCGCGCCTGAACGGTCTTCGCCAGCGAGCGCGGCGAAAACGAGGCGCGGGCGGGACGCGGACCTGAAACAGGGGTTAAACTTCGTCCACGAAGCTCGGAGCCGTTGGGGAAACTTGCCGCCCTTGCCTTCCAGCCTTGCGACGGTCTTATACATGCGCGCATGGAGATTCGCGATCCAATCGCCAAGGACGCCGAAGCGGCGCCCCAACTTGTCCTTCGCCCGTTGACGAACGCCGACGCAGGCGAGGCGGCCGAAGTCATCCGGACCGCCTTCGCCGCGCAGAACCGGCGAACCACCCCTCCATCGTCGGCCCTTCTCGAAACCGGCCCGTCGATCGCAGCCAAAATCGCGGCGGGCGGCGGATTCGGCGTCTTCGAGGGCGGCGCGCTCATCGCGGCGGCGCTGTGGAGCCTCGAACGACGATGCGCTCCATGTCGCGCGCGTGTCGGTCGCGCCGGGGGCGCGCGGTCGCGGGTTCGTCCGCTCGCTGATCGCGGCCTGCGAAACGGAGGCGAGGCGCCGAGGCGCCCGGAGAATGACGCTCAAGACGCGGCTGGAACTGCCCGAAAACGAGCGGCTGTTTGAGCGCTGCGGCTTTGCCCGGCGCGAGGTCGAGGCGCATCCGGGATTCGAGACGCCGACGACGGCGGTGATGGAAAAGGTCCTCGAATGATGGACGTCATGGCTCCTGTCGCCGCGCCGGGGCGCCTGAGGATCGACCTCGCCGCGCTGGCCGACAACTGGCGCGACCTTGCGCGCCGCGCGGCGCCGGGGCGCTGCGCCGCCGTCATCAAGGCCAACGCCTACGGGATTGGCGTTTCCGAAGCCGCGCCGGCGCTGTGGGCCGCGGGCGCGCGCGTCTTCTTCGTCGCCCATTTCAGCGAAGGGATCGCGGCGCGGCGCGTGCTGCCGGCGGAGGCCGCGATCTATGTGCTCAACGGCCTCGAGAGCGGGGCCGAGCCGGCAGACTATGTCGAGCATCGCCTCGCGCCCGCAATCGGCGGCGAAGAGGAGCTCAAGCGCTGGTCCGCCTTCGCCGCCCGTCGCGGCGAGACCAGTCCCTGCGCGATCCATCTCGACACCGGCATGAACCGGCTCGGCTTCGAGTCCCTCGCTCGCCTGCAGGCGGCGATGGAGACGCATGGCGCGTCGAGCGGGGCTGATCTGCTGATCAGCCATTTCGTCTCGTCCGAGATCCCCGGCGATCCCATCAACCCAGCGCAGATCGAGCTTTTCGAGGCCGCCCGCGCGGCGTTTCCCGGCCTTCCCGCCTCGCTCGCCAACTCGTCGGGCATGTTCCTCGATCCCGCCCCGATCTACGACTTAGGCCGTCCGGGCTATGCGCTCTACGGCGGCAATCCGACGCCGGGTCGCCCAAACCCGATGCGTCCGGTCGTGACCCTGACCGCGGCCATCCAGCAGATCCGTTGGATCGAGGCCGGCGCGACCTGCGGCTACAACGCCCAATGGACCGCCAGGCGCCCGACGCGCCTCGCGACCCTGCTCATCGGCTATGCCGACGGCCTGCCGCGCGGCGCCGGCGCGACCGATGCGAGGCCGGGAGCCGAGGTCGCGGTCGCCGGCCGGCGCTGCGCGCTCGTCGGGCGCGTGTCGATGGACTTGACCATCGTCGACGTCACCGACCTGCCCGAGGACGCAGTCCGGCCAGGCGATCCGGTCGAGTTCTTCGGCCCGACCATCGACCTCGACGATTTCGCGACCCGCAGCGGCACGATCGGCTACCACCTCTTGACCAGCCTGGGCCCCCGCCATCAGCGGGACTATGTGCGATAGCCGGGCATCCTTGGCGGTCAGGCGCGGGACCACCGGTTCGGCTTTTGAGGAGCCAAACGGTCCAAATAAAGGTCAATAAACGCTAATAAACGCGCTTAAACGTTAGTAAATTTGCTTTCATTTGCTATCGTTTATTTTTCCGAATCGGGACTTTTCAATGGGTTACGGCCAATTCAAATAAAAAAATTTCTCCGCCGCGTCTCGCCTTTCCAACCTTCGTCCTGTCCAATCGGCCAGACGCCGCGCGACAAGCAAGCTTTCGATCCGGCCACACGCAGAGGTATAGCAGAATTTCCGACTTTCGTAAAGAAAATGCCGCTGTGTCTGTTTTCCAGATAGAAACCGAATCTGCGTCGCTGTTTGGCGGCAAGGCGACCGCCCGGACGTTCCGATCGCCGCCAATGAGGGCTCGAGTCATCCATGAACGATCGGCTGTTTCCCGCCCGCCCCATCCTCGCGGTTTCGGCGGCGGTGTTTCGAGACGGCCGGGCGCTCATCATCCGTCGGGCGCGAGCGCCGCTGCTCGGCCATTTCAGCCTGCCGGGCGGCGGGGTCGAGGTCGGCGAGACGCTCGCCGCCGCGCTCGCCCGGGAACTCATGGAAGAGGTCGGAATCGAAGCCGAAATCATCGCCTTTAACCGGCATGTGGAGGCGATTTTCCGCGAAGGGACCCGAATACAGTCGCATTTTGTCATCGCTTCGTTCGTCGCGCGATGGACGAGCGGCGAGCCGCGCCTGAGCGACGAAGTCGACGCCGTCGAATGGATCGATCCCGCCGCCCCCCTGCCCTCGCCGTCGACGCCGGAACTGGGCGAGGTTCTCACGCGCGCGGCGCGGATCGAAGCTGGGCACGCGTGAGCATGCGCGATGTTTGATCTTTCAAGCCGCGGCGACTTCCCGACGCCGACCGGATCCGTCCTCCGGGACCTCACGTCAACGGGGTGGACGCGGTCAGCACAGATGCTTTGACGTGTCGCGCCCTTAGAGGAAAGCGAAGCCCGGTTTGCTCTGCTCAACTTCTATAATGTAGCCGTCAGGATCGCGCATGTAGCAGCACGTCTCGCCGCGCTTGTCCATTGGCTCTGTAATAAAGTCGGCGCCTCGACTTCGCCAGAGTTCATAGGACGCTTGAATATCTGCAACGCGGATAATCATAAAGCTGCTGACTGAATCGGGGTCGACGGGGACGCTGAGCGTTACCGATGGTTTGTCGGGTGTCGGGCCACCCCCGACGTTGACAATGAGCCACGTGTTCGCGATCTGGATGTACCCCGGCGCGCCGCTGCTGTCGCCTCTGCTCAGAATGCGACCCCCGAAGACTGTTTCGTAAAATCGAGCCGATCGTTCGATGTCCGAGACGGTGAGAAAGTGCGCGATGGTAAACCCATCCTGCGGCGGCATCTGATAGTTTTTCTGCTCGACCTGTACTTGGCTCATGGACGACTCCAATTCGGATGCAGCATCTCTCCGCTCGCCAGCGTACGTGGGTGGTGCGCTTCAGCAATGAAACTGGACTAACAGCTAGAAACCCAAAGCCTGCCGGCCAGGAGGAAACATTGCGGGCGCGCACGGGCCGCACCTATAGTCGTGTCTTTTAGCCGTAAGCGACGCCCGGCTTGCTTTGCCCAACTTCTATAATATAGCCATCGGGATCGCGAATGTAGCAGCGGATCTCGCCGTACTTGTCCTTTGGCTCTGTAATAAACTCGGCTCCTCGACTTCGCCAGAGTTCATAGCACGCTTGAATATCCGCAACGCGGATATTCATAAAGCTGCTGACTGAATCGGGGTCGGCGGGGACGCTGAGCGTTACCGATGGTTTGTCGGGTGTCGGACCGCCCCCGACGTTGACAATGAGCCACGTGTTCGCGATCTGGATGTACCCCGGCGCGCCGCTGCTGTCGCCTCCGCTCAGAATGCGACCTCCGAAGACCGTTTCGTAAAATCGAGCCGATCGTTCAATGTCCGAGACGGTGAGAAAGTGCGCGATGGTAAACCCATCCTGCGGCGGCATCTGATAGTTTTTCTGCTCGACCTGTACTTGGCTCATGGGCGACTCCCATCAGGGTATAGTATTTCTCCGTTCGCCAGAATGCGGGCGCTCACCTGAGCCTGACTATTTTGCCTTCTTGTTCAGCGTATCGATCAGAAGCTTGGCGGCCGGGCCGGACGAGGCCGGATTCTGGCCGGTGATCAGCTGGCCGTCGGCGACCGTGTGGACGCCCCAGTCCTTGACCTTGGAAAAGATCGCGCCAAGGCTCATCATTTCGTCTTCGACAAGGAAGGGCACCACTTTCGTCAATCCGACGGCTGCTTCCTCGCCGTCGGTGAATCCGGTCACCGTCTTGCCCTCGACAAGCACCTTGCCGTCCGGGGTTTTGACGTGGCGCAGCGCGCCGGTTGAGTGGCAGACCACCGCGAACGTCTTGCCGGCAGCCAGGAAGGATTCCAACAGCTTGATCGAGTTCTTGTCTTCGGCGAGATCCCACATCGGCCCATGGCCGCCGGGGTAGAAGACGGTATCGTAGTCTTCCTGCTTGACGCTATCGAGGCGCACCGTCCTGTCCAGCTGAGAATTGGCGTCGGCGTCCTTCTCGAACCGCCGTGTGATGTCGGTCTGGAAGTTCGGCTCGTTGCTCTTGGGATCGAGCGGCGGGCGGCCGCCCTTGGGCGATGCGAGGGTGATCTGGGCCCCAGCATCCTTGAAAACATAGTAAGGCGCAGCGAGTTCCTCCAGCCAGAAACCGGTCTTGCGGCCCGTGTTGCCGAGCTGGTCGTGGGAGGTAAGAACCATCAGGACTTTCATGATGCGCTCCGTTCCTTGGTCGTTGAAGAGTGACCCGCGTTGCGGTGCTGGCCGGGGCTCGCCCGAGGCGTCGTCGTCACAATGATGCCGCGTCTTCTCGGCCAACGGCCTCGTGGCTCTGGTTTGATATCCCAGACAGCTGCCGCCGAGAAGGGCTGTTCGCTTAACGCGTCACTCGGATTGGCCGACGCGCCGCTCCTCGACCGAACCGACGCGTTGGCGCGTTCCGTCAGAGCCTGCCGCCTCGACGAGGATAAAGTCAGTCACCATATAATCTTCGCTCCGGCGCCGGAACTCGCCGGCTCGTCCTCCCATTGGCGCTTTTGGCGCCCGTGTTCTAGAACCGCCCGCAGAGCGGCCTTCTTCAAGCGAATTTTGACACATGAGCGGCGTCAACGACATCCGATCGAACTTCCTCCAGTTCTTCGCCAAGAACGGGCATAACGTCGTGCCGTCGAGCTCGCTCGTGCCGCGCAACGACCCGACGCTCATGTTCACCAACGCCGGGATGGTGCAGTTCAAGAACGTCTTCACCGGCGTCGAGAAGCGTCCCTACAACCGGGCGACGACGTCGCAAAAATGCGTGCGCGCGGGCGGCAAGCACAACGATCTCGACAATGTCGGCTATACCGCGCGCCACCACACGTTCTTCGAAATGCTGGGCAACTTTTCGTTCGGCGACTATTTCAAGGACTACGCGATCGAATATGCGTGGGGCCTGCTGACGCGCGACTTGGGCCTGCCTGCGGAAAAGCTCACCATCACCGTCTATTACGACGATGACGAAGCGTTCAATCTGTGGCGGAAGATCTCAGGGCTCCCCGAGGAGCGGATCATCCGCATCGCGACAAGCGACAATTTCTGGGCGATGGGCGACACCGGTCCCTGCGGCCCGTGCTCTGAGATTTTCTACGATCACGGCGACCACATTCCGGGCGGTCCGCCCGGCTCGCCGGACGCGGACGGCGACCGCTTCATCGAGATCTGGAATCTCGTGTTCATGCAGTTCGAGGCGCTGCCGGGCGGCGAGCGGATCAACCTGCCGCGCCCGTCGGTCGACACCGGCATGGGGCTCGAGCGCATCGCCGCCGTGCTGCAGGGCGTGCACGACAATTACGACATCGACCTTTTCCGCGCGCTCATTCGCGCCAGCGCCGACCTGACCGGCGTCGATCCCGACGGGCCGCAGCGCGCCTCGCACCGCGTCATCGCCGACCATCTGCGCGCTTCCGCCTTCCTGGTCGCGGACGGGGTGCTGCCGTCGAACGAGGGGCGCGGCTATGTGCTCCGCCGCATCATGCGCCGCGCCATGCGCCACGCACAATTGCTCGGCGCGCGCGATCCGCTGATGTGGCGCCTCGTGCCCGCGCTGACGCGCGAGATGGGCCAGGCCTATCCCGAGCTGATCCGCGCCGAGTCGCTGATCTCGGAGACGCTCAAGCTCGAGGAGACGCGGTTTCGCTCGACGCTCGTGCGGGGCCTCGCCATTCTCGAGGACGAGACGCGCTCGCTTGGGCAGGGCGGCGTCCTGAACGGCGAGACGGCGTTCCGCCTCTACGACACGTATGGATTTCCGCTTGATCTCACGCAGGACGCTTTGCGCGCGCGCGGGCTCTCGGTCGACACGGAAGGCTTCAACGCCGCCATGGAGCGCCAGCGCGCCGAGGCGCGCCGGGCCTGGTCGGGTTCCGGCGAGGCTGCGACCGAAACGATCTGGTATGCTTTGCGCGAGCGCGTCGGCGCGACCGAGTTTCTCGGTTACGAGACCGAGACCGCCGAGGGCGTCATAAGCGCGATCGTCAAGGACGGCGTCGAAGTCGAAACGCTCAATGCGGGCGAGCGCGGATCGCTGATCCTCAATCAGACGCCTTTCTATGGCGAGTCCGGCGGACAGGTCGGCGACGTCGGCGAAATCACCGCGTCCGGCTTCCGCGCCGAAGTGACCGACACGCGCAAGAAGCTTGGCGACCTCGTCGTCCACGACGTCATGATCGTCGAGGGCGCGGCGAGCTTAGGGCTAGCGGTCGAGCTTCAGGTCAATCACGACGCGCGCACGGCGACGCGCGCCAACCATTCGGCGACGCACATTCTGCATGAGGCTTTGCGCATCGTGCTTGGCGATCATGTGGCGCAGAAGGGGTCGCTGGTTTCGCCCGAGCGGCTGCGCTTCGACATCGCCCACCCGAAGCCGATCACCCGCGCCGAGCTCGAAAAAGTCGAGGACATCGCCAATGCCGTGGTGCTGGAGAACGCCGAGGTGACGACGCGGCTGATGGGCCTCGACGATGCGCGCGCGTCCGGCGCCCGGGCTTTGTTCGGCGAAAAGTACGGCGACGAGGTGCGCGTGGTCACCATGGGCGAAATCGAGGATTCCGAGCACCACGAGCGCACCTATTCGATCGAGCTTTGCGGCGGCACGCACGTCCACCGCACCGGCGACATCGGCCTCATCACCATCGTCGGCGAGAGCGCGGTCGCCGCAGGCGTGAGGCGCATCGAAGCCAAGACGCGCGACGAGGCGCGCAAGCGCCTCGAGGCCGACTCCCGCGCTTACGCCGATCTCGCGGCGTTGTTGCGCGCGCCGGCTGGCGAGGCGACCGAACGGCTCGAAGCGTTGATCGAAGATCGACGCAAGCTCGAGCGCGAGCTCGCCGACGCCAAGCGGAAGCTCGCGATGGGCGGCGGAGGCGGGACGGAAACCAACGCGGCGCGCGACGTCGCGGGCGTCAAGCTTTACGCCCGCGCGGTAAGCGGCGTCGAGATGAAGGACCTGAAGTCGCTCGCCGACGAGGCCAAGCAGAGCGTCGGCTCCGGCGTGGTGGCGATTGCGGCGGCGAGCGAGGACGGCAAGGCGAGCATCGTCGTCGCCGTCACGCCCGATCTCACGAGCCGCTTCAACGCGGTCGATCTGGTGCGCCTCGGCTCCGCCGCGCTCGGCGGCAAGGGCGGCGGCGGGCGCCCGGACATGGCGCAGGCCGGCGGCCCGGACGGCGCCAAGACGCACGAAGCGCTGGCGGCGGTCGAAGAGGGCGTGCGCCGGGCGGCGGGGGCGTAGCGCGCTCAACCCAGGAGGCGGCAACAGCGCGCTAGCGCAGGGACAATTCCGCGGAGCCGCGATCGTCATTGCGAGCGAAGCGAAGCAATCCAGGGGAACGTAGGGCGCCCCACGACTCCTGGATCGCCGCGTCGGCCTGTCGGCCTCCTCGCGATGACGCTCGCTCGATCTCCCCCTACGCCATCGCCTTCTTCAGGTTCTGGTCGACCTTGTCGAGAAAGCCCTCGGTCGAGAGCCACTTCTGGTCGGGGCCGACAAGGAGCGCAAGATCCTTGGTCATGAAACCGGCCTCGACGGTGTCGACGCACACTTTCTCGAGGGTCGCGGTGAACTTGGCGAGCGCCTCGTTGCCGTCGAGCTTGGCGCGATGCGCCAAGACCGCGCGTCCAGGCGAAGATCGAGGCGATCGAGTTGGTCGAGGTCTCGCGACCCTTTTGATGTTCGCGGTAGTGGCGCGTGACGGTGCCGTGCGCCGCCTCGGCTTCGACCGTCTGGCCGTCGGGCGTCATCAAGACGCTGGTCATGAGGCCAAGCGAACCGAACCCCTGCGCGACGGTGTCGGATTGCACGTCGCCGTCGTAGTTCTTGCAGGCCCACACGTAACCGCCCGACCACTTGAGCGCGGCCGCGACCATGTCGTCGATCAGGCGATGCTCGTAGGTGATGCCGAGAGACTGGAACCGGCTCTTGAACTCGGCGTCGTAGATTTCCTGGAAGATGTCCTTGAAGCGGCCGTCATAGACCTTCAGAATCGTGTTCTTGGTCGACAGATAGACGGGGTACTTGCGCAGCAACCCGTAATTCAGCGACGCGCGGGCGAAATCGCGGATCGAATTGTCGAGATTGTACATCGACAATCGCGACGCCTGCGCCGGGGAACTTGAACACTTCCTTCTCGATCACCGTCCCGTCCTCGCCCTCGAACCGGATGGTGAGGCGGCCTTTTCCGGGAACCTTGAAATCCGTCGCGCGGTACTGGTCGCCGTAAGCGTGGCGGCCGATGATGATCGGCTGGGTCCAGCTCGGGACCAGACGCGGCACGTTCTTGCAGATGATCGGCTCGCGGAAGATGACTCCCCCTAAGATGTTGCGGATGGTGCCGTTCGGGCTCCTCCACATTTCCTTCAGATGGAATTCTTTGACCCGCGCCTCGTCCGGGGTGATGGTCGCGCATTTGACGCCGACGCCGGCGGCCTTGATCGCCTCGGCGGCGTCGATCGTGACCTGATCGTTGGTCGCGTCGCGATTCTCGACCGAGAGATCGTAGTACTTGAGATCGACGTCCAGATAGGGATGGATAAGCTTGTCGCGAATCAGCTGCCAGATGATGCGCGTCATTTCGTCGCCATCGAGCTCGATAACCGGATTCGTGACCTTGATCTTGGGCATCTCAGAGGAACTCTCGTTGGCGGGAGACGCGCGACGTGCGGGCGACGAGCCCCTATAGCATCGGCGCCTTGGCGGGCAAAGGCATGCACGACGCGTGCCGCATGCGGGGTTTGACCTGCGCCGGGGGGACAGCGATTGCGCTCGCCGCGCTCGTGTTTTGCCTGAGCGGCCCGGCTCATGCCGACGCGGGCGCCGAGACTGACAACGCGGTCGCGACCTTATGCGGGATCGTCGAAGCGTCCGCCAAGGCGGAGGGGCTGCCGGCCGACTTCTTCACCAAGCTCATCTGGCGGGAGAGCTCGTTCCGGCCGAACGCGGTCAGCCCGGCCGGGGCGCAAGGGGTCGCCCAGTTCATGCCGGGGACGGCGAACGAGCGCGGGCTCATCGATCCGTTCGATCCCGCCTCCGCAATCCCGGCCTCCGCGAGGTTCTTGAACGAACTCAAGCTCCGCTTCGGCAATCTGGGGCTGGCGGCCGCTGCTTATAACGGAGGGCCCACGGCGGTTGCCCACTGGCTCGCGAACAAGGGATCGCTTCCGTTCGAAACGGAGGATTATGTGCTCGCCGTCACGGGCCATAATGCCGACGAGTGGCGGAGCGACAAGCCGCCGGCCGAGCGCGGCGCTGGACAAAAGTTCTTCGTGCTTGAGCCTCGTCGCCACCCTCCGCGTGACGGCGCCTTCCTCCGTCGTCTCGGGCTGGTTTGCGCCCTGGGGCGTGCAGATCGCCGCCAGCTTCTCGAAAGGCTCGGCGCTGCGCGCCTTCGCCCGCGCCCGGCATCAATACGCAAGCGTGATCGGAGATATGAATCCGTTCGTGCTCGGCTCCGTGCTGCGCAGCCGCGGCTGGCGACCCTTCTACCGGGTCCGCCTGCCGGCTCAGACCGGCGGCGAGGCACGGAGGCTTTGCGATCGTATCCAGGCCGTCGGCGGCGCCTGCGCCGTCTTGAGGAGCTAGCCGGTCCACACCGCAAGCGTGGGACGGCTCGGGCGGCAAGGACCGGCGTCCGTCTTCAGACGAAAAAGAGGCGTTGTTCAACACGGCGAAAGAGTGCAGTCTGAGAGCGCGCGACCCCAAAGACCATGTCAATCGGGCGGGCGCCATAAGGGAGGATCAATGCTCGGATTGATGCAGCGCTACCCGTTGTTGATCTCCTCGCTCATCGTCCACGCCGCGCGCCATCGCGGCGGAACTGAAGTCGTCTCGAACCTTGGCGGCCCGACGCTCCATCGAACCACTTATGCCGAGGTCGAGCGGCGCAGCCGGCGGCTGGCCCGCGCGCTGGGCAAGCTCGGCGTCGGCCTCGGGGATCGCGTGGCGACGCTTGCATGGAACGATTTCCGTCACCTCGAACTCTATTATGGCGTCTCCGGCATGGGCGCGGTCTGTCACACGGTGAATCCGCGCCTGTCGACGGAGGACATCGCGTTCATCATGACCGACGCGAAGGATTCCATTCTCTTCGCGGATCCTTCCTTTGCGGCGCTGCTCACCGAGATCGCGCCGGCGGTGAGTTCCTGCGTTCGGGCTGTCGTGCTCCTGACCGACGAGGCCGGCATGAAAGATGTCGCACTCGCGCCCGGCATGCGCCTCTATTGTTATGAGACGCTGCTGGCCGAGGCGGACGAGGACTATTCTTGGCCGGAATTCGATGAAAACACGGCGAGCGCGCTTTGCTACACCTCGGGCACCACCGGGCGCCCGAAAGGCGTGCTCTACAGCCACCGCGCGACGATGCTGCATACCTACGCTGGCAATTCCGCCGAGACGTTCGGCATTCGTTCGGTCGATCGCATATTGCCGGCCGCGTCGATGTATCACGCCTGCGCGTGGGGTTTGCCCTATTGCGCAACCATGGTGGGCGCGGCGCTCATTCTGCCGGGCCGGCATCTCGACGGCGCTTCTCTCTACAGAATGCTCGAAAGCGAGCGCGTGACGATGACCGCGGGCGTGCCGACCATATGGCTCGGACTGCTCGCGCATCTGCGCAGCTCGAACGAACGGCTCACGCACTTGAAGCGCATGCTGGTTGCGGGTTCGGCTCTGCCTCGGCTGCTGGTCGAAGAATTCACACCGATGGGCGTCAATGTCGAACAAGGCTGGGGCATGACCGAAACCAGCCCGATCGTCACCTACAATTCACCGACACCGGCAAGCGCCGTCCTGGCTGGGGAAGATGCGATTCGCCAGCGGCTGAAGCAAGGCCGCGCCTCTTGCGGCACGGACATGAAGATCGTCGATGCCGAGGGCAGCGAATTGCCATGGGACGGCAAGGCGTTCGGCGACTTTCTGGTGCGCGGGCATTGGGTGTGCCGCGAGTATCTCAACCGCGGCGCGGAGGGCGCGGCCGATTCTGAGGGCTGGCTACGGACCGGCGACGTTTGCACCATTGACCCTGACGGCTGCGCCGAGATCGTCGATCGCTCCAAGGACGTCATCAAATCGGGGGGCGAGTGGATCAGTTCGATCGCGCTCGAAAACATCGCCGTCTCGCACCCGGCCGTCGCCGAGGCGGCGATCATCGCCGCCCGCCATCCAAAATGGCAGGAGCGGCCGCTGCTGCTCGTCGTGCCGCGCGCCGGAATGCGAATCGACAAAGGCGAATTGCTCGCAATGATCGCCGGCAAGGTCGCGAAGTGGTGGCTCCCCGATGACGTGCTGATGGTCGATGAGCTGCCGCATACGGCGACCGGCAAGCTCAACAAGCTCGCTTTGCGCGCGCGCTACCAGGACCACCTCATCGAAAACACGAAAGCGCAAGCCTAGGACAAATTGCTCTTGAGTTTACGCGGGGATCGCTCGGCTGCGTCTCTCCCCCTTGTGGGGGACGATCAAGGAGGGGGGTTGCGCCGCCTAGGCGACAAGGGAGCGGCGGCGCATTCGATCATCTTCTCGGTCCGCGAGACGCCCCACCCGGCCCCCCAGACAGGGCGTTCAAGAACGCCATCACGGAGCGGGCTGAGGGGCGGGTGCGCGCGAGACAATCGCGAAAGCGCAAGCCTGAGCAAGGTTAGGCCTTCGCGCGCCCCACGCGGTCGAGGGCCGCGAACTCCTCGTCCGTGAGCTTGATCGCGGCAGCGCCGACGTTCTCCTCCAGATGCGCGACCTTGCCGGTGCCTGGGATCGGCAGCATGACCGGGCTGCGCTTCAAGAGCCAGGCGAGCGCGATCTGGCCGGGGCTCGCCTTGTGCTTGTGGGCGATGGCGTCCAACGCCGAACCTGGCTTCGCCGACGCGCCGGCGTCGAGCGGCGCCCAGGGGATGAAGCCGATGCTGTGTTTCTCGCAATAGTCGAGCGCCGCCTCGCTGTTGCGGTCGATGAAGTTGTAACGGTTCTGCACGGTCGCGACCGGGAAGACCTTCTGGGCCGCCTCGATCTCGGCGACGCTGACTTCCGACAAGCCCGCGCAGCGGATGACCTTGTCCTTGATCAGCGTGGCGATGGCGTCGAACTGCTCCTTGGCCGGCACTTTCGAATCGATGCGATGCAATTGCCAGAGATCGATGATCTCGACGCCAAGCCGCCAGCGGCTCGTATGCGCCTGCTGGATCAGATATTCCGGCCGGCCAACCGGGATCCAGATGTTCGGCCCGGTGCGCGTGAGGCCGCCCTTGGTCGCGATATGGATCTTGCCGTAAGGGGCGAGCGCCTCGCGGATGAGCTCTTCGGAAAAATTGGGGCCATAGGAATTGGCGGTGTCGATGAAGTCGACGCCAAGGTCGGGCAGGCGGCGCAACGTCTTCAAAGCTTCATCGCGATCGGGGGTCGGACCCCAGATGCCCTTGCCTACAATGCGCATCGCGCCATAGCCGAGGCGGTTGACGTCAAAAGCGCCGCCAATACGAAAGCGGCCGGATTCAGCGGCGTTGGTCATGGGTTCTCTCCGAGAGTTTTTGTCTGAGCGCCTTCAGGGCCAGCTGGCCAGCGGGGGCATCGAGGACAAGATCGAAGCCACGTTGCCGCCGGTCTTCAGGCCGAAGATCGTGCCGCGATCATAGAGCAAATTGAACTCAACGTAACGTCCGCGGCGCGCCAGTTGCCGCTCGCGCTCGGCCGCTTCCCATGATTTCTCGGCGTTGCCCCGGACAATGTCGCCGTAGATCGCAAGGAAGCTCTCGCCGACGTCGCGCACGAAGGCGAAATCGGCGTCGAAAGCGGAATTGCCCGGGTCGCCCGCGCTGTTGAGATAGTCGAAGAAGATGCCGCCAATCCCGCGCGGCTCCTTGCGATGCTTGAGATAAAAATATTCGTCGCACCAATCCTTGAAACGCTCGGCGTCGGCGACGCCGGCATGGCGCTCGCAAGACGCGCGCATGGCTCCGTGAAAGGCGATGGCGTCCGGATCGTCCGCCTTGCGGCGCTCATCCAGCATCGGCGTCAGGTCCGCGCCGCCGCCAAACCAGGTCTTGGTCGTGCGCACGAGCCGCGTATTCATATGCACGGTCGGCACATGCGGGCTCCAGGGATGGGCGATCACCGAAACGCCGGCCGCCCAGAAGCGCGGGTCCTTATCGGCGCCAGGAATTTGCGACGCAAATTCCGTCGGAAAGGCGCCATGAACGACGGAAAAGTGCACGCCCATCTTCTCGAACAGGCGCCCGCGCAGCATCGCCATGCGCCCGCCGCCGCCAGGCTGGCCGCTCGCATCGGTTCGCTCCCAGGGCTCGAGCTGAAACCGTCCCGGCGGACGATCCGCGCCAACGCCGGCGAACTCGCGCTCGAGCGTCTCCATCGCGGCGATAATCCGCTCCTGCAGGGTCTCGAACCAGTCGCGGACACCGGCGAAACGCGGGTCTTCGGCCAAAGCTGGTGTATCGTTCATGGCGCCCGTTGGCCGCGCACCCGGGCGACCAGCCGCTCGACGTGCTCGACAGGCGTTTCGGGCACAATTCCATGGCCGAGATTGAAAATATGGGCGCGGCCCGCAAAGCCGCTCAGCACCCGCTCGATCCCCTCGTCGAGCCGCCGTCCCCCCGCGACCAGCGCCAGCGGATCGAGATTACCCTGAAACGTGAACCGCTCCGGCAGAGCGGCGATGGCGGCTCCGGGCTCGACGGCGGTGTCGAGGCCAATCGCGTCGATCTCGGAGAGGCGAGCGAACTTGGCGAGCTGCGTCCCGGCGCCGCGCGGAAAGGCGATCAGCCGCGCGTTCGGCGTTTCGGCGCGGACCTTGGCCGCGATCGCCTTGATCGGCGCGACGCACCAGCGTTCGAATTCGGCTGGCGGCAGCACGCCCGCCCAGGAATTGAAGATCTGCGCCGCATCCGCGCCGGCCGCGAACTGGCGGCGAAGATATTCGGCCGAAGCGTCGACCAGCCGGTCGATCAGGCGCGCGAACAGGTCCGGATGGCGATAGGCGAACAGCCGCGCCGGCGCCTGGTCCGGCGTGCCGCGGCCGGCGATCATGTAGCTCGCCACCGTCCACGGCGCGCCGCAGAAGCCGATCAGCGCTGTTTCCTTCGGCAAGTCAGCTTTGAGGCGGTCCAGAGTTTCGAACACCGGCTGAAGCCGGCTCCAGTCGGGCTCATCTCTGAGTTTCCCCAAGCCTTCCGCGTCGCCGATCGGATCGAGACGGGGCCCATCGCCGCTCTCGAACGAGACGGCCTGACCCAAGCGCGTCGGGGATAACGAGAATGTCGGAGAACAGGATCGCCGCATCGAAGCCGAAGCGGCGGATCGGCTGCAAGGTGGCCTCAACCGCGAGGCGAGGGTCATAGCAAAAATCGAGAAACGTCGGCGCCTTGGTTCGAAGCTCACGATATTCGGGCAGGTAGCGGCCCGCCTGGCGCATGAGCCAGATCGGCGGCGTTTTTTGCCGCTCGCCCGCAAGCGCCGCGAGAAAAGGCTTGGCCAAGCTTGTTTTGGGCTCCGAACGGGACCCTATTCCGCCGCCCGCTTCATTTCCGGATAGACGCAATGGGCGTCCTCGCTCGCATTGGCGCGGAAGAGCGGGATCACGCGCGATTCCTCGAAGGCGAGGCCGAGCGTCTTCCAGACGTCGACCAAAGCCTCGACCAGATCGGCGACTTGGGCTTCGCTATGGGCCGGCGTCGGGGTCACGCGCAGGCGCTCCGTCCCCCGGGCGACGGTCGGATAGTTGATCGGCTGAATGTAGATCGCATGCCGCTCGAGCAGGAGTTCGCTCGCCGCGCGGCATTGCCGGGCGTCGCCGACCAGCACCGGCACGATATGCGAGGGATTGTCCATCACCGGCAGGCCGGCGGCGCGCAAAGCATGCTTGACGAGCTTCGCCATGTGCTGGTGGCGATCACGCTCTGCGTTCGAGCGCTTCAGATGCTTGACCGCGGCGGCCGCGCTCGCCGCCACGCTCGGCGGCAGGGTCGAGGTGAAGATGAACTGGGGCGCGAAGCTTCTGACCGCGTCGACGATCGCCTCGCTCGCCGCGATATAGCCGCCGAGCGAACCGAAGCCCTTGGCCAGCGTGCCTTCGATGATGTCGATGCGGGCCGCAAGCCCTTCGCGCTCGCTCAAGCCTCCGCCGCGAGGTCCATAGAGGCCGACCGCGTGGACTTCGTCGATGTAGGTAAGCGCGTTATATTTCTCGGCCAGCGCCACGATCGCGGCGATCGGCGCGATGTCGCCGTCCATCGAATAGAGGCTCTCGAACACGATCATCTTCGCGCGGTCGCTCGGCTCCGCGGCGAGCAGCTCCTCGAGATGGGCGACGTCGTTGTGCCGCCAGACCCGCTTCTCGCAGCCGGAGCGCCTGACGCCCTCGATCATCGAATTGTGATTGAGCGCGTCGGACAGGATGAGGCAATTGGGCAAGAGGGCGGCGATGGTCGAAATCGACGCAAGGTTGGATATCCACCCGGAAGTGAAGACGAGCGCCGCCGGCTTGCCATGCAGGTCGGCAAGCTCGGCCTCGAGCTCGACGATCGGATTGTGGGTGCCGGAAATGTTGCGGGTTCCGCCCGCCCCTGCCCCGTGCGCGCAAACCGCCTTGACCGAGGCCTCGATGACGTCGGGATGGCCGCCCATGCTGAGATAGTCGTTCGAGCACCAGACCGTCACTTCGCGCGGCCGGTCTTCCTCGCCCTCGGGGCGCCATTGGGCGATCGGGAACCGGCGCGCGTCACGCTCGAGATTGGCGAAGGTGCGGTAGCGCCCTTCCGCCTTCAGGCGCGCAATCGCGTCCTCGAAGCTCCGCTGATAGTCCATCGCCTGTCCTTCTCGGCCTGACCCATTTAGACCAGCACCGCTTTCCTCTTCGCTAAAGGGCCCGTGAAAACTTGTCCAGTCTTTCGGCTGACCGCGCTGTGATCTGCCTCACAATCGGCTCTAAAAAGGCGACAAAATGGCAGGCGGACAAGGGCTCGTTTATCATTGCCCGTTATATAGTCTCGTCGTCGCCCGAAAGCCTTCGACTTCAATGCGCCCGGCCGACGGTGAACTCGACCGCGTCGCGCAAAGCGTGTTTCCACGGGGAGGCGGCGAACAATTCGAGCGCGTCGCGGGCCATGGCGCCATAATGCCGGGCGCGCTCGATCGTGTCTTCGAGCGCGCGATGCTTCTTCATCGTCGCCAGCGCGAATTCGAGATCGCCGTCGACCACCTCGCCTTTTTCCAGTGTCCGGCGCCAGAATTCACGCTCTTTCGTCCCCCCGCGCCGGAACGACAGCACCACCGGCAGGGTGATCTTTCCCTCGCGGAAATCATCGCCGACATTCTTGCCGAGCTTGGCCGACGAGCCGCCATAGTCGAGCGCGTCGTCGATGAGCTGAAAGGCGATGCCGAGATTGGCGCCGTAACCCTCGCAGGCGGCGATCTCCGCCTTGGACCGGCCGGCGAGAATGGGCCCGACCTCGCAGGCCGCGGCGAACAACGCCGCGGTCTTGGCGCGGATGACGGCGAGATAGGCGTCCTCGGTCGTTTCCGTGTCCTTGGCGGCCGAGAGCTGCATCACTTCGCCCTCGGCGATCACCACGGCGGCGCCGGACAAGACCTCGAGACAGGGCAGCGAGCCGACTTCGACCATCATCTTGAAGGCTTGGCCCAAGAGAAAATCGCCGACCAGGACGCTGGCCTCGTTGCCCCAAAGCACCCGCGCGGCCGCCTTGCCGCGGCGCAGGTCGCTCTCGTCCACGACGTCATCGTGGAGAAGGGTCGCGGTATGCATGAACTCGACCGCGGCGGCGAGCTTGATATGGCCCTCCCCGGAATAGCCGCAGAGGCCGGCGGTCGCCAAAGTCAGGATCGGACGCATCCGCTTGCCGCCCGAGGCGATGAGGTGATTGGCGACCTCGGGGATCATCGTCACCTCTGATCCGGTGCGCGACACGATGGTCTGATTGACCTTGGCCATGTCGCCGGCGACGAGCGTCGTCAGCGGCTCGATCAGACGATCGGCCGATTTGTCTTCCAGTGGAACGACAATTCCCACGCACGCATTCCCTTGCCAGATCCCGCGCCGCGACCATAAAGACGGCCCACCCAAGCGGCAAGTGAGCCCCAATCGAGGTCTATTTTGGTCGAAATCCTGCGCACCAACGATCTCGTTCTCATCAGTTTCATCGAATCGATCCTGAAGGCGGAGCGGGTCGCCTATTTCGTGGCCGACCAGCACATGGCCGCCGTCGAGGGGTCGCTCGGCTTCCTGCCGAGGCGGATTCTGGTCGACGGAGAAGAAGAGGGGCGGGTCCGCCGTCTCCTGGTCGAGGCGGGTCTGGGAAAAGAACTGCGCGATGCCTGACCCCTCGGCGGAGCTTGAGAGCGCCTCGACCGCGGACGGGCTGACCGAGGACCGATGGCTTGGCGGCCGGCTCATGCTCACGCAGCCGAAGCGCGGCCATCGGGTCGGGACGGACGCCGCCCTGCTCGTTGCGGCGGCGGGCGACGCTCGGCAAGGCCGGATCGTCGACGTCGGCGCGGGGGTCGGCGCGGTCGGCCTTGCGCTCGCTCAGCGCTCATCGCTCGCGTCCGTCGATCTTCTTGAGATTGATCCTGAGGTGGCGGCGCTTGCCAAGGGCAATGCAGAGCGCAACGGGCTTCAGTCGCGCACGCGCGTCTTACGGCTCGACGTCCTCAACCCGAGGGAGCGCCGCGAGGCGGGGCTGGCGGAATCGGCCGGTTGCGTCGTCACCAACCCGCCATTCTTCGACGCCAAGGCGGTCCGCGCCTCTCCCGACGAAAGCAAAGCGCGCGCGCATGTCCTGGCCGGGGCGGAGGCCGGCGCGACGCTTGCCGACTGGATTCAGGCTTCGCTCGCGATTCTCGCGCCGGGCGGACGGTTCGTGATGATCCACCGGCCCGATGCGCTGAGCGCTGATCCTCGCCGCGATCGGAAGCCGGCTCGGCGCGCTGGCGCTTCTGCCGGTTCATCCGACGATCGGCGCGAGCGCGCATCGCCTGCTCGTCTCGGGCGTGAAAGGCTCAAAGGCCCCGCTGCGCTCGCGCCAGGGCTGATCCTGCACGGAGCCGACGGCCGACTGACGGCTGAGGCGGACGCCATCCATCGCGGCGAGCGGCTGATCGACTGGGGCGCTTAGGCTCGGCGGTGGGCTGAAAATTATACGGCCGGCCGCCGTATACGGTTTTGCGCGCGACTCAGTCTTTTCAGTTGCTTAGCCTCTTTTTTCTGCAACTCGAAACGGCTGGAGCATTCACGACCTATCATACACTATTAATCAAGTGCTTTATCGCACTTAAGCGGATCCGGCCGCTCTTAGGCGTTGCCAACGTCGAGCGACCGCTGACATCCGGCAAGCAAATTCGCTAAACCGTCCAAGGCGCCGGGCGGCGCCGGCTCGACAAGGGGAAGGCCATGCGTTCGGCGCCAAACTCATTCGCTCGCCAGCAATCGCGGCGATCTTCGCCGTCTTCACTCTGCTGCCCCTCGCCGGCTGCCAAATTCCGCCTTCCGGCATCCCGACTGAAGGCGAGCATTCGGGGCCTCAGACCATCCGGCACGGTGACGATGACCCAGGTCTTTCTCTCCGCGTCAGGCGTGGGCAGCGGCGTCGCTGACCTTCAGGGGCAGGACCTATCCGTTCACGCTCATCGGCTCGCTGATCGGCCTTGGCGCGATCTCCACGCTGCAGGCCTCCGGCGAGGTCTACAAGCTCCCGACGTCTCCCAGTTCTCCGGCCCCTGGATCCAGGGCACAGGCAGCCTCGCCATCACCTCCAAGGCGAACGGCGAAATCTGGCTCGAGAACCGCAACG
This sequence comes from uncultured Alphaproteobacteria bacterium, assembly GCA_963702825.1. GTDB lineage: Bacteria > Pseudomonadota > Alphaproteobacteria > Rhizobiales > Beijerinckiaceae > Roseiarcus. The sequence continues at coordinate 46,034 of CAVPEE010000014.1, forward strand.
GCGTCATCATGCGGCTCAACGCCGCGCAGGCGGGGCTCACGTTCAGCCAGGGACGCTACGAGCTCTACATCCAGCTCTCGCAATAGCGGCGCGAATGAAGCCGGGCCGCGCGCGCCTACCCCGTGCCGCCCGGAAGCATACGGAGCAGCACGCCGTCGCGACGGACGAAATGATGATAGAGCGCGGCTGCGGCGTGCAGGCCGGCCAGTCCAAACAGGCAGTAGGCCAGCACCTGATGAACCTCCTCCGCGAGATGAAACACGCCAGGATTGGAAGCGACGCCAAAGTTCAGCTGGGCGAATCCGTAGTCGAAGGCGCGGCCATGCCAGACATAGGCGACGACCCCGAAAATCGGGATGAGGACCATCAGCACATAGAGAAGATGATGCGCCGCAAGCGAAGTGCGGCGATCGAACTCGCCAATGTCAGGCGGCAGATCAGGCGGCTTGTGCGACGTTCGCCACACAAGCCTGGCGATGACAAGGGCGAAATAGACGAGCCCGACGCAGCCATGAACGTTGATCCAGAATGGGCGCGATTCCTTCGGGATGTCGTCGAACAACAGACCCAGCGTTCCGAGAAAAACGACCAGCGCCGCGACGGCCCAATGGAAGCCGACGGCGGTCGAGCCATACCGCGTAAGCGCCGGGGCGATGCGCTGCCGGGTCGCGAGAACGTTCATGGCGAATCGCTCCTGGATTTCTCTATCGGAGATGGCCCGTCTCAGGCGTCGCGCCGGTTGGTGCAATCGCCACAAGGCGTTTTTGTGGCTCGTTGGATTGCGCGCGGATTTGAGCGCTCCCTTGGCGCTGCTATGCTCGCGCTCACGTGAACCGGCGAGCCGCCATGACCGACGCCTTTCTCAACCACATCCGCGCCACCCTCGACGACATCGAGGCGGCGGGCCTGACAAAACGCGAGCGGCTGCTGACCGGGCCGCAGGGCGGGCGCATCCATGTCGCGTCCCCGCAAGGCGCGCGCGATGCGGTCAATCTCTGCTCCAACAATTACCTCGGCCTCGCCGATCACCCCGACGTCATCGCGGCGGCGCGACGCGCGATGGATCAATTCGGCTTCGGCATGGCCTCGGTGCGCTTCATCTGCGGGGCGCAGACGCTGCATCGTGAGCTCGAGCAGGCGATCGCCAAGCACCTGGGCAAGGATGACGCGATCGTGTTCGCCGCCTGTTTCGACGCCAATGGCGGCGTGTTCGAGCCGCTGCTCGACGCCGACGACGCGATCATTTCCGACAGCCTCAACCACGCCTCGATCATCGACGGCGTGCGCCTCAGCAAGGCGAAGCGCTACCGCTTCGCCAATTCGGACATGAACGAGCTCGAGGACCGCCTGAAGGAGGCCGACGCCGCAGGCGCGCGGTTCAAGCTCATCGCCAGCGACGGCGTGTTCTCGATGGACGGCTATGTCGCCAAGCTGAAGGAGATCTGCGAACTTGCCGATCGTTACGGCGCGCTTGTTCTGGTCGACGACTGCCACGCCACCGGGCATCTGGGCGAGAAGGGGCGCGGCACGCCGGCGCTGACCGGCGCGGGCGACCGGGTCGACATCGTCACCGGCACGTTCGGCAAGACGCTGGGCGGCGGCATGGGCGGCTTCGTCGCCGCCGACCAGCCGATTGTCGATTTGCTGCGGCAACGGGCGCGGCCCTATCTCTTTTCCAACTCGCTCGCGCCCCCGCTCGCCGCGGGAGCCTTAAAGGCGCTCGAGATTGCGATCGAGGCCGACGGCCGGCGCGCCTTGCTCAAAAACCATGCGCGTCGGTTTCGCGAAGGCGTCGAGAAGGCTGGATTCACTGTCGCGCCCGGGGAGACGCCGATCATTCCGGTGATGCTGGGCGAGGCGCAGCGCGCGCAGGATCTGGCGCGAGCGCTGGACGAGCGCGGATTGTTCGTCGCCGGGTTCTTCTTTCCCGTGGTGCCGAAGGGCCAGGCGCGCATCCGCACGCAAATGTCGGCCGCGCTGACCGAGGCCGACATCGACTTTGCGATCGCCGCCTTCACCGATGCGGGCAAGGCGCTGGGGATTGTGTGAGGAGACGTCATAGGCCGCCCCGCGCGACGATGATCGATTAGTCTCTTGACTCCTCGCATCGCTATATAGCTATATAGCCATATGACAGTATTCTACAACACAGATCATCTGAGCGTCGCGTTCCAAGCCCTCTGCGATCCTACGCGCCGGGCAATCTTGGCTCGCCTAACGCAAGGCGAAGCAACCGTTTCGCAATTGATGGAGCCGTTTGAGCTCAGCCAGCCGACGATCTCGAAGCATCTCAAGGTGCTTGAGAATGCGGGCCTCATCGAGGGTGGGCGCGACGCGCAGAGACGTCCCCGCAGACTTGCACCGCTTGCGATGAAGGACATCGCCGACTGGATTGAGCCCTTCCGCCAGCAATGGGAGAGCCGCTTGAACAATCTCGACGCGCACCTTGCCACGATGAAACAACAAAAGGAGAAATGAGATGCCGTTCGCGCAGACAGCTGCCCAGAAAACTGGGCTTGTCATTGACCGTCGGTCACAACACGATAAAACTGACGCGCAATTTCGATGCGCCCCGCGCGGAGATTTTTGAGGCCTGGACAAATCCGGAGCATGTCGCCTGCTGGTGGGATCCAGCCGGTGAGCCGCTGGCGGCCTGCGAGATCGACTTGCGGCCTGGCGGGTCCTTCAAATTCGTCACGAAGGACCATCCAGACATGCCCTTCGCTGGAACCTATCGTGAAATCGCTCCGCCTAGTCGGCTTATCTTCGAAGCGCTTGGCGCAACGGGACGGGTCACTCTCGAGGAGGCTGTCTGGCAGGACGCACATGGCGGTCGAGATTGAATGTCAATCTGTCGAACAGCTCGATCAGTATCTGAGAATGGGCGTCGATGTCGGGACGGCGCAGACGCTCGACAACCTAGTCGCTTACGCGCACCGTCGTTCGACCGTCTCCTCGGGATGAGGGGAGCGGCGAAGCGACCGCTTCTTCCGCTCACTTCGTCAATGGGCAGCCGCTGTTGGCGGCGGTCGGATAGGCGGTGTCGCCGGGGACCGTCGCGAGCAGATTGTAATAGTCCCAGTCGCGTTTGCTCTCCGACGGTTTCTTGACCTGGAACAGATAGAGGTCCGACACCATGCGTCCGTTGGCCAGCACATGCCCATTCGACGTGAAGGCGTCGTCGACCGGCAGCTCCTTCAGCTGCTTCACCACCGCATCCGCGTCCTTCGTGCCGGCGGCCTTTACCGCTTTGAGATATTGCAGGGTCGCTGAATAGGTGCCCGCCTGGATCATGTTCGGCATCCGCCCGGTGCGTTTGTAAGAAGCGTTCGCCGAATTCGCGCGTCCGGTCGTTAAGGTCCCAATAGAAGCTTTCGGTCAGCACCAGCCCCTGCGCGGCTTGCGAGCCCAAGGCCGTGAACTTCCGCCAGCGTCATCAAGCAGCGCCGCGAGCCGCTGGCCGCCGGCGACGATGCCGAATTCCGCCGCTTGCTTGATCGAATTCACGGTGTCCGCGCCGGCGTTGGCGAGGCCGACGATCTTCGCCTTGGAGCTCTGCGCCTGGAGCAGGAAGGACGAGTAATCGGAGGTGTTGAGGGGCGTCGAGCACCGAACCCAGCACCTTGCCCCCGTCGGCCTTGATGACGTCGCTCGTGTCCTTCTCCAGCGCATGGCCGAAGGCGTAGTCGACGGTGACGAAGAACCAGGTGTCGCCGCCGGTCTTCACCAGCGCGCCCCCCGTCGAGACCGCGAGCGCGTGCGTGTCAAAGGCCCAGTGGAAGCCGTAAGGCGTGCAGGCCGAGCCCGAGATCGCCGACGTCGCCGCGCCGACCACGATGTCGATCTTCTTCTTCTCGGCGGCGATCCCCTGCACCGCGAGCGCGACCGAGGACGTGGTGAGGTCGGTGATCATGTCGACGCCTTCGGCGTCGTACCAGCGCCGCGCGATGTTGCCGGCGAGATCGGGCTTGTTCTGGTGATCGGCGGTCACCAGATCGATCTTCTGGCCGAGCACGCTGCCGCCGAAATCCTCGATCGCCATTTTCGCGGCTTCGATCGACCCCTTGCCGCCGTAGTCGGCGTAGACCCCGGATTGATCGTTCAGAATGCCGATCTTGACGCCCTGCGCCGACGCCGTCGCGCCCACGAGCAGGCCATATGCGGCGAGGGCCGCGGACGCCAATTGAATCAGCCTTACCTTGCCAATCATCATTTCCTCCCGGTTCCTCGGCTTGCGCGCGGGAGCCATCAACGGCGCCCGACGGGCTCTCGCCTGCTGCACAGCTTTGAAACGGATTTTGGCGCGCGGCGCAACGCGAAAACGCGGGCGCCCGCAGCGATACGCCTCCGACTCGGACGTTAAGCGCCGGCGCCAGCCTTTGTTAGACTCGAATCCCCGATGAGCGGGCGCTTGCGGCCGCGCGCGGTCGCCAACCGATAGGCGCCGGGGGTGAGGCCGACCGTTTTGTGGAATTGGCGCGTAAAGGCCGCCTGATCCGCGTAACCGCATTCGAGCGCCAATTCGCTCAAGAGAGCGTCAGAGTGCCGGAGCCGATCGCAAGCCCGGTCGATGCGCAGCCGGGACAAATATTGACCGGCGGAAAAGCCGAATATTGTCCTGATCCTTTGATCAAACTGGAACGGCGAAAGGCTGGCTCGCGCCGCGAGGTCCGGAATGCGCAAGGGCTCATCGAGATGATCGTCGATATAGGCGAGCGTCGCTGACAGCGCCGCCGAAACCGGCGCCGACCCTGACAAAGCCGGCGCGTCGCGGGAAATGCCGGCCAAGCCGCGAATGACGCCGGCCGCATCGATCAGCGGCTCTTTCCAGGTCAGACACCAGCCCTCGCCGCCGTCCGGATACAGATGACGCTCCATCCGGCCACGGATTGAGAGCCCTTCGGCGATAACCTTGAGATCCTGCGCCTCGAACCGCTCGCCGAGCGGCGCGGAAAAGACCTCGCTCGCCTTGCGGCCGATCAGCGCGCTCTTGCTGGTGAACCGGCAGCGATGGGCGAGCGTATCGTTGACCGCGACATAGCGCGCCTCCTGATCCTTGATGAAGAACACGGTGTCGGCGACGCGGTCGAAGAGCTCAATGCCCGGAAACGGACGCCCGAGGATCGCGGCGAGCGACGCCGCCGGGTCGGCTTCAATCGTGGCGCGCGCGATTGTGCGGATTTTCAATCCTGAGCCTGCGTTTTCATCAAGAATCGGGAGCCGAGACATGCGAATATCCGGGCCAGCGAATGTCCGACTCTAGGGAGCCTCAACATGTCGTCGCAAGTCTTTTCCGGAACCATGCCGGCCCTCATGACGCCCTGCGGCCCCGATCGGCGGCCCGACTTCGACGCCCTCGTGAAGATGGGGAAACACCTCGTCGGCGCCGGAATGTCGGGACTTATCTATTGCGGCTCGATGGGTGACTGGCCGCTGCTCACGATCGAACAGCGAATGGAGGGCGTCGAACGTTTGGCGAAGGCTGGCCTCCCGGTCATCGTCGGCACCGGCGCGCAGAACACCGAGCAGGCCGCGGCGCTCGCTGCCCATGCGAAGGAGAAAGGCGCGCGCGGGCTCATGATCATTCCGCGCGTGCTTTCGCGCGGCTCCTCAACGGCCGCCCAGCGCGGCCATTTCGCCCGCGTGCTCAAGGCGGCGGTCGACTTGCCTTCGGTCATCTACAACAGCCCCTATTACGGTTTTCAGACGCGAGCCGAGTTGTTCTTCGAACTGCGAAATGAGTTTCCCCATCTGGTCGGATTCAAGGAATTCGGCGGCGCGGAATCGCTCAGCTACGCCGCGGAGCATATCGCGGGCCGTTCGGACGACATCGCGCTCATGGTCGGCGTCGACACCGAAGTGTTCCACGGCTTCGTCAATTGCGGCGCCTGCGGCGCCATCACTGGCATCGGCAATGTGTTCCCGCACGAGGTGCTGCGCCTGGTCGAGCTTTGCGAACGCGCCGCCAAGGGCGACGTTGAGGCGCGGCGCCTGGCGCTCGAGCTTGACAGCGCGCTCAGCCCCCTCTCGGTTTTCGACGAAGGCGTCGATCTCGTGCTCTATTTCAAGCGCCTGATGACGCTCGTGGGGCACGACGAATATGCGCTTCACCTCAATGACTTCGACGCCCTCAGCCCATCGCAGGAGGGCATGGCGAAGCGGCGGTTCACGACGTTCCGCGCCTGGTACGCCTCCTGGCCCGGCGCCAAGGATTGAGCGCCGTGCGGGTCATCGATTCCCATACTGAGGGCGAGCCCACCCGTGTGATCGTCGACGGCGGACCGCCGCTTGGCGACGGACCGCTCGCTGAGCGCCGCGCCCGCTTCGCCCGCGAGTTCGATCATTTCCGCCGCTTCGCCGTCAACGAGCCGCGCGGGCACGACGCGATCGTCGGGGCGCTTCTCTGCGAGCCGCACGACAAGTCATGCGCGGCGGGCGTCATCTTCTTCAACAATGTCGGCTACATCGGCATGTGCGGCCACGGGACGATCGGCCTCGCTGTGACGCTTGCGCATATGGGGCGGCTCAAGCCCGGACGCCATCGCTTCGAGACGCCGGTCGGCGTGGTCGGCGTGGAGCTGGTCGACGACTGCACGGCGACGGTCGAGAATGTCGAGAGCTATCGTTTCGCCGAAGCGGTCGAGGTCGAGGTTCCGGGTCTCGGGGCCGTGCGCGGAGACGTCGCCTGGGGCGGCAACTGGTTCTTCCTCACCTCCGTTCGCGCCCTGCGATCTCGAGTTCGCGAACATCGGTCCGTTGACGGTGGCCGCCACCGCGATTCAGCGATGCGCTCAAAGCCCAAGGCGTGCGCGGCAAGGACGGCGCCTTGATCGACCATGTCGAGTTCTTCGCTCCGGCGCGATCGAGCGACGCGAACAGCCGCAATTTCGTCCTCTGCCCCGGCGGGGCTTACGACCGGTCGCCGTGCGGAACCGGAACCAGCGCCAAGCTCGCTTGCCTCCACGCCGAGGGAAAGTTGCGGCCCGGCGAAGTCTGGGTGCAGGAAAGCATCATCGGCAGCCGCTTTCGCGCCAGCTTCGAACCGGGTCCGACCGGCGGCGTTCTCCCGCGCATCAGCGGACGTGCGTTCATCTGCGCCGAAAGCAAGCTGGTGCAGGACGCCCTGGACCCGTTCCGGTACGGAATTCGCGGCCAGGAGCCGACTTAATCACTTTTTTGCCTTGGTGATCTTGCGCTTGACAGCCCCGCCTGCGCCGTGTCACCGCCGCCGCGCCCGGGCGGGAGCCAGGTCGTCCTATCGCGTTTAACACGTCGCCCTATCGCGTTCATTCGGAGAAACCGGACCATGAAGACGGCCTTGGTGTTTCCGGGTCAAGGCTCCCAGGCGGTCGGCATGGGAAAAGCGCTGGCGGACGAGTTTCGCGTCGCGCGGGAAATCTTCGATCGCGTCGACGGCGCCCTCGATCAGAAGCTTTCCCATTTGATGTTCGAGGGGCCTGAGGATCAACTCACGCTGACCGCGAACGCCCAGCCCGCGCTCATGGCCACAAGCATCGCGGCGCTGAGGGTTTTGGAGACCGAGACAGGCTTCAACCCATACTCGGAGGCGGCCTATGTCGCCGGGCATTCGCTTGGCGAATATTCAGCGCTTTGCGCGGCCGATTCGCTCACCCTCGAAGACGCGGCGCGTCTCTTGCGCCTGCGCGGCGAGGCGATGCAAAAGGCAGTCCCGGTGGGCGAAGGCGCGATGGCCGCCATCCTCGGCCTCGACTTTGGGGCGGTGGTGAAGATCGCGACACAAGCGGCGAGCGACCTCTACCTCACCGGCGCGATCTGCCAGGCCGCCAATGACAATGGCGGCAATCAGGTCGTCGTCTCAGGCACGGTCGCCGCGGTCGAGCGCGCAATCGAGCTCGCCAAGCTCGCCGGCGCGAAACGGGCGTTGCTTCTGCCCGTCTCGGCGCCGTTTCATTGCGCGCTCATGCAGCCGGCAGCGGAAGCGATGGACGAAGCGCTGAAGAACGTCACGATCCGTCCCCCCAAGCCGCCGCTTGTCTCGAATGTCGAAGCGGAGGCGGTCACGAAGCCGGACGCGATCCGATCTGGCCTCGTCGCCCAAGTGACCGCGACCGTGCGCTGGCGCGACAGCGTGACTTACATGAGCGCGCACGGGGTGACCCGGTTCATCGAGCTCGGCTCGGGCAAGGTTTTGACCGGCCTTATCAAGCGAATCGTGGAGAGCGGCGCGAAGACCATCAGCATCGGCGCGCCCGCCGACATCGCCGCCTTCCGCGCTTCGGCGCAGCCCTGAGAACCGAGGGGAGGGACGCTGGTGTTCGATCTGACAGGAAGAATTGCGCTCGTCACCGGCGCGTCGGGCGGCTTGGGCCAAGCGATCGCACGCGCCCTGCACGCGCAGGGAGCCTCGGTCGCGCTCACCGGCACCCGGCGGGAAGCGTTGGAAACGCTCGCCGGCGAACTGGAGACCCGGGCGCATGCGGCGCCTTGCGACCTTTCGGACCCCGCCGCGACCGAAACCCTGATACCCGGCGGTCGAAAGCGCGCTTGGGCCCATAGACATCCTCGTCAACAACGCCGGGGTCACGCGCGATAGTCTGTTCATTCGCATGAAGGACGAGGACTGGGATACTGTGCTTGCGATCAATCTGACCGCGGCCTTCCGCCTGTCGCGCGCCTCGTTGAAGGGCATGCTGAAACGGCGCTTTGGCCGAATTATAAACGTCACGTCGGTTGTCGGCGTCCAAGGCAATCCGGGGCAAGGAAACTACGCCGCTGCGAAAGCGGGCATGATCGGCATGTCCAAGGCGCTCGCCGCCGAGGTCGCGACACGGGGCATCACCGTCAATTGCATCGCCCCCGGCTTCATCGACAGTCCAATGACTCGGGTTCTGGACCAGAAACAGCGCGATACGATCCTCGCCTCGATCCCGATTGGACGTTTCGGTTCCGATAAGGAAATTGGCGCGGCGGCCGTGTACTTAGCGAGTTCCGAATCGGCTTATGTGACCGGGCAGACGCTGCATGTGAACGGCGGAATGGCGATGATCTGATGGCTCGGACTCGCCCGCAAGACCGCGGCGCGACGGGTTTTGCGCCCTCTCGCGTTGCCCAAAAAGATATGCTATCGACCCCGTTTGTCGCAGGGCGTGGGAGGGGCGCATCATCCGATCGCCAGCGTCGGCGAACCCGAGCGAACCTGTCACGCAAAGGCCGGGAGCGGACGCCCAAATGACGGGCCTTGCCGTCGGCGGGGTCGATTGGGGAATTGATCACAGGTCGGGCGGCAAAGCCCGATGCATAAGGGAAAAGATGAGATGAGCGATGTCGCAGAGCGCGTAAAAAAGATCGTCGTAGAACATCTCGGCGTGGAGGCCGACAAAGTCGTCGACAGCGCCAATTTCATCGACGATCTGGGCGCCGACTCGCTCGATACGGTTGAGTTGGTGATGGCCTTCGAAGAAGAGTTCGGGGTCGAGATTCCCGACGATCAAGCCGAAACCATCGTAACCGTCGGCGACGCGGTGAAGTATCTTGAAAAGGCGTCGACCAAGAAATAAGTGCGCAACGCGCTGAGCTGGCGCCGCCAGCCTTCGTCGAGACGCTTCTTTACTTGAGTGCGGGCCGGGCGTCTCGTCCGGCCCTTGTCGTGTTGGGCGCCGCCCTTCTGAGTGACGCCAAGATTCGCCAATGGGCGGCAAGATTCGCGGGCGGGAACAGCTAGAGTGCAGGCATGGGACAATTAAGGCGCGTCGTCGTTACAGGTCTTGGGATGGTGTCCCCGATCGCTTGCGGGGTCGAGGCCACGTGGCGCCGGCTTCTCGCCAGCGAGTTGGCGTTGGCCAGGGTCGAAAACTTCGATGTTTCCGACCTCCCTTGCAAGATCGCCGCGCAAGTGCCGCGCGGCGACGCTCCGGACGCTTTCCATCCCGACGAGTGGATGGACCCTAAGGAGCAGCGCCGCGTCGACGACTTCATCATCTACGGCATGAGCGCCGCGACGCAGGCGCTGGGCGACGCGAGCTGGAGCCCCAAATCCTACGACGAGGAGATCGAGACCGGAGTCCTGTTTGGCTCGGGAATCGGGGGCCTCGGCGGGATTTACGACGCCTCGGTCACCTTGCACGAAAAAGGACCGCGCCGGATCTCGCCGTTCTTCATTCCGGGACGGCTGATCAACCTGTTAAGCGGGCAGGTTTCGATCGCCCACCGTCTCAAGGGCCCCAACCACGCGGTCGTCACGGCTTGCTCGACCGGCGCGCACGCGATTGGCGACGCCGGGCGGCTGATCGCCCTTGGCGACGCGAACGTGATGGTCGCTGGCGGGGCTGAATTGGCGGTCAACCGGTTGTCGCTCGCGGGCTTCTGCGCCTGCCGCGCCTTATCGACCGGCTTCAACGACAGGCCGAAGCAGGCCTCGCGGCCTTATGACCGCGATCGCGACGGATTCGTGATGGGCGAGGGCGCAGGATGCGTGGTGCTTGAGGAACTCGAGCACGCCAAGGGCCGGGGCGCTCATATCTACGCCGAACTGACCGGTTACGGCCTGTCCAGCGACGCCTATCATATTACCGCGCCCGCGCCCGACGGCGACGGCGCCTTCCGCGCCATGAGCGCGGCGCTCAAGCGCGCCGAGCTTTCCCCTTCGGAAATCGACTACGTCAATGCGCATGGCACTTCGACCCCGATCGGTGACGAGATCGAATTGCACGCCGTCGAGCGCCTGCTTGGCAATTCGGCCGCAAAGGCGACCATGTCCTCGACAAAGTCGGCGACCGGCCATCTCCTCGGCGCGGCGGGCGCAGTGGAGGCGATCTTCTCGGTCCTCGCCATCCGCGACCAAGTCGCGCCGCCGACCCTTAATCTTGACAACCCCTCCGTGGAGACCGCGATCGATCTTGCGCCTCATGTGCCGCGCAAGCGGCCGATTCATGCGGTGTTGTCCAACTCTTTCGGCTTCGGCGGCACCAACGCCTCGCTCGTCTTCAGCGCGCTGCACTGATCGCGGCAGACCGGGGCGATTGGGTGTTTCCCTGTGGCGCCCGGTCGGCTAAGCTCGGCTGAAGCACGCGTCCGGCGGCGCAGCCTCGCGCAGGCTTTGGACTGCAGCATCAGCGGCGGAAGGCGAAAAAGCGGCAAGAGACATGAGCGGAGATCCCGAATCCGGCGACGGAGACGCCTCTCGACCACGCGTAAGCCTGTTCGGCCGCGCAACGAAGCCCACGCTGAACGACCCAGCTCCGCCGCCGGCCCAGCCGCCACGCAAGCCGCGCCGGATGGGTTTGTCGAGCCTGAGCGGATTGCTCACTTTCGTCCTTCTCGGAGCGCTCGCGACGGTCGGCGGGCTCGTTTGGCTCATGAAGGAAGCGCGGAGCCCTGGGCCACTCACCGAGGACAAGGTGGTCATGATCATGCGCGAGGACGACGCAGCCGACATCGCCGACCAGCTTGAGCGCGCGGGCGTCATCGACAGCGCGACGTGGTTCAACATTCTCACCGCGCTCGACGGCAATCGCGGCGCCCTGAAACGTGGCGAGTACGCGTTCAAGGCGGGCATGAGCATGAACGACATCGAGAATGAGCTCATTGCGCACCGCGTGATTCGATACAAGATCACCATCCCCGAGGGTCTGACTAGCGAGCAAGTCGTCGACCGGCTCCACGAGGATAGTGTTTTGACCGGCGACATCAGAGAGCCCCCGCGCGAGGGTTCGCTGATGCCCGATACCTACTATTTCGAACGGGGCGACACGCGGCTGTCGATTCTCTCGCGCATGGCGAAGACTCAGACGAAGGCGGTCGAGGACATATGGAAAACGCGCTCGCCGGATTTGCCGATCAAGTCGCCCTGGGAAATGGTGACCCTCGCCTCGATTGTCGAGAAAGAAACGGGCAAGCCGGAAGAGCGGCCGCGCGTCGCCGGGGTGTTCATCAATCGACTTGACAAGCACATGCGGCTCGGTTCCGACCCGACGATTGTCTACGGCCTGGTGTCGGGCAAAGGCACGCTCGGCCGCAGCATTACAAAGGCCGACCTCAATCAGTCGACGCCCTACAACACCTACCTCATAGACGGCCTGCCGCCGGGGCCGATTTGCAACCCCGGCAAGGCGGCGCTGGAAGCCGTCGCCAAACCCGCGCGGAGCAAGGACCTCTATTTCGTCGCCGACGGAACCGGAGGGCATGCGTTCGCCGAAACGTTGGATCAGCATCAGAAAAATGTCGCCCACTGGCGTCAGATCGAAAAGGACGTCAAAGACAAGCTCGCGCCGGACGTGACCGGGCCTGCGATTCGCGGTTCGATCGACGCGGTCGATCCGGCGCAATTTGGTGAACTTGTCGCGCCAGGGCAGGGCCAGGCTCCCGCCTCGATGCTCGCTCGCCTTGGCAAGATCGGCGCGGACCGAAATACGAAGGACGCGGCGGCGCCCGTCACGCCGGCAATCAAATCGATCCGGGCGACGAACACCGTCGCCGTTGGCCCCAAAGCTTGGCCATCGGAAAATCCTGCTGGCGGGGAAGGAGGCGCGGGGCCTGACGCCTCCGTTTCCTCTTCTCCGCAGTTTGGCGCGCTCGCCGCGCCGGCGCAGGGACTGGCATCGGCCTCGGTTCTTGCCCGTCTCAGCAAAATCGGCACGGACCGGAACGCTAAGGACGCGGCGCTCGCGTCACTTGCCGGTCCGGGCGCAAAGACGATCGAGGAATTGGGCTTTGTCGTCTCCGGCGTCAACGATGCGCCGGCGGAGGGCTTCGCGTTTGGGAACGACGACCCGCCGGCAACGGGAGGAGGAGGGCCCATCGCCTCGGCTCCGCTCTCACCGGCCATGCTCGCGGATCAGAAGGCGCGCGAAGCCAAATATGGAACGGGAACGGTGACATTGGCCTCCACCACCCTCGCCGACACCACAGCCGCCCAGCCCGCTCAGGCGTCGCCGGGGACCGCTTCCGGCCATCCCCGCATCTACGACGCCTCCGAGGGCACTGCCGCTCGACCCTCTGCTCAACAAGACCTACGATCTCAGCTACGCCAAGGTCGTGCCGGCTGATACATTGACGAAGTGAGGGCGCCGGCAGTCGCGGCCTTCCGACCTTAAGCCCGGACGGAAATGCGCTCATGCACGAGCGCGAGCGCAATGGCGCAGGCGTTCGAGACATTGAGGCTTTTGATCGCGCCAGGGAGATCGAGGCGCGCCAGACGATCGCATCGCTCGCGCGTCAGCCGTCGCAGGCCCTTGTCCTCGGCGCCGAGGACCAAGGCCAGCGGGCGCGAAATCGTTTCATTTGTGAGCGGGTCCGGCGCCTCCGAATCGAGCCCGATCCGCCAATAGCCCATGTCCCCCATCTCGGCGAGCGCCCGCGCCAGATTGGTGACGCTGCAAATCGGCACGTGCTCGAGGCCGCCGGAAGCCGACTTCGCCAGCGCGCCGGCGAAGTCAGGCGAGTGGCGCTCGGTCGTGACCAGCGCGTCGACGGCGAAAGCGGCGCCAGTCCGCAAGATCGCGCCGACATTGTGCGGGTCCGTGATCTGGTCGAGAACCAGCACGAGGCCGTTCGCGGGCAAATCCGCGATATCGATTGGCGCGAGCGGTCGCGCCTCGAGCAATAGCCCCTGATGAACCGCTTCGCGCGGCGCGCGGGCGGAGATTTCCTCTGGGTTCATGATCCTGGTCTCGAGCCCGCGGGCGGCGATCTCGCCGCTGAGCCGCTCGGCCGCCGCGGCCGTGGCGTAGAGACGGATAAGCTCGCGCCGCGGGGCTTTGAGCGCCGCCCCGACGCTGTGAAAGCCATAGATGAGCGAAACCTTGGCCTCCCGCCGCTCGCCTGGACGGTCGCGGGGGCCTGCGCGCTTGGAAGCCTGCTCCGCTTCGGCGCTTTGCCCTTTCTTCAGCCGCACGGCGGCGGGCGGCGGATTGCGCGATCCGAAGGAAGGCGAACTTGGGCGGCGGTCGCGTTTACGGGTCATCGGCTGAAACGGTCCTTGCGCTGATCAAGGCGGCGGTTCGCCGCCACGGCGCGCCCATTTCCCATCGCAAACGGCGATCTCAGCCGCAAGAGCGCCCCGGTCGGCCAATCCAAAAACGAAAGACTGTTGACGCGCTGTCACGGAAGCGGGTTTCTACTAAGCGTTCAAAGCGCGAGCGTCGGGCGAGAACGTCCGCATGGATCGAGCTCAAGAGCGTTGTTCGAGGAGTGACGCCCACGTCGCAATCCTACGATCTCGCGGTGGTCGGCGCAGGCATTTGCGGGCTAGCCCATGCGCTCGCCGCCGCCCGGCGCGGAAAGCGCGTTCTTGTGGTCGACCGGGACGCGCAAGCCAACGGCGCTTCGATCCGCAACTTCGGCTTCATCACGGTCACCGGCCAGCAGGGCGGCGAATGCTGGCGGCGCGCGAAGCGATCGGTCGAGGTCTGGCTCGAGATCGCCGACGCCGCGAAGATCCCAATCGTCCAGCGCGGCCTGCTCACGATTGCTCGCCGCCCTGAGGCGCGCGCGGTGATCGAGGCCTTCCTGCAAACGGACATGGGCGCCGAATGCCGTCTCGTCGAGCCGCGCGAACTGAAAGACTACGGCTCGGGTCTGCGGGCGGACGAATTCGCCGGCGCGCTCTATAGCCCGCACGAGGCGCGCGTCGAATCGCGCGAGGCGATCCCCCAACTCGCCGCTTGGCTCAGCGAGCGCTTCCAAGTGACCTTTCTGCGCGAGACCGCGGTCCACGCCGCCTCTCCGCCCAAGCTCGAGACCAGCCGCGGGCCGATCGAGGCTGAGGCGATCATCGTCTGCCCTGGCGACGATTTCTCGACCTTGCACGCCGACCGCCTGGCGCAATACGGCCTGACCCGCTGCAAGCTCCATATGCTGCGCCTGCGCCCGCAACGCTTCGACGAGCGCTTGCCCCCCGTCATGTCCGACCTCGGTATGATCCGCTATCTCGGCTATGCGGAATTGCCGGCCGCGGAGGCGTTGCGCGTGAGGCTCGAGGCCGAGCAGCGCGAGCATATCGACGCGGGCGTTCACTTGATCGCCGTTCGCAGCGCGGACGGAACGCTGGTGGTCGGGAGACTCGCATCACTACGCGGCCACGCCGGACCCCTTCGCGCCCGCGGCGGTCGATGATCTCATCCTCGATGAATATTCCCATGTGTTCGCCGGAGCGCGGCCGCAGGTGGTCGAGCGCTGGACCGGAACTTATGCTTCCGCTCCCGACCGATTGATGCTTGTCGACGCCCCATGCGAGGGACTGCGCATCGTGCTGATCACCAGCGGCACCGGCGCGAGCACGTCTTTTGCGATCGCCGAGGAAGTGATCGCGGAGCTCTTCGATTGAAGGAGGCTGGAATGGAGCGCGTCAAGGCCGTCATTTTCGACTGGGCCGGCACCGTCATCGACTACGGCTCGCTCGCCCCGATGGGCGCCTTCGTCGAAACCTTCGCCGAGTTCGGCGTCGCGATCTCGATCGAAGAAGCGCGCGGCCCGATGGGCATGGCCAAGCGCCCGCATATCGCAGCCATTATGGCGCTGCCGCGCGTCGCTGAAGCTTGGACGAAGCGTCACGGGCATGCGCCGACGGAGGCGGACATCGACGCGGTCTACGCCGCCTTCGTGCCGAAGAACATCGCCGTTGCGGCGCGCTATGCGAATCTCATTCCCGGCGCGGCGGAGGTCGTCGCGGAGCTCAGGCGCAACGGCGTCAAGATCGGTTCGTCGACAGGCTACACGCGCGAGATCATGGCCGAGATCCTGCCGATCGCGGCGGCGCAAGGGTTCAAGCCGGACAGTCTCGTTTGCACCGGCGACACGCCAGACGGGCGGCCGACGCCGTTCATGCTTTACAAGACGCTCCTCGACCTCGAGGTTTGGCCCGCCTGGAGCGTGATCAAGGTCGATGACACGGAGGTCGGCATCGCCGAGGGCATCAACGGCGGCGCGTGGACGGTCGGCGTATCGGTCAGCGGCAATTGTTTCGGCCTGTCGCGTGAAGACGCGGCGGCGCTTGCTTCTGACGACTTCGCAGAACGGCGCAGGACAGCGGTGAACAAGCTGGAGCGCGCGGGCGCGCATTATGTCATCGACAGCGTGGCCGACCTGACGCCAATCGTGCAAAAAATCGAAGAGCGGCTTGCGCGAGGCGAGCGGCCGTGAACGACTCGCGTCCGCCGCCGTCCGAAGGCGACGTCAACGTCTCGCCGGCGCGGGCGGAATGGCGCGCCTCGCTCAGCGATTCCGCGCGCGCCGCGCTCGACGAGGACGAGCGCTATTTCCTGCGCCAGTCGCTGTCGACGCCTTGTCTCGCGCCGATCGTGCGCGCCGAAGGCGCGGTTCTGACCGACGTCGACGGCCGGCGCATCTTCGATTTTCACGGCAACAGCGTCCATCAACTCGGCCACGGCCACCCAAAGGTCGTCGCCGCGATCCGCCGCGAAATGGAAACCCTGCCCTTCTGCCCGCGCCGTTTCGCCAATGCGACCGCGACGGCGCTCGCGCGGCGCCTCGTCGAGACCGCGCCGGGCGACCTCGACAAGGTTCTGTTCGCCCCGAGCGGCGCCGCGGCGATCTCCATGGCGCTGAAACTCGCCCGCTACGCGACCGGCCGGCACAAGACGCTGTCGCTCTGGGATTCGTTCCACGGCGCCAATCTCGACGCGATCGGCGTCGGCGGCGAAGCCTTGTTCCGCCGCGATCTTGGCCCGATGACTCCCGGCGCCGAGCACCTGCCGCCGCTCAATCTCGCGCGTCGCTTTTTCGGCGACGACAAGCCGTTCGAGCGCTTCGCCGACTACATCGACTACGTGCTCGAGGTTCAGGGGGACGTCTCGGCGCTGATCGCCGAGCCTTTGCGCTGGACGACCGTCGAGGCGCCGCCGCCGGAATTCTGGCCGCGGGTCAAGGACTCCTGCCGCCGCCATGGCGCGCTGCTGATCTTCGACGAGATTCCGAGCTGCCTTGCGCGAACAGGAGCGCTCTACGCCTGCGAGCATTTCGGGACGACGCCCGACATCCTCGTTATCGGCAAGGGCCTTGGCGGCGGGATCATGCCGCTCGCGGCGATCCTGGCCCCCAGTCGGCTCGATTGCGCGCCGGACGCGGCGCTCGGACATTATACGCACGAGAAGAGTCCCGTCGCTTGCGCCGCCGGGCTCGCGACGCTCGACGTGATCGAAGAAGAAAAGCTGATCGATCGGGCAAAGGAACTCGGACGTCGCGGCCTCGAGCGGCTTGGCGCGATGCAAACCCGCTATCCGGTCATCCGTGATGTGCGTGGGCTCGGTTGCTATTTCGGCGTCGAGATCGGCGGCGACGATCCCGCCGGACTGGCCGAGCGGCTCATGTATCGCTGCCTTGCGCGCGGGCTCAGCTTCAAGATCGGCGGGGGAAATGTGGTCACGCTCTGCCCGCCGCTGACCATCCCGTTCGAGCAATTCGACGAGGCGTTCTCAATCTTCGAGGAGGCTCTGTCTGGCCTCAAAACGTAAGGGCTTCGCCTGTCACAAAAGCTTTGCGCCGAGCGCTTAGCGGTGGTTTGATAAAAGCCACAATGAGGAGGCCCCCATGAAGTCTCTCCTGAGCGCATTGCTCGTCGCGGTCTCGTTTGCGGCGCCTGCCTTCGCGGCCTCCGACGTCGTCACCATCTACGCCGCCGACGGCTTGCACGACGGCAAGGGCAGCTGGTTCGAAACGCAGTTCGACGCGTTCACCAAGGCCACCGGGATCAAGGTCCAATATGTAGAGGGCGGCTCCGGCGGCGTCGTTGAGCGGGTGGCGAAGGAGAAGACGAATCCTCAGGCCGACGTGCTTGTCACTCTGCCGCCGTTCATCCAGCGGGCCGAGGCCACTGGCCTGCTGCAACCCTTCAACCCGACCGCGGCAAGCGCCATCGACGGCGGCGACGGCTCCTATCAGCCGCTGGTCAACAATTTCCAGAACTTCATCTACAATTCTGCTGAGCTCAAGGACCCGCCGAAGACCTTCGACGATCTGCTGGGTTCCAAGTTCAAGGGCAAGATCCAGTATTCAACGCCTGGCCAGGCCGGCGACGGCACCGCGGTCATGCTGCAGGTCATCCACGCCTTCGGCTCGAAGGACGCCGCGTTCGACTATCTGAAGAAGCTTCAGGACAACAACGTCGGCCCCTCGGCCTCGACCGGCAAGCTCACCGCGCTCGTCAACAAGGGCGAGCTTTACGTCGCCAATGGCGACCTGCAGATGAACATGTCGCAGATGACCGACAATCCGAACATCAAGGTGTTCTGGCCGGCCGGTCCGAATGGCGAACGCTCGGCGATGCCGCTGCCCTATTACATCGGCCTCGTCGCCGGCGCGCCCGACGCCGACAATGGAAAGAAGCTGATCGAGTTCCTTCTCTCGAAAGACGCGCAGGGCGCCGTTTCATCGGTGGCGCTCGGCATGCCGGTGCGCAAGGACGTGACGCCGACCGACGCCAATTTCACCAGGCTGCACGACGCCATGCAGGGCGTGACCATCTGGACGCCGGACTGGGCTCAAGTGCTCAAGGATCTGCCCGCCGACGTCGGCCGCTGGAAGCAAGCGACCGGAAGCTGACGTGACCAGCGCCGTTCTCGGCGCAGAGGCGGCGAGCGCAGGGGTCGCGGCGCAGACGATTGGCGCCAATTCGACCGTCAGGTTCGACGCGGTCACCGTCGCCTATCGCGGCGCGATTGTTCTCAAGCCGCTCACGCTCGACGTCGCGGCCGGCGAAATCCTCGCAATGATTGGGCCTTCGGGGTCAGGCAAGACGACGGCGCTCAGAGCCGTCGCGGGCTTCGTCCGGCCGGCCTCTGGCCGCATTCACATCGGCGGCGCCGACGTGACCGACCTGCCGCCCTACGAGCGCGGCCTCGCGATGGTCGTGCAGAACTATGCGCTCTTTCCCCACATGCGGGTTGCGGACAACGTCGCCTTCGGCCTCAAGGCGCGCGGCGCGGCCAAAAAGCTGATCGAAGAGCGGGTCGATGATGCGCTTCGCATCGTCGGCATGCAGAAGTTCCTCAAGCGCTACCCGCGCGAATTGTCCGGCGGACAGCAGCAGCGCGTGGCGATTGCGCGAGCGCTTGCCGTGCGTCCGCGCGTGCTGCTTGCTCGATGAGCCCCTGTCGGCGCTCGACGCCCAGATCCGGCGATCCATGGTCGAGGAGATCGCCCGCCTGCATGCCGATCTGCCGGGGCTCACCATCCTCTATGTCACGCACGACCAGAGCGAAGCGCTGACGCTCGCCGATCGCATCGCGATCCTCAAAGACGGGAGCTTAAGCGCCATCGGACGCACGAGCGATCTCTATCGGCGCCCGCCCAACCGGTTCGCGGCGGAGTTTTTGGGGCGCGCCAATCTGCTGCCGGTGGTCGTGGAGGGAGACGTCCGAAAGGAAGGAATGGTTGCGGTCCGCGCCGGCGACGATCGACTGGTCGTGGCGAGCGACGGGGCGCCTTCGGGCGCGCGCCGGCTGCTTTGCGTCCGTCCGCAGCATCTGACGCTTGCCGCGGAACACGGCTATTCCAACCGGATCTGCGGCCGTGTGCGCGAAGTGCTGTGGCAAGGCGAACTCACGCATCTCGTCGCCGAGGTTGGCGATACGGTCATGCGAATTGTCGCCACCCGACTGCCGTCACTGCCCGAGCGCGGCGCGCCGCTCGATCTCTTTTTCGCGCCCGCCGACGCCAGCCTCATTCCAGAAGAAGCCGGTGTCTGACCTCGCCGTCCGAGCGGCGCCGGCGCGACTCAACTTCAATGGGCTCTGGGTCGCGCCTCCGCTCATCGTCCTTGGGCTCACATTTCTCTATCCGCTTGTCCTGATTGCGCGCGCGGCCCTCGTTGGCGACGCGGGCGCGATCGATTTGGGCGGGTTTCTGTCGGTGCTTCACTCGCGCGCGTTTCTCAACGCGCTCATCAATACCGGCCTGATTGCGCTCGCCGCCACAGCCGGCTGCCTGGCGTTGGGGGTGACGCTGGCGCTGATCCTGGCGTTCGTTCCTTTTCCCGGCTCGACATTTGTGGCGCGGCTCATCGACACCTTCATCGCGCTGCCGACCTTCCTGGTGACGCTCGCTTTCACCTTCCTCTACGGATCGGCCGGCATGCTGAACGGCGCGCTCACGCAATCGTTCGGCTTGAGCGAGCCTCCGGTTCACTTTCTCTACTCGGCCTGGGGCGTGATCCTCGCGGAAGTCACGGTCTACACGCCGTTCGTGCTGCGGCCGCTGCTTGCGGCTTTCTCGCTTGTCGACCAGAGCCAGATCGAGGTCGCCGGCCTTCTGGGGGCCAAGCCCTGGCGGATCGTGCGCAGCATCATTCTGCCCGCCGCCCTTCCCGCCGCGATCGCCGGCGGCAGCCTCTGCCTGCTGCTCACCGTCAACGAATTCGGGATCGTGCTCTTCATCGGCGCCAAGGGCGTCATCACACTGCCGCTCTTGATCTATGACAAGGCGATCCAGGAGTCGGACTATCAGGCCGCCTGCGCCATCGCATTGGTCAATATCGCGCTCTCGCTCGGCCTCTTCTCGCTCTACCGATTCGCAGCCCGGCGGCTTGGAGGCTGACGGTGCTCGTCTGGTCGCGCTCCGGTCGTTTCGTCATATGGCTCCTCGCAGCTTTGCTGATCGGAATCATATTCATCGCGCCGCTTGCGGTCATTCTCGCCGCGAGTTTGGCCCAGCAGTGGAACGGCGTCTTTCCGACTGGCTTCACTCTCGAACATTACGCATCCGCCGCAGGCGGCGCCTCGGGCGAGGCCGTGCTCGCGAGCCTCATCACCGGGCTCGTCGCGAGCCTTCTTGCGCTTCTCTGCGGATCGTGGGCGGCGCTCGCTCTGCGCGCTCAAGGAGAGGCATGGAGCCGAAGTCTGGGCTTGCTGTTCTTCATCCCGAGCGCCGTGCCGTCGGTGTCGGTCGGGCTCGGCCTCCTGGTCGCGTTCAGCCAGCGCCCGCTGCTCCTCAACGGCACGACGGCGATCGTCATCCTCGCCCATTTTGTCCTGATCTCGGCTTTCTCGTTCGGCAACGTCTCGGCCGGGCTCGCGCGACTGTCGCCTGACTACGAGGAGGTCGCCTCGAGCCTTGGCGCGCGCCCGACTTACCGGCTCTTCAACGTGACGCTGCCACTGATCGCGCCTTATCTGATCGCCGCCTTCGGCTTGAGCTTCGCCCTTTCGATGGGAGAGCTCGGGGCGACGGTCATGGTCTATCCGCCAGGCTGGGTGACGCTGCCGGTCGCCATCTTCGGGCTCACGGATCGCGGCGACATCTTTCTCCGGCGCGGCGCTGACGATGATTCTCGTCGCCGCGACTTTGGCGCTGCTCATTGGCCTCGAGCGCTTGCCTCTCGGCGCCGTGGGACGCAGGGCCTAGCGCCTTCTGATCTTGGGTTGACGTGCGGACCGTCCCGATGTGCTTCCTCCCCCCAAAGCCTGTTCAAAGGACCGGCATCCTTCGGGCGCCCTATGGTGTGGGAGGACCGAGTCGCGCGGTCCTCCCACACCATAGGGCGTTCGGAAGAACGCCCTTCCCTCGGGACGGGCTATGCCCGCCCCCACCACATAGGGCGCCCGGAAGGACGCCGTCTCTCGACGGGCTACGGGGGGCGGGTGCGCTAACGCCGAGCCTGCCATCCAAAGGAACTGGAGGTTTTGCCGGGGTGAAGCGCATATCCGCTTGACTAAGGTCGAAAATAGATATAAAGATATGCTTATGTCTGATGAACGAAGAGCGCCGCCGCTCGCCTTTCGCGCTCTGCTCACGGGCCTCGAAGCGGCCGGCGAGGAGACGCGGCTGCGCATCCTCTGCCTGTTGGAAGTCGCCGAACTCACCGTGAGCGAGCTGGTCGCCATTCTCGGCCAGTCGCAGCCGCGGGTTTCGCGCCATCTTCGACTGCTGGTCGAGGCGGGGCTCGCCACGCGCCAGCGCGAGGGCGCCTGGGCCTTCTTCCGCCTCGCCGAACCGGGCGGGGCGCTGGCGCACGAATGGCTGCGCCGTCTCGATCCGGCCGATCCGATCGTGAACGCCGACCGCGTCCGCCTGGACATTGCGCGCGAGGCGCGGCGCAAGCAGGCGGCGGCCTATTTCGCCACGCGCGCCGCCGATTGGGACCAGATCCGCGCGCTGCATGCGCCGGAAGAGCGGGTCGAAGCGGCGCTCGTCGATATGATCGGCACGAAGCCGTTCCGCAATCTGCTCGATCTCGGCACGGGCACCGGGCGTATGTTGGAATTGCTCGCGCCGCGGGCGGCGCGCGCGGTCGGCGTCGACCAGAGCGCGGCGATGCTGGCGCTTGCGCGCGCTCGCATCGATCAGGCGGGCCTCAGGCATGTGTCCTTGCGGCAGGGTGACATCTACGCGCCTCCTGTCGAACGCAACGCCTACGATCTCGTGGTCGTTCACCAGGTGCTGCACTTCCTCGACGATCCGGCCCGCGCGCTGGCTGAAGCCACGCGGGCTCTGGCGCCGGGCGGGCGGCTCGCGGTCGTGGACTTTGCCGCCCACGACCAGGAATTCCTGCGCGACGAGTTCGCTCATCGTCGGCTCGGCTTCGCGGTCGACGAGGTCGAGAACTATCTCGCCGAGGCGGGTCTCTCCGCCATCCGCGTGGAGCGTGTTCCGCCGGCCAAGGGCGAAGCCGGCAAGCTGACGGTCGGGCTATGGATGGCCGAGGATCCGCGAATCATCTCCGACGATTTCCATAAGGCAGACACGGAGTTCGCGTGATGGCGGCGAAACCCCTTCCGCTGAGCCGCGCCGGCGCGCAGGTTCATGTCTCTTTCGAGTTCTTCCCGCCGAAGACCGCGGACATGGAGGCGAACTTATGGGAGGCGGCCACGCGGCTCGAGCCGCTGAATCCCGCCTTCGTTTCGGTCACTTATGGCGCCGGCGGTTCGACGCGCGAGCGCACCCATACGCTCGTCGAGCGCATGGCGCGCGAGACCACAATGAAGCCCGCGGCGCATCTGACATGCGTCGGCTCTTCGTGTGGCGAGATTCGCGAGACGCTTCGCGATTATCACTCGGCTGGCGTACGCCACATCGTGGCGTTGCGCGGCGACCCGCCGACCGGATTCGACGCGCCTTACGAAACCGTTCCCGGCGGCTATCGATCGACCGCCGAACTCGTCGCCGACGCGGCAAAGATGGGCTTTGAGGTGTCGGTCGGGACCTATCCCGAGCGCCATCCGCAAAGCCCGACATTGCTGCATGACATCGAGATCCTCCGGGAGAAGGTCGACGCCGGGGCGACCCGCGCCATTACCCAATTCTTCTTCGACAATTCGGCCTATTTCCGCTTTCTCGACGTCGCCGCAGCCGCCGGGCTCGACGTTCCGATCGTGCCCGGGATCTTTCCCGTGCAAAATTTCAAGCAGACCGCCAATTTCGCCCGGAGAACGGGGGCGAGCGTGCCGCAATGGCTCGCGGACCGGTTCGAGGGGCTTGAGGATGACGCCGCGACGCGTCGTCTTGTTGCCGCGGCCGTGTGCGCCGAGCAGGTGATCGATCTCATCGACCATGGCGTCAAGGAACTGCACTTCTACACCATGAACCGCGCTGATCTGGTGTTCGCGATCTGCCATTTGGTGGGCCTGCGCGCGACGCCAACGCCGGTCGCGCTCGCTGAGCCAGAGCCGTCGGCTGTCGCGGCGAGCGCATTGGGATAAAGCAGCGGCCCCGGTCGCCGCTTGGCCGGCGCAGCGAGCAACTCTCCCGTCAGTTTCCGGTTTGCGAGCCAACCGCGGGCGACGCCACCCTCCCGTCAACGGTTCGGGAGCGCGCTGCGTTTGGGTGGAATCGTGATCGCGAGGAAGCCATAGGGCGTCGAAAGACGCCCGTCTTTCGACGGGCTATGGCGACGTGGCGATCCAGGAATTGTCGAGCGCCCTGCTTTCCCTGGATCGCTTCGCTTGCGCTCGCGATGACAATCGCGGTTCCACCCAAATGCAATTTGCTTAGCCCAAGCCCCCGCTGGAACAGCCGCCTTCCGATCGGCTCCCTCATCGCTCGCACGACAAAGCCATCGGCGCTTTGTTCAGCCGGCTTGTCTGAAAATCAGAACAAAAGCTTCCTGCCTACGGGAATATCGGCTATCATAGCCAATTGCGTTAAAGCCGAGATCCTTATGTCCAACACCGTCCCAATCCAGAAGCGCGGCGCCACTCGGCCGGTAGGCGCTGACGGCGCCTGAATCGAGGAATTCGCGATTTCGGCGCCCGCGCCTTTGGTCGAAAGACGGCGCATGAGCGAAAAGCGCGAAACAAAAAGGCAGTTAACTCCTTGAAAACAGACCGTCCCGCGAAATCACCGATTCAGCTCTCATAATGATTCCAATGACTTACGACGAGGAATGCGAAACGTTTCGTTGCGCCCCGCGAAACGTCGCCTTCGCAGTTCCGGCGTTTTGGAGGCTTCGTGGAGGCTCAATGCGTAAGCGAGCGTTCCCGCCTGCCATTCGCAGAGACAGCCCCGAACGCGACGTCGGACCGGCGTCTCCCGACGCCCTATCGCGCTTCGTGATCGCGCGTGAAAAGTTGCGCAAAAGAGCACCTAAGGTCATGAAATCATTAAAGCGCGTAAACTTGTGCGAAGGCGCTTCGGCGCTCGTCCCAGCCGCCACATCGCAGGCGCTCAGGGCGAATTTCCACTTTTCTGGTTAACCAAACCTTTCGAAAGCCGCGAACACACAGCGCCGAAACGTTGACTCGGATTTCGCATTTTTCCATCATGAACAAACCAAGAACATTCTGCGGCGAGGTTCAGGCAGGGTTGTTCGGCGACAATGCAGCTCACGCGGAGGGTCGATCAACCTTCGGCTTGCGACTGCAAAAAGGAGCGGGCGATGTTGAAGCTTATCGAGGAGTTCTTATGCGTCATTTTTTCCAAAGGAAATGGATGCAATGTTTCGAAACCGAGCGGAGACGTTTTCGGAACGGCTTGGCTGGGAGGTCATGGTGAAAGATGGTTACGAGCGGGACAGATTCGATGACGCAAACCCTCTCTATCTCGTGTCCGTCGACCCCGATACTGAAGAATACTGGGGTTCCTTGAGATTGCTTCCGACCACCGGTCCAAACATGCTGCGCGACGTCTTTCCGCAATTGCTGGACGGCGATTACATCGAGAGCGCCACGATCTGGGAGTGTTCGCGCATCTGCGCCACCGCCGTGCGCGGCCAGCCGGAAAGAAACGGCGGCGGCGTCAACTACGTCCTGAGCGAGCTCATCCTGGGCATCGGCGAAGTTGCGGTCACAGCCGGGCTGACCCAAATCGCGGCCGTCTTTGACGCCAGAATCCTTCGCGTCCTGAGGACAGCCGGATGCAACCCCGAGATTATCGGAACGCCGCAACAGATCGGCGAGGTCATGAGCTACGCCGGCCTTTTCGACACCGGCGAAGGTCCCCTCAAAGCGTTTCGCGCGGCGACCGGGATTGACCACTCTGTGCTTGCGCCGGGAGCACAAGAGATTGCGTTCGCCTGATAGGGCGGCGCGACGTCCCATCCGATCGGATATTCCCACCAGGATCAGCTTCGCTGCGCAACCCGTAAGTAGTAAAAACCGCTAAAATACTCGTCTGCAAGTGTTTCTACAACTTAGGTTGACGACGTTCCCGTTTTGTTGTCTACAGTTTTGTCGCTTGTCATTCTTTCCTTACGTCATCAAACTGGCTTTGAAGCGGGAGTCAAGTATGGGGGGCGGATTGGCCAAGAAATCAAAAAAGAGCGCACCCGCTCTTATAGATACAAAACGGCCTGTTGGAGAATTGAATCTATCAGCCTGCGAGGCTCGCAGGTTATACGGCATCTGCGTTGAACTGCTTGAACTCTGCAGCCATGTCTCTGGTCGAATAGATCCTCAGGCAGGCTGGATGGTCGCTCATGCGCGCGATGAAGTCATGCTGGGAATCTTCGATGTTAAGCCTTAGCAAAACGCTCGACACGGCCATCAGCATCGAATCGGCGACGGCGCGACTGACCGAGACGATTCTAGGCAACGATGAGCATGATCTCGCCGAAACCCTGAGGACGATCGCTACCGATATCGGTCTCTCTCATATCTCCTATGTGCGCTTGTCGCCGGACAAGAGCCCCGATATGTGCCTGTTGGTTGCGATCGTCACCTATTCACGACTTTGGCAGCATCGATACTTCGTGAAGAAATATATGTCCCACGACCCGGTGATTTCTTACGGGCGTGACTCCGATCAACCCTTCGATTGGTCCAGTCTGCCGGTCGACGATCCGGCGACGAAAGCTTTCTTCGCCGACGCCTTGAACCATAGCGTGGGCAGGAACGGCCTGACGATTCCTTTGCGCAATCGGCGAGGCGTATGCGCGCTCGTTTCCTTCACCAGCGACCTGCCGACGGACGAATGGGAAGCCTACAAAGCGGCCAACATGGCGAAGCTTAAGCTCCTGTCCGTTCTCATCGATTCCGCCTCTCACATCAATTTCAAATTGCCCGCCTTTCAGGTCCATTTGTCGAATCGGGAAGAGCAGTGCTTGCTGTGGGCCGCGCGGGGCAAGACTTACCAGGAGATCGCAGAGATCTTGGGCCTGGCCTTTGGCAGCGTGAAAACGCATCTGGACGCGGCGCGCCACAAGTTGCGCTGCATGAATCTGACCCACGCGGCCGCGGTCGCTTTCGCCACCGGCGTCATTCCGGCCCAGGCGCTGAAATAGGCCGCGAGGCGGGCGCGCTCCTCTCACGCGCGCGCGATGACCGCGACCGGGCCGCCGCCGGCGGGGCCCTGATGCTCGGCGCCGCCCGACACGTAGACCGCGCCGGTCCCTGACACGCCCCCGATCAATCCCCCGACCGCCGCGCGCGCGTGCCGGGTGGCGTTGATGTCCGAATCCTCGAGCATGGTGTGACGAAGGCCGCGGATCGCCCCGTCGGGGGAAGCTTCGGCCTTGGCGAGAACGTTGACGAGCCGGTTTTGCGATTGCGCGTCGATCGCGCTCAATCCCACGCTCTCGAGCGCCTGCATCACCGCCGGAAGGTCGATCGCATCTCGCATCACCGCATGGCCAATTTTGAACGGGCTCGACGAGAAGCGCGAATTGCCGATCAAGATGACGACATTGTGCATGAGCTCGATGCCGGCCGAACAGGACGCGACGGATGAATAGAGCGTCCAGTCTTTCAGCACCTGGCTTTCGCCGACCTCGGCGCCGATCTCGCCCAGCGCTTTGGCGACGCCGATGGCCGAAGCGCCACGCGAATAACCCATCGACGCATAGCCGCTCGCGGTGACTGTCGTCCTGCCGCGCGCGGCAGCGTCCTGGACGCGCTCGCTGGTCAGGAGCGGGCACTTGATCTGGACAAAATGCACGTCGCTGACGGCCTCGATCGATGCGTCGCGCATCGCCACCTCGACGGCCTTGGTCGTTTCTTCGATCTGCGCGTCGCGGCCAATCTCTTCCGGCAGAAAGTCGCGGGTATGCGCGACGCCGACGCTCAGTCGCTTCTCGCCGGATTTCTCGCCGGCGCCCTCGGGACGGCCGCTTCGCGTGAAAACGGTTATGTGCGGCGACAACACGCCCTCTGTGCCGCCCGACATCACGAACGCGATGCGGGCCTCGACCTCGCGCGGAGCGAGCTTGAGATGCGAAGAGAGGGCGTTGCACAAGGCGGCGACGGCGTATTCGCGGGTGAAGTCATTGACCCCGCCATTCCCTTCGGTCTTGCCCAGCACCGCGAGAATGGACGAAGGCTCGAGCGCGCCGCTGTCGATGAGCGCCATGAGGCCGGACACGTCTCCCGGCCCGTTGGTCGGAATGCGAATCACGTCGAATGAATTGGGTTGCATGGCCCCTCCGTGTCATCTGCGGACGAGAACTACCAAGTTCCGTTCCACCCTGCTTCTCCGGCTGCGCGAAGCTGGAAGCTCGGAGTTAAAAACACAAATCCCGCTATTTCTCGCTTGACCATTGCGAGCCTCTGCGCCCCGATGAGCGAATGAATGTGAGGCTTCCCATGGATCGACGCGGAGTTCGTTGTCGGCGCGGCCGTGCAGGCGGCGGCGCTCGCCGCCGGCCCTGCTCTGGCCAACGTGCCCAGCGCTTATGACTGGAGCGCGTCGCCTCCTCGACAAAGCCGCGACGCTTTCGTCGAATGGATGGTGAAGAATCGCGGCGAGGACCCGCGTTTTCTGGGCGAACGCTTCGACCGGTTCCGTGAACTCATCGCCCGCCACGACGTGTGGGACGAGGCGGATATGCGCGCCTATCTCTTGACGCCGCGCGAGGAGTTCGTGACCGCGGAGAACCTCGATCGCGCTTACGAATGGCATCATCTCAACATCGGCTTCGGCGTCACCATCACCGGCCCGCATACGGTCGCGCGCATGACCAACACGCTCGAAATCAAGCGCGGCGACAAGGTGCTGGAGATCGGCACGGGCTCAGGCTACCAGTCCGCCTATCTTTCGAACCTGACGCCGAATGTCTGGTCGATCGAGATCATCCCAGCTTTGGCGAAGCGCACGCGGGCGCTCTATGACAGCCTCATCGCGCGCGGCTATACCGAGTATCGCGCGATCCATACCCGCAACGCCGACGGCTATTACGGGTGGCAGGAGAATGCGCCGTTCGACAAGATCATCGTCACCTGCGGCATCGACCACATCCCTCCGCCTTTGCTGCAGCAACTGACGCCGGACGGGATCATGGTCATTCCGGTCGGGCCGCCCGGCGCGCAGCATGTGCTGAAGGCCGTCAAGCGGATGTCGCCGGATGGCCAGATGTCGGTCGCGCGCTCCGATATCTATGGCGGCGCGATCATTCCATTCGTGCCGTTCACGGGCGCTCACCAGTCGTAAGGCCTACGCGTCCTCAGCTTGAGCCGATAAGGATTCCGGCCGCCAGCACCAACGCGCCGCCGATCATCACCTTCGCGGCCGCCGAGACCGGCGGGGTATCCATGTACCGCCACTGGACGTAGGAGATCGCCACCAGTTCGAACACGACCACAACGAAGGCGACGACCATCGCCGTATAGAATTCGGGGATAAGGAAGGGCAGGGTGTGGCCGATCCCGCCCGCCGTGGTCATCAGTCCGCAGACGGCGCCGCGCAGGAGCGGCGAGCCGCGGCCCGAAAGCTTGCCGTCGTCCGCGAGCGCTTCCGCAAAACCCATGGAGATGCCGGCGCCGACCGAAGCCGCGAGCCCGACGACAAACGCGTTCCATGAATTGTGGGTCGCAAAGGCTGCCGCGAACACCGGCGCGAGCGTCGAGACCGAGCCGTCCATCAAGCCGACCAGCCCCGGTTGGATGACCTGCAAAATGAAGCGCCGGCGTTGGTTCTCGTCTTCGCTGCTGCGGGCAGAGGTGGTCAGGATTTGCTCCTCGAGCCCGGCGGCGATCTGGTCGTGCTTCTCCTCCTCCTCGGCGAGGTCGCCGAGCAGCTTGCGGGTCGAAGCGTCGGTGGTGCGCGTCAAGGCCTGTCGATAGAAGCGCGCCGCGGTGCGCTCCATCTCGCGCGCATGCGCGCGCACGGTCTCGATGCCCAGCGGCCGTTGATGCCACACTGGTTTCAACGGGATGTAACCGCGGATGTGATCGCGCCGCACCAGGGGAATATGATCGCCGAATTTCGACACGAAGAGATCGATGAGCCGGCGCCGGTGACCGTTCTCCTCCGCCGCCATCTCGTCGAACACTTTGGCGCTTGCGGGGTAATCGTCGTGCAGGCCATCGGCGAAATCGGCAAAAACGCGCGCGTCCTCTTCCTCGTTGCTTATCGCAAGAGCCAGGATCTCGCGCTCGGACAGGTCGTCGAATTTGCGCATGGATGGCGTTCCCGGAAACCTCCGCGTGGTCGATTGGCTCTGTCGCGGCCCGTCGCGACGTCGCGCGCTCGAAGGTTGCCGTTCTAGGGTTGCGCGGTCGCCAGGGTCAAGACGCGCGTTCGGATACGGCGCCAGCTCCGCTCACAATGCCCGCTGTTGCTCCGGCATCAGTCGCTATTGCCTTGCGCTGATGCTCCGACGACGATCAGAACCAGCGCCAGCCAGTCGATCGCCTCGACGGCTAGGTTGGTCGCAAGAACCAGCCACTCTCTCACCGCGTTGTGCTCATACCCGCGCGGGTCGATTGGCCTCACCGAGGTGCGGAAACCGCCTCCGCTTTGGGCAGGGTGGGGCAATGCCAAACCTGAGCCCGTTTTGAGCAATTCCAAGCGCTTGCGGCGCCATTTCCGAGTCTCTCCCGCACTCTAGCGCCGCCTCCAGTTATACATTTACAATATGTCTTATACGATGGATCGGTTCAGCCAGTCGGGGCGGAACGGCCGCCCCGACAATATCTGAAAGCCCGCTTCAGTGCATGCCGCTGGCGGTCTCGTGCATCGCCTTCAAGGCGTCGTCGAGCGTGAAGGTGTTGGGTTTCTGAATCGGCGGGAAGTCTTTGAAGGTCGCCGCCCACTGAGACGCAGCGGCTTGCGCGCCGTAGATCATGAAGACGCGACGCAAGAACCAGTCGTAGTAGCTGTTCGAAGTGATATCCGCCCGCTCGTAAGGGTCGGTGCGAAGATTGAAGAGCTTCGGCACCCTGAGCTTCGTGAACGGCTCCGCCCAAACCTGCAGCGTACCCTGACAGCGCTGCTCCATGAATACGACCTTCCAATTGTCGTAGCGCAAACCGAGCACGTCGCCGTCATCGCTCAAATACATGAAGAAGTTGCGCGGACTCTTTTTCTCCTGACCGGTCAGGTAGGGCACCAGATTGTAGGCGTCGAGGTGATTTTTGTAGGTGCGCCCGATCGCCTGATAGCCCTTCTTCAGCTTCTCGATGATGTCGGGCTCGCCGGCCATTGCGAGAAATGTGGGAAACCAGTCGTGGTGCTGCACGATCTCATTCGAGATCGTGCCCGGCTTGATCTTGCCCGGCCAGCGCACCACCATCGGAACCCGGAACGCGCCTTCCCAATTGGTGTTCTTCTCGCTGCGGAACGGCGTCATGGCGCCATCCGGCCAAGAGTTCATGTGTGGGCCGTTGTCGGTCGAGTACATCACGAAGGTGTTGTCGGCGATGCCGAGCTCGTCGAGAAAGTCGAGCGCCTGGCCGACGTTCTTGTCATGGTCGATCATCGTGTCGTGATAGGGCGATTGCCAGCGTCCCGCCTGACCCAAGCTCTTTGGCTTGGTGTGGGTGAAGGCGTGCATGTGGGTGGTGTTGAGCCAGACGAAGAACGGCTTGCCCGCGTCGTTCGCCTTTTTCATGAATTCCTTGGCCCGCGCGACGAAGTCGTCGTCGCAGGTCTCCATGCGCTTCCTGGTGAGCGGGCCGGTATCCTCGATTTTCTGCTTTCCGACCCTGCCCCAGCGGGGCTGATCGGTTGGATCGTCCGTGTCCGTCGCGAAGGAATGCATGACCCCGCGCGGTCCGAACGTCTTGTGAAAGTTCGGAAACTCCTTTTCATCGGGATAGTCGTCCGCTTCCGGCTCTTCCTCGGCATTGAGGTGGTAGAGATTGCCGTAGAACTCGTCGAAGCCGTGGTTGGTCGGCAGCATCGAGTTGAGATCGCCGAGATGGTTCTTGCCGAACTGGCCGGTCGCGTAGCCCTGGTTCTTGAGGGCAGCGGCGATGGTGATGATCTTCTCGTTCATGCCGATCGGCGCGCCCGGGATGCCGACTTTGGAGAGGCCGGTGCGATAGACGCTCTGCCCGGTGATGAAGGACGAGCGGCCCGCCGTGCAGGATTGTTCGCCGTACGAATCGGTGAACATCATGCCTTCCTTGGCGAGACGGTCGATGTTGGGCGTCTGATAGCCCATGAGGCCGTGCGAATAGCAGCTCAGGTTCGCGATGCCGATGTCGTCGCCCCAGATGACGAGAATGTTCGGCTTGTCTGACTTCGGCTTCGGTGCCTTAGGCATTTCCCTACTCCTATCCTTGAATTGAATTTCCAACGGACGATTTGATCCGGCGCGCTCTACGAAACCGCAAAACAACCATTCAAGTTTGAGCCACGCGCCTCCCTATTCGAACGGTCCGACGTGAAACACCATGCTCATGATCGCTGCGACGCCGATCAAGAGAAGAACGAGCGCCGTAACCAGAGTGAACGATACGGGAAAGATGGTCTCGCCGTGAATGAGCCCTTCCTCCCGCATCGACTCTCGCAAGTGGCGCAGCCCCATCATGAACTGCACGTGGTAGATGATGCCGATAACGAGCATCACGATGCCGAGCCCAACCAGGGCCAGGCCGAAGTTGCGCGGCGCGGCCGCCTTGGTGATGATATCCTGATCACGCAGCTTCTGAAACACCTGCGCAATGGTGAAGCCGAAACCGATCAGCGACAGCGAGGTGCGAATGACCGACATCAGCGTGCGGTCGGCGCTCATGCGCGTGCGCTGAAACGACATGCCGGTGCGGCGCGCCGCGAGATCGGTGTTGACGTCGAACTTGAGATCGGGGCTCGCCATCGTTGTCTCCGCGACCTAAAGGCTCAACCGGCTGCTTGCCGGGCGACCCAAAAATGGGCGATGCGCTCAAAGGGGCCACGCAAAAGCAAATAAGGGATAAACGCCAGGAGAATCGCAATAACCGCGGACTGGCCTGGGTAGAACGTGTCCAGCACCTTCCATTGGTAGATGATATCCATGACGACGCCAAGAATCAGGATGCGCGACGTCGAGACGATTCCCTCCCAAAGACGTCCGCTCCGCCCTTGGGAGTCCCGAACACCGTGGATCAAGGCCCAAACATAGGGCCTGCGTCCGAGCCGCGCGTCATGAAACCCGTCGCGAAGCGCGGCGATGATCGCCATCGCCGGTTGCAAGATGAAGCGAAAGGTCATTGGCCCGCCGGGCCGAGCAAGAATGTCGCTCCAAAGACGGCCGAGACTTTCGGCGGTAACCCCATACCAAGCCACCCCGAGAGCGAGCATGCCAACCACGAGCAAGAGTGCGACGCGCGCCAGCAGAATTGCACTTTTCGACGGGGGGTCAGCCAAGCCCGACACTCTGCGATGCAATCCGTTCTAAAGCGAAAGTTCTAGCATCTTTTGCCGCCCGGATCGCGCCAATGTTAACGGTGATCGTCAGGGCCGCTTTGGATAGTCGCTGTCCGATCGCCTGTCAAAGCCGCCCTTGCGCGGCGGCTCCGGTTTCACCAATCGCTTCAAGGCCCGCGGAGGAAAGGGATGTCGACAACGGACGAGGGTGCGGAAACGCCCGCCGATCGCGCCCAGGCGATTCGCGCGTTCTACGAATTGCATCCCTATCCGGCGCCGGTCACCACCCTCGAACAGCGCCTTGATCATTATCGCGATCCGCAGCGGCGGCGCGCGCAATCTTTGCTGCTGTGGCCTCTGGAAAAGCCGCGTCCCGATCGATCCATCCTTGTCGCTGGCTGCGGCACGTCGCAGGCCGCGCGTCATGCGCTCATGGAGCCTGACGCGCGCGTCACCGCGATCGACGTCAGCGAAACAAGCTTGCGCCACACCCGAGATCTTCAACGCAAGCACGACATACGAAATTTGCAGCTCCACCAGCTTGCGATCGAGCGGATCGGCGAGCTTGGCGAGACGTTCGACCAGATTGTTTGCACAGGCGTCCTTCACCATCTGAGCGACCCCGATGCGGGCTTACGATCGCTGCGCGATGTCCTCGCCGTCGACGGCGCGATGCACATCATGGTCTACGCGCCTTACGGGCGCGCGGGCATCACATGATGCAGGACTATTGCCGGCTGCTCGGGATCGGCGTCCGGGACGAGGACCTGCGCGATCTCGGCGAGACGGTTCAAGCGCTGCCAATCGACCATCCGATCGCTGGCGTAGTCAAACGGGCGAAGGACTTCGCACGGCCGGACGCGCTCGCTGACGCATTGCTGAACCCACAGGATCGCGCCTATTCCGTGCCGCAGATTTACGATTGGCTCGAGCGATGCGGCCTCAATTTCGGGCGCTGGTACGAGCAGGCGGCGTACCTTCCGCAGTGCGGCGCGATCGATGGCGCGCCGCATGGCGCGCGCCTTGCAGCGCTTCCCCCGCCCGTCCAACATGCGGCGGTGGAGCTTCTGCGCGGAACGATGGACCGGCACAGCTTCATCGCTTACCGCGACGACCGCGGACGCCAGGCCCAGCCAATCTCATTCGAGGGCGGCGCCTGGCGCGGTTTCGTCCCGGTCCGGCTTCCTTGGACGCTGACCGTCAAGGATCGCGCGCCGCGCGGCGTCGCCGCCGTGCTCATCAATCCGAGACATACGTATCCGGACCTTGCGCTCTTCATCGACGCCGCCCAGGAGCGGCTCCTCGCCGCGATCGACGGCAAGCGCTCCGATTGCCGAGATCCTGCAGAGCGTGGGCGGAGCGATCGGCGATGAGGAGGGCCGCCAGTTTTTTCAGCGGCTCTGGGAGCACGATCTCATCGTGTTCGACGCGAAACGGCCCTAGATGCCACGAGCCGCGTATCAGGCCCGCGCGCCACGCACCACGCAGCGAAAGCCGACGTGGCTCGTCGATGTGTCGATCGGCTCGGCGTGTCGCGCCGCAGGCCGGTAACGTTTGCAATAGTTCGGCGCGCAGAGGTGCGAGCCGCCTTTCAGCACTTTGCGGGGAATGCGAATCTCGGGCTGGCAGGGGTCGTAGCTCTGCGCCTCCGGGCCGCCGCGCGGGTTCTGCGGCACGCAGCACGCCTTGGGCGCGTCGGCCGGGTGACGGGTCGACCAGAAGTCGGTCGTCCACTCCCACACATTGCCGATCATGTCGTAGATTCCGTAGCCGTTTGGCGGAAACGACCGGACGGGCGATGTGCGCTCAAAGCCGTCCTGCTTCAGGTTCTGCTGCGGAAACGCGCCTTGCCAGGTGTTGGCCATCTGCTTGCCGCCGGGCGTGAACTCGTCGCCCCAGGAATATTCCGCGCCATCAAGGCCGCCGCGCGCCGCAAACTCCCACTCGGCCTCAGTCGGCAATTCCTTGCCGGCCCAGCGCGCGTAAGCCTCGGCGTCGCGATAGGCGACATGCACCACGGGATGATCGTCCATTCCGCTGATCGAAGAGCGCGGCCCATACGGCCTTCGCCAGTCAGCGCCGAATTTGAACCGCCACCATTGCGACCAGTCCTTGAGATCGACCGGCTCTTTCGGGGGCGAAAAGACGAGCGAACCCGCCTTCAGCATGTGCGGCAGCGCGCCCGGATAATCCTCCGCCCTCGGCGTGATCTCGGCGAACGTCACATGCTTCGTCGCATTGACGAACCTGCGAAACTGGCGGTTCGTCACCGGCGCGCTGTCGATCCAAAAGGCGCCGACGCTAACCCGGTGCGCTGGCGCTTCCTCAGGATAGTGCCCGTCGGAGCCCATGCGAAACTCGCCGCCCGGCACGAAGATCATGTCGGCGAGCGGATTCGTCTCAGGCGTTTCGGCGCGTTCGGAAACCTGGCTCTGTGAACTCATGTCGTCCTGCTGATCGGCCGGGTGAAACTGATCGCATGGATAGCGTGAATTCTCAAAATCGTAACCTTGAAACACGCGCTCGCTGTAATAAATAACAGGGATCAGGCGCTGCCGCGTGACGTCGCTTGAGAGCCCGCCAAGCCCGGCTTTGCGGACTCGCTTTTTGGTGATGGCGATCGACTCGCGCGTAGCGCTGAGTATCGCTCATGTGTGATTGAGCTTAGCGAAAGGTAGCGAAAAGCCCCCGGTTTTTGGAAGACAATGGAACTCAGTCTTTATTCACGCGTTTTAAGCTCACGATCTCAAATGAAGCCGCAGTGAGACACTTCGATGTTGGCCCTGTTGTTGAATCATAGCCCCGCGTTCCTGACTGGCGAACTTTTGCTTGGGCTATGCCTCGGCCTGTTCGGCTTCGCCTTGGTCGGCACAGTGCGTGAAAAATATTCAGTTCGAGTTCCAGCGGCTGAGGTGAGAGATCAAGTCGCTCGTTGACGACGTTCGGAGCTGCATCCCTCTCTGTGGAGATGTGACATTCGAGGGAGGGGTCGGCACGAAGCCGGAGTTTAGCTGTCGCGTCGCGATGCTTTAACCCGCTCACTCATTTCTGAGGCTCCGCCCCGCGGATAACCGCGGAACTTTACCGACAAAAGCGCCCTGCGCTCTTTGAACTCGACACGCCAGTCGATGGATTCATCTACGTTTCAAGCGAACCGCTCCGCGACGCCCTCCG
This sequence comes from uncultured Alphaproteobacteria bacterium, assembly GCA_963702825.1. Taxonomy (GTDB): domain Bacteria; phylum Pseudomonadota; class Alphaproteobacteria; order Rhizobiales; family Beijerinckiaceae; genus Roseiarcus. Next base: position 82,136 of record CAVPEE010000014.1, read on the forward strand.
GCATATCGACGGCTCGTAGTTCGCGAGACGGCGAGCGGCCCCGGGTTTTTCGCTTTCGCTTTGCTCTGAAAGCCGAAAGGCCTAGAAGGGCCGCCTTGTGAATTGGACGACAGCCCCTCTTGATCCCCTGCCTCAGGACCACGCGCCCCGCGCGATGCGGTCCGGCGCCGGATAGCCATGCGCCATCTGCCGATTTTTCTCGAGCTCGGCGATAAGGCCGCAATCGTCGTCGGCGGCGGCGTGGTGGCCGCGCGACGGGCGGAACACCTGATCAGAGCAGGCGCTCGCGTGACGACGTTTGCGCCTGCGCTCAGCGACGATTTTCGCGAGCTTCTCGATGCGCCGAACTTTCACCACACGGCGCGCAATCCTGAACCCAAGGATTTCGAGAACTTCGCGCTCTGCTTCGTGGCGCTCGAGGACGAGCTTTTGTCAGCCGAGGCCTGGGCGGCGGCAAAGAGGGCCGGCGCATGGGTGAACGTCGCTGACCGACCGCAGTTCTGCGACTTCATCATGCCCGCGATTATCGACCGCGACCCGCTTGTCATCGCGATTTCGACCGGCGGGGCCTCGCCAATTCTGGGACGCATGCTGAAGGCCCGCCTGGAAACCGCTATTCCCGCCGCCTACGGCCGCCTTGCGGACCTCATGGGCGGATTCCGCGACGCGGTGGGCAAGGCGATCGCCTCTCCGGTCCAGCGCCGGCAATTCTGGGAGACCGTGCTTGAGGGACCGATCGCGGAACGCGCGCTCTCCGGCGACGAGAGCGCCGCGGCCGCCGAACTCGCTCGCGTTGTCGAACGCGCGGCGACCGAGAACGCCGAGGCGCCGCGCGGCGAGGTCTATCTCGTCGGCGCGGGGCCAGGCGATCCCGATCTTCTGACCTTCCGCGCCCTGCGACTCATGCAAAAGGCCGACGTCGTGCTCTACGACCGGCTCACCGACCAGCACGTGATGAACCTGGTGCGGCGTGAAGCGGAGCGCATTTATGTCGGCAAGCAGCCAGAAGACCATGAATTGCCGCAAGGCGAGATCAGCGCGCTCTTGGTGAAGCTCGCCAAGCAGGGCAAGCGGGTGCTGCGTCTCAAGGGCGGCGATCCCTTTGTGTTCGGTCGCGGCGGCGAGGAGATCGAAGCGCTCGCCGCAGAGGGGATTCCGTTTCAGGTCTGTCCGGGAATCACGGCGGCGATCGGCGCGTCGGCCTATTCCGGCATTCCCCTCACCCATCGCGACCACGCGCAAGCCTGCGTCTTCGTGACCGGCCATGGGAAGGACGGCAAAATCGATCTCGACTGGACGGCGCTCTTGCAACCGCGCCAGACGGTTGCGATCTATATGGGGCTGCGCAACGTCGAGGCCCTGACGCGCGAGTTCGTTGCGCGCGGCGCGGACGCGGATTTGCCGGCGGCGATCATTGACAACGCCACCCGCCCCAATCAACGGGTGGTTGTCGGCACGCTCGGAACGCTGGCCGCGAGGGCGCGTGCAGCCGAACTGACCGGGCCCTCGATCATCATCGTCGGGACGGTTGTGACGCTGCGAGACACGCTCGATTGGCGCCCGGCGGCCGAGCCGCGCGCGTCGGCCGAGAACGGGCGCTCGGCCGCGGCGAGCGGGAAGGACTGAGATGGTTTCTCGCGACGAGGTCATGGCCGCGCTGGCGTCAATCCCTGGCCCGGACGGACGCGCGTCCTTGCCCGATTCCGGAGCGCTCTCCGGCGTCACCATTCGCGACGGCAAGGTCTTCGTTGCGATCGCCATCGACCCTGCGCGCGCCAAGGCGATGGAGCCAATGCGGGCTGAAGCCGAAGCGGCGGTCAGAGCAATTCCCGGCGTCACTGGAGCCGTGGTGACGTTGACGGCTGAAGCCGCGCGCGCCGTCGCAGGCGCTTCACCGGGTCACGCCCATGAGAGCAAGGCGCCGCCGCCCCGGCACGGCCGGCCGAGCGAGCCGCTGCCCGGGGTTAAGCACATCATCGCGGTCGCCTCGGGCAAGGGCGGGGTCGGCAAATCGACTGTCGCCTGCAATCTCGCCGTTGGGCTCGCCAAGCTCGGACTTGCTGTCGGGGTTCTGGACGCCGACCTGTTCGGGCCTTCCATGCCCAAGCTGTTCGGGATCCATTCCAAGCCAGGCTTGGCGCCGGACGGCAAGCGGCTCATTCCGCTCGAAAGCGCCGGGGTCAAGGTGATGTCGATCGGCTTCCTGATCGACGAGGGCGCGCCGGTGGTCTGGCGGGGACCGATGGTGGTCTCGGCGCTAAACCAGCTCTTGCGTGAGGTGGTGTGGGGCGAGCTCGACGTGCTGGTCGTCGACATGCCGCCGGGCACCGGCGACACGCAGCTGACAATGGCTCAGAACGTGCCGCTTGCGGGAGCGGTGATCGTGTCGACGCCGCAGGATCTGGCGCTGATCGACGCCCGGCGCGGCATTGCGATGTTCAATCAGGTCAAAGTGCCGCTTCTCGGTGTTGTCGAGAATATGAGCTACTTCGTCTGTCCGCATTGCGGCGGCCGGACCGACGTCTTTTCGCACGGAGGGGCGCGGAAAGAAGCCGAAAAGCTCGGCGTTCCTTTTCTCGGCGAAGTGCCGCTCGATATCGCCATCCGCGCCAATTCCGATGAGGGGCGCCCGGTCATCGCGAGCATGGCCGACAGCCCGCAAGCCAACGCCTTGCTTGAGATCGCGCGACGGGTGGCGGATACGCTCGCCACCGGCGCAACGGGCGCAAAGCCCGCGCCGCGCATCCGCATCCTCGAGTGAAGGGAGCCGCGATGGCCTGGCCGACCGATATTACGGCGATGGACAAAGGGCGCGTTCTGGAGGTCGCGTTCGACGACGGCCACGTGATCCGCCTGACCGCCGAGCGGCTACGCGTGGAAAGTCCAAGCGCTGAAGTGCAAGGCCACTCGCCGAGCCAAAAAAAGATTGTCACGGGCAAGGAGAACGTCGCCATCGTCGCGATCGACCCCGTTGGCAATTACGCCATCAAGATCGTGTTCGACGACGGACACGACACCGGCCTCTATAGCTGGGATTATCTGCGTAAGTTGGCGAGCTAACCGGCAGCTCTGCGCGGTCGCGGAACCGTCAGAAGCGCGCGAGAATCGTGCCCGCGATGTCGCACTGGAAGCCCTCCAGCGCACGCGAGATCTTGCTGATGTCTTTCGCCTTCGTTCGGTGGCGCCGAGCCGCGAGCATCGCCGCTCCGACGCGGGACGCGACAACGTAGGCGTCCGCGCTCTCCAACGCCGCGGGGGTGTCGTAGATCACCACGCCATAGTTTCGCTGCGCATTCTGCGACAGCGTCAAAAATTCCTTGGAGCTCAGCAATTCCTGCGGGTGGGGCGCGGTCGCGCCTGCGACGAGCAGCGACAGGCCGGGGACGATGTCGATTGTGACGGGCGGCAACTCGGCGTCGCCATGGGTCAAGGCCTCGACCAGGCCCTCCGTCTTCGGATCCACGCCAAACAGCGCGGCCAGCCTCGGCTTCCTCAAGTTTGCATCGACAAGGAGAGTGGGAACAGCCATCTGGGCGAAAGACAACGCGAGATTGGCGGCGAAATACGTGACTCCAACTTTGCGATGGGGCCCGATGACGGCGAAGGCGTTCTTGCCCTGCGACAAGGGCCCGGTTGCGAGCGCGGAACGCACGGAGCGGAAGGCTTCCGCGGCGGTGCTGAACGGCTGATAGCCGACAACCAACTCGCGGGAGAAGCGGCCTTCGTCGACGCCGAAGTTCAGAACCGGATAATTGTAGCGTTTCGACAGCGCCAGAAACAAACTGTCGCGCCGCACCAGGCCGAGCGCGATTGCCGCCTCTCCAAATGTCAGCCCTTTGCGCCGCTGAAATCCGCGGATGGCCTCGACCTGAGCTTCGCTCAGATTGCCGGCCGCGAGGATCTGCTGCTCAATCGGATCCTTCGACGTCTGGACGGCGACGACGTTGTCCGAGTCTTTCTGATAATTTGGTTTAATCGCCATGGACTCACGCTCTCAATTATTCAGCTGACGACCCGCTGCGCGCAACGGGGCCCGCAAAAAACGTTACCCCCCAATATTTTCCGGACCGTTCCCGGTTTTGGGGCTAACCCCGAGGCCGCCCAAAACCGAACGTTAATACGGCCGAATCGATGAACTCAGGCGGGTCGAAGAAGGGCGCGGCGCGATGGGCCAATACGCGCCTTCGCGCGTCCCGCGTTGCCGATAGAGCCCAAGAACGGGGCCCCGGCCGCTAATTCCAGATCGACTGGAAAGCGAACACGCCGATCCGCCGCCTCGGCGAGAAGCGCCAGGATCAGCCCGAGGGCGAGGCCGGCCACGATCCCGACTGGCATCACGATGAACGGTTTTGGAAATGCCGGATCGATGGGCGGGGTCGCCTTATCGAGAACCGTCATGTCCGAAAATGTCAGCTTGCTCTTCAGCTTAGCCTGTTCTGCCGCTCTTTCCCGAGCGTTCAGCTGTTCAGCACGAAACTCGACATCGTGCTGCAATTGGCCGAGCCGGTCGCGTTGCGATTGAATGTCGATCAACAACTTCTGCGCTTGCTCTTGCTCTTGCTCGAGCGACGCGATCTGGGTTTGCACCAAGCCGATGCGCTCTTTCAGATGCTGGCGCATTCGCTCGGTCGCGTCTGCCATCTGCTTGCGAACCGTCGCCATATTCGCCTGTTGGGCCATCATCTTCGGGTTGTTGGGGCCAAGGGCGCCCTTGGCGGCCGACACTTCGGCTTCGGCAGACGACAGCTTCTCTTTCAAACCCGAGAGCATTTGCAGATCGGGATCCGACGGGTCGTTCGACAGGTCGGTCGAGCCGCTGGTCAGGCGGCTCTGAAGGGCGGTCAGGCTGGCCCTGACGCTCGACAACTCCGCGCCGATCGCCATGTATTGGCTGGTTTCCTTGTCCGGGCCGCCGGCCGACGGCGCCACCATGTTCGCCTTGGATTGGAAGGCTCTGAGCGCTGTGCGCGCGTCGTCCAGTTCCTTACGCAATTCGTCGAGTTGCGGGGAAAACCACCGAGCGGTCTGGTCGGCCTCGGCGGCTTTCATGGCCACGGTGCCGTCGATTGTCGCCGCGAGAAACGCATTGGCGATCAGCGACGCCTGGTTGGGGTCGCTCGATTTATATTTAATCGTGAGGACATTCGTTCCCAAAACGAACTTCGGATCGACACCCTTGATCAGACCACCGGCCATCCATTCGTCGATGCTTGTGCGTCCGAAAGAAGACGATTTTCTGAAATTCGCCTGAACCGCCGGATTGTCGGTGAGGTTCAATCTCTTGACGACATCGACCGCTACCCGCTGGCTGGTGACGAGCGACAGAATGTTGCCCTGGATCAACCCTATCGCGCCGAGGCCTGTCGACATTTCCGAAATCGGGTCGATGTTGCCGGGGTCGATGCTCGCGCTCGCGACGGCGTCGTATCGACCCGGCACGAAAAGCAAGACCCCGCCCGCCACGATTACGGTGGTGAGGAGCGCCAGCATGACGATCCACGCCCGGCGCATGAGGATCACAAGAATTTGGCTTACCGACACAACCCAACTCCCGGGCTCAAGGTCAACTCATAATCAGGGCATAGCAGCACTTAATGACTAGAATATGCGCTCGCTGACGATAATCGTATCGCCTGCTTCCACTTGATCGTCAAGTGAAGCCGGGACTTCGTAGGTTTGGCCGTTGCCTGACATCCGCTTGATTTTGATGCGCCATTCCGAACCGATGGTCTGCAATCCGCCGCCAATCGAGATGGCTTGCTGGACCGTGATCGGACGAAGCAGAGGAAATTCGCCCGTATGACCCACATATCCGTATATGATAGTAGAACGGCGCCAGGTCGACAAAAACCTCATCATTATTCGCGATCCGCAGATTGGCGCCAGGGCCGCGCCCGGCCTGAACGTCCTTGGAATCGAACTTCTGGACCGCGCCGCCGGCGCGGCGCACAGACGACCGTTCCACCCAGGGCGGCATCCCGCAGTCCGCCTGCACGGGACAAGAGTTGCGTGAGATTTGTGGGCCGGTCGAGTGTGTACACTCCGGGCACCCCCACCTGCCCTTGGACGCTCGCTTGGGTGCCGAAGGTGGTGACTTCGACCAGCACGTGGGGATCGGTGACGATCTGACGCGAGGCGAGCTGTCGTTCGATTGCGTGCGCCAACTGATCTTCGCTCAACCCCGCCGCCCTGATCCGGCCAACATAGGGAAAGCTGATCGTCCCGTCCGTTTCGACGCGGGTGGTGGTGTCCATGTCAGGTTGGTTGACGACCTTGATGGAGACCGAGTCTTGCGGCGTGAGAACCCGGCCGGCGGCGAGCGCCAGACCCGGGACGGCCGCGCCGATGGCCAAGACGGCCAGCCACAGCATTCCCAGCCGCGCCATTCGCATCGTTTTCAGCATTGTTCCGCTCCCACTTCGGACTGCTAGTATGGTCTATAGTTCAGGCTTACTGTCACGACATCCTGCGGAGTTATCTGATGGTTTGCGACCCGCTCCGAATATGAGGCGCTCAGCCCGGCCGACAGGAAAGGCGTCATGGAGTAGTTTAAGCCGGTACTCAAGCTGTAATTATTCTGCGAGCTAGAGAAAAAAGCGGAAAGGCCAGTTGCCGCCGTAGACGACGTAAATGACGTGGTAGAATAGTCAACCGACCCGCCAGCGCTGATGGCGACCTTGGGGGTCAGCTGATAGCTCAGATTCATTCCGGCATTGTAGCTCTGCTGCGCGTTGGCGATGACCGTCGTCGGAGGAGCGATTGATCGTGACGCGGACGCGTTCAGGCTGAGCTTGGGCGTGAGCGTCCACGTCCCGCTTATCGTATAGATCGGGAGGAGCGTTTTGGGCAGACCCAAGCTGAATCCGCTCGTGACCCCAACCAGGCCGATGAGTTCCGCTCACGGAAAGGTTGGGATTGATTTGTCGCGTATAATTCAGTGTGAAGCTATGAAAGTCAGTCTCGGTGGCCAGGCCGAGAACCCCGCTTCGATTGCTGAAGTTCGCATTGGAATTGCTGGCCAGCGCCGTGAGAGTGCTGTAGCCTTTTGCATATTCTATGCCGGCGGCGATGAGCGCGGTTCGACTGTTATTCACCGCGTTGGTGGGATCTGAATTCGTCAATGTTGTTAGACCGCTGTTGAAGACCAACGAATATCCGTTGGAGACCGCGCATTTTCCGGTTTCATTGAGCGCGGTCGTCGTCGTGTAGTTGATGCCGGTTCCGACTTGTTCCGTGAGCTGGGCGGGCGACTTGGATAAGCTCGTGGCGAGAGTTCCCGAGCATCGCGACGTCACGTTCCAGTTAACGCCTGCATTCAGTGAGTAAACAGTTGAATTAGACTGGACCTCGTGAAGATAGCGTATCACGCCGAACGTCGCATCCAGAAACACCTGTTGACCGGATACGTTGGCCCTCGTCTGGAAGCCAAAATTGGTCGCCGAGGTGAAATCGCCGAGAATCGCTCCCTTCGGAGCAACGCCAATCGGAAAAGAGCTAATGTTCGAGTTATAGGACACGTTTTGGGAAGCAGTCAGCTTAAACGGCAGATCCGCCCAATTCTCCGGCACCGAAGGCAGAACAAACCCATCGAGAGACCCGTTTGCCGGGGTCACAGAACTCGATAGCTCCTGCCCCCGGCCGCCGGATACCGCGCCAAGCGTCAGGACCACCGCGAGCGTGAAGGCCCCGCTCCGCCTCATACCACCCCTTTGCCTCAAAACGCATGCTTGCGCACGAACAACGCCTAGTCCTCGCCGCCGTCGTTCGTCACACTCGCCAACTCTCTATACGTCGTCATTACACGGGCAATTCCGCTCGTCGTCGGCCTCAGACCGGCGACGTTGCCGGCGGCTTCCTGAACAAAAAGACTTCGAACCTCAGCCATGACGTCCTCGCTAACCGCGGAGGCGGTTTTCCGGCGGCGCAAAGTCACGGGTTACAGGCCGACGCAAACAGCCATGCATACGCATATTCGGCCCCCCCGGACAAGGCGACAAAAGCCACACTTGCGGACAAAATGTGTCCGGCGGGTCGCTTCTGGACATCATTGTCTAGACCGGCGCCAGACAGTTCGGTACCAAGGAGGCGCTTCAATTATGGGGAGCCGCGGATGAAAGCACGCTACCGCGCGGTTGTGATCGGCGGAGGGGTCGTCGGCGCTTCCGTTCTTTACCATTTGACGAAATTTGGGTGGACCGACGTGGCGCTGGTCGAGCGCTCCGTCCTGACGGCCGGCTCGTCCTGGCATGCCGCCGGCGGATTTCACGCGCTCAACGCCAATCCCAATATGGCGCTCCTTCAGGCCTACACGATCGACCTTCTGAAGGAGGTCGAGGCCGAATCCGGCCAGTCCATCGGCATGCATATGACCGGGGGCATTCATGTCGCTTCCGCGCCGGAGCGCTGGGAGTGGCTGCAAGTCATCCTATCGCCGCTTCCAGGCGATCGGCATCGATGACGTCCGCCTGGTGACGCCGGAGGAAATCAAGGCCCGCTGCCCGATCATCAGCGTGGATGGCGTGCTCGGGGGCATGTGGGCCGACCGCGAGGGCTATGTCGACACCACAGGAACGGTCTGGGCTTATGCCGGCGCGGCCAAGAAACGCGGCGCGACCGTGATCGAGCACAATCGGGTGCTGGAGCTGAAGCAGCGCCCGGATTCCTCCTGGGACCTCATTACCGAGGCGGGCGTCATCAACACCGAGCATGTGGTGAACGCCGCGGGCCTATGGGCGAAGCAGGTCGGGCGGATGGTCGGGCTCGACCTTCCGCTCTCGCCGTTGGAGCATCACTACCTCCTGACCGAGTCAATCCCCGAGATCGCTTCGCTCAAGACCGAACTGCCGATGGTCGTGGACCTCGAGGGGTTCACCTACATGCGCCAGGATCAGAAGGGCATGCTGATCGGCATCTACGAGACCCGGCCCCAGCATTGGTCGATCGACGGCGCGCCCTGGGATTACGGGGTCGAGCTCCTGCCGGAGAACATCGATCGCATCGCCGACGAGCTCGAGCTCGTTCACCGCCGCTATCCGGTCTTGCAAACGGCGGGGGTGCGTAAATGGGTCAACGGCGCCTTCACCTTCTCCCCGGACGGCAACCCGCTCGTCGGCCCGGTCGCGGGCAAGCGCGGCTATTGGCTCGCCTGCGGCGTCATGGCCGGCTTCCTGCAGGGCGGCGGCGTCGGCAAATCGCTGGCGGAACTGATGATCCATGGCGAAGCCTCGACCGACGTCTACGGCCTCGACATCGCGCGCTACGGCGCTTTCGCGTCCAACCGCGAATACATCAAACAGACGACCGGCGAGTTCTACGCCCGCCGCTTCGTCATGACCTATCCCAACGAGCAATTGCCGGCCGGCCGGCCGCTCAAGATGACGCCGGCTTACGACGCGATGACGGAAGCGGGTGCCGCTGGGGCAACTCCTGGGGGCTGGAAGTTCCGCTCTATTTCGCGCCGGCGGATTTCGAGGAAAAGCCGACGCTCAAGCGCTCGAACGCCTTCGACATCGTCGGCGCCGAATGCCGCATGGTGCGCGAGGGCGTCGGCCTCCTCGATATCGCTTCGTTCTCGCGTTACGAAGTGACCGGCCCCGCGGCTGAAAGCTGGCTCGACTGGATGACGGTCTCCCGCCTGCCCAAGCCCGGCCGGGCGCGCCTTGCGCCGATGCTGTCCGAGACGGAAAGCTCAAAGGCGACCTCACCATCATCAACTGGGGCGACGGCACGTTCTGGATCGAGGGCTCGTACTATCTTCGCCAATGGCATATGCGCTGGTTCGCCGCCCATGCGCGCGAAGGCGTCAGCGTTCGCGACATTTCCGACGAAATGATCGGCTTCTCGCTCTCCGGCCCGAAATCGCGCGAGCTGCTTGCGCGCGCCACGCACCAGGATGTGTCGAACGCCGCGCTGCCCTTCATGGGCGCGGCGACGCTGGACGTCGGCCTCGTGCGGGCGAAGGTCGCGCGGCTCTCGGTGACCGGCGAACTCGGCTACGAGATCAATTGCCACGCGCTCGAACACGCGAGGCTGCGCCGAACCCTGCTCGAGGCAGGACGGGACCTCGGGGTTAAAGAGTACGGCTATAACGCGCTACTGTCGCTGAGGCTCGAGAAGAGCTTCGGCATCTGGTCGGCGGAATTCACGCAAGATCGCACGCCGCGCATGACCGGCATGGATCGCTGGATCGCCTGGGACAAGGGCGATTTTCTTGGCCGCAAGGCGGCGCTGGCCGAGAGCAAGGGACTGCCGCCCGAGCGCCAGCTGGTGACGCTCGAAATCGACGCGGTCGATGCGGACGCGACCGGCTACGAGCCGGTCTGGCGATCGGGCGCGATGGTCGGCTTCGTCACCTCCGGCGGCTACGGCCACACGATCGGCAAGAGCCTGGCCATGGCCCTGATCGCGCCGGAAGCCGCCGCGATCGGCGCCGAGCTCAGCGTGCATATTGTCGGCGCCGAGCGCAGAGCGCGCGTCATCGCGCCCTCGCCATACGATCCCCTTGGCAAGGCGATGCGGGCATGATCAGCCGAACGCAGGCTGCAAGCTGACGATGGCGAATTCCGCACTCTGGCCCTCCGCTTCAAGCTCGCCGCCGCGCCGGGCCACGCAATCGAGCAACGTCAGGGCGACACGTCGACGACTGGCTCGACGTTGCGCTGAGCGTGCTCGCCATCGAGGGCGTCGATCACGTCACGGTGCTCGCTTTAAGCGAACGGCTCGGCGTTTCTCGGTCGAGCTTCTACTGGTATTTCAAAAATCGCGACGAGCTGCTCGGCGCGCTGCTCGATCGTTGGGATGAGCTCAACACCCGTTCGATCGTCGCCTCTACCGAAGAGCCCGCGGCGAGCGTTACGCAAGCGGTTTGCAACGTCTTCCGCTGCTGGATTAATCCCTCGATCTTCAGCCCACGACTCGACTTCGCCGTGCGCGAGTGGGCGCGCCGCTCCGCCCACGTGCGAAAGGCGCTTGACCACGCCGACCGCGTCAGGACGGAAGCGGTGAAAGCCCTGTTCGTGCGCTTCGGCTATGAGGACGAGGATGCCTTCGTGCGGGCGCGGGTGCTGTACTATATGCAGATCGGCTATTATGCGCTCGACCTCCGCGAGCCGATCGAGACGCGTCTCAATCTCACGCCGCATTATCTGAAGGCTTTCACCGGCGTCGATCCGAACCAGGACGAAATCGACGCGTTCCGCGCCTACGCCATGGACCACGCGCACATCCCTGATTTCGCCCCTTCTCGAGGGCGGTCATGAGCGGACGCTACTCGGCCTTCGCCCTCGTTCGCCAGGGCTTCGCCGGCCATAAAGGTTGGCCGCAGGCGTGGCGTAAGGCGAAGCTCAAGCCGGCTTATGACTTCGTGATTATCGGCGGCGGCGGCCATGGGCTCGCGACCGCTTATTACCTCGCCAAGACTCACAAACGCACGCGCGTCTGCGTGATCGAGAAGGGCTGGCTCGGGGGCGGCAACACGGGCCGCAACACCACCATCGTGCGGTCGAACTATTTCTATCCAGAATCGGTCGCCCTCTACGACCTCGCGCTCAGGCTCTATGAGGAGCTGTCGCGCGAGCTCAATTTCAACGTGATGCTGAGCCAGCGCGGCATCCTCAATCTGGCGCATACGCCAGCTCAGCTTGAGATGGCCGCGCGGCTCACCAACGCCATGCAGCTCAATGGGGTCGATGCCGAGCTTTGGGGCCCGAACGAGGTCCGCGAACGGCTGCCGCTCATGACCCAATCGCTCGATTCCCGCTATCTGCCGAATGGCGGCGTGTGGCAAAAGCGCGGCGGAATCGCCCGGCACGACGCGGTCGCCTGGGGCTATGCGCGCGCCGCCGACCGGCTCGGCGTCGACATCGTCGAGAATTGCGAGGCGACCAGCTTCATCATGCAGAATGGCGCCTGCGTCGGGGTCGAGACGAGTTTGGGCGAGATTCGCGCCGAAGCGGTCGGCGTCGCGGTCTCAGGTCATTCATCGCAACTGATGGCCAAAGCCGGAGTGAAGCTGCCGATTCATTCCTACACGCTGCAGGCGATGGTGAGCGAACCGGTCAAGCCGTGCCTCGACATCGTCGTTCTGCATCTCGGCACCGGCGTTTACGCCAGCCAGTCGGACAAGGGCGAGATCGTGTTCGGCGGCGGCCTCGACCGCATCCCTTCCTACGGGCAGCGCGGCTCGCCGCCGATGCAGGAACTGGTCCTCGCTGGTTTGCTGGAGATGTTCCCGGCCTTCGGCCAATTGAAGATGATGCGGCAATGGGGCGGAATCGTCGACGTCGTTCCGGACTCGTCCCCCATCATCGGCCCTGCGCCGACGAAGGGCATCTTCCTCAATTGCGGTTGGGGAACTGGAGGCTTCAAGGCCATTCCGGCGGGTGGCACGCTGCTCGCGCATCTGCTGGCGACCGGCGCGCACCACGAGATCAGCCGGCCCTTCGACCTGTCCCGCTTCGCGACGGGACGCCTCATCGACGAAGCCGCAGGCTCCGGCATCGAGCATTGAAAGGATCGGCTTGTGGATGTGCTCACTCCCTTCATTCCGGGGCGTTCCGCCAAGCGGGGCGTAGACCTCATCCTGAGGAACGATGTGCAGCATCGCGTCTCGAAGGATGGTCCAGCTCGCGAGATTATCGGTGACCCCGGGAGCGTCCTTCGAGACGCCGCGCTTCGCGCGACCCTCAGGACGAGGTCAAATGACCACACCAACAGGCAATCGCCCTAGAGGCTGCACGTGCAAATCTTCCCCTGCCCTTTCTGCGGCGCGCGCGACGAGAGCGAATTCCACTATGTCGGCGAACCGAAAGCGCGGCCTGAGCCAGCCAACTCGATGAGCGACGGCGAATGGGCGATCTACCTCTGGTTCAACGCCAATCCAAAAGGCGAGACGCGCGAAATCTGGCTGCATCTCACTTGCATGGAGATGTTCGCAATGACGCGCGACACGGCGACCAACGCCGTCGTCGCGAGCGAAGCTTTGGCGAGGCCTGCGCCGTGACCAGCGCTCGCCTGCCGACAGGCGGCGCCGTCGATCGCGGGCGGCCTCTCGCCTTCACCCTCGACGGCAAGCCTTATGTCGGCTTCGCCGGCGACAGCATCGCCTCGGCTTTGTTGGCGAACGGCGTCAGAATCGTCGGCCGCAGCTTCAAATACCACCGCCCACGCGGAATGTGGGGCGCGTGGACCGAGGAGCCGAACGCGATCGTCGACGTGATGCGCAACGGCGCAACCATGCCGAACTTGCGCGCGACCACCGAAGCGCTCGAGAACGACATCGCCGTCCGCTCGGTCAATCCGGCGCCGACGGCGGCTGCCGATCGCGCTGCTTTGCTCGACCGGCTCGCTCCGGTGTTGCCCGCGGGGTTTTACTACAAGACTTTCTTGTGGCCTCGCTGGGAGACGTTCGAGGGGCCGATTCGTGCTATGGCCGGCCTTGGCCGCGTCGATCCGAACAATCGTCCGGGCAGCCGACAATCCGCAATTCAACGCGCGCTGCGATCTGCTCGTCGTCGGCGCCGGTCCTGCGGGTCTCGCCGCTGCAGCCGCCGGCGCTCGGGCGGGACGCACAGTTTTCCTCGCCGACGACCATTCCGAGATCGGTGGCCAGCTCGTCTATCGCGGCGGCTCAATCGAAGGCGGAGACTGGCGCGACTGGGCGCAAGACGTGGTTCGCGCTGTCGAAGCCGCGGGTGGTCGGATTCTGACCCGAACGACGGCTTATGGCGTCTACGACGGCAATCTCGTTTGCGCCTGGGAGCGCCGCGCGCCGGCACCCGACGCGCTATGGCGCATTCGCGCGCAAAAGATTGTGATCGCGGCCGGCGCGATCGAGCGGCCGCTCATCATCCCCGACAACGATCGGCCCGGCGTGATGTCTGCCGACGCGGCGCTCGTCTATCTCAAGCGCTTCGGCGTGTTGGTCGGCAAGCGCGTGGTCGTCGCGACGAACAACGACAGCGCCTATGCCGTGGCCGAGGCCTTGGCTGAGGCCGGAGCGGAGGTCGAGATTGTCGACACGCGCACTTCCGGCCTCGCATCTACGCTGCGCGTAACGCACGGCGCCGCCATCGAGGGCGTCATCGGATCTCGAAGCGTTGAAGCCGTGCGCATCGGGGGACGGACACGCGACTGCGACGCTTTGCTTCTGTCCGGCGGGTGGTCGCCGACAGTGCATCTTTACGCGCAGGCGCGCGGACGGCTGCGCTACGACGAAACGCAGGTCGCGCTCGTCCCCATGGGCGGGGTCGAAAACCTCGCCGGCGCCGGCGCCGCCAACGGCACCTTCACACTCGCGGAGGCGTTGCGCGAGGGGCACGCGGCCGGCGGCGGCGAGGGTCCGGCTCCGAACGCGCCTGTGGGCCAATACGCTATCCAAGCCTCCTGGCCGAAGGCCGACGACGAAGGGCGACGCTGGATCGATTTCCAGAACGATGTGACGCTGAAGGACGTCGCGCTCGCCGCGCGCGAAGGCTACGTCTCCGTTGAGCACTTGAAGCGCTACACCACGCTCGGCATGGCGACCGATCAGGGCAAGACCGCCAATGTCAACGCCATCGCGGCGATGGCGGCGCTAACCGGACGCACGATCGACGAGACGGGAACGACCACTTATCGGCCGCCTTTCGTGCCCGTGCCGATGGGCGTCATTGCCGGCCGACGACGAGGCGCGCTTACCAATCCGCTAAGACGTCTGCTGCTTGAGCTCGAGCATCGGGCCGATGGCGCGCAGATGCGCGAATACGGCGGCTGGCTGAGGCCCGCATGGTACGGAACGGACGAGCCCGAGCGCGCCATACAGCGCGAAGCCGCGCGGGCGTGCGACACGGTTGCGCTGTTCGACGGGTCCTCGCTCGGCAAGATCGAGATCATCGGTCCCGACGCCGCCGCGCTCGCCGACTTCCACAGCTACAACCGCCTCTCCAGCCTCAAGCCGGGCAGGATCCGCTACGGCTTTGTGTTGCAAGAGTCAGGCGTCGTGCTCGATGACGGCGTGACCCTTCGGCTCGCGCAAGATCGTTTCCTCGTCTCCTGCTCGTCCGGACACACCGACGCCGTGCGCATGCGTCTCGAACTTTGGCGACAGGATCGCTTCGAAACCCGCCGCGTCGTGATTCACGACACGACCGCACAATGGGCGACGCTCACCGTCACCGGCCCGCGTTCGCGCGGCCTTGTCGAGGCTTGCGGGCTCGATGTCACGCTCGACGATCAGAGCCTGCCGCATATGGCGTTCACGACGGGCGTATTTGATGGCGGGCCGCTCCGGATCGCGCGGGTGAGCTTCACCGGCGACCGGTCTTACGAACTCTCCGTTCCCGCGCGCCGGGCTGCGTCTTTGCGCGCGCGTCTGTCGGAAAAGCTGCCGGCGTTCGGCGGCGGGCTTCTTGGGCTCGAGGCGCTGATGATTCTGCGCGCGGAGAAGGGGTACATCGTCGTCGGCAAGGACACTGACGGGACGACCATGCCGCACGACCTCGGGGTCGTGGGGCCGCGCAATTCGCGGGCGGACGAATATATCGGCAAGCGCTCTCTCTTCATGCCAGTCGCTGTCGACCCGCGCCGCAAGCAACTGGTCGGCTTGAGCGTGGCGACGGGAGAAGCGCCGCTGCCGACCGGCGCGCATGTGACGCAGGGCGCGGGTCGTGCGCGGCGCTCGGAGGGCTACGTCACATCGAGCTATTTCAGCCCAACCCTTGGCCGCCCGATCGCGCTGGGCCTCGTCGAAGCGGGTTCGTCGCGCATGGGCGAAACGGTCAGCGTGTACCATCTGGGCGCCGAGCGGCGCGCGACGATTACGGCGCCGGTCGCGCTCGATCCGGAAGGAACGCGCCTCCATGCGTGAGATGGAATGGCCGCCCGCACGCGGCGGCGCAGGGCTCCTCATCGACCGACAACGGCTCAATGCGCGGCGGCTCGGCGGGCTCGGCCAGACCTTGATCTCGGGCGACCTCGATGCGGCCATCGCGAAGATTGCGCCCGGCGCGCCGATGCTTGGCCTTTTCGGCTTCGCGCCCGAGAGCGCGCATGCTTTGCGCATCGGGGGGGCGAGCGCCCTGCTCATCACCCCCGCGCCTCTTGCCGTTGTAGACGGCTGGCGCGACGGCTGGTGCGCGACCAGCGTCGACGATGCTTGGGCCGCGGTGGAGATCTCAGGCGCCGACGCAGCCCAAGCGCTCATGCAGGCGACCTCGGCCGACCTCGCCTCGGACTCGCCCTCGACCGCCGTGCTTGTCTTTGGCCTGCGCGGACTGCTCGCGCGGACATCTTCCGGCTTCCGCGTACACGTGGAGTCGCCTTGGCTAGAGACGCTACTCGCCTGGCTCGACGGGGTTTGAACCTTGAGCGGAATCGTCAATCCAGGGGCCGTAGGGCACCCTACGTTCCCCTGGATTGTTGGGGTGGACGGCCCCTGAGCGGCACCTGTGTGCCATGGTGAGGTTTGTCGAAGACTTCATCAAAGAGGAGCCGTCCGCGGACCAGATTACGCGCATTGGGATGGATACGTCGAAGCGTTTCTTTCAGCTGCACGGGGTCGATGCGGAAGGTCGACCCGCGCTGCGCCGGCAACTGACGCGCGCTCAGCTGTTGCCGTTCTTCGAGAAGCTGGCGCCGACCTTGGTGGCGATGGAGGCATGCGGGGCGGCGCATCCCTGGGCCCGCGCGGCGCCGCGGCGATCTGGGCGTTATAGGCCGGGCGAACGGCGCCGTCGGGAAAGCGCATGTGGCGCGTCGGGATCGGTCGTCGAAGCCCTGGGCTCCTTCTTTTTGGCTTCATCCTTGGCGTGCTTCGCAGCGCGCGACTTGCGCTCCGCCTCAAGCCGTTCGAGCGCCGCCCGCGCTCTTCCGGCGCGCTCCTGAACATCACGCGCCGCGCGCTCCCGCGCGGCTTGCCGTCGACGCGTCGAAGCCCCCGGATCGCTCGAAAGCTCCTGCTTGAGGGAGGCCATACGCTAAGGTCAACCGCCGCTTCGATCTTGAGCAGTTTCTCGCCTGTCTTGAACAACCCCTTGCTGGCGCTGGCGCGAATCTTCGTGCCGTCGACGGCGATCTCGGCCAGCCTCACCAGCCCTTCCCGATCAACGCGGTCACGCTTTGCGTCCAACAACCGGTCGAGAACCTCGGCGCTTTCGACCCGGAAATCGGCGAGCCCGTGATAGTTCAGCGGCACGCCGCCCGCCAGCCACCGATAGGCGGCGTCGCTTTGGGCAAGCCGCTCCAGTTCGCGCGCCGACCCTATCCCTTCGACCGTCGCATAGAGCCACAGCGAAAGCAGAACCGCGAGATCGGCGGCCGGCCGGCCCGCCTCCCCCTCGCGCGACCTTATCCCCTCATAAAGCTCCGACGGATCGCGGCTCTCGACGAAACTCCAGACGATGCGCGCGCGATGGTCCGCCGGCAAAAGCCCCTCGAGATCGACCATATCCCGGCGCAACTGACGCCGATCCGGCCGCACCACCCGAGCTTCCGCCATCGCCAATTCGCCCACATCAGCGACAGAAAATCACAGCAGGGCCGAAAAGACCATTTCTTCACACGCTCGCAAGCGGGAATGACAAGGCGGCGGTGTG
>CAVPEE010000015.1:0-47286 GCA_963702825.1 uncultured Alphaproteobacteria bacterium
GCCCGAAACAAGAGGTCGTCGCCGGTCATGATCTCGTCGACGAGTTCGAGGGCAAGCCCTTCCCGCGCCAGCCAATAATCGCCGTTGGCGACGCGGTCGATGTCCACCTTCGGCCGGCACTCAGCGACATGCGCCTTGAACGCCTGGTGGGTGGTGTCGAGCTTCTCTCGGAAATGTTCGCGGCCTGCGGGCGTGATCTCGCCCAAGACGGAGACAGTGCGCTTGAACTCGCCCGCCGTAATCTCCTCGAAGTCGATCTCGTTCTTCTTAAGAAGCCGATGGAGATTTGGGACCGGCGCCACGACGCCGATCGAGCCGACGATCGCGAAAGGCGCGGCGACGATCCGGTCCGCCGCGCAAGCCATCATGTAGCCGCCGCTCGCCGCAACCTGATCGACCGAGGCAATGACTTTGATCTTACGGTCGCGCAGACGCAGAATCTCGGCCGCCGCGAGGCCGTAGCCGGTCACCGTGCCGCCGGGGCTTTCGATCCGGATCACCGTTTCGTCGGTTTCTGGCCGCGCGGCGATGAGGACAGCGTCGATTTCCGCGCCAAGGCGCTTGACTGCGCTCGCCCGCATGTCGCCTTTGAAGGTCAGCACAAAGATGCGCTTTCCTGGCTCCTGAGCGCGTCGCGTCTTGGCGGCTGCCTTGGCCTCTTTCTTCCGGCTTTTGGCGAGCGCCTTGCGTTCCTTCCGGTCGAGCAACTCGCCGCTTATAGCGTCGCGCATGTCGTCGTAGCGTTCGTCGAGTGAGCGGACCTTGATCTCCTGGTCCTTGGGTTCGTTCGAGCGCGCGAGGCGCGCGATCAGCGCGGCGAGGCCGCCAATCGCCGCGACGATGATCAGGGCCTTGAGAACAAAGGCGGCAATGTCCAGCCAGAACGCCATGTATGGGCCCGCTTAACGAAAAGGTCTTGGGCAGCGCGTGTTTCACGAGCGGATGCGAATGGCAAGCCGCAGATTGGTCGCTCCGTCCCTGGCTTTATTGGCCACCGGATCGAGCTACCGAGGCTTCAAGCGCCACGATGATCGGCTTCTGCCCCTGGTTTATCTTCACGAGCGCCTCGTCGATCGAATACCACGCGGCCCGGTCGACTTCCGGGAATTCCGCCATTCGCCCCGAACGCGGAGGCCATTCGAGCGAGAATGTGTTGCTCTTCAGGGTTGCCGGATCGAAATCGCCCTCGCACGCCCAGGCGGCGATGGTTTTGCTGCTGGGCTGCTTGTGCGCGCCGAGATCGAGAAACGCGCCCGCGACCGGCATGCCGGTCTCCTCAAGGAATTCGCGCTTGGCGGCGGCGAGGAGGTCTTCGCCTTCATCGGCAAGGCCCTTGGGAATCGACCACGCGCCTTCATCCTTCTTCGCCCAGAACGGGCCGCCCGGATGGACAAGCATCACTTCAAGGCCTGCGGGACGACGACGGAACAACAAGATTCCAGCGCTCAGTTTCGGCATCGTCGTCGTCCCCGGGTCCGCGTCGGCGGCTTCGCGCATCCGGCGCTCGCCGCTGTTTTATCCTGGAGGGGCCGTCCGCCAAGCGCCTTTCACACCATATACGAGCAATCTATGTTGATTAGTACAAGTGACTCGAAAATGGCGCCGCAACCCACTGGAAACGCTCAAAACGGGCTCGAATGGCGCGGTCTATTCGCGAAAGGGCGTGACGAACAGGCCGCCGACTTCGGCCGGCGCGTTTGGCCCGCGCGGAAGCTTGAGAGGCGAGCCGTCACCGAGACTGCGCGCATAGATGTCGGCGTAGGAGCCCGCGGTGCCGATAACGCGCTTCCCCCAATCCTCGGTAAGGCCGAGATCGCGACCCTCGATGGCCAAGGACTCGAGACCCGCCGCCGTCCAGGGCGTCGCCGGGAGCTCGGCGCGCTGGAGGGCATAGGTCGACCAGGCGACAATCGCAGACCATTGCGGGTCGCTTGCCGGCGTCGCGGCGAACACCGGGAACCTCGCCAGCGGCTCAGTCAGGATGCGGCTCGCGGGCGCTGAAAGGTCCTCAAGCCTGGCGGCAGCCAGATCTCCGCTTTCGGCGACCTGAGCATCGCAGACTTCGGGAATTGTAGGCGTCGTGGAGTTCGCCATATTCCATGTAGCCCATCCGCACAAAATCGAGACGCCGCGCCGCCATCGACGCTTCAAGGTTCAGGTGCGCGTTGTCGCCTTGGTAGAAGCAGATGGACTTGCCCGCGAGATCGCTCAATTGCTGGATCGGCGCTGGCCCATGAACCATCGCGGCAGTGGAAACGAAATAGACCGGTGGGCCCAGCGTCACCGCGCCGGCGAGGCGATGATCGGCGATGTCCGATCCGTCGAGGAAGAACAGATCGTCGGCGCCGTCAGCGACGCGCGCGAAGGCCCTGTCGGAATCATAAGGATGGAACTCGATCCTGCCTTCGCTGCCCAGTAGGGCCGCGCCGATCGCGCGGCAAAGGTCGAGATAGAGGCCAGAGGGCGCGTCATTGGACGACTGGCCGACCAGGCCCGGACGCGGGACGCCGCCGCAGCGAATGACGCCTGAGGATTTGATGCGATCGACGACCGGGCCGGCGTGGGCGAGGGAGCATGATGCGAGGGCGATTGCGACGGCGAGAGTCACCGCTTGAGCCGTCCTTCGAGACGCGCGCTTTGCGGGCTCCTCAGCGTGAGGATTTTGTCCGCGCCCGCTCATCCCAAAACGTAAAGTCAATTGTACGCCGGCAGGGTCGCGGGCAGCGGATTGAACCCCTCGGGAATCACGTTCTGGATATTCTGGCGCACGTCCTCAGGCGTGATCCCAATCGCCGCGCACCCTTTGCCGCCATAGTGGGGAAAGGCGTCAATGTCCGCCTCCGGGATCGTCGCATAGGAGCCCGGCAACGGCGGCAGCGCACCGGTGATCCGCGCCTTGTCGAAGCCGGATAAGAGGCTCGCGGTCGTGGAGGACTCCTCGTCGCGCGGCCCCAGATACTTCTGCTCAAAGCCGGGCGGCCCGAAAGCGTTGAACTTTGGCGAATCACCGGCCGCGAGCGCCTCCTTTTCATCCGGCAGGCTGGATAAAGCCGGCAGACCGAAGAGCTCGTTGATCGTTTCGATGATCGCGTTGTGGTCGCCCTCGGCGTGCGACACGGCGTGGACGCGCGCGTAAGGCGAGATGAGCAAAAGCGGAATCCGGATTCCGCGAGCAATAGGCAGCCCATCGGGACCGTAGCTCAGGATTCGCGGCGGGACATGATCATAAAGGCCGTCGGATTCATCATAGGTGATGACGATCGCGCTGTGCTCCCAGACGTCCTTGTTGGCCGCGATCGCGTTGATGACGCGCGCGGCCATGGATTCCGAGAGCTGGCTGTCAGAATAGCTCGGATGATCGTCGTCGCCGGACTTCGCCGTCCGGATCGCGGCGAGCTCGGTGGGGTTAAGGCCGTTTTTGTTGGGGTAGTTCGGATTCTGGATGACCGCGGAATCCTTCGGATATTTGAGGTTGTAGTAGCCGCCGCGGATATAGAAGACGCCGCCTGAGCGCGCCAGTCCGTTCTTCGCCATGTCGGAGAAGAAGTCGCCTTCGCCGCGGAGATTGGTCTGCTCGGCCGGATTGTTGGCGATATAGCCGAAATATTGCGCCCCGTTATGGTGGCTGACGTAGTTCTGATGCGAGGCTTCGCTTCCGGGGTCGGTTGGCTCGTGGTCGTAGCCGTTCTGGTACCACCGCCATTGCACTGGCGGGCCGCCCAGTGCGCCAATGAAAGGAATGTCCTTCGTCACGTCGGGCAGGTCGAAGGCTGGATTGCGATCCTGGTCGGTGAACCAATTGATCCACCCGCCCATGAATGTGAGCGGCAGTGTCGCGAAAGTGAGGTTGGAGGCGATGTTGGTCGACTTGTACCATTCCTTGCCCGGCGCACCGGCCGGTTCGCGACCAACGACGGTGTTGTCGAACTCGGAGCCCCACCAGGGCTGGGGGTCTTCGGCCAAAGGCGGACCTAGCGTGGTCGCCGTTCCGGAATAGGTCTCGCCGTTGATTGTGCCGCTGATCGGCCCGGTGAGGCCGTCCTGGGTGGCGTCTCGGGTTTCGCTCGGGTGCTTTACCCACTGTGTCTCGCCCGATTGGCCGGCGATGACGGCGACCGCGTTTGGCGTGGAGGGTGTGTCTTCGGTGGCGAAATTGTTGTCGAAGATGGTGAAGCGGCTCGCGTAGCGCCAGAAGAACGGGATCGTGTCGCAGTCGATATGCGCCATGACGAGGCGCGCGAACTGCTTGCCCATCGCTTCGCGCGCTGCGCCGCCCCCGCGCGCATATTTGCGCCACTCAACTTCGGCGAACTTGTCCATCTTGGCGACGCCGTTCTGCACGTCCATCTTGGCGGCGAGGCCAGGATGGGAATGGTCGGTGGAGTCCTTGATCGTCGAGTTCTGCTCGGGACCGACGCGGAATGGCTGAAGGGAGACAGTCTCACCGGTGTTCGTATCGAGGTAACTTTCCGTGAATCCCGGCGTCTCGGCAGACGTCCGCGGATTCTTGCCGTCGGAATAGAGGCCGTTGACGCCCGGAAGCGTGCCGTATTCGTGGTCGAACGAGCGATTCTCGTTGAAGATGACGAAGACGTACTTGACCTTCTGTCGTAGCGCCGCGATGTCATCGGCGGACCACTCAGGCCCTGTCCAACGAGGGTCCGTATCGCCGACGAAATAGGGCGCGACATCGGCCGGCGGATCGGGTTGGGTCGTGACCAAAGGAAGCGACGCGGCCAGCGCGGCTTGAGTGAGGGTTGCGACGATGGTCAATGCGGTTACTCCGCGAAGCCTGTGTTTCATATGCGTCGTTTTCCCAAAGAGCTCATTTGCCGCGAGAAGGCAGATCGCGAAGATTCGGATGGCGCGATGACAGTTGGATGACGACGCGCCGTAGGTTCCACGGCCGTCCCGCTGGATTTGTCCGCGTCCCAAGGCGGTAAACCTAGTCAGGCTCGGCTGGCGTCAAGCAAACGCAAGCGAGACCCGCGGCGCTGAGAACCGCGCAGACGCCAAAGATAGAGGCATAGCCGAACGCCTTCGCCAAAGCGCCGACGCTGAGAGCAGCGAGCACTGAACCGACTTGACCGGAGTTCGAAAATAGCGCCGCGGCCGCGCCGGCGCGGTGCGGCATGAGCGAGTGGAGGAAACTGATCCCGAGATAGCTGACGAACGCGATGCCGATCGCCCGCGGGATCTGTGCCCAGAAGACACCCGCGACCGAACGCACGAGCGTCAACGCGCCAAAATAGATAATGAAAGCGGCAAATCCTGCGACAATCGCAACGCGCTCTGCGCGCTGGAGCGGCCTCCAGATCAGCGTTCCCATGACGACGATTTCCAAAGCGGCGCACAAGCTCATCGTGATTCCGACATCCCTTTCCACGCCGCCCAGCGACGTCGTAAGCACGATGGGAAGTGGGATCGACCCTAAGAACATGGCGGTGTGAAACAAGGCGAGCGCCGCGAAAGCGAGCGCGATCGCTGGACCGCCATTCGCAGGTTTCGGCGGACGGGCGTGGCCTGCATCGGCGAGAACCACCCTTGAGCGGACAACAGCGAGCGTGGCAAGGGCGATCGCGCCTGAGGCGGCGCTGGCGAAGAAGGCGCCCCGATAGCCTGCCGCGCCGATCAGTATGGCGCCAATGGCGGGCCCGATGGCCCAGGCCAGCGACCAGCTCGCGCGCAGAACCCCGATGGCGCGATTGACCGTGTGAGGGTTGGCCTGACTGAAATTTCGCTTGGCGAGAGCGATCGATTGGGAGAAGGCGGCCGCGCCGATCGCGACCGGAATCGCGGCGATGACGAGCAGGGCGACGAAATCGGTTGTCAATCCGAGCAGAGCATAGCCGACGGCCGATCCGCCGAGCGCGAGCAGAAGCGGCGCCACGCTCGTTCGCCTGTCGATCCAGGCGCCAAACGCCGTGCTGAACACGATGCCACTGAGCGCCCTTGCGGTCAGGATGGCGCTCAACGAAAGGGGGCTGAAGCGCGCCTCATCGAGGAGAAAGAGAACGATGTAGGGGCCGGTGATGGCGTCCGCGAGGCCAACGAAGATGTCGACGACGACAAGCGCGATGAAGAAAGACGAGCGGTCAGCGTCCGTGGTCAAAGAAGCCTCGTTGTCGCGACGAACGACGCTCAAGGCTTCTCAATTGGGAGCGAATCGAGCGGCTAGTGAGTGGAACTCATAGTCGACCGAAGAGCGTCGGTCCCTCTAATAACCGAAGCTCAAACGGATTTGATCGGGCGGAATGCCGCAAGGCTAAGCTGGCCCACAAACACCTTATCGCCGCGCGGGCAACTTCGCCCGCTTGCTGATTGCGGTCGCCCGAGCCAACGGATCCGCCAGCTCGAAACAACGCTAGATCACATAGGACTTGAGCGGCGGGAAGCCGTTGAAGCCGACCGAGGAATAAGTCGTTGTGTAGGCGCCCGTTCCTTCGATCATGACCTTGGCGCCGATCTCGAGCGAAACCGGAAGCAGGTATGGTTCCTTTTCGTACAAAACGTCAACCGAGTCGCAGCTTGGACCCGCGATGACACAAGGGCTGAGCGGGTCGTGGTCAAAATCTGTGCGGATCGGGTAGCGGATCATCTCGTCCTGCGTCTCCGCAAGGCCGTTGAACCTGCCGATGTCGAGATAGACCCAGCGCTGCTTGTCCTCGTCCGACTTCTTCGAGATCAGCACCACCTCGGCCTCGATGACTCCCGCGTTGCCGACCATGCCGCGGCCTGGCTCGATGATCGTCTCCGGAATCCGGTTGCCGAAATGTCGGCGCAGCGCCCGGAAGATCGTCTGCCCGTAGGTCTTGATTGCAGGCACGTCCTTCAGATAGCGCGTCGGAAAGCCGCCGCCGAGGTTGATCATAGAGAGTTGGACGCCGCGCTCGGCGAGGTCGCGAAAAATGGCGGCCGAAACCTTCAGCGCCCGATCCCACATGCGCGGATTGCGCTGCTGCGAACCGACATGGAACGAGAGGCCATGGGCGATCAGTCCGAGCGCGTGCGCGCGCTCGAGCACACCGGCCGCCATTTCTGGCGCACAGCCGAACTTGCGCGACAGCGGCCATTCCGCGCCCGCCCCGTCGCACAAAATGCGGCAGAACACTTTCGCGCCCGGCGCAGCGCGGGCGATCTTGTCCACCTCGGCCTCGCAATCCACGGCGAACAGGCGGACGCCCAGCGCATGAGCCCGCGCTATGTCCTTTTCCTTCTTGATCGTGTTGCCAAAGCTGATGCGGTCGGGGGCAGCGCCGGCGGCCAGAGTCTGCTCGATCTCGCCCACAGAGGCAGTGTCGAAGCACGAGCCGAGCCCCGCAAGCAGATCGAGAATCTCGGGCGCCGGATTCGCCTTGACGGCGTAGAACACGCGTGTGTCCGGTAGGGCGCTGGCGAAGCCCAGATAATTCTCGCGCAC
Source organism: uncultured Alphaproteobacteria bacterium (assembly GCA_963702825.1). Classification (GTDB taxonomy): domain Bacteria; phylum Pseudomonadota; class Alphaproteobacteria; order Rhizobiales; family Beijerinckiaceae; genus Roseiarcus. The sequence continues at coordinate 7,421 of CAVPEE010000015.1, forward strand.
GACGTCCAGATCGACGATGAGGCGGGGCCCATCTTCGTGGTTGCGCGCGAGGAACTCTTTGATGCGGTCAGTCATGAGCGGCATCCCCCAAGAGCGCGGATGGCTCCGCGCCTGGCAAATGAAGGATTCGCCGGCGATGCGACTTTGCGCTCGCGCGTTGGAGACGCGACGCGCAGTCGTTGACCCGCCGACGCGACCGCTGCGCGAATCCGGCGACGGGCTTAGAAAAGCCATCGACAGACCGCTCGAGCGGTCAGCTGCTACGCCGTGGCCAAGACGCGCCCGAGGCTGAGCAGCCTCAAGCGATCAGAGCCATCGTTTGGACGAGGAAAATGTCCCGTCCGCACGCCCGGCAAGATAGACAAGCCTCTTTGGGCGCCGACCTTTGGAGGGCCAGCAGAGACCAAAAAAGCCCGGTCCGTCGTTGCTTCAAGTCGCGTCCCCCGTTTGGCGGGGTTCGCCGGTTCGCCTCCGGCTGCCGGTCTTCCAGGGACGGTTAACTGGCCTCTTGTCCAGATCCCCGCCGACCGACACACGACCACAGGCACGTGCGTATTGGGCAAGATCACTATTTGTGCGAATCGCGCCTCGGCGCAAGGGGTTTCTTGTGTTGAGGCAAACAAATTCGCGCGACAGGCATCCGTTCGCGTGAGCTGAAAGGCGTCGCAGAGCGGGTGGCTGGCCACGCGGTCCCGAGAAACTCGCCCGAGACGGCGGCGCAGCGCTCGTCGGCGACGCGTTGGCCCTGCCGCGCTGGCCCCGCGGAATAGCCGCCGACTCAGATTGAAGTGATTCCAAATTGAAATCATTCCGATCTACAGCGGGGAACTTTGGAAAGAGCCGTCCGAGTGTTAGCTGTCTGACTGCGTATCGCAGTCCTTAGACCTCCACACGATGCTCGCGGCGGCGTGGTCGACCCAGATCGCCGGTCATGCGACGGGCGAAAACTTTGGCCTTGATCTTACGAACTTCCCGCACCAGCAGGGCAATCTGAAGTTCGAGATTGAGTTCTACCAGCGACGCGGAAAATCCGGAGTGAAAAACATGCGCGTGGTTTCAAAGGTGAGCCTCGGCCTCATGATCGTCATCGGACTAGGCGCCCCCCTTGCCATTGCGGAGGATTTCGCACGAGTGAGCGTGACGCTCAAGGACCACAAATTTTCGCCAGCCGAGCCGAGCGCTCCGGCGGGTAAGCCTATTGTCATCGATGTGTCCAACCTCGACTCAGACGCCTTCGGAATTCGAAAGCAAGACGCTGCGTGTGGAAAAGGTCGTCCCGGCCGGTGGGAAGATCTCGATCCAAGTGCGTCCCCTGTCGGCTGGTCGCTACCGTTTCTTTGACGACTACCATGAGGACACGACCGAGGGCTTCCTGGTCGTCAAATAAGCTCCGGTCGTTCAACGAGGCTTGATTAGAGAGCGGCGATGCTTGGCGCGCTTATCATTGTCTTTCGTGAGGTCATTGAAGCCGGCCTCATTGTCGGCATCGTGTTGGCGGTAACGAAGGGGCTCGCCGGCAGCCGGCTTGCGATCGCGGCGGGCGTATTAGCCGGCGTGGTCGGCGCGTCGCTCGTTGCAGCCTTTGCGGGCGCGATCGGCGAGGCTCTGGCGGGCATTGGCCAGGAGATATTCAACGCCACGATCCTCCTGATCGCCGTCGTGATGCTGACCTGGCACAATGTCTGGATGGCGAGTCATGGCCGCGAGCTCGCGGCCGACGTCAAGAGGGTTGGCGAGGCGGTGCGGACCGGCTCGCAATCGATCTTCGCGCTCGGTGTTGTCTGCGCTGTCGCGGTGATGCGCGAAGGCTCGGAGGTCGCGCTCTTCATGTATGGCCTCGTCGCGGCTGGAGGCTCAACTGCGATTGAGCTCGTTGTCGGCTCACTTCTCGGGGTTGCTGCGGGCATCGCTGTAACAGCGCTGACCTATCTAGGTTTGGTGGCGATCCCGCAGCGGCGCCTGTTCGCAGTTACGACCGGGCTCATCAGCCTGCTCGCCGCCGGCCTTGCGGCCCAAGCGGTGCTCTTCCTGCAGCAGGCCGGCGTCCTGACCATGCTGAGCCAGACGGCTTGGGACACGTCCGCCATCCTTTCCGACACGAGCCTTTTCGGTCGGGTGCTGCATACCTTGATCGGCTACTCCGACCAGCCCTCCGTGCTTCAGGTCGTCGCTTACTGCGTGACGCTTGCCGTCATCGTCGTTCTAACCAAGACCGTTGGGTCGCGGCGCGCGCCAGCCGCGAAGGCGAGACAGGCGACGCCTGGGTGAGAGTGCGCGCATGCCGGTCCCTTTCCGATTGCAAGTGACAAATTTCGCGATTGAGCATATGTTTTAGTCAATCAGTCCGCGCGAGATTTCGCGACGTACGGTCCTCCCTGGCTGACGCCCGAATCTCGCTCGGCGCAGACGATATGAAGGAGGATCCGCTGTGACTTCCGCTTTCCACGTCTATTTCGGACCAGAGGCACTCGCTGCGACGCCGCGAGTGCGACGGATCGGCCCGGAGGACTGCTTCTCCGCGCTCAAGGAGGGGCTCGACGATTTCTTCTCGATGCCGACGTATCCGGTATTCGTCGGCCTGTTCTACGCCGTTGCGGGAATTGCGCTATTCGCGATGACATCACTCGGCAATGCGCTGCATCTGGCCTTTCCGCTCGCGGCAGGCTTTGCACTCATCGGACCGTTCGTCGCCATCGGCCTCTACGAGATGAGCCGCCGGCGCGAACGCGGGCTGGTGGTGAGAGGACGGGACGCCTTCGCGGTCCTTCGCTCGCCCGCTCTGCCCTCGATTCTTGCGTTCGGCCTGCTCCTGCTCGCGATCTTCGCCGCCTGGATCTTCGCCGCCGAGCTCATCTATGTGTGGCTCTACGGGCCCAATCCGCCCGCCGGCGCGATCCCGTTCCTTCAGGACGTTCTGAGCACCGGTCGCGGGTGGACGTTGATCGTCCTAGGCGTGCTGGTCGGTTTCTGCTTCGCCGCGCTCGCGCTTGCGATCAGTGTCGTCTCGTTTCCACTGATGCTCGATCGCGACCTCGGCCTCGTGCCGGCGCTTGAGGCTTCGTTGCGCGTGACGCGCGCCAATCCGCTCGCCGTCGCGTTCTGGGGCCTGATTGTCGCAGTGGCGCTTGTCCTAGGCTCGCTGCCGGTGTTCTTTGGCTTGGCCCTCGTCATGCCGGTGCTCGGTCACGCGACATGGCGCCTTTACCGAAAGGCGGTCGAGCGCGACCCCGCCCATGAGGTTCCGATCGAAGGCCCATTGAACCCGGACGTCACAAAAAACCCGGCCGTGCGGTTCGTCTGTATTTTCCTGGATATGGTCGATCTCCTTCGAGAAGGAAAAGAGCCAAAGCCGCCGATCGCTAAAAATTGACGCGACAATGCCGCAGGGTCGGGCGCGCCGTAAGGCCGCCGGCCCTGCTCGCGTCATTGCATCAGCGGTCCCCAGGAGGGATCGCTGCCGTAGTTGGGAGTGGGCACCAGGAATTCAGCATGGCCGAAAATATCGGTCATGTAGAGCTTAGCGCCCCCGGCGCCGCCGGCGTCGCGGAAGAACATGAGATAGAGGCCGTTGGGGGCAAAGGTGGGCCCCTCGTTGTGGAAGCCTTCGACCAAGGATTCGCTCGCCAGAGCCGTCCGGCTTCATCACGCCGATGCCGAACGAGCCGCCTTTGATGCGGGTGAAGGCGATCAGGTCACCGCGCGGCGACCAGACCGGCGTCGAGTAGTGGCCTTCGCCGAATGAAATGCGCTTGGCCGCGCCGCCGCCCGCGCTCATCACATAGATCTGCTGCGAGCCGCCGCGGTCGGATTCAAACGCGATCTGCGAACCGTCTGGCGAATAGGTCGGCGAGGTGTCGATCGCCGAACCCTCGGTGAGGCGAGTCGTGGCGCGCGAGCGCAGGTCCATTGAGTAAAGGTTGGTGCTCGCCCCGTCGGAGAGGGACAGCACGATCTGCTGACCATCGGGCGAGAACCGCGGCGCGAAAGTCATGCCGGGAAAATTGCCCACGGACTCGCGTTGTCCGGTGTCGAGATTGAGCAGGGTCACCTTGGGATCGCCGTCGCCGAACGACATGTAGGCGACTTGCTGGGCGGAAGGCGAGAAACGCGGGGTGACGACCAGCTCTTTGCCGCCGTCGAGATATTTGACGTTGGCGCCGTCCATGTCCATGACCGCGAGCCGCTTGTGCCGCTTCTCCTTCGGACCCGTCTCGTCGACGAAGACGATCCGCGAATCGAAAAATCCCTTCTCGCCGGTCACGCGCGAAAACACCGCGTCGGCGATCATGTGCGAGACGCGGCGGGCGTTCGCCGCTTCGGTCGAATATTGTTGACCGGCGACCTGCTCGCCGGTCGCGGTGTCCCACAAACGGAACTGCGCGGTGACGCGTCCCGCATCCTGATGAAGCACCCGCCCGGTCAGCACGAATTGCGCGGCGGCCGTCTTCCACGCGTCGAGGTTCGGGGCCGCATCGGGATTGGAGATCGTTTCGGGAAAGCTCGCCGAATTGAGCGGAAGAAGGAAGATCGAGCGGGCGAAATCCGAGGCTATGACGCCGCTGATCTTGTCGCCTGCCTGTTCGCCCGCGAACGGGGTCACCGCGATGGTCACCGGTTTGAAGTTGGCGCCCGCATGCACATAGATGTCGCCGTCAGCCATTGCGGGCGCGCCGATGATCAAGGCTACGCCGAAACGCGAAGGCAGAAAGCGCGTAGCGACGAAAGACAAAACAAAAGACGCTCATTAACGATCTCACAGACGACAAGGACACTTCGCCGTCCGCGCTCATCGAGCGGCGACTTGAGGATCGAAGTGGATGGTCTTGGTCTTCCATTGCTCATAAAACGGGCGATATTGCGCCGGCACCGCCAGCGGGTTGCAATTCTTCACCGCGGCAAGGACGCTATTCGCCTGCGGTTTGAGAGCCGGATCTGAGGGCGGATTGACAAGCTTCGCCTTCGACAGCGAGCCGTCCGGGTTATAGGCAAGGCGCATCTGCGCGACGTAGACATCGGCGTCGGCCGGCTGTCGCGCCGGCTTCCAGCATGCGAGATAGGTCTTGATCAGCCACGTGTCGAAGCCGGCCTGCTGCGTTGACGTCATGCGCGCGGGTGGCTCGACCGGCGCCGGTTCCGTCGAGGCTCGAGCCGCAATGGCGGCCGGCGGCGGAGTGGGGGGCATGGGCGGCTCTGCAGCCGGTTTGGGAGCCTCCGCCACGCGGGACGGATGGCGATGCCATAGACGTTCGTAACCACCGTAAGCGGCAGCCGCGATCGCGATGAGGATGAGCGCCCCGATAGGCCTCGGTAAAATACGCATTGCAGTTGACTCTCCTTTTCTGGTGTTGGCCGCGCGCGAAGGAGCCCGGCGCTGCGGTTGCGTGGACGTCATCCCTGGGTCTCTCGTGGATCGAAATGGATGGTTTCGACCTTCCATTGCTCGAAAAAGGGCATGTATTCGGCCGGAACCTTGAGCGGGTCGCACTTGCGGACTGCGCGCATCGCGCTCTCCGCATGCGCGCGCCAGGCCCGGTCGCTTGGCGGGTTCAGGAGAACCGGGCGACCCGAGAGCGATCCGTCTGGATTGAAGACGACCTTGATTTGCGCGACATACGTGTCGCCGTCAGGCATGCCCGGCGGGGGCGTCCAGCAGTTGAGGTAGCTCTCCGTCAGCCACGCATCGAGCGCCGAAGCCATCGACATCGACATATGCGGAGCGTCGTGGTGCGGCAGCCCCTGCGGGGTGGCGGCGGCCGTCTGGCTCGGTGCGGCGGTCGGCGTCTTGCCCTGGCCGATCAGCTTGGCGATCGAGTTCGGGTCAAAGTTGCGCGACGGCTTGGGCTTCTCCGGCGCCGGCTCCTTCGGCCGCTCGGGCGGCGGATCGGTGAATTTTGGCCGCACCGGCGGCTGAACCGGCGCCTCTTGGATGGCGAGCTTAGGCGGAGGCGGCGGTTGCTGCTCGGGCCTTTCGGGCGGCATCGGTTCGGTGTCCGGCGGAGGCGTCGCATCCGCTTTTGGCGGCTGCGGAGGTTTCGGCGGCGGGTTCTCGGCTTTTGGCGGAGCGGGCGGGGGCTGCGCGGTCTCCGGTTTGGGCGGCGGGGTCGGCGCAGGCTGCGGCGGGGGCGGCGGCTCTACGGACGCACGCAGATCTGGCGGCGGGGTCGGCGGCGCGGGCGCGGACTGTGGCGCCGGTTTGGCGTCCTTTTCGCCGTTGGCGATCTGATTGAGTTCGCTCAGCGAAACGGTCTCAATCGGAATCGCCTCGGGAGTGTCCGCGAATCGAGGGGCCGAGGCGACGCCGAGCAGGATCATCGCCAGCAGCGCCCCGTGCAGCGCTGCGGAGCCCACGAAATTCGAGTATGACCGCCGTTCTTCCAACGCCGCTCCCGGCTATTGTTTGATCGGCTCGGTGACCAGCGCCACCTTCTTGAAGCCAGCGGAGGTGACCGCCGCCATGATCTCCGCCACGCGCCCGTAAGGCACCGCCTTTGAGGCGCGGAGGTAGATGCGCTGATCGACATCGTTTCCTGAGGCCGCTTGAATCTTCGCGACCAGATCCGTGTCAGCGATCGGCTGATCCATCACGTAAAGCTGACCCTGTTCGTTAAGTGAGACCGCGATCGGCTTCTGCTCGACATTGAGCGCAGTGGCGCTCGCCCGCGGCAGATCGACAGACACGCCCGTGGTGAGCAGCGGCGCCGCAACCATGAAGATGATCAAGAGCACGAGCATGACGTCGATGAACGGCGTCATGTTGATGTCCGCCATCGCGCCGTAGCGCGGAACCCCGCGCCGCCTCCGACCGCTCTTACGACCACCAAGGACAGGAGAGGCCATCGCGTCGCTCCGCCCGCCTCAGGAGACTTTTTCGATCGACAAATGATGGTCGATCTGCCGGGACAGGATTGACGAGAATTCGTCGGCGAAACTTTCCAGCCGCGCCTGCGCCTTGGCGACATCGCCCTGGAGCTTGTTGTAGGCGATCAGCGCCGGGATGGCGGCGAAGAGCCCGATAGCCGTCGCCAGCAGGGCTTCCGCAATGCCGGGGGCGACGACCGCGAGCGAAGTGTTCTTCGAAGCCGCGATCGACTGAAACGAGTTCATGATGCCGAACACCGTGCCGAACAGGCCGATGAATGGTCCGGCGGAGGCGATGGTCGCCAGAACAAGGAGGTTCGATTCGAGCCGCTCGACCTCGCGCGCGATGGAGACGTCGAGAACCTTGTCGATGCGCGCGTGAAGGCCGCGAAATGAGCCGGCCGCCTGCTGGAACGAGCGCTTCCACTCCCGCATGGCCGCTACGAACAGGGCGGCCGCAGCGGAGTTGTTCGATTGGCTGGAGAGCGACGTGTAGAGCTCCTCGAGTGATTGGCCCGACCAGAAGATCTGCTCGAAACTTTCCATCTCACTCTTGAATTTGCGAAACAGCCGGGTCTTGTCGAAAATGATCGTCCAACACCAGAGCGAAGCGAGGAAAAGGCCCAGCATCACCGCCTTCACGACGATATGGGCCGACCAGAACATCGCGAGGATGCTGGTTTCCGGAGTCGCGGCTGCGGCGGCTACGTCGGCAGGGTTCATCGGGATAGGCGACCTTTTGTTGACGGACGGAACCGCGCGGCCAATGGCGGCAAAACGGAACGGGGCGGGGTCTGCGCCGCAAATCGGCCGAAACTTGGGCTTTTGTCAGACGCCCGAAAAACCTAATTTTCTCTTCCCGATTTAAGACTCTGATAGTGTTAACGCTGCGTTATCAACGCGTCGCTTTTAGCGGATGGCGCGGTTTTTGCGGTTCGTTGGGCAAAATGCCGATGGCGACCGCGCGTCCCTACCAAAATCGCACCGCCGCCTTTATCGTGATCCGGCCCGGCGTTTCGCCCGGAGGAGGCAGGTTGATGGGGGCGCTTTGGACCTTCGGCTGGGAATGGGGCTCGGCGCTTTTGCGCTGGCTCCATGTGACGGCGGCGATCGCATGGATCGGCGGGTCATTCTTCTTCATGCATCTCGACGCCAGCTTGCGCAAGAAGGCGGGCGACGATCCGGCGCTCAAAGGGACATCCTGGCAAGTGCACGGCGGCGGCTTCTATGAAATGAAGAAGTACCTGCTTGCGCCCGCCGCGCTGCCCGAGCATCTCATCTGGCACAAATGGCAGTCCTACTGGACCTGGATGAGCGGCTTTGCGCTGCTCTGTTGGGTCTATTACGGGCAGTCGTCGCTCTTTCTGATCGATCCAGCGGTGATGCCGCTCGAGCCGTGGCAGGCGGCGCTGATCGGGATCGTGGCGCTCGCGCTCGGCTGGCTCGTCTACGACTTTTTGTGTCGCTCGCCTCTCGCCGCCAATGAGCCGCTGCTGGCACTGGTGGGATTCGGCTATGTCGTGGCGACAAGCTGGGTGTTCACGCTCTTCTTTTCCGGTCGCGGCGCGCTGATCCATACCGGCGCTCTCATGGCGACGATCATGACCGCCAACGTGTTCTTCATCATCATGCCGAACCAGCGCAAAAGCGTGGCCGCGCTGATGGCCGGCCAGAAGCCTGATCCGGCTTGGGGCCAAAGTTCGAAGATACGGTCGACGCACAACAATTACATCACCCTGCCGGTGCTGTTCATGATGCTGTCGAGTCACACGCCGTCAGCCTTCTCCAATCCGCGCGCGATTCCCGCCATCGTTACCTGCATCATCGTCGCCGGGGCGATGGTGCGTTATTTCTATAATGTCTGGCATCTCGACCACGACCGCGCGCCCTGGTGGGCGTGGGCGGCGGCGGCGGTCGCCGTCCTTTGCGCCTTCGGCTTCGCCGCGACTGCTTCGCCCGGCATGCGCTCGGCTATGGGACTGGCGGCGCTGCCAACGGAGACCGCGAGGCTGGATGAGCCGAAAGCGCCGCAGGAAGTCGTCGATATCGTGCAACTGCGCTGCATGATGTGCCACGCGGCTGAGCCGATGGAGGAAATCGGGGAGGCGCCGAAGGGCGTGCTGCTCGATACGCCCGAGCATATCGCCCGGTTCGGGCCCGCCATTCGTCAGCAGGCAGTTTTGAGCCACGCGATGCCGCCCAACAATTTCAGCCAGATGACGGACGACGAGCGCAGGACGCTCGCGCGCTGGCTTGGGGTCGAGACGGCGCAGAACTGATGGACGCTCGCGTATTGGACGTGGACCTCGCCGCCGGCCGGCGGTTGATGGCCCGGCTCGAGGCGTTCGCTGACTTCACCGACGAACCGCGGCGGTTGACGCGGCTTTTTCTCTCCGAAGCGCATCGACGCGCGGCGCTTGCCTTCATCGGTTGGTGCAGCGAGGCGAGGCTCGAAGCGAAAATTGACGCAGCCGGCAATGTCGTGGCTCGCTATGAAGGCAAACGGGCAGGCGCTCCGGCTCTCATGCTTGGCTCGCACATCGACACCGTGCGCGACGCCGGGCTCTACGACGGAAATTATGGCGCGTTGGCGGCGCTTGCCGTCGTCGAGCGGCTCAGCGCGCGCGATGAGCGCCTTGATCACGCCGATTGAGATCGTGGCCTTCGGCGATGAGGAAGGCGTGCGCTTTCGCACCACGCTGACCGGCTCGCGCGCGCTGGCCGGAAACTATCCGCAGGACGTTCTCGATCAGAAGGACGCGCAAGGCGTCTTGATGCGCGACGCGCTCTTAGCCTTCGGCGGCGATCCCGAGCGGGCGGGGTCGATCCGTCGAACCGATGTCGCCGCCTTCGTCGAAGCGCATATCGAGCAAGGCCCGGCGCTGGAGGCCGAGGGGCTGCCGCTTGGCGTCGTCACCGCGATCAATGGCGCGACGCGGCTCGAGGTTGTCGTCGATGGCCTCGCCGGACACGCGGGCGCAACGCCGATGCATTTGCGCCAGGATGCGCTGACAGCGGCGGCAGAGATGGCGCTCGCGATCGAAGACCGCGCGCGGAGCGAACCTGATCTCGTGGCGACTGTCGGCCGGCTTGAGGTATGGCCAGGCGCAACCAATGTCATCCCGGGCCACGTCCAGTTCTCTATCGACTTGCGCGCGCCGAGCGATCTGAACCGCGCCGCTGCGCTTGCTGACGTTGAAGCGCGGATTTTCGCCATCGCCGCGACCCGTGGCGTGCGCGTGAGCATCGCCAAGTCGCATGAGGCGAACGCATACGTTTGTGATCCTAACATTGTCGCTGGCCTCGCGCAGGCGGTCGAAGCCGTTGGCGTTCCGCCCCGGCTCTTGCCTTCGGGCGCGGGTCACGACACGATGGCCATGGGCAAGCTCTGTCCCGCGGGCATGCTCTTCGTTCGGTGCAAGGGCGGCGTGAGCCACAATCCGCTGGAATCCATCACCGTCGAGGACTGCGCAATCGGATTGAAGGCGCTCACCCAATTCACTCGCGATTTTCGCGCCGATTAGAGCTTCTTGAGTGGCGTCGGCGCGATGGGAGTTCGGCCTTAAGACGCGGCTATTTCTGAGTCCGAATCGAGGCATTTCAATCGGTTGCGGCGCCATTTCCGAGTCGCGTCCGGCGTCCCGACCTCCTTGACCGGATCGAGCCGGCGCCGCTTTGACATGACAAAAGCACTGCAGCAAGGAATTCGGAAAAAGTCAAGACATTGGCTCATGATTCTGATGGGTTGGATAATGGCGGGCGCCGCGGCCGTATCGCCCCAGCGGCGGCGCTCTGCAAGTCCCGATGATCGCGGCCACCTGTTGAGCGGCTCGCACAATTCTGCTTTACACCGTTGACTCTCGAGGAGACGACCATGAGCAAGCGCTTTTTCGGCGATATCGGCCCCGTGCGCTTTGAAGGGCCAACGAGCGACAACCCTTACGCTTATCGTCACTACGATCCGTCGCGCGTGGTCATGGGCAAGACCATGGCCGAGCATCTCAGGCCCGCTGTCTGCTACTGGCACAACTTCGCCTGGATGGGGACCGACATGTTCGGGGCTCCGACCTTCGAGCGTCCATGGGATGGCGAGACGATGAAGGGCGCGCGGGCGAAGGCCGACGTGGCGTTCGAGATGTTCTCGACCCTCGGTTTTCCGTTCTTCACCTTCCACGATCGCGACGTCGTTCCGGAGGGCGACAGCCTGAAGGAGTTTGGCCGCAACCTCGCCGAGATGACCGATCTTTTCGGCAAGAAGATGCAGAAGACCGGGGTAAAGCTCCTTTGGGGCACCGCCAATCTCTTCAGCCATCCGCGCTACCTGGCAGGCGCCGCCACCAATCCCGACCCGGATGTGTTCGCTTACGCTGCGGCCCAGGTAAAGAATGTGCTCGACGCGACGCACAAGCTCGATGGCGCCAATTACGTGCTCTGGGGCGGCCGCGAGGGTTACGAAACGCTGCTCAACACCGATCTGCGTCGCGAGCAGGATCAGCTCGGGCGCTTTCTGTCGCTGGTCGTCGAGTACAAGCACAAGATCGGTTTCAAGGGCGTGATTTTGGTTGAGCCCAAGCCGCAGGAGCCGACCAAGCATCAATACGATTTCGACGTCGCGACCGTATTCGGTTTCCTGCAGCGCTTCGGGCTTGAGCGGGAGGTCAAGCTCAACATCGAAGTTGGCCACGCGGTGCTTGCGCACCATTCGTTCGAGCATGAGATCGCGCTCGCGACCGCGCTCGGAATGCTGGGCTCGATCGACGCCAACCGCAACGACTATCAGTCCGGCTGGGACACCGACCAGTTCCCCAACAACGCGGCCGAGCTCGTGCCGGCGCTCTATTTCATCCTGAAGTCGGGCGGCCTTGCGCCGGGCGGTTTCAATTTCGACGCCAAGGTGCGCCGGCAGTCGATCGACCCGGCCGATCTGTTGCTCGGCCATATCGGCGGCATCGACGTCTGCGCCGCGGCGCTGGTCGCGGCGGCGCGCATGATCGAGGACGGCAAGTTCGATGCGCTGCGCACCGAGCGTTACGCCGGCTGGGAGAAGCCGGGAGCGCAGGCAATGCTGGCGAAGGGGGCGACGCTTGAAGCGATCGCTTCGCGGGTCGCCAAGGAGAAGATCGAGCCCGAGCCCAAGTCGGGGCGGCAGGAATATTACGAGAACCTGCTGAACCGCTATTTGTGATGCCGTGCGGCAAATGCGGCATGCGGGCACATCAAATGGCTCGACGTTTGACCTCGGTCGCACTTGTCGCGCTGAGCCTCGGGGCGTCAGCGCAGGGCGCGGAGGCGCAGCCGGCTGTCACCCGCGTCCACGGCATCGCGACAGGAATCGCGGCCTGCTGGCGCCCGCCGCATGATGACGATCAGGTCACGGTTCGCGTCAGCTTCACGCGGGACGGCGCCGTCATCGGCGAGCCGAGAATCGTGTTCGTGCAGTCGAGCCGGGGCCGGGCTGACGACGCGGCGCTTGCCCACTCCATGGTGACGGCGATACGCGACTGCACGCCTTTGCATTTCTCCGCTCGGCTTGGCTCGGCGATCGCGGGGCAGGTTCTGGACATTCGGTTCATCGGTCGCAGCCGGGCGACCATCGTCGCTCCGCCGTGATGACGCGGTCCTCAGCCCGTCAATAGACTGGCGTCCTTCGGACCCGCGTCGTCTCCATTGTAGACGCGGTCGACGACCGCGTCCGCCGCGCTCCTAGCTAGCCCGTCGAGAGACGGGCGTTCTTCCGAACGCCCTTTCGAGCGCGGCTACAGTGGCGCGGGGACCCAAATGCAATCTGCACGAATCGATTCACCGGATTTTCGTGTCTTGGCGGGATGCTTTCGGTCTGGCGTCGCGACAACGTGGGGCCAGATGGAGTTACAATGTTTGGGCGCGTGATTGTATTGGCCGCAGTGGTTGTGGCGCTGGCGCTGCTGGGTTCATCCTTCCTGTTGAACCGTCTGCCTGCGCCTGCGCCTGTTTCCGCCGCGGGCGCGACGGGTGCGGTCGCGGCCGAGGCGCCCTCGCCCGAGCCGCCTCAACGCGAATCGTCCGGTTATCGGGAAGCGCTGCTCGAAGCTGACCAGCGCGGCCAATATGCGGCCGGGGTCCTGGTCAACGGGGTTCCGGTGCCGATGCTCATCGACACGGGCGCAAGCCACGTCTGCGTCTCCGCTTCGACCGCCAGACGGTTGGGACTCAGTCCCTCGGGAGGACGCAAGCGCGTGATGCAGACGGCGAACGGCCAGTCGACCGCTTCGCCGACCGTTCTAAGAAGCGTCAGCCTTGGCGGCCTTTATCTGAACGATGTCGAGGCTCTCATTCTCGCGCCTGAGGCGGGCGAAGTGAATCTGCTCGGGGAAAGCTTTCTTAAGCGCCTGGTTAGCGTCGAGCAACGCAATGGCACGCTGGTCCTGCGCCAGTAGGCGAAGCTAGAACAATTGGCGCTTAGGTTGATCCGTCATCGCGAGCCCGAGCGTCAGCGAGGGCGCGGCGATCCAGGGAAGAAGCGCGGCGCCCTACGATCCCTGGATTGCTTCCTCGCCATAGCCCGGCGAAAGACGGGCGTCCTTCGACGCCCTATGGCTCGCAATGACAATTCCGTCAAAACGCCGGCGGGTCTAGTTCATGAAACGCGGATGAGCCGCGTCAGCTCGAACGGGATATCGTAGCCGTCCCAGATGAAATCGAAGTCGAGCGCGGTCCCGATCGGCGCCCAGCGCGAGACGCCGGGGCCCGTCCGGGACGCCGCAACCGCTTCGACCTCGCCGCGCTCCCAGCCGAAATAGGTGATCGTCTGGTCGCTCTCTCGGATGAAGCTTGCGACCTCGTCGAGCGAACGGACGAAGACGACGCCGAGAAATCCTCCGCCCACTCGCAGATCCTGACGCTCCGGCGCGCTCGCCACGAAACTGGTCAGGTTCGTATTTTGCCAGTTGACCGAAGAGGCGCGTCCGCTCCCTGCGGCATAAAACGCGGCCGTCATTTTGCCGATCGCGTGCCCGACACGACCCGCGGGATCGTCCATCGTCCACTCCAGCGCCGAGGCGTCGAGGAGGCGCCGAACCCCGGCGGAATGCGCCGCGGCATCGCCGACGACATAGAGCGCATGCGGGGACGAGCAGGCCATCTGGTCGAAGACGAACACGTCGTTATGGAGTTTCTTGGCGAGCGCCCGAAGGGCGGGCTCGTCCAGCTTGTCGAGCGCGGCGCCGTTGATCGTCGAGAACGAAAAACGATCGCCGAACCAGATCGACTTTCCGCCGTTACGCAAGGGCAGGGGGGCGAATAAGGCGACCTTGGCGTCGCCGCCCCACACGACTCGCGCGTCGCTCCGGGCGGAGATCTTTGCCCCAAGGTCGCCTTGCGACGGGTAGTGAACGAACAATTGCGACTCGTCGCCCGCAGCCTCCAGCCGTTCGAGGAAGAGATCGACGATGGCGCGCATACGGGCGCTGATCGCCTGCGGCAAGCGCACGATATTGGCGTTGCCGGCAAGATAGGAAAGCGCCCAAGAATAGAGGAAGACCGTCTCGACATTCTGCGGCGGCAGATGGAAGACGAGGCCGCGGGGTCGCGCCAGCGCATGCTGAGGCACGCGCGCCGCGAAATTCGCGGCGATTTTGGCGAGCGCGGCGCGGCGGGTCCAGAAGGCGAAATGGGCGGCGGGGCCGGAGGCAGTGGACTGTCGCGAGCCAAGAAGGGCGTCGGCGACGCCCGCGACCAAATCGACGCGCTCGGACGCGAACGGCGCTGCGAGCTGTTGCCGGGCGGCGTCGAGCTTCGCCATGAGCGCGCTCTCTTGGACCTCAGCGTCACGCGCGCTGGCGCTGTAAGCGAGCACATCAGTCACGGATCTGTCCTCACTCTGTCGCTCAAGCGGCGATCACGTCGCTGCAACCCCTGAGCTCGGTCTTCGGGGCGCGGCCGACAACACGGATCGCCTTGCCGAAACGGCCGCCAGCTCCGGCGTCAATCGTCGCCACGACGCCCATGTCCTCGGTGAGCACGCTATGGCCGGGATAAGAGCGGGGCAGCAGCGAGACAACCTGGATAACGCCCTCTTCTCCGACGTCCGCGGGCTCCCAGCTATGCGGCCTTCTGATGATGATGTCGGTAAAATTGGGCGGATAGAGCAATCCGTCCGGGCCTTCGATGAAGACAGACCCGATCTGCTCGACGAAGCCATAGAAGTTGAAAATGTTGGTCAGATTGAACCGGCGCTTGAGCGCGGCCCGGAATTCGGCGTTGGAGACCTTCTGCGCTTCGAGCTTCTTCCAACCGCCCGAGTGAATGAGGATTGCGTTCGAAAGATCGACCTCTCCGTCGGCGAAGGCCCGATAAAGCTTGTCCCAGACGAGAAAGGTGAAGCCGAAAATGAGAAATGGCTCGCGTGCCATTCGCGCGGACGAAAGTCTCGACAAGCTCCTTGTCCAGGTCCAGTTGCCCATCGAGGGCGAAAGCCGTTTTGGCGCCGAACTTCATCATGCCCAACACGCCGCCGCCGCGCGCGGTGAGGTCGGTTGGCTTGATCACGTCCTTCGTGTCGATCGCGAGGAACGGCAGACGGCGGCCTCCGAGAATGGGGCGGAATGACGCGACCAGAGCTTCCGACTGACGTCGCGCCGTCTCGTTGTCGATGATGATGCGGCTCGTTCGTTGCCCGGTGGTGCCGCTCGAGCGCATGACCATCGCCGGAAGCGCGGTGCTCTTCAGCTCCATTTCCTTGAACAGGCTGACCGGCAGATAGGGAACCTCGGCAATCGAGCCGTAGGTTTTAAGGCCGCCCCAGGCCGCATCAATGATCCGCTTATATTCGGGACTCTTCTCGTAATGATAGCGCGTCAGCTCGTTGAGCCCTTCGAGCAGCAGCGGCTCCTTGTCGGCTTGCTTCAGCGAATAGGGCGGCTGGTTGAGGAGACGCTCAAACACTCACGAGATCCTTCAGTCGCGCGTAATCGATCTTGCCGCTCGAAGCGCGCGGGATCTGCGGAACCTTGCGCAATGCGAAGCTCGAGGAGGGCACCTTGTAACTGTCGGCGAGCTCGCGGACACGACCCTTGAGCGCCGTCTCCAACTCCTGCTCGTGCGCGACGGCGATTTTCTCTCCGAGGTCGAGACAGGCGACCGGGCAGACGGAGAACAGTTCCTTTTCGATCTCGTCCAGCCCGAGGCGATAGCCGGCAATCTTGGCGAAACGCTTGGTGCGGCCCGTCAGATAAAGAAACCCTTCCGCATCGAGCCTTCCAAGGTCGCCGGTCTCGAGGCGGCCCTTCATCTCGTCGCCCTTGCCGAGGTCGGCCCTGGACATGGCGTAGCCCGACATGACGTTCGGGCCTTCATAGATCACTGTCCCGACCGCGTCGGCCGGCATCGGCGCGCCATGATCGTCAACGATCGAGAACCGGCCCCCAGCCAGCGCGACGCCCACTGAGCCTGCTTTGCGCGAGTGATCCGCGTGCTGCAGCGTCGCCATGCGCGGCGAGGCCTCGGTCTGTCCGTACATGACGAAGAACTGGCCGCTGCGCTGCGCCGCCCATTCGCGAATCTTGGTCTGAACGCGAAGATCGAGCGCTCCGCCGGCTTGCGTAAACGTCTTGACGGAGTTCGGCACGAGGCCCGCGCCCAGTCGGGCGAGCGCAACATAGTGAAAGGGAACGCCTGGGAAATGCGATCCGCCGACGTTTTCGATCTTCGACCAGAAGCTCGGCGAAGTGATCGAATCGTTAATGAGGCAAAGTCGGCCGCCGGACGTCAGATGCGAAGTTACGACCGAAAGCCCGTAGGAATAGTGCAGGGGCAAATGGGCGATGCCGACGCTCCGTTCGTCAATGGCCAGCGCCTCAGCGATCTGACCCGCGTTGGCGACAACAGCGTCACGCGACAGCCGCACATATTTCTGGCTGCCGGTCGTTCCTGACGTGGATAGAAGCAGCTGCAAGGCGGGGTCGATGGGCGGGAACGACGTCCCGCTGTCGCTTGCGATCCATTCGACGACGCCCGCGCGGGACTGCGCCGAGCTCACGGCTGCCTTGCCGTTTGTGACGTCGGGCAATTTCTCGGCCGAGCCGCGCGCGCCCAGAATGAGTTCGGGCTGATAAAACTCGATGAGACCTGTCACCAGGTGTTCAGGGAGCGCCGGATCAACCAGCGCGGTCGCGTGGCCTGCCGCCGCCGCCCCAAGAAGACCGATTATCGTTTCGGAATTGACGCCGCAGAGCAGGAACACCAGGCGCTTTTGTTCAGAGGCGATTTGCTTGGCGAGATCATGGCTCGCAGTCCGAAGCTCCTCGCGCGTTAGCCAGCTGTCGTTGCCATCGTCATAGACCGCAGGCGACGCCTCGAGGTGCGAGATGAGCGGAAGAAGTCCGCCGCAGGAGAGGTCTAAATCGTTCATTGCAAGTGTGGACGCGATCGATTCATCGGCGCTTTTTCACCCGCCTCACACAATGAGGCCGCCATCGACCCCGATGATCTGCCCAGTCACATAAGATGAGAGGTCAGAGGCGAGAAACAAGATCGTGTCGGCGACATCCTGCGCCGCGCCAACCCGCCCCATCGAGATTTGCGACTCGAGATTCTTGCGCTTGTCTCCGGGGATGGCTTCGATCATCGAGGTTTGGATCAGGCCCGGCGCAACCGCGTTGACGCGAATGTTCATCGGCCCCAGCTCCTTAGCGGCGGAAAACGTCGCGCCTATGACGGCGGCCTTCGTCGCGGAATAGACGGTCTGACCGCTGTTTCCCCGTCTACCGACAATTGAAGAGATGTTGATGATTGACCCGCTCTTGCGTCTCGACATCAAGCGCGCGGCGAGCTGAGTGATCTTAATCAATCCGATGATGTTGACGTCGAACAGCTCGTTGATCTCGGCGTCCGAAATCATGCCGATGAGCTTATCGCGAAGGATGCCCGCGTTGTTGACCAGGATGTCGAGGCGCTTGTGTTTCATCGCGCTCTGGATGAGCGCGGTCGCCGTCGGACTGTCCGCGACGGACCCGTAAACCGCCGTCACGCGATCGGGGTAGGCTTTCTCCAATTCTGCGAAGCTCGCTGAGGCTTCGTCGGAGGGGCGAGCGTTGAGCACGACGGTGGCCCCTGCCTTGAGCAGAGTTTCGGCCGCGGCTCGTCCGATGCCGCGCGACGCGCCGGTCACGATGGCCACGCGGCCGCTGAGATCGATGACAGTCATGGGTTGCGCCTGCAATTCAACCGGCGGTCAGCTTCACGACGCCGCTTTTTCGGGAGCTTTGTCGTCAGGTACAGACGAAGCCGTCCCGAAGTCCGCGCGGACCGTGCGATCGATAATACCCCTGGGGCCGGTCCTGATGCCCTTTTCCATGATACGCGCCGGGTTGCCGGCGACCAGGCAATTCGGCGGCACGTCCTTCATCACCACACTCGCCGCCGCGACCACGCAATTGTCGCCAATCCGGATCCCCGCCATGATGATGCTGTTTGCGCCGATATTACATTCCTTTCCAATCCAGGTGTCAGCGTGGACGCCGCGCGGGGTGTCGTGGGTCATAACGACGGCGCCAAAGTTGATCGCCGTTCCTTCGCCGATATGGACGCCACGCGGGTAGCTTTTGTCCAATTTGGCGGAATATGAAATCGCGCAGCCGGGGGCAATATCCATTCCCCAGACATGGACGAAATAGAGGCGGCGCAATTCCGCGGTTAAGGGCCGGACCTCGCGACGTATGACCGCCAGGACGCCGGTGGAGCGCAGGTCGGATAAAAGCACGGTCGAACTCCATCAGCAAAAGGGCGCCGAACCCGCATTCGCGCTCGGCGCTCATCCCGTTCGTTTCGCCCCGCCACTATTGAGAGATATCTTGTCCTTACGGGCAGCGAAAACGCTCACTCCGCCTTCAACAGGACTACACGCGAGGTTTTAACAGTTCGCGCATTAGGGTCAAGCGCCGTGTGTCCCCCGCTCTGTGCGCGCCTTGGGCGGGAGCCGCCGGTTGCTTCGGCCGACCGGGTCCTCTAAGTCCCGCTCGATGCCAGTCGCCGAGCGCTGCGCTGCCCACTCGTGAGGCCCGTCTTGTTCCCCAAGCCTGAGCCCAAACTCTCCCCCAATACCTACGCATTTGAATCGCAGCCGATGGTGAAACCGACCGGCTTTCGCGAATATGACGCGCGTTGGCTGTTCGAAAAAGAGATCAACCTGATGGGCGCGCAAGCGCTCGGACTCGGCCTCGCGCGCCTCCTGAAGGAGCTTGGCGTCGCGCGCGAGGTGGTCGTCGGCCACGACTTCCGCAGCTATTCGGCTTCGGTCAAGCTGGCCTTGACCGCGGGGCTGATGGCGGGGGGCGCGCATGTGCGCGACATCGGGCTCGCGCTCACCCCGATGGCCTATTTCGCCCAGTTCGCTCTCAATACGCCCGCGGTCGCGATGGTGACCGCCTCCCACAACGACAACGGCTGGACCGGGGTCAAGATGGGGGCGGCGAGGCCGGTGACCTTCGGGCCCGAGGAGATGGCGCGCCTGCGCGACATCGTCATTTCCGGCGACTTACGGCTCCGGAGGCGGGAGGCGGCTATGAGTTCGTGCCCGACTTCCCGGCCCGCTACATCGCCGATCTGACCAGCCGGCCGAAATTCCGCCGGCCGCTCAAGGTCGTCGCCGCCTGCGGCAACGGGACCGCTGGGGCGTTCGCGCCCAAGCTCCTGAGCGCGCTCGGCGTCGAGGTCGTTCCCCTCGACTGCGAACTCGACTTCACCTTCCCGCGCTACAATCCGAACCCCGAGGATATGCGGATGCTGCACGCGATGGCGGCCGCGGTGAAGGAGAGCGGCGCCGACCTCGCGCTCGGCTTCGACGGCGACGGCGACCGCTGCGGAATCGTCGACAACGAGGGCCAGGAGATTTTCGCCGACAAGATCGGGGTCATGCTCGCGCGCGATTTGTCGACGCTCCACAAGGGCGCAACCTTCGTCGTTGACGTCAAGTCGACCGGGCTGTTCGCGACCGATCCCGCGCTTCGCGCCAATGGCGTCAAGGTTGACTTCTGGAAGACCGGCCATTCGCACATCAAACGGCGGGTCAGGGATCTGAACGCGCTCGCCGGCTTCGAGAAGTCGGGGCATTTCTTCTTCAATGCGCCGGTCGGGCGCGGCTATGACGACGGCTTCGTCACCGCGATCGCCATCCTCGACATGCTGGACCGCAACCCGGGAAAGTCGATGGCCGATCTCTATCGCGAGCTGCCCAAGACCTGGGGCTCGCCGACGATGTCGCCGCATTGCGCCGACGAGGTCAAATACGAAGTCGCCGACCGCGTCGTCGAGCGGCTCCGGGCGATGCAGGCGCGGGGCGAGCCGTTCACCGGGC
Organism: uncultured Alphaproteobacteria bacterium; assembly: GCA_963702825.1. Classification (GTDB taxonomy): domain Bacteria; phylum Pseudomonadota; class Alphaproteobacteria; order Rhizobiales; family Beijerinckiaceae; genus Roseiarcus. Next base: position 27,609 of record CAVPEE010000015.1, read on the forward strand.
AGCCCATTCGCGACCTCGTCACCGTCAACGGCGTCAGGGTCACGGTCGAGGACGGCACGTGGGGACTGGTCCGCGCTTCGTCGAACAAGCCGGAGCTCGTGGTCGTCGTCGAGAGCCCGGCGTCGGAGGCGCGGATGCGCGCGATGTTCGAAGCGGTCGACCGGATCTTGCGCGAGAACCCCGAAGTCGGCGCCTACAACCAGACGATCTGATGCTTGGCGCCGCCAGCAGTTCTGCCCATGTGCTGCCCGACCTGCTCAAGCCCGGCCTCAAGATCGTCTTCTGCGGCACGGCGGCAGGGAATGTCTCGGCGGCGCGCGGCGCTTATTACGCCCATCCGCAGAACCGGTTCTGGTCGGCGCTCCACGCCTTCGGGCTGACGCCGCGAAAGCTCAGACCGGAAGACTATGCCGAACTGCCGCAATGGGGCTTGGGCCTGACCGATATCGCCAAGCACGTGAGCGGCATGGATCGCGAGCTGCCGCCCGGCGCGCTCGGTCGTGAGGCGTGCGCCGCGCTCGAGGCGAAGATCACGTCGCGGAGCCGGAGTGGCTCGCGTTCACGAGCCTCACCGCCGGGCGCCGCTATCTCGGCCGCGCCGCCGGCTTCGGCGAGCAGCCCGAGCGCATCGGCCGAACCCGCCTGTGGCTCCTGCCTTCGCCATCGCCGACCGCGGGCTGGAATTGGGATAGCAACGCGCACTGGTGGCGGATGCTCGCAGACGCGGCTCGGTCGGCAGAGCCCACCGTTATCCCGGCCCGAGCCGAGGCGACCCGGCGCACGACCGCGTGTTCGGCGAGATCGCCAAACAAAAGCAAGTAAAACCAAGCTAATCCAAGGAAATCCAAGGAAAAAAGCTTGGATTTCCTTGGATTCCTTTGGCCGAATCGGGACTTTTCAATGGGTTACGGCGAATCCAAATAAAAAAACTTTTCCCGCCTCGTGCTCTCCTGGGAATGCCTCAGAGCGGCCCTGTCTCCTGTGTTTTCGACGTTCCGATGCTTCGCCAGCCCCTTTGATCCGGTCAGCAGAAAACATAGCACATAATCAGGTTTTTCGCAAACAAATGTGGCGTCGAGATTCGCGGTGAGGCGGTTCCGCCGGAGCGCGCCGGGCGCCTAGGGTCAAAGCTCAATCAGATTGTCGGCTTAGGGCGGATTCCGGTCGTAGACCGAAGGGCCGGTTTAGGAGGTAGGGCGGTCGGTGGCCCAAGGGCGAGGTTGGGCCAGCAACGGACATCAACGACACAAACCGGATAGTCGAGGCCCAAAGACCGCGCCTTTGAATCTAGCTATCCCAATCACCACTGGGTAGCTGAACCTGAAGCCTATGATCCATCCGAGCACCCGAAGCCGCCGGGTCGCGGTCGTAGATTACGGCCAAGACTTCACAATCCTTCGAGCATGATCATCACGTCGGTCGCGGCGCTTCGGCGCAATGCGATGAGCGGTTGGTATTCCGGTGCCTGGTACCAATTTTTGATCGATGCAATATCGGGAAATTCGATGATGACCACCCGATTGGGTCTCCAATCCCCCTCCAGTATTTCGTGTGAACCCGCCTTTGTGAGATAGCGGCCGCCGAAGCGCTCGACCATCGGCACTACCTTTGCAAGGTAGTCGTCAAACAACGCAACATTAGAGATTTTGTGTTCACCAATGTAATAAGCGGGCATGTGCATTCCAGTCGCCAAGAAACAGACTTCAAGCAGCTCGTCATTCCGGCAAGCCCGCCTTACGCAGGCCATCCTCTAGCCTTGCGAGGTCGTCAGGTCGACGAAATGGTTGCCATTCTTTGACAGTGGAAACTCTCATTGCGGGGGCAATTTCGCGCAGGCGCGCCATTGCTGCTTGCGCTTCGCCGGACCGACCCGCGAGCGCTCTGGACGCCGCGAGATCGCGTATTGCAGGGAGAAAATTCGCCCGCTCTCCCAGTGCCTTTTCGGCCCACAACGATGCCTCGTCATAACGACCAGCAACGAAATGAGCGAGTGCGACCGCGCCCAGTGTTCGGAAACTCATTGGATCGAGCGGGCTCAAGCGCATGGCGTCGGTCACATGCTTGATGGCTGTATCCGGTTCGCCGAGAAAGGCTTTTGTCCATCCGCTGTTAATCAATGCCCCAGCGTGATTGGGATTCAGCGCGAGCGCTCGATCAAGAATGGCTGACCCGTTGTCGAGATCGTGCGCAACAAACACAAGCGCATAACCTGCTACTGATAGTGCCGTGGCGTCATCCGCCCCCAAATCCACCGCCCGACGGGCGAGCCGTGCCGCTTCCGCGATCTCTTGAGCAGGGTCGGCCATCCACCTATTCGCCTTCCGCAAGACGAAACACCAAGCAGCCATGCCGTAGGCCGACGCAAACCCAGGGTCCAACTCGAAAGCTCTGTAAAATAGCCGAAGTGCCTCATCGCTGGATTCGTTCGTCCATTGATGAAGGCTAGCCATGCCGCGCAGATAGTGGTCGTAGGCATCGAGACTTCTCGGTCGGCTTGCGCTTGGCGCGTTCAATCTCGACCTGTTCCAGCTTCGGCGCGATTGCACCCACCACGCGCGTTGTCACTTTGTCTTGTAGATCGAAAATGTCGTTCAACTCACCGTCATAGTGTTCCGCCCAAATATGATTGCCGGTTGCCGCGTCAATTAGCTGGGCGGTGATCCGCACGCGGTTGCCACTCTTGCGAACACTGCCTTCGAGCAAATAGCGAACGCCGAGTTCGCGCGCGACGCGCTTCACGTCGACTGCTTTTCCTTTGTAGATGAACGACGAATTGCGGGCGATGACGAAGAACCAGCGCAGCTTCGACAGAGCCGTGATGATGTCTTCGGTAATACCGTCGGCAAAATACTCCTGCTCGGCATCGCCGCTCATATTGACGAACGGAAGCACGGCGAGGGACGGCCGATCGGAGGCCGTCCGCTCCATCTTGCCAGCGGCAATCGCCGATTTGCCTCGCGCAACTTGCTCGGCCAAATGAACGCGATGAACGCCGACCGGACGTATGACGTTCTTGACCGCCTGTTCTCCCAAGTCCTCAAAATTAAAGCTGAGCTTATCGCGTACTTGATCATGCACGACGCCCGAAACCATGATGCCGCCGGGATCGGCCAGCGCCTCCAGACGCGCCGCCACATTGACACCGTCCCCGAAAATGTCATCGCCGTCGAAAATGATGTCGCCGACATTGATGCCGATGCGGAATTCGATGCGCTCGTCCGACGGAACCCCGGCGTTACGCTCGGCCATGCCGCGCTGAATGTCGACCGCACAACGGACAGCGTCGACCACGCTCACGAATTCCACGAGAATTCCATCGCCCGTCGTTTTGACGATTCGGCCGCGATGTTCGGTGATCTTGGGATCGACGAGTTCCTTACGGTGCGCCTTGAGCTGGCGCAGCGTGCCTTCCTCGTCGGCGCCCATCAGCCGGCTATAGCCGGCAATGTCGCCGGCGAAAATCGCGGCCAGCCTGCGGTCCACTTGGTCTTCAGGCATGTGAGGGCTCCGGCGAGCCTGCAATTACTAGGAATGATAGCATAGAGAGACCTCGAACGTCAGTGGATATCGCCAATCGGCGCCCTTCGCGACGAGAGAAGCGGCTTGTAGATGTGAGTTCAGGGGCGAATCGCGGCATTACGGCATTAGGTCATCAGCACGGGTTCGCTCTGCTCGCGGATTGACTGTTGTAGGAACGGCAGCGGACAGTTGGGCTGCGGCTCGAAAGTCGCCTTCGGGTCGATAGCTGCTAAGCGCGACTGGGTTTTGAATCTAGCACCGGCCTGACTTGGGGAGCCGGTCCACGGCTTGCTGCTCGAACTCGTCAACGCGCGCGGCGGCGCGGTAGGTCGCGCAGCTGGCGCCCGTCGATCGAGCCGCAGGATGCGCTTGCCTTGAGCAGCGCTGTCGGGCGTACGTCCGATGATTGCGATAACGCCGCTCGCACGTGCGGCTGAGGTCTATGCGCGGATGGATGCGGAGCGACGCTCGCTTCGACATGGCTGCTGACGAGTGCGTAGCCGCGGGTGAATGGGCGCCACTCAGCTTGCGGAGGATGTCCTATGCGAAGTGACATTGTTCCGGGGGCCGTCTTCCCCGACTACGAGCTATCAGACCATGCCGCAAAACGCCGGAAGCTTTCAGAACTGCAGGGACAACATCCTATGGTTCTGGTCCTCAGCCGCGGAGGCTACTGCCCCAAGGACCGTCGGCAGGCCGAAGGACTCGTCCAATTGCATCGCGAGCTCGAGGTCGGCTATTGCCGACTTGTTACGTATCAGCACGGACAACATCACTGAGACGAACGAATATCGCACCGGCATCGGGGCGCACTGGCCTTTCCTTTCCGACGTGCGGCGCACGGTCCAGAAAGATCTCGACATCGCCGAATATACGGACCCTGACCACAATCCGATGATCCCGCATGTGATCGTGCTGGAGCCCGGTCTGGTCATTCACAAGATTTACAACGGCTACTGGTTTTTCGGGCGGCCCACTCTCGAAGATCTCCGCCAGGACCTGCGCACAGTCACCAGGAAGTGCCGGCCGGACTGGGACATTACAACGCCCGAACTCAAGGCCGCGTGGAGCCAAGGGCGCAAGGAACTCTTCTACCCCTACGGCAAAACCTATGTCCAAACTCTTGGTGAACAGGACTAGCAGAGGCGGCGATTGGGTTCGCGCTACGCGCCGATCGCGGTCGCCTCGAGCCGGGCGCTCAGCCTCAGCGCGTCATTGATGACGATCGCCCCGCGCCGGCGCTCGATCAGGCCTTCGCGCTCCATGGCGTTGATCTCGCGCGACACGGTTTCGCGCCTCGTGTTGATGCGCGAGGCGAGTTCCGACTGGTTCGGCGGCGCGAGGATGATGGCGCGCTTCGGATCCTCGCGATCGGGACGGGCGAGGCGCAGGAGCTCGGCGTGGACGCGGCTGCGAACGTCAAGCGCGCCAAGCTCGCCGACCCGGCGGGTCATCGCGCGATTGCGCGCGACCAACGTCCCGACGACCGCTTCGCCGAGCGGGCGATGGGTGAACATCGTCTCCACGAAGACCGCGCTCGGCATTTTCGCGATCGTCGAGTCATTGACCGCGAAGACGCTGAGCGAGCGGGGGCCGCCGTCGAGGGCGGCCAGTTCGCCAAAGAACGAGCCCGCTTCCATGTCCGAGAAAATAAGGTCCTGCCGCACCCCGTGAGACACCGCCCTCAGGCGTCCGGTCATGACGAAATAGACATCGCGGTCGTTGGCCGTCTGACCGAGGACCCACTGACCCGCCGTCGTCTTGAGCCAGATGCAATGGCGATCCAGAACCCGACAAGATTCGGGATCAAGCGTCTTGAAGCAGGGATGCGCCGAAAGCGAGCTTATGACCATCGTCGCGCTCGTCGAGGATTGGCGCTGACGTGGCCGATGTCGGCTCGCACGTCAAAGCGGCTTTGTCCCGGTCGCCCCGGCGTGGGGCCCTCAGGCGCGAGACCGTCTCCATCGATATGGGCCGCCTCGGCGACCTTGCGGGTCATCGCGCGATTGCGCACGACCAGCGTCGCAATCACGGCTTCGCCGAGCGGCCGGTGGTTGAACATCGTCGCGACGAAGACGCTGCTCGGCATTTTGGCCAGGGTCAAGTCCTCGACCGCGAAGGCGCTGAGGAAATTGGGGACGCCTTCGAGGGCGCTCAATTCGCCGAAGAACGAACCCGCCCCGATGTCGGAAGTGACGACGTCTTGTCGCGCCCCGTGACGCGTCACCCTCAGGCGGCCGGTCAAGACAAAATAGACCTCGTGGTCGTTGCCCGCCTGGCCGACGACCCAGGCGCCCGCCGGCGTCTTGAGCCAGGTGCATTGCCGATCGAGAACCCGACAGGCTTCCGGATCAAGCGTTTTGAAGCATGGATGTGCTGAAAGCAAATCTACGACCATCTTCCACCGCCGATGATCCCGCGCGACGGTGGCGGACCCCGGCCCTTACGTCAAGCGCCTTCGCCGCGGTCGCGACGGCTTTGGCCTGACATAAATGGGGAGAACGCCCACGCCCAAACGCGCCACTTCTCCATAAATTGCAGTGTTTTAGTGTGCTCGTGATCGGAATGTGACGGCCATCACAGCCGGAGCCCGCCAAATCTTGTACAAGGGGATAGTTGGGGCGCCTCCCCACCTCCGAGTTTGACAGGGGTTCGGTCGGCAGGAGCCGTCCGTCACCTAGGATCACGTTTCCCGCGTTTCCGCGCCCTGGGGCCTGGTGCGAAGCGCGGCCCCCACGCTGATCTCCCACAGCGCGAGGGGAAGAGCGCGGCGCCTGCGTCATCTTCCGCGGGCTCGGGCGCCGCGCTCGCTATCCTCAGCCTTCGCTCACCGGACTTGAAACTCCATATGCACGCGGCCATGGACGCGCTGCGCGCTCTGCGGGCTGGTGAAGCGCGCGGTCGGCGCGCGGCCATGCATATGCCCGTACCAAATCCGGCCCTGCGCGGCGCCGCCGGGTTGAGGTCCGCCGCCGTGAAGTTGACCGACGCCATTGGCCTTGGGTCCATGCTGGGCAAGGCATAGATTGTATGCCATTGGCTCGTGATACTTGGCACATGCCGGGTCGTCTTGAGCTTGCGCGCTCCCGGCCCAGCCAAGAGCGGCAAGACAAAGCGCGATCGCGGCGCGGGCGGCCATGAGCTTCAGCTCCTGAGCGTCGCGCCGGTCTTCTTCGACACCTCGGCTACGATCCTGGACATTGCGGCGTCGATTTCAGCGTCGGTCAGCGTGCGCTCGCGCGGTTGCAGGGTGACGTGGATGGCGATCGACTTCGCGCCCTCGGCCACGCCCTCGCCTCGGTACACGTCGAACACGCCGACCCTGGCGACGAGCGAGCGTTCGGCGCTTTCCGCCGCCTTGAGGATGTCGCCGGCGCTGACCGGTTCGCCGACGATGAAGGCAAGGTCCCGCTCGACCGGCATGAAGTCCGAGCGGATCAGCTTCGGCTTGGTCTTGGTCGGCTTCGCCTTCGGCGCGGGAATGGCGTCGAGTGTGATCTCGAAGGCGACGATCGGCCCTTCGGCGTCGAGCGCCTCGCACGCGCTCGGGTGCAATTGCCCAAACCATCCGACAACCGTCTTCGGCCCGAACTGGAGGGTCGCCGAACGGCCCGGATGCAGGAACGCGGGGCCGCCGGCGACGACCTGGACAGCGTTCGCGTTCACGCCGAGCGCCGAGAGAAGCGCCATCGCGTCGCGCTTGGCGTCGAAGATGTCGACGAGCCCGCCGCCGCTCCAATTCCGGCCTTCCTCGCCAGCCTTGGCGCGGCCGCGCCGCACAGAAGCAGCCGCGATGCGCTGGTCATTTTCGCCAGATCCAAGAAACACCTGCCCGACCTCGAACAGCGCGACGTCGCTCAAGCCCCGGCGGGCGTTGCGCTCGACCGCCGCGACGAGACCCGGAATGAGGCTCGGGCGCATGTCGGAAAGATCGGCCGCGATCGGATTGGCGAGCGCGAGCGTCCGCGACCCGCCGCCGAATAGCTCAGCAGCGGCTTTGGGGACGAAGGACCAGGTCACCGCCTCGCGCAGGGACAGCGCGGCAAGCGTGCGCTTGGCGAGGCGCATGCGCTTCTGCATGAGCGTCAGCACAGGTTTCGGCACGCCGTCGTCGAGCCGGGGCAGGGGAGCGGGCGGCGCGCGGTCGACGCCGGCGATGCGCAAAATCTGCTCCACGACGTCGGCTTTGACCTGGATATCGGGACGCCATGGGGGAACGAAGGCGCGCCCGTCTTCGATCCCAAAGCCCAGCCGACGCAGGATCGCTTCGCCTTCTTCTCGCGGTATATCGACGCCGAGCAGGCGCTTCACTTCGCTATATTGGAAGGGAACCGAACGCGGCGGCGTCGACGGATCGCCGGCCACGATCATGCGTGACGGCTCGCCGCCGCAGATCGAGAGCACGAATTCGGTCGCGAGATCGCAACCGGGGACGCAGAAGTCCGGATCGACGCCGCGCTCGAATCGATAACGCGCGTCGGTCGTAATCCCGAGCTTCCGGCCGGTTTGCGCGGTGATCGTCGGGTCCCAGAGCGCGCTCTCGATCAGAACGTCGCGCGTCGTCTCGTCGCAGCCGGAATGTTCGCCGCCCATGATCCCGGCGATCAATTCGACGCCGTTCGCATCGGCGATCGCCACCATGGTCTCGTCGAGCGCGTGGGTCTTGCCGTCGAGCGCGAGCACGCTTTCGCCCGGGCGAGCGCGGCGGACCGTGAGATCACCGGCGACCTTGGCGAAGTCGAACACGTGCAGCGGGCGCCCGCGGTCGAAGGTGATGTAATTGGTGATGTCGACGAGGGCGCTGATCGGCCTCAAGCCAATCGCCCGCAGCCGCTTCTGCATCCATTCGGGCGAGGGACCGTTGGTCACGCCGCGGACAAGCCGCAAGGCGAAAGCCGGGCAAAGATGCTTATCGGCGGGCGCGAAATCGAGCTGCACGCGGGTCGGGCAGTCGAACGCGCCGGCAAAAGGCTTCGGCGCGGGCGTCTTCAGCTTCCGAGTCCGGCAGCGGCGAGATCGCGCGCAATTCCGGCGACGCCAGTCGCGTCGGGACGGTTCGGCGTAACGGCCACGTCGATGACGGGATCGTCGAGCCCCGCATATTGCGCATAAGTCACGCCGACCGGCGCGTCGTCGGGCAATTCGATGATGCCGTCGTGATCCTCGCTGAGCTCAAGCTCGGCGGCCGAGCAGAGCATGCCGTTCGAACTCGACGCCGCGGATGACGCCCTTGGCGAGGGTCAGCTTCTTGCCGGGAATATACGTGCCCACAGGCGAGAACACGCTCTTCATGCCGGTGCGCGCATTCGGCGCGCCGCAGACGACCTGCACCGGGCCGCCCCCGGCGTCGACGATGCAGACTCTCAGCCGGTCGGCGTTGGGATGTTGCTTGGCTTCAGGCTCGATGACAGAAGCGACCACGAAGCCGTCGTACTTTCGCGCCGGGTCCTCGACCAACTCAACCTCGAGGCCGACGCGGGTCAGCGTGTCGACGATCTCGCTGAGTGAGGCGGAGCCGCTTGAATTCGATCATGAACCCGAGATCGTTCATGACGTCGGTCGCCGCCAGTCCGCCGGGGACGAACAGGAGATCGCAGTGTTCGATGTCGGCGAGACGCTTCGTTTTTGCGAAGACGAGCCCGTCGTCGCTTTCGATTTCGCCGCCGCGCTCCGAGGCGACGACGGTCGTTGTACGGGCAGACGGGAGAAAATCGTGTGTGGACCGGTGAAGTCGAGCTGGGTCAGGCCTGGGTAGAGGGCCTCGACGATAACGAAGGGCGCGTCGGTCATGGTTTCCTCCAATTTCCCGTGTGCCCCCCAAGCTTCGTCAAAGACCTCGCGTTAGATCATTCCGAGCCTCGATCTCGTCAAAGCAGCTGCGAAGGACGGTCGCACAATCGCTGGACGAAAGCCAGGTCTCACCCGCTCAATCCCCCGGCGAGCGTCGGGATGTCGAGCGGCTTGAAGCCATAGTGATTGATCCAGCGCAGGTCCGCGTCGAAGAAGTCGCGCAGATCCGGCAGGCCGTATTTGAGCATCGCCAGGCGGTCGAGGCCGATGCCCCAGGCGAAGCCCTGATAGACCTCCGGGTCGAGGCCGCAATTCGTCAGCACATTGGGATGGACCATGCCGCAGCCGAGGATTTCGAGCCAATCCTCGCCCTCGCCGAACCGGATCTCCCCGCCCGAACGGCGGCACTGGATGTCGACCTCGAGCGACGGCGAAGTGAACGGAAAGAAGCTTGGACGGAAGCGCATGCCGACATGCGGCACTTCGAAGAAAGCCTTGCAGAATTCCTCCAGCACCCACTTGAGGTTGGCGAGCGTCGAGCTCTGATCGACCACCAGGCCTTCGATCTGATGGAACATCGGCGTATGCGTCTGGTCAGCATCGCGCCGATAGGTGCGTCCGGGGCAAATGACACGGATCGGCGGCTTTTGGGTGAGCATCGTGCGCACCTGCACCGGGCTCGTGTGGGTGCGCAAAACCTTTCGCTCGCCCTTGTCATCCGGCTCGAGGAAGAACGTGTCGTGCATCTCGCGCGCGGGATGGCCGGGCGGGAAGTTGAGCTTGGTGAAATTGTAGTCGTCGCTTTCGATGTCCGGCCCTTCGGCGACGGAAAAGCCCATCTCAGCGAAAATGGCGGTGATCTCGTCCATCACCTGGCTGATCGGATGGATGCGCCCGGTCTCGACGCCGGGCAGGGGGACGGGCAGGGTGACGTCGAGCGCCTCGCGCTTGAGTTGCGCCTCGAGGGCCGCGCGCTTGAGCACCGCGCGCCGCGCCGTGAGCGCCTCCGTGACCTGATCCTTTAGCGCATTGATGGCCGCGCCGTGCGCCTTGCGCTCGTCCGGCGCGAGCTTGCCAAGCGTCGCGAGCAGCGCGGAAATCGATCCTTTCTTGCCGAGCGCGGCGACGCGCGCCGCCTCGAGCGTGTTTTCATCCGGCGCGCTTTCAATCGCGGCCAGCGTCTCCCGTTCAAGGGCGGAAAGGTCCGACATTCCTCTAGGACTCCCGGCGAGGCCGCTTGCGCTCTCCCGACGCAATAGGGATGGGCCAACCCCTCATCCGGCGCTTCGCGCCACCTTCCCCCAAAGGGGGAAGGGGAAGAACTCAGGCGGCCTTGGGCAGCGAGCCTTTCGCCTGCTCGACGATCGCGGCGAACGCCGCCGGCTCGGAAATGGCGAGGTCGGACAGCACCTTGCGGTCGACTTCGATCCCCGCCGTGGCAAGGCCGGAAATAAAGCGGCTGTAGGTCAGCCCGTGCTCGCGCACCGCCGCATTGATGCGCTGAATCCACAAAGCACGAAACTCGCGCTTGCGATTCTTGCGGTCGCGATAGGCGTATTGCATCGACTTGTCGACCGCGGCCTTGGCGGCGCGGATCGTGTTCTTGCGCCGGCCAAAGAAGCCCTTGGCGGCCTTGAGCACCTTCTTGTGTTTGGCGTGGGCGGTTACGCCCCTTTTGACGCGCGACATCGTTCAAATCTCCGGGAAAAAGGTTCAGCCGTTCGGCAGGAAGAATTTCTTGACCTTGTCGCCGTCGGTCTTGAACAGAATCGACGTGCCGCGCAGATCGCGGATCTGCTTGGGCGTGCGCTTGATCATGCCGTGCCGCTTGCCGCGTTGGGCGTAGACGACCTTGCCGGTCCCGGTGATTTTGAAGCGCTTTTTCGCGCCTGATTTGGTCTTCAACTTGGGCATTTGGCTCTCCTTAAGGCTTGACGCCTTTTTGAATTTGCCGGGGCCAGAGCCCCGTTCGCGTCGGAACGAGCGAAAAAACCGCCACGGCAGCCCTTAACGGCCGGGCGGTTTTCAATCGCGCGCTCATTACGCGAAAGCTCGCGGCGATGCAAGCGCCGCGAGCGCGGTTGGAAGAGCTTTCCGGCTCTATTTGACCATTGTCGAGATTGCCGCCGCACAGCCGTTCGCGAGATTGCGCGACTGCGCATTGAGCTGACCCGACACGGAGACCAGGCCAAACGCCAGCATCCAAACCGTCACAATCGTCGCAAAAGCGATCGTCAAGGGGCGCGCGTTTCGGTGGTCTATGAGGCCCTCATCGTAAAGGCCTGAATTCGCTAAATGTTGCGACATCGTCGCTCTCCATATCGCCCGCCGTTTGTAGCTCCCGCGGCGGTTCATTTCGTATCCACACTTAACCATAGCTTGTGACGAGAGGATGTGATGTGGCTCACACTCCGAAAACGGCCTGTTGAAATGGCCGGCTTTTCGCGGGCGTGTTCAAGACGTTCGCGCGACTTGGCGACCAAGGCGTCCGCGGAAAGCGAAACGGGCGCTCAGCCCTGGTACTGCTCGTCGCTGACCTTTTCCATCCACTCCACCGCCTTGCCGTCGAGCGCCTCCTGGATGGCGATGTGGGTCATGGCGGTGGTGGGGGCGGCGCCATGCCAATGCTTCTCGCCCGGCGCGAAGACCACGACATCGCCGGGACGAATTTCCTCGATCGGCCCGCCTTCGCGCTGCGCCCGGCCGCAGCCCATCGTGATGATGAGGACCTGACCGAGCGGGTGCGTATGCCAGGCCGTGCGCGCGCCGGGCTCGAACGTGACGGCATTGCCGGCCGCCCGCGCGGGAGCGGTCACTGGAAACAGCGGGTCGATGCGGACCACGCCGGTGAAATATTCCGCTGGTCCCTTGGTCGATGCGCTCGAACCCGCTCGCTTGATCTCCATCCGCTGCTCCTTATGTGGCGAGGCCGCCGCGCTCCGGCTGGCCCCTTGTTTTTGATTTCGTCGCGCGTCCTTCAGGGCTGGGCGCCACGGAGTTACTTTTCGCCGCCCTGCGACCTTAAGCCATCGATCAAAAGGTCGATGAGGCGTCGCGCGCTCGCCTCCCAGTCTGGCGCCGAGTTGACGTAGGCGAAGCCGATCAGCGCGCGCAGGAGATCGGCGGAATCAGCGTCGGGACGGATGTCGCCGCTTGCCCGCGCGCGTTCGACGAGGAGCGCGATCGCCTCATTGATCCGCGCGCCCGAATCCGCATAAAGCGCCGAGCCGCCGCCGACCAACGATTTGAGAGCCGGCGCGATGACCTTCTTGGCGGCGATATAGTCGATGAAGACCCCCATCCAGGCGCGCAGCGCCTCCGCCGGCGGCAGGGCCTCGACGAGGCGGGGCGCTGCGTCGGCCAATTGCTGAACCTCGCGGCGATAGACCGCCTCCACGATCGCGTCGCGCGTCGGGAAGTGCCGGTAAAGCGTGCCGATCCCGACGCGCGCCCGCCGCGCGATCTCGTCGAGGCTCGCCTCCGGCCCCACCTCCGCGAACGCCGCCTTGGCCGCCTCGAGCAGCCCGTCGCGGTTGCGCTGGGCGTCGGCGCGGGGCTTGCGACTGCCGCGCAGCGCTTGCGGCGCCGCCCGGCGCTTTCCCGCCGCCCGCGCGGCGGGAGCGGCTCGTGACGTCGGCGCTCAAATTTCGCGTGTCCTCTTGCCAAACGGAGGGTCCCTCCGTATATCGAACGGAGGCATCCTCCGTTTATTCCTGCTTGGCGCCCCTGGCAATTCTCCGCCGCGCCGAAGCGGCCCACCTTCGCTTATTGAACCTGGAGATAACCCATGTCCAAATCCTTTGGAGCCGAATCCACCACCGACGAGGTGCTGGAAGGCGTAAGTCTGAGCGGCAAGCGCGTGCTGGTGACCGGCGTATCAGCCGGCCTCGGCGTGGAGACGGCGCGCGTGCTGGCGGCGCACGGCGCCGAGGTGGTGGGCGCCGCGCGCGATTTGACGAAGGCCAAAACGGCGACCGCGCCGGTGCGCGCGGACGCCGCGAACGGCGGCAGCCTCGAGCTCATCGAACTCGATCTTGCATCGCTAGCGAGCGTGCGCGCTTGCGCCGCGCGCTCGTCGCAAACGGCAAGCCGTTCGATCTCGTCATTTGCAACGCGGGGGTCATGGCGACGCCGTTCGGCAAGACGGCGGACGGGTTCGAGACGCAATTCGGCACCAACCATCTCGGCCATTTCGTGCTGGTCAACCGCATCGCGTCGCTGATGAAGCCGGGCGGGCGGCTCGTCAATCTGTCGTCAGCCGGGCATCAGCTTTCCGACGTCGATCTTGACGATCCGAATTTCGAGCGCACGCCTTACAGCGCCTGGGCGTCCTACGGCCGTTCGAAGACCGCCAACATCCTGTTCGCGGTCGAGTTCGACCGCGCGCCACAAGGATCGCGGAATCCGCGCGACCGCCCTTCATCCTGGCGCTATTCAGACCGAGCTCAGCCGCTACCTGGACGAAGAGGCGCGGCGGGAGCTGACCGAAATCATGACGCAGGTCGCGAAGCTGCCTGGCGCGAAGCCGATTACCTACAAGTCGGTCCCGCAAGGCGCCGCGACGTCCGTCTGGGCGGCGGCGGTCGCGAAGGCCGACGCGGTCGGCGGACGCTATTGCGAGGATTGTCACGTCGCCGAGGTCATCGACGCGCCTGGCTTCACTTTCGCCGGCGTGCGCCCCTATGCGCTCAATCCCGACCGCGCCCAGGCTTTGTGGGCGAAGAGCGAGGAATTGGTCGGCGAGCGCTTCGCCTGAGCCAGAGCGACGCGCTCGCTTTACGCAACAGCGGGTCGCCGAGCGACCCAACATCGGGGAGAACTCTATGACTGACGTGCAACAGACCATCGCGCCAAAAACCTTCGGCGCGACATCCACCACCGACGAGGTGCTCGAGGGCGTAAACCTGAAAGGCAAGCGCGTGCTGGTGACGGGCGTGTCGGGCGCGTTCAGCTGCCAAAGCTGGTCGCTGCAAGCGACCTAACATCCAGGAGATGCTTATGCCTGCACTCGATCAAACCACTGCAACAAAGACCTTTGGCGCGACATCCACCACTGATGAAGTGCTTGAAGGCGTGAACTTGCGCGGCAAGCGCGTCCTGGTGACGGGCGTGTCAGCCGGCCTCGGCGTCGAGACGGCCCGCGCGCTCGTCGCTCACGGCGCCGACGTGGTGGGCGCCGCGCGCGATCTGACCAAGGCCAAAGCGGCGACCGCGGGCGTGCAAGCGGCCGCCAAGAAGGGCGGCGGACTTGAGCTGGTCGAGCTTGATCTTGCGTCGCTCGACAGCGTGCGCGTCTGCGCCAACGCGCTGGTCGACAACGGCAAGCCGTTCGACCTCGTCATCGCCAACGCCGGCGTCATGGCCTGCCCATTTGGCAAGACCGCCGACGGGTTCGAGACCCAGTTCGGCACCAACCATCTCGGCCATTTCGTGCTGGTCAACCGCATCGCTTCGCTGATGAAGCGAGGTTCGCGGCTGGTCAATCTGTCGTCCGCCGGCCATCGCTATTCCGATGTCGATCTTGACGATCCGAATTTCGAGCGCACGCCCTACGATCCATGGGCGGCTTACGGCCGGTCGAAGACCGCCAACATCCTGTTCGCGGTCGAGTTCGATCGCCGCCACAAGGGGAACGGAATCCGCGCGACCGCCGTCCATCCCGGCGGCATCCAGACCGAGCTTTCCCGTCATATCGGCGAGGAGGGCATCAACCAGCTCGTCGAGCGCATCAACGCGGCCACGCGCGCAGCGGGCGAGCCGGACTTCAAGTTCAAGACGATTCCGCAAGGCGCGGCGACGTCGGTCTGGGCGGGCGCGGTTGCGGCGGCCGATGAAGTCGGTGGTCGCTATTGCGAGGACTGCCACGTGGCGGCGATCGAGCCTGACGCGACGAAGCGCGCCGGCGTCAAGCCTTACGCGCTCAACCCCGAGACAGCCAAGACGCTATGGGCCAAGAGCGAGGAGATGGTGGGCGAGCGGTTCTGAGCGGCGGCGCGAAAGCGCCGCCCTCAATTGCCCATCTTCGCCTTCATCGCCTGCAGGGCCTTGCCGCAGCCGATGCTCATTTCTTCCTTGTGCGCCTTGAGGCAGGCGATGATGCGCCCGCCGCCCATCTGCACGCCGGGGCAGAGCCGCGCCACATCCGCCTTGCAGTATTTCATCGCCTCGGCCTGCTGGGCGAGCGCGTTCGGCGCCGTGGACACGAGCGCCGCGAGCGATAACGCCGAGGCGATTGCAAAATGACGAATGCGCATGTTTCCCCTCCCTTGCCGCCTAAAGGCGGACTGAAGACCGCCGTCAGATAGGACACGGGCGATCGAATAAAGCACCTGGGGCGAATTAGCAAAATGCGTGGTCGCTGCGCAGGTGACCTTCGCCGTAAGCGGTGCTCAAGACGACGTCAAACTCGACCTCAGGCGCCCCCACACATGTGCTCGGCGTCTGGCAGGCTCCATGAACGGCGCGTACGCAGGTTGGTCGTCTTGTATACGCGTCCCCGATCATCGCCAGGCGGACAATCTTTCGGTATCGAGATGAGGCACATTCTGACCGCGTCCCATCGCCGCGAGCGATCGACGGCGGCGACTTGGTCGTACGAAACCTGATGGCCGCCGTTCACAAATTGGATCGCGCTTCCCGAACCCGGAACGTTATCGAGTCGCGTTCCGACCCACTTTATTCTCGTTACAGAGCACTGCCCAACCCGTGTCGGCGAACCTTGCGCAATCGCGGGCGTCTGAAGAGCAAGCGCCACTGCAGAGATGAGGAGGAAACGCATCATATTTGCTCCGGCGGGCAAACTCGACTGGGTCCCATGCCTGCTAGATGGGTCGGGCTTCTACAGGGAGGACCGTTCAGCTAGGCAACTTTATTGCTCTTTGTATTGGCCGCGGTCCGATGATCGTCGAGTCGGGCGTTGAGCACCTTGTTTCCAAAAATCTGCGTCGCGACACCGAGACCAAGTGTCACCAGAGCGCCCCCGAATCCCGGAAGCACGCTATTCGCGACTGCGGTGAGCACAGGGGTCACCGCGCCAAGCGCATCAGGAGGAAGCATATCGAACACGGTATTGATGTTGCTGACCGCAGAATGGACTGCGGGATTGATGTTGCTGACCGCAGAATGGACTGCCGGCTCTACCGTCGTCTGCAAAGCGACCAATTGATTCTGGAAGGCGATCAATTGATTCACCAGATCTTCGGCGTTTCTGCCTGCTGTCGCCGACACCGGCTGTGTCAACAGCAAATCGTGGATTTTTTGCAGCGTCCCGGGGATGTCGGTTACTTTCAGCAAGCCGAGGTTAGCTTGTCGAAACGTGTCTAGAGAGTAAGCGATCTCCTGTAGCTGGGACTTGAGGGCGCCCAGATTTGTGCCGGTTAGAGGGGGCGAATTCAGGATATTTTGAAGTGCAGGACTGTGGGGCCGATTGTGTCCGTTGGACTGGGTGTCGGCGCAAGCGGCGTCGCCTTCGCGGCGCTGGCAATTCCACTGTTGGCCGCTCCAACAATCCCTGAGTTGACGATGCCCATACCGCCGAAAATCGAGGCCAATACCCCCAGCCAATTGATGCGGGTTCCGTTCAGAGCGGTGCGGGATCCATTGTTGATGAGGTCGTTGATGGTGGCGGAAACGCGCTGATCGTCGAGCGGCCGCTGACCCGGGTTATTGAGAGCGATGTTCGTACCGGAATCGGCGACGCCGGTCGGCACAAGACTGTGATCCGCCTGAAACGCCATCAAGGCCATGCGGGTCAGCGTGCCAAACTTGCCGTCAACGCCGCCGACGTCATACCCAGCGTTACGAAGCATCATTTGCAGAGCATTGACCATCTGTCCAGAATCACCCAACTGCAAAACTGTCGGAGAGCTGGTTGGCTGGGCGGAAGAATCGGCAATTGATGTCAGCAGTCTTTCGATCCGCGCCAGTTCGGATTGGCGCAGCGACCATCCGTTTGGCACGGTTTTCGAGCCATTGATCTTGTTTGAGAGATGCAGGAAGTCTCCTGTATCGGAGATGGCATTGAGTTTGTTGAGGTCCCAATACGCCGCTGCTGTTTTGAGAACGTATTTCGGCTGCGAGACAAGTTGAGGATTACTCGCCAGATCGAAAACGAGCCCCGAATTGGGGAAATCCTGCGCGAGCTTCTCTCCAATCGCTAGGTAATTCGATCTTCCGGTTAGTTGAATGAGACCCCGTCCTTTGTACAAATCGCGTTCACCACTAAACTCACCCCCCTCCACCATACCTCTCCAGCCGCCGGTCTCGGCGCTTGTCTGAGCCATGAAGAAGGCCAGTCGATGCTCCGTGGCATTGATTCCGTACATGCCTAAAGTGTCATTCCACTCGGCAGCAACAGACGACATGATCGCGTCATTCGCATGCGGAAAAATGCGACCGAGGTCCGCCTCGCTCAGATTGATTGTCATTAGCGCGCCCCTTTCAAATGTTTATTTAGGTTAATTTTTAGCAGAAAAGAATCGTGATTTAACTATATCCCCGCAACTCGGCTCTCGCTCAGGGTCCGTTCGCACCGGGAGGCTTAGAGCCGTGTTCGGAATCGTTAATGTTGAATTTGATCAGCCGCTGTGACGATGATCACAGTCTCCACTAGGTAAACCTACCTATGGCGATCCTGGAGAGGAGGGACGTACGCGTCGCCTTGGTCCTCTAAAGTCGATACGGCGTTGCAGGGGACGATCCTCGGCGTGAAGACGGCGCCCCTGGCTTCCGCCCGCGCCAGGCTCTAAGACCGCGGCCCTGACCAGAAGGAAGCTGTCTTGAACGCCCCCAGCGCTGCTCATGACAAGCGGCCCGTGTTCACCCATGGGTCGTTGATGCGCCATGTCGCGGTGATGACCGCGACCGGCGCCATCGGCTTGATGGCGGTGTTCGTCGTCGATCTTCTGTCGCTGTTCTGGGTGTCGAAGCTCGGCGATCAGGCGTTCAAGGCGGCCGTCGGTTATGTCGGCTTGATGACGTTCTTCGTCATGTCGATCAACATCGGGCTGACTATCGCGGCCTCGGCCACGGTCTCGCGCGCGCTCGGCGCTGGCGACCGACCACGCGCAAGGCGCCTCGCTGCGTCCTCGCTCATCATCACCGCCGTCTTCTCCGCCGTCATGGCCGCGGCAATGTTCGTGTTGCGCGATTGGATCCTCGTGACGGTTTTGCACGCGCACGGCGAGTTGGCCGAGGTCGCCTCGAAGTTCATCGCCATCAGCATTCCGGCCAATGTGCCGCTCGCGGTCGGCATGACGTTTTCGGGGATCTTACGCGCGGTCGGCGATGCGCGCCGGGCGATGTATGTGACGCTGTCGGCCGGGATTGCTACGGCGTTTCTCGATCCGCTGCTCATTTTCGGCTTAGGGCTCGGAGTCTATGGCGCCGCTTGGGCGACCGTCCTCTCTCGTCTGATCCTGCTCGGGGTCGGCTGGCTTGGCGCGGTCGGCGTGCACGATCTCGTCGCACGGCCAAAGCTCAACGCGGCGCGCGGCGATTTCGGTCCGATCATGGCGATCGGATTTCCAGCGATCATGGCCAATATGGCGGCGCCCGTCAGCTCGGCCTATACGCTCAGGATCTTCTCCGATTTCGGCGAGCCGGCGATCGCCGCGTCAGCCGTTATCGATCGCGTGACGCCGGTGGCGTTCGGCGTTGTTTTCGCCCTCACCGCATCGGTCGGGCCGATCATCGGCCAGAACTATGGCGCGAAACTGATGGAGAGAGTGCAGCGGACGTTGACCAATTCCTTCATTCTCTCGATCGGCTACGTTCTCTTCGCCTGGGCGGTTCTGGCGCTGGCCGAGCCGGCGCTTATCGCAGCATTCGAGGCCAAGGGCGAGAGCGCGCAATATATCGCTTTCTATTGTCGATACGGAGTGGTCGCCTGGGTCTTCCTGGCGTGCCTGTTCGTAGCCAACGTGTCGTTCAACAATCTCGGCTTTCCCGTGCTGTCGATGGCGTTCAACTGGGCGCGCGCAACGCTGGGGACGATTCCGTTCGTCACGGTTGGCGCGCGATACGGCGGCGTGCAGGGCGGCATGTTGGGCTTCGCGCTTGGATCCGCTGTCTTCGGGTTAATCGCTGTGGCGACTGCTTATGCGGTGACGTGGCGGCTCGCGAAGGCGATGGACGGCGGCGTTCGCGGTGACTTGCGGCCGGCGGCGAAAACGCCCTGAGGAAGGCCCGGCGCCGTTACGGAAAGGCGCTCGCGATACGGGTGAAGCTCGAGCTCAGCTGGGTTCCGGCCGTGCCGACAGCAGTCACGATCACGACCGCGATGAGCGAAGCTATGAGCGCATACTCGATCGCCGTCACGCCCTGGCGACAGAGCATGAACCGGCGCAATAGCTTGGTCATGACGGGTGTC
>CAVPEE010000016.1:0-54629 GCA_963702825.1 uncultured Alphaproteobacteria bacterium
GGTCTCGGGCGGCTCACCGCGCTTCGGTCATGGGCGCCGCAGCGGCTGCGTATGATTGAGCGCGGTGATCGACAGGAACCCGCCGATCCATGAGCCAAGCGCCGCAAACAGCACATAGACCCAATTCGACGTGTAGC
Organism: uncultured Alphaproteobacteria bacterium; assembly: GCA_963702825.1. Classification (GTDB taxonomy): domain Bacteria; phylum Pseudomonadota; class Alphaproteobacteria; order Rhizobiales; family Beijerinckiaceae; genus Roseiarcus. The sequence continues at coordinate 138 of CAVPEE010000016.1, forward strand.
TGATGACGGCGAAGGCCGCGAGCAGATACCAGACGCTGCTCCAGCTCGCCGCCGCGAATCGCCTGCGCGCGGAAACGGCGGCGTTGAATTGCACATAGACGGCGTCGGTGAACGCCGTGGTGATGACAACTCCCCCGGCGATCAGCGGATCGATGGTCGGCAGAATCATTGTTCCCCCCAGCGTCTGAGCGCCGCGCAGCCTCCCGCGCGGCGCTTGTAGCCGCGATCGATGATCGCGGCGACGCGGTCGGCGACCGCGTCTACAAAGCGGCGACGGCGCGAATGCGGTCAAGCCTCCATGGAGCGCGGGTCCGGCGCAAGCTCTCCGGCCATCGGCGGCGCGCGGAACGGGCGATCGAACAGAGGAAACAGCACGAGTCCGGCGATAAAGCCGCCGACATGAGCGATCCAGGCAACCGGCATGTCGGAAAAGCCCAGCGTTTGAGCTCCGGCGCCGAAAATGAGGTTCGTTCCGAACCAGATCACAATGAAGATGAGCGACCGACGCTCCATAAAGACGCCGCTGAGGCTCGCAGCCGGAACCGTCTCGATTTGGGGACGACTGGTCGAGCCGAACGCTCCGAGCGGCGCTCCAGGTTGAAACATGAACCGGGTCGCCGCGCCCATGAGGCCGGAATCCGCTCCCGAGGCGCCAATGAGCGGGGAGAAATCCATCGGCGAGATGATCCAGTGGGCGAGCGCGCTGGCGATTGCGGTCGCCGCCATGAACAGAAGAAACCTCGTCAGAGCCGAACCGGCGGGCGATCGGCGGTCCGAACGCGACCAGCCACACGCAATTCAGCAACACGTGAGTCCACGACCCGTGCATGAAGGCATAGGTCAGCACCGTCCACAGCTTGGCGCCGCCGCCCAGCACCTGCAATTCCCGGATCTGTCGCGCCTGTTGGAGCGCGGCCGGGTCGGTGTTCACCCGCTTGAGCAGATCGATCAGCCGGTCCGGCCAGATGGCGATGGTCAGCCGGCCCGGAATGAAGGCGTAATCCCGGATGATCCGGTCCTGGATCGCCACCGGCGCCCAGTTGAAGGCCGCATAGATGCCGATGAGAACGGCGACGAGGCCAAGGACCACAATGGGCGCATTGAACATCGGTTCGCGGCGGCGCGCGATCCGCCGCGGTTCGTTTGCGCTCATACCCGTCTCAGCCTTTCGGTCGCCAACTCCGACGCCCCGCTTGTCGAAGTCGGGACCGACGCAGGAGCAGGATGCTCCGCTCCTGGATACCCGCCACGAGACAAGTCTAAACCGACGCCGTCGCTTTGGCGAATTTTGGTCCGCTCAACCCGTGGAAAGACGCCGTCAGGGCCGAACGACAGTGTTGCCGGTCGAACGGAATGCGCTTAATCGCGCTCGTCATGACGATTCATATTCCCGCCGACGCGTTAACGGACTTCTGCGCCGAGATTTTCGCTTGCGCCGGCTGTGAGGTTGAAGAGGCAGGCCGCGTGTCCGCCTCGCTCGTCGACGCCAATCTCACAGGCCACGACAGTCACGGCGTCATCCGTGTTCCGCGTTATGTCGATTGGGTGCGCACGGGCGACCTCATTCCCAATCAGTCGCTCGAACGACTTGTTGACACTCCGGTGATCGGCGTCGTCGACGGCCGCTTCGGCTTCGGTCAGACGATGGCGCCGATGGCCGTCGACATTGGCGTGGAGAAGGCGAAGGCGACCGGCCTTTCCGCCATCTCGCTGCGCAATTCCGGCCACATCGGCCGCGTCGGCGAGTGGGCCGAGCGCGCCGCGGCGGCTGGATTGATCTCGATCCATTTCGTCAACGCCGCCGGCTCGATCCTGGTCGCGCCGTTCGGGGGCCTCGAGCGTCGGCTGTCGACGGCGCCGTTTTGCGTTGGCGTTCCGCGCGAGGGCGCCCCGCCCGTCGTGCTCGATTTCGCAACCTCGCTGGTCGCGGAAGGCAAGGTCAATGTCGCAAGCCACGGCGGCAAGCCGCTGCCGTCCGACGCCTTGATCGGTCCCGACGGCGCGTTCTCCGGCGATCCCGCGCTGATCTACGGCCCGCTGACCTCGGAGGGGACGCGCGACCATAAGCACGGCGCCGGCGCCATGCGGGCCTTCGGCGAGCACAAAGGCTCGGGCCTCGCGCTCATCTGCGAGCTCCTGGGCGGATCGCTCACCGGCAATGGCGCAACCGAACCGGATCGCAAATTCGCGAACGGCATGTTCTCGCTCTACCTCGACCCTAGCCAAATCGATCCCTCGCACGTCTTCGACGCCGATATGACGCGCTATCTCGATTGGTTCCAGCAAGGGAAAGCCATCCCGGGCGAAGCGATCCTGACGCCCGGCGAACCCGAGCGCGCGAGCCGCGCAAAGCGCGCTCAAAGCGGCGTGCCGCTCGCGGACGAGGCCTGGGCGTTGATCAAGGCGACGGCGCGAAGCGTTGGCGTGAACCGGGACCTTTCGTTCTGATCGCCTCGCCTCGCGTTCGTGACGTGTGCCGATTCTGGACTGGCCGTTGCAATTTGAGGGTTGCCAAAGGGTAACCCTGAGCGCGCGCGTCCCGTGACGCTGAGCGCGGCCCTTCCGATACGAAATGGCATGGTCCCTGCCTCATCTCATGCAAGCCCAAGCCGAAAGATCCATTGCGTCCCATTCCGGGACGGAGTGCGGGATCGGTCGCGGAGAATTCAAAGTGAAGCTCGCTGCCACGATCGAACTCTATGCCTATTGGAACCGATTGCGGGGCGCGCGCAGCGCGCCCGAACGCAACGATGTCGACCCCGGCGCGATCCGCGGCGTGCTGGCCGACACGTTCGTGCTCGACTTCGACGCTTCGCGCGGCTTTCCGTTTCGGATCGCAGGCTCGAGGGCCAACGCGCTGTTCCTCAAGGAGCTGAGAGGCTTTTCGTTCTTGGAGCTGTGGCGCGGCGCCGACCGCGAAGACCTCGATTCAATTCTTCATTGTGTCGCCGACGAGGCGCAGGCCTTCCTTATCGGCGCCGAGGCCCGGCCGCCCCATCTTGACGCAGTGGACGTCGAGATCATTCTCATGCCGCTCCGTCATCATGGGCTGACCCATGCCCGCGTCCTTGGCGGCCTTGCGGTCCATGCCGCGCCTGCATGGATGGGTCTGAGCGGCGCGGGACCGATCGCCCTCACCTCTTTCCGCGCGCTCGATCCGCCGACGCGGGAGCGGCGGGCGCCGGAGGGCGCGGCGCCTGTCGACTTCTCGCTCCGCGATATGCCCAGGCGTTACAAACATCTGTTTGTCTATCCTGGCGACCGACCCGCGACCTGACGTTTGGTCATGCTCAGCGCGTAAGAGCGCCTTAATCCCTAAGGTTTATGGTGAGCGTGCAATCGGCCGGCGCGTGTGCGATTCCTGAGGGGCTCAAGGATCGCGCCCGGTCGGCGTCAGAGAATCCAAGGAGCACGCCGCCATGGGCGCATTGGCATGGAAACTCCCAGAGCCGACGGACGCAGAGCGGCGGCACGACAAGCGCGTCGAGGTCTGCCTTCTGGGACGATTCATGCGTTCCGATCGCCAGGAGTTCGATTGCGAATCGATCGATGCCTCGCCGAACGGCGTTGCTCTTTCCTCCGACGCTGGCGTTCAGCTCGGCGAACGCATCGTCGCCTATCTCAACCAGATCGGACGGGTCGAGGGACGGGTCGCGCGGATCTTCCCCGGAGGATTCGCGATCCGGATGAATGTGCCGCCCGCCAAGCGCGACAAGCTCGCCACCCAACTGGCCTGGCTCGCGAACCGCCAGGCGCTTGGGCTGCCCCAAGACCGCCGCCATGAGCGCATCGCGCCGCGCGACCGATACACGATCCTCCAGCTCGCCAACGGACGCGAATACACCGCAACCCTGATCGACATCTCGGTGTCGGGGGCGGCGCTCAACGTCGATTGCGAGCCCCCGATCGGCGCGCGTGTCGTCGTCGGCGCGACGCCGGCCGAGGTCGTGCGTCACGTCAATTGCGGCATCGCGGTTGAATTCCTCAGTCCCCTACCCGCCGAGGAATTCGGCGAGAGCACGACGATCTGATTTAAGCGACTCGGCGCGCTGCGCCTCATTCGCCCGGGTCGATCGGCTTCATCCCCACCGCGAACCGACGCCAATTCTCGACATAGTGCGCGGCGGACTGACGCAGCTTCGCTGCGGCCTCCTTGTCCAGCGTCCGGATCGCTTTGGCAGGCGACCCCACGATGAGCGAATGATCGTCGAAGGTCTTGCCCTCGGTCACAAGCGCGCCGGCGCCGACCAGGCAGCCGCGCCCGATCCTCGCGCCGTTGAGCACGATCGCGCCCATGCCGATCAGCGAGCCTTCGCCGATCGCGCAGCCGTGCAGAATGGCGTTGTGGCCGATCGTGCATTCTTCGCCGATCGAAAGCGGAAACCCCATGTCGGTGTGGAGGGTGCAGGATTCCTGAATGTTGGTGCGCGCGCCGATGTTGATCGGCTCATTGTCGCCGCGCAGGACTGCGCCGAACCAAATGCCGACATCGAGCCCGACCACGACATTGCCGATCACGCTGGCGTTGGGCGCGATCCAGAAGAAGCCATCAGGCGGCAGCGTCGGCCGGCGGCCATTGAGCGAATAGAGCGGCATGGCGCACGGCCTCCATGCGGGTGGATACGAACGGCGCCCTCGCGCCCGGATGGAAGCGCGAGCCTATTCCTCGCCGTCGAGATCGACGTCGAGGATCGCCATCTGCAACGTGTAGCTCGACGCCGCGGGATCGTCGGCGGAGATGACGCCGAGAAAATCGGGACCATTGTTGAGTTCGACCGAGTCGGTTTTCTTGAGCCGCCCGGCGATCGTCAATTTGTCGTTCTCGAACAGACGGCGAAGATAATCCTGCAGCACGGGACGCCCGACCGGCACTTTCATTTCGAACGCGAACGAACGGTCGCCGTCCTCGTCGTCGACTGTGATCGTTCCGAGCTTGCGCTCGCCGAGCAACACATCCGCCGCCTCGCCGGATTTTGAATTCGGCGCGACCTGAAGCGTCGGCGCGCCAAAAGAACGGCGCAGGAACTCACGCAGTTTTACGATCTCGGCTTTGTCCATGGCCTCTCTCCGGCTCGCGAGCCGCGCGAGGCTTGGCACGAAGAGACGCAGCGTTGCAATACGGGAAATGAGCGGCGATCCTCATTTTTCAACAAGGATGGATGCACCGCTTTCGTCGCCGCCAATCGACCGCCGCCGCCAGCGCTCTACGCTTCGAGCGCCTTTTCGGCCAGGATCTGGTTCATGTCGCGCGACGGCTCGGCGCAGCCCGCTTCACCGACAATGCGCGCCGGAACGCCGGCGACCGTCTTGTTATGCGGCACCGGGTGAAGCACCACCGAGCCCGCCGCCACCCGCGCGCAATAGCCGATCTCGATATTGCCGAGGATCTTCGCCCCCGCTCCGATCAAGACGCCATGGCGGATCTTGGGATGCCGGTCACCGGTCTCCTTGCCGGTGCCCCCGAGGGTCACGCCCTGCAGAATCGAAACGTTGTCCTCGATCACCGTCGTCTCGCCGATCACGAGGCTGGTCGCGTGATCGAGAAACACGCCCTTGCCGATGCGCGCCGCGGGGTTGATGTCGACCCCGAACACAGCCGACGCGAGGCTCTGCAGGCTCAAGGCAAAATCGCGCCTGCCAGACTTCAGGAGCCAATGGGAGAGCCTATAGGCTTGCAGCGCCTGGAAGCCTTTGAAATAGAGCAGCGGCTCCATCATTCGCAGGCACGCGGGATCACGATCCGCGACCGCCATGATGTCGGCGTGGAACGCCTCGCCGATCGATGGGTCGCGAGCGATCGCCTCCTCGAAGGTCTGCCGGATCAGCGCTGCTGGAAGATCGCGATGGTCGAGCCGTGAGGCGACGCGATGAGACACCGCGCCTTCGAGCGAATGGTGATTGAGAACATTCACGGAAAGAAACAGCGCGAGCTCTGGCTCTCGCCGCAGCGCCTCTTCCGCTTCTTGCCGGATACGAGCGAATAGCGGATCGGCGCCAGCAATGCCGACGACCCGGGCGGCCAAACCTTGCGCCATGACGAAACTCCCAAACTCGGCTTACCTGGGGCAGTTTAGCACAATCGCGAGCCGGGGCGAAGGCCCCGCGGAGCCTATGCGCCGCCCCCCTCCTGATTGGGAGTCCAATTGCGGGGGGCGTCCGCCTCAATCGGGGCAGGCCGGCTTCTCTTCGACGCCGAATTGCGGCCAAGGGAACAATAGTTGTCGTTGGCGCGTTACAGTTGGTTAGTTGTGTGTCTGGTCGACGATTCGGATAGGAAGATGCGTTTCCTGCTCGCCCTGATCGTTATTCTCTATCTGGTCGGCGTCGGCGTTGTGCTTTCGCCGACGATTCGATCGACGTGGAATAGCGAGCCCGCGTCGGCGCTAGCGGATCATGTCGTTCAGGCTCTTCCCAACGCCCTCGCCTGGCCGGTCAAAGCAGCCCACGCCTTCGCCGGCTCCTGAACGCCGGGCCGATCATGACGCCCCGCTGCTCGAAGCCGGCCGAAAGCTCGGCCACATTCGCGTCAGCACGGAATCGCGCTTGATCATTGCGTGCCAGACGACGGCGCCGAGATGCGCGGCCAGCACGAACGCGAGCATCCAGGCGAACACCAGGTGCGCCCAGCTCGCCGCCACGGCGAGCGTCCTATCCTTGGCCACGAGCCTCGGCAGCTCGAGCAGCCCGAACCACGAAACCGCCCTCCCGCCTGCGGTCGACCCCAGATAACCACTGACCGGCATCGCGATCATGAGCGCGTATAGCGCAAGATGCCCGGCGCGAGACGCCACCCGGATCACCTTGCCGAGCGGCTCGGCATAGGCCGGCGCGCCGACGATGAGGCGCCAGACGATCCGAAGCGCGATCAGTCCAAAGACGGTCACGCCGATCGACTTATGGAAGAACAGAATTTCGACGCGCATTGCGCCGCCGCTCGGCAGGAGCGACGCCCAGACGCCGAGCGGAAGCGCGACAAAGATGAGAGCCGCCATCAGCCAGTGAAGGGTGCGCAGCCCGGGATCGTACGCCGCGACCTCGCGCGGCGGCGGAAACGCTTTCATGAACTGGACCCCTAACCAGGAGTTTGGCTGCATTTGACTGGAGAAAGCGACAATCTCAAGGTCGACACTCTTAAGGATCGTTCACCCGTCGATGATCGCCACCGCGCGTGTCCAACCTGCCGAGGCGCCCTCGATCTTGGTTGGGAAGCAACAGACGGTGAAGCCGGTCGGTGGGAGCGCCTCGAGGTTGTGCAATTTCTCGATATGGCAATAGCCAATGTGGCGGCCGGCCTTGTGCCCCTCCCAGATAAGCGAGGCGTCATGCGTCTCGCCGTAGCGCTTGGCGGTATGGATGAACGGCGCGTCCCAGCTCCAGCCGTCCGTTCCCGTCACTCGAACGCCCTGTTTCAGAAGATGCAAGGTCCCTTCGGCGCCTATCGCCGCAGCCTGAGGCGACATAGTCGGGTCGTCCGTATTTCGCGCCAGCGCTGGTGTTGACGAGAACGATGTCGAGCGGCTTCAGCGCATAACCAATGCGCTTGAGCTCCTCGTCGAGGTCGGCGGCGGTCGCGACATAGCCGTCAGGAAAATGGCGGAAGTCGAGTTTCACGCCCGGCTGAAAGCACCATTCGAGCGGCACTTCGTCGATGGTCCACGCGCGCTCGCCCTCATTCATTGTCGGGTGGTAATGCCAGGGCGCGTCGAGATGGGTGCCGTTGTGCGTTGTCAACTGAACACGCTCGATCGCCCATCCTTGTCCGTCCGGCAGGTCCTCTGTCTTGAGGCCAGGAAAGAAGGGCAGGATTTGCGGCAGGCTCTGCTGATGATCGATATACTCGATCTTGGGATTGTGTCCCGGCGGGTCGGAGACGACGTCGTTCCGCAGCGGCGCGGAAATGTCGATGAAGCGTCGTGTCATGCGTCCCTTCCTGCCTTTCCTCGTGCGCCTAGGCGCCGCGTGGCGGCTATTCGCTCCGCGTCGCCCGCCGCGCGCTGCGCAATACGCTCGCCACGAGCGCAATCGGCAACGCCAGCGTCAGCAGAAGGCCGGCGAGCCAGGCCGGCGCTACGCCGGAAAGCGTCAGCACGCTGATGAAACCAACCACGCAAAGGATGGCCGCGGCGAGAAGCTCGTCATCGACGAAGAGACCGATCAGTTCCTTGACAGCTGCGCCAATCATGCGAGCGCCGCTGCTCTTGGCTTGAGAAGCGCGACCAGCCCGAAGGCGACCGCCAGGAACAGAGCGATAAACGCGAGAATCGCAGCGTCGCCGCCGGGCCAACCGACGCCAAGGCTTTCGCCGGTCCAGAACAAGCCGAAGGCGGAAAGCATCACCCCGACCGCGAATTTGAGCGCATTTTCCGGCACCCGCGCAAGCGGGCGGTGGATCGCCGCGCCGACCGCCGCCACCACGACGCAGGCCGCCAGAGCGCCGGCGCTTGCGAGTCCGAGAAGGCCGCGCCCAGCGCCGACGGCGATGACGATGAACACGACCTCGATCCCTTCCATGAGCACGATCTTGAACGCGGTCGCGCCGCCGACCCAGTCGAACCCGTGCGCCACTCCCCGCCCTTCTGTCAGTTCGCGCGTCTCCCGGGCGAAGGCGGCGTCCTCGTCGTGCAAGGCGACGATTCCGATGGCGCGCAGGATCGCCTTGCGCAGCCAGCGCAAGCCGAACATGAGCAGCAGGACGCCGACGACGAACTGCAGGCCACGAATTGGGACAACGCTCATCAGCGGACCGAGGATGGCGACGATCAGTGCAAGCGCGACAAGAGCAGCCGCGGCGCCGGTGAGCGCCGGGCGCCATCCGCGCGCGAGTCCGACAGCAAGCACGACGGTCAGCGCCTCGACCGCCTCAACGAAAGAGGCGGCGAACGAGGCGCCCGCGACCGAAATGATCGTCGTCAGGTTCGGCATTGCGGGATCGTGAACCCTTCTGGGGCGGTCGGTCAGCTCGTCCGTCGAGCCAGCGACAGCCACAAACCCCCGCCGATGAGGACTGTTCCCGAGAGCCGGCCAAGCAATTTGACTCGGCTCGGCTTCATGAACCAGGCGCGCCCCATGCCCGCCGCGACCGCCCAGGCGCAATCCGAGGCGCCGGCGATCAAGCACCGAAGCGACGCACATCGCGGCAAGCTGCGGTCCCGCCGGCAGTCGCGGATCGATGAACTGCGGCAGGAAGGCGGTGAAGAAGACGATCGTCTTCGGATTGGACAGGGCGACAAGCAGGCCGCGAACAAAACGGGTGCGGCCGGTCTCGCGGATCTGCTCGCCGCCCTCCCCTGCGTGGCGCCACGCCTGTACGCCAAGCCAGATGAGATAGGCCGCGCCGGTCCAACGCAGCGCGGTGAACAACAGGTCCGCGTGCGCGTGCACCCAGTTGAGCCCCAGCGCGATCGCCGCCAGCAGCAAGGCGTTGCCAAGCGTCGTGCCCGCCGACCGTGGTCAGCGCGGCGCGCACGCCACGCGTGGCGCCGGTCGAGATGACAAGGGTCACGATTGGTCCTGGCACGATGATCAGGACGACCGTGATCAGGAGAAAAGCCGTGAAAAGTTCGATATTCATGTTTCAATGCTCCGCTGGCGCATCTTTAACCTTAAGGCGCGGTCCAGAACAGCCCGATCGTGAGCGCAACGCCAAGGGCGACGACAGCGAGCTTCAGGAGCGTCTCGTTGACGCGTCTCAGCATCAACGCGCCTGCCCAGCCGCCGAATGAGGCGCCGATCGCGGTGATGAGCGCTTGCAGCCAATGCACGTCCCTGGAAAAGACGAAGATCGCAACCGCGGAGGCGTTGATCACGCCAGCGAGAATGTTCTTCGCCGCGCCCGCATTGCGCACCGCCAGACCCATCATGGTCAGCGCGGCCATCATCAAGAGGCCGATGCCGCCGCCGAAATAGCCGCCGTAAACGGCGATAAAAAACTGCGCCACGCTCGCGGCGCGAGGCGACAAATGCGCTTTGCCGGGCGCCGGGGCTTTACGAAAAAAACTGCCCCAGGCGAACAGCGCGGTCGCGAACAGCACCAGCCACGGCACGAGGTGGGCGAAGATCGACGGCGGCGTGGCGAGGAGAATGAGCGCGCCAAGGCCACCGCCAATGAGGCTGATGACGAACAGCCTTCGCATCGTGAGCCCCGTCGGGCTCGCCGCGTCCGCCCGACCGGTGAAGCCGGTGACGAGCTGCGCGGGAAACAACGCGACGGTCGAGGTGATGTTGGCCGCGCGTGCGTCCATACCGGTCAGCATCAGCGACGGAAGGGTGATGAACGAACCGCCGCCGGCGAGCGCATTCTGCACCCCCGCCCACGTCGCGGCGATGAAGAGGACAATGAGGGCGGTCATCGCGACATTCGTTCCGGCCGGTCAGCGCCCTCCGGCGAGCGCAGCGAGAGGTTCTACTCGCGAGTCGGACGAAAAGGAAAACGCGGATCTGGCGGCGCTGGCGATGCTGCGTCGGATAGCGCGGGTCGGCGCAATCACGCGAAATCCCGCGCCGCGCTCGTGGTGCTCGGCGATCAGCGCGGCGAGATCGAGCCCGACCGGCTGCCCGTCGACGACCCGCCATTCGCCCGCGATCATCACCCGGTCGGCGCGATGCGCGCCGCACAGAACCAGCGCCGCGAGCGGATCATGCGCGCCCGAGAAGCGCGGCTCGTCGAGCTTGAACAAAGCGAGGTCCGCCTCATAGCCTTCCGCGATCCGGCCGATGTCCGAACGCCCGAGGCAGCGGGCCGAGCCTTGCGTTCCCCAGCGCAGCACGTCGCGATGCGTCACCTTATCGGCGCCATAACGCAGCCGCCCGACCATCAGCGCGTGGCGGATCGCCTCCATCATGTTGGAGGAATCGTTGGAGGCCGAGCCGTCGACGCCGAGGCCCAGCGGCGAACCGGCAGCCTCGAGCTCGCAGGTCGGACAGATTCCGGACGCGAGCACCATGTTCGAGGCGGCGCAATGGCAGACACCGACTTTCGCCTTGCCAAGCCGAGCGATCTCCTCGGCGTTGAAATGAACGCCGTGCGCGAGCCAGACGCGGCTCGACATCCAGCCTGTCTCCTCGAGAAGATCGACCGGCCTCAGGCCATACATATCGAGGCAGAATTGTTCTTCATCCTGGGTCTCGCAGAGATGCGTGTGCAGCTGGCAATCGTAGCGCTCGGCCAGGCGCGCGCTTTCGATCATGAGATCCTTCGAGATCGAGAACGGCGAACAGGGCGCGAGCGCGACACGAATTTGCGCGCCTGGCCTCGGATCGTGGAACAGCTTCAGCACCCGCTCGCTGTCGGCGAGGATCGTCTCTTCGTCTTGCACCACACTGTCGGGCGGCAGCCCGCCGTCCTTTTCGGACAGGTTCATCGACCCGCGCGAGACGGTCATGCGCATGCCAAGGGAGCGCGCCTCCTCGACCTCGATATCGACCGCGTTCTCGAGGCCCTCCGGATAGAGATAATGGTGGTCGGCAGCCGTGGTGCAGCCCGACAGCATGAGCTCGGTCAGCGCGAGCCGAGACGCGATCCGCAAGTGATTGGGCTTGAGCCGCGCCCAAATCGGATAGAGCGCGACGAGCCAGGGGAACAACGGCTTGTTGATGGCCGAAGGATGGGCGCGGGTCAGCGTCTGGTAGAAATGGTGGTGCGTGTTGATAAGCCCCGGCAGCACGACATGCCGCGACGCGTCGAACGTCGCGCCGATGCGCTCGGGCGTCTCGCCTCGTCCCACACGCTCGACGATCTGTGTCCCCTCGACGACGACGCCACGCTCCGCGTCGTCGGCAAAGATCGCCAGCGGATCCTTGATCCAAAGCCGCATCGCGCGCCCCGTGCCTCCGACAGTCCCGCCGCGCCATTGGGATGGGGCGGCCCGGAGCCTGTCAACCGGAGCCGCGGCCGATTCGTCTCAGGCAGGAATGAGGCCGTAGCGCAGCATGATCTCTGTCAGCCGCGCTGGATCAGGCTTGCCAGGACCGCTCGCAGCCTTCGCGATCTCCTCGAAATAGGCGCGGCCGATCGATCCTGGGTTCAACACGATCAGGGCGCGCGCCGTCTCGTCGTGCACATTTTCGCTGTAATGGACGGCCCCGCGCGGAATTCGCAGGCAATCGCCGGCGCGGATTTCATGCGCCTCGCCGTTGACCCGCCCCGTCAGCGTCCCCGACAGGCCGTAGATGACTTCGTCGACCTCGCGGTGATAGTGCGCGACGGGGACGCGGGCATTGGGGTGGACGGTCATCTCGAAGATCACCAGGTCGCCCGAGCCCTGCGTCTCATCCACCAAAAAACGCAGCTCCAGCCCACCGATCCGAATGACATCGGCGACAGCACTTTCCATGACAGCTCTCTCATCGTAAAATGGTTTTACATGTCGTTCGTAAAGCGATTTTACAAAAATGTCAACACCCTCAGATCGTGAATTTATCCGCGCCGACGCCACGGTCGATGAAGGGCCGCCCTATGTCGGCGCGCTGCTGCGGCAATGTCTCGAGCATGTGCGCGCCCGCATGGAGGCGGACATCAAAGCCGCGGGGTTCACGGACCTCCAGCCCGCCCATCTCGCCGTCTTCAGCTTTCCTCCGCCCGACGGAATGCGCCCATCCGACCTCGCACGGCGGATTCGCATGTCGCGGCAAGCGACCAATCACATCATCGGGCAGCTCGAAGCGCTGGGCTACCTCGAGCGGCGAGCCGCGCGGAAAGGCGAGCGCCGCCGCATCTATCTCACCCCCCGTACCTGGGGGATGGTCAAGGTCGTCCACGCGACGCTGCTTGAGATTCAGGGGGAATGGGCCGCGGAGATCGGGCCGGACCGCTTCGGCGATTTCATGACGACGCTGCGCCGCTTTGCAACGCGCGGCTGCGAAGCCCGCTGACGACTTGCGAGCCGGCAAAGATCAGCGCGTGAGTCCCGACGCGGCCCCGAAGACAGCCTACATTGGCGGGTCGACGCCATTCGTGCCGACCACAACGAAGCCGGCGGCGAGCGCGCCGTCGTCGCCGCGCTGGGCGGGAACGAACACGGTCGCGCCGGGCTTGAGGTCCGCTTCGGTCGCTGGGCCGAAAGTGACGATCGGAACGCCATCGGGGATGGAGATTTTCTTCTCCTTGCCGCCGCTATAGGAGAGATCGAGGGTCCGCCCTTCGACGCCCTTGACCGCATTGGTGACCGTCGCATTGGTCATCGAGCTTTTCGGCTTCAGGTCCCAAGGATAGCTGCCTTCGCCGGTCCCCTTCATCGCGGGCGGAAAGACCAGCACCTCGACGGCGCCGTCTCCGCCTGACGCCGTAGGGAGCGAGGCGATGCCGACGAAATCCCCGGGCTTGATGTCATCAACAGAAGCCTTGGCGACGCCGGCCATCTTCCAGCCGGGCTTCATCATCAGCGTGGCGTTCGGGCCTTCGCGGGTTTTCACTGTAAGCGTCGATCCATCGAGGCCGACGACCGTTCCACGCACCCGGACGTTCTCCGCCGCCTGCGCGGGAGATAGGATTGCGATTGCAAGGAACGCTGCGGCTGCACTGGCGCCGCCGAAGGCGTGGGGCAATTTCAGATTCATTTTTGAACTCTCCGCGTTGGCCTACCACAATCGCTTGTTGCGACGCCCGCCGCGATCGACTGGGCCTGAGCATAGGGCATCGCGTGATAACGGTCGAAGGCCCCACTTTATTCGGCGCAGCAGGCGATTTCGTGTCTTACAGTGGCGTTCAAAGCATGCGGGTTGTCCTCCCCCGCCCCGCGGGGGAGGACAAGGCCCACCTTTCGGCTGCGTCTGGACTGTTCAAGAGAACCCGCTTAAGCGCGGTCCTCCCGCTTTGCCGGTCCGCGTGCGCTGACCACCTCCGCATAGCGGTCGCGAATCACCGCCATTTTGGCGATCCCCGTCATCGCCGAACCCGCGTCGAGATTGAGTCGGAATCCGGCGATCTGATCGGCGTGCGAGGCGTCGCGACGCGCGTCGTTCGGCGTGTGGCCGTGGATGACGAAGAAGCCGCCGAAACCGTCCGGCCCCGGACGATGCTCGAGGAACGGCCGGCGGACCCAGGCCCAATGACGATCTTCGTCGAGCTTATGGAGCGGCGTGTTCCAGGGAGCGGCAAGAAAAGTCTCGAGTTCGACTTCCGGGTTGACGCCCGCGTGAACGAACAGAACGTTGCCCGAGCGCCAACTTGCTCGTGAAGACTCGAGCCAGGCGCGGATGCGCGGGGGAAGCGACGCGCGCGCCTCGATCAAGAGATCGTCGAGCGACTCGGAGGGCTTCTCACTCTTGAGAAACTGCGCCAACGTCCGGTCGCCGCCATTGGCGATCCAGGTGTCGAACGCATCAATCGCGTCGTCCCAAGGCGTCTCGGGATCGAGCGCGAGCCGCATCATCGCCTCGTGGTTGCCCATGAGCGCGATTGCCTCATCGGCGCCGACCCGCGCTTTGGCGCCCATCGCAAGCTCGATCGCGCCGAGACTGTCGGATCCGCGGTCGACGAAGTCGCCGAGAAAGACGATCGTGCGCTTGTCGCGCAGCTTGGGCTCCCGCGCCGCCTCGTCGATGAGCGCGACGAGAAGATCGCTTCGCCCGTGAATGTCGCCCACGGCGAAAATCTCCGCCTCCGGACTTACGCCCAGCGGCAGCGAAAATCCTCGACGCTCGACCACCACGGACATGAGACGACACCCGGCGCACGGAAACGCGCGGCAGCATTGCACGTCCACACCCGCGCAAGCTAGGATCGCGCCCATGTTCCTTGAGTTTTTCGCCAACCTGCGTCAGGCGCACGTGCCGGCGACGCCGCGCGAATATCTCGACCTCATGCGGGCGCTCGAAGGCGATCTCGCTCAGATGTCGGTCGACGAATTCTATCGCCTCTCGCGCGCGCTCCTGGTCAAGGACGAGCGCAATCTTGACAGGTTCGACGTCGTCTTCGCCGCAACGTTCAAGGGCGTTCTCAGCATCGCCGCTGCGGTCGAGGCCCGGGACCTGCCGGAGGAATGGCTGCGCCGAATGATGGAGCGCTATCTCAGTCCCGAGGAGCGGGCGCAGGTCGAGAAGCTCGGTTTCGACAAGCTCATGGAGACGCTACGCGAGCGCCTCGCCGAGCAGAAGGGCCGCCATCAAGGCGGCTCGAAATGGATCGGCACAGGCGGGACGTCGCCGTTCGGCGCCTATGGCGACAACCCTGAGGGCGTGCGCATCGGTCAGGACAAAGGTCGCAGAGGCAGCGCCGTCAAGGTCTGGGACCGGCGGGAGTTCAAGGACTTCGATGGGCAGGCGGAGCTCGGACCGCGCAACATCAAGCTGGCGCTCAGACGGCTTCGGCAATTCGCCCGCGAGGGCATGGCCGAAGAGCTCGATCTCGACGGCACGATCCGGTCGACCGCCGACAAAGGCTATATCGACGTCATGCTCAGGCCCGAGCGCCGCAACGCCGTCAAGGTGCTCCTGTTTCTCGACGTCGGCGGCTCGATGGATTGGCACGTGGAAGCGGCTGAGCAACTGTTCTCCGCCGCCAAAAGCCAATTCAAGCGGCTCGACCATTTCTACTTCCACAACTGCCTCTACGAGAGTGTGTGGAAGAACAACCGCCGCCGGCACGACGAGCGCGTGCCGACGCGCGATCTCATCAATTCGTACCGCCGCGATTATCGGGTCGTCTTCGTCGGCGACGCTTCAATGAGCCCGCACGAGATCATGGCGCCTGGCGGCTCGGTCGAGCATCTCAATCCGGAGCCCGGGAGGGTGTGGCTCGAGCGCGCCATTCTCGCCTGGCCGCGCACCGTATGGATCAATCCGACGCCGCCGGGCGCCTGGAATCATTCGCTGTCGACATCGATGATCGCCGAGATCTTTCAGCACCGCATGTTTCCGCTGACCCCCGACGGGGTCGAAGCGGCGATGCGGGCGCTGGCGGCCTGACGCTTGCGCCTTACCTAGCGGCGCCACGCGTCATTCCCTGACCACCAGCACCGAACATTGGGCATGGCGCACGATGGTCTTGGCGTTCGAGCCCAAGAGGTAATCCGACATGACAGGACGATGCGAGCCGACAACGATGAGGTCGGCGTCCCATTCGGTCGCTTCTTCTAGAAGCTCGTGATAAATTCCGCCGGCCCGGGTCGCGGCGCTCTTGCGCTCCGCCGGCAGATCGATGCCGCCAAGAATCACGTCGAGCGCCTCCTTGGCCCGCTTCTCCTGCTCGGCGTCGAAATCGACCGGCACATATTCCATGAACGTGGCCGGCATGACCGGCTGGACATTGACCAGCCTCAATTCGCCGTCGCCCGTCTTCGCCAGCTCCACCGCCTGCGTCAGTCCCTTCGGACTTGACGTCGGCTCGAGAAGATCGACCGCGAGAACGATACGCTTATACATGGCAATCCCTCTTCGGCGCCGAGCGCCCTCGCTGGGGCCCGTCCCGGCGCCTGAACGTGAGACCCTCTTTACTGTCTGGCAAGCCTCTTGCGGCAAATACTCCGAGCCCCTCCGAAGCGCCCGCGTATGCCGGCTGGCTGGTCGCGGCGCGATTGGCGAGGATAGTCATTGTTCCTTTGCCGATCGATCGCTATAAGGCCGCGAAATTCCACGCGGAAATAGGATCGCCCATGAACGACGTGTCCGTTGAGAGTTATAAGCCGTCGGACGACGAACCGTTCATGAACGACCGACAACGCGAATATTTCCGCCGCAAGCTGATCGCCTGGCGCGAATCGATTCTGGCCGAGAGCCGCGACACGCTGGCCGCCCTGCAACAGGAAAGCGAAAACCACCCCGACTTCGCCGACCGCGCATCGTCGGAAACCGACCGCGCGATCGAGCTGCGCGCTCGTGACCGGCAGCGGAAACTGATCTCCAAGATCGAGGCTGCTCTCGCCCGCATCGAGGAGGGTTCTTACGGCTATTGCGTCGAAACCGGCGATCCCATCTCGCTCAGGCGCCTCGACGCGCGTCCGATCGCGACTCTCTCGGTCGAGGCGCAGGAGCGCCACGAACGACGAGAGCGGATTTATCGCGACGAGTGATTCGCTGTGTCCCCGGTCGCGGCGGCGACCGGGTCGAGGGCCTAGCCTCTACGCCTCTTACGCGACGAAAGGTCGTCGGCGCGATTCGCGGGATTGCTGGCGCCGTCTTCGACGACTATCGAGCGCGCAATTCCGTCAACCTCGGTCAATCGGACTTTTCTCGACCGAGCAGACGCGCCATCTCAGCCTCGAGCGAATCGAGGTCGGCGAAGGGATCGTCGACTTTGGGCGACGGCTTGCCGTTCGGCGCGGCGTTCGTCTTGTCCACTGGCGGGCGCGCGTCGGCTGACTTTCGCGCCCAGTCGGACGCGGGCGCGGACGGGACCGTCTTCGGCGCCGGCCGCGCTTGGGCCAAGCCCGCGCTGGCCGGCGGGACGGTCGTCACTGTTGGCGCCGCGGGCGGCTCCGCTTTCGCCATTGGAGCGATGGACTCCGCTTTCGAGCCAGCGACTGCCGGTTCTGCCTTCTCCGCGCGGCGCGGCGGCGCAGGCGCGACAGGAGATGGGGCCAAGGAATTGCCCGGGCCTCTTGCGGGAGCTGTTTCCGTAGCGCGAACCGGCGCCCCGCGATTGGGCGAGGCGTTGGCGGGGATGATCGGCGGAGGCATGGTCGCGCGCGGTTGCGCGGGGCGCGGCGGGTCTGCCTGACGCGGCGGCGGATTCGCCGGCGCCGGTCGGGCGGGCTCCGCTGCTTGTGTCGCGGCCGGCGGAGCGGAGGCTGAGCGCGCCGGTTCGGGCGCTGGGGCTTGGATCGGAACGGCCGGTTGATCGGAAACGGGAGCGGGCGCCTGGACGGGAGCGGGCGGCTTCGGAATCGGCGGCGCCACGGTCGGGGCGGCCGGCGCAGCCGGGACCGGTGCGGGCGCTGGGGGCGGCGGCGCCGAGACCTTGGCGGCGACCTTCGGCGGAGGCTCCGCGACGGTCGGTGACGCAGGGAGTGCGGCGACTTCGGTTCGCCGCACCGGCGTGCTTGGCACAAGCAGCGGCGAAGTCTGGTTGCTCTCGCGCGCCGGGACCACGGCGCGATTGATCTGCGACTCAACCAGAACGTCGTTCGGTCCGCCGATCATGACCAGATGTTCGATATTGTCGCGACGGATCAGCACAAGCTGCCGCTGCCCATCCAGGCTGAACGCATCGACCAGCCCGAGCCTCGGCTGCCGGGTCCGACCACCCGGAACACGCAGCCGATGAGCGAAGGTCAGCCGGTAAACAATCGCGAGGGCGATGAGGGCGGCGATGCCGCAAGCCGCAAGGAATCCGATCTGAAGGACCCTATTGTCCGCGAACGGAAGCTCATTCAACCACTGCATGCCCAATCCAACACTTCCGCCGCCGAGCGCAGAACAAGCCGCTCTTTACTTAGCCAGCCGAACGATGGTTTGGCCGGCGCCCGAGAAGCAAGATCGGACGCGGCCCAGTGACCCGGTCTGGCGCGCCGCCTGCGCGCACCGAATCCGATCGGCGCGCGCCCATGTCACATTTCATAACAAAATGCCATCCCGTTGAAAACTGCGGCGCTCACCGCACTTTCGCCAAGGTTGAACGGCCCGCCGTCAAGACAGGGCGCGCGACCCATGGTAGCACACGCTCAAGGCGACTCAGCGCGCTCGCACTCGTCCATGCCGACGGCAATGTCCTTGGGGGTCTGATCCTCAAATGAAATCTCCGCCGCCCCCGCCGGTGGACAGAATCGAGCGAACGGTCAATCCGGTCGCGCTGACGATCCTCCTCGTCTGTCTCGCCGGCGCGCTTCTGGCCGTATGGCTCGCGCCGAGCGGAATCGGCGCCACGCTGATGACCTGGATGATCGTCATCCTCGCCGTCTGCGGCGCGTTCGGACTGTTGCTCTACGCATTCGGCATGTTGCAACTGCCGACCCGGGCGGCGCGCTTCGACACCACCAAGGCGATCGCCGACTCCAATCCTGACGGCGTCCTCGTCACCGACCGTGAATCGCGTATCGTCTACGCCAACGAAGCCTATCGCGCGCTTTCGGGCGCGCCCGCGGCAAGCGACCTGCGTCCGATCGAACGCCTGTTCACCGGCTCGCCGGACGTCTCGGAGTCCGTTTATCGCCTGTCCCAAGCAGCAAAATCCGGCGGACGCGCGAGCGAGGAGCTTCGTCTTTCGCCGCCGCCCAGCGGCCAGGGCGAGGTCGCCTGGTACCGCATTCGCGTGCGTCCGCTCGAGGGCATGGCGAGAGACGGCCTGATGGTGTGGACGGTCTCGGATGAGACGCGCGACCACGACCGGCATGAAACCTTTTTCCAGGACCTTCAGCACGCGATCGACTATCTCGACCACGCGCCGGCGGGCTTTTTCTCCGCCGAGCCCGACGGCTCGATCGCGCATATGAACGCGACCCTGGCGGGCTGGCTCGATTACGATCTCGCCCAGTTCAGCGCTGGCCGGCTCAAGATCGACGACATCGTCGCCGGCGACGGCGGCGCGATGCTCGCCATCATATCCGGGCCGCCCGGCGAAGTGACGACGCAGCAATTCGACGTCGACCTCAAGCCCCGCCAGGGCCGGCTGCTCCCGGCGCGCATCCTGCACAAGGTCGCCTTTTCCGGCGAGGGCGCGCCGGGCCCTTCCCGCTCGCTGGTGATCAATCGCGCTCCGGGCGACATCAAGGGCGAAGATCTGCGCGCGGCGGAGGTGCGCTTCGCCCGCATTTTCAATTCGACCCCGGTCGCGATCGCAGCCGTGGACGCCACAGGCGCAGTGCTGCGTCCCAACGCCGCGTTTGCGCGCTTGGCCCAAGCCGCTTCCAAGGGCGAGGCGGCCAAGGGACGGCTATCGATTTTCGACCTTGTCGCGGAGCGCGATCGCGCCCCTTTGAGCGCATCGATCGAGGCTGCGGCCCAGGGCGAGGGCGAAATCGCGCCCCTCGACGTTTCTCTCGAAGGGCCGGGCGCCGCGCGTTCGGCGCGGCTCTTCGTCTCGGCCGCCGATCCGCGCAGCGACGAGGGCGCGAGCGCGACCCTCTTCGCTCTCGACACCACCGAGCAACGCACCCTGCAAGAGAACCTCGTGCAGAGCCAGAAGATGCAGGCCATCGGCCAGCTCGCCGGCGGCGTCGCGCACGACTTCAACAACGTGCTGACCGCGATCATCGGCTATTCCGATCTCCTGCTCGCCAATCACCGCCCGACCGATCCGTCCTTCCAGGACATCATGCAAATCAAGCAGAACGCCAATCGGGCGGCGGGCCTCGTGCGGCAATTGCTTGCCTTTTCGCGCCGTCAAACTCTGCGCCCCCAGACGCTGCAGCTCAACGACGTGTTGTCGGAATTGCAGATGCTGCTGCGCCGGCTGGTTGGCGAGCAGATCCAACTCGACGTGGTCTACGGGCGCGACTTGTGGCAGGTGAAGGCCGACCTCAACCAGTTCGAGCAAGTGATCGTCAATCTCGTCGTCAATGCGCGCGACGCCATGCATGACGGCGGCAAGATCACGCTGCGCACGCGCAACTTTCCCGCCGCAGAATGCGGCAGCTTGAAAGAGGTGGATGTCGCCCCCGCCGATTACGTGCTGGTCGAGGTGGAGGACACAGGTCACGGGATTCCCCCGGAGGTCCGGGTCAAGATCTTCGAACCGTTCTTCACCACCAAGGAGGTCGGCAAAGGCACCGGCCTCGGCTTGTCGATGGTCTACGGCATCGTCAAGCAAACGGGCGGGTATGTGTTCTGCGACAGCGAGCCGGGCGCCGGCGCGACGTTCCGCGTTCTGCTGCCTCGGCGCCTCGCCGATGACGTCGACGAACCGGTGAAGACCGAGGCGCCCAAGCCGACCGCGGATCTGACCGGCCGGGGCGCGATCCTGCTGGTCGAGGACGAAGAGGCGGTGCGCGCTTTCGCCTCGCGCGCGCTCGCCTCGCGCGGCTATACGGTGCTGGAGGCGGAGACCGGCCTCGACGCCTTGCGCGTGGTTGAGGAGGCAAGCGAGCCGATCGACCTCATCGTTTCGGACGTCATCATGCCGGAAATGGACGGGCCGACCATGCTGACGGAACTGCGCAAACGCGGATTGACGGCCAAGGTCATTTTCGTCTCCGGCTACGCCGACGACGCCTTCGCGCGCAATCTGCCGGAGGGCCAGGACTTCGTGTTCCTGCCGAAGCCCTTCTCGCTCAAGCAGCTCATCGAGACCGTCAAGGGCCTGATGAATTGACGCGCCCACGATTTGCTTGCAGACAAGCCACCTCATCCTGAGGAGCCGCGCAAAGCGCGGCGTCTCGAAGGATGGTCCAGACTGCGAAGGAGTGTTTCGCAGCGTCACGAGCGTCGTTCGAGACGCGCCTTCGGCGCTCCTCACGACGAGGGAATTGCAAAGGGACCCGACGATCGATGCATTTTGAAGGAACCGCCACCTATGTGGCGGGCGACGAACTGAAGACCGCGGTCAACGCCGCAATCGCGCTCGAGCGTCCGCTGCTCGTCAAGGGCGAGCCCGGCACCGGCAAGACGCTGCTCGCGCAGGAGATCGCCGCCGCGATCGGCGCCCCGTTCATCGCCTGGCACGTCAAATCGACAACGCGCGCCCAGCAAGGCCTCTATGAGTATGACGCCGTCTCGCGCCTGCGCGATTCACAGCTCGGCGATCCGCGCGTGTCCGAGATCGCCAACTACATTCGCCGCGGCAAGCTGTGGGACGCCTTCGTTTCGCCCCTTCGCCCGGTGCTCCTGATCGACGAGATCGACAAGGCGGACATCGAATTCCCCAACGACCTGCTGCTCGAACTCGATCAGATGGAGTTTCACGTCTACGAGACCGGAGAGACGGTCAAGGCGCGCGTGCGGCCCATCGTCATCATCACCTCCAACAACGAGAAGGAGCTGCCCGACGCTTTCCTGCGCCGCTGCTTCTTTCACTACATCCGCTTTCCCGACGCCGAGACGATGCGCAGGATCGTCGAATTGCACTATCCGTCGATCAAGCCGCGACTCGTGGAAGAGGCCATGCGGTCGTTCTTCACGCTGCGCGAGACGCCGGGACTGAAGAAGAAGCCGACCACTTCGGAGCTGCTCGACTGGCTCAAGCTTCTGCTCAACGAGGACATTGCGCCAGAGGCGCTGCGCGAGCGCGACGCCAAGAAACTGATCCCGCCGCTGCACGGCGCATTGCTCAAGAACGAGCAGGACGTGCATCTGTTCGAGAGGGTGGCATTTTTGAGCCGGCGCGAGCGGTAACGCGCTGCGCTCCTGTCTCAATTTGAGATTTGAGGAGATTTACCAGCGCTCGCCCAGCGGCCGGTCCGGTGATATACTGAGCCGGAAACATAGGAACGGACGACCGTGACGCTTGGCCCGGGCATTTTCTTTAAGACGCGAAGTTCGCGCGCGCGGCCTTATGAACAGTACCGTTTGAACGGCGAGTCCGTCGTTTGTGAACGCATTACGCCGAATGCGCGCTCACCGGGCTCCCCACAGGTCAAGCCTTTACAGTCCTGGACAATTGACGAGTTCACAGCCGCCAACGTGCCGGCGCCCGCTAAGACGGCGCTTCAGGAATATCTGAAGGAGAAACATAAGGCTTAGGGTCTGGACCGCAGTGTGCGCGGGGCGGCCAAACGTGTGGGCCGATCGCGTTCAAGCGCTCGCGCAGGCCGGCGGTCCGCCAGATCAAGTTGCTTTCGACTTTTCGGCCGTGAAGAGCCGACCGCTCGGCGGCGGATGGAAAAGGAGAGACATCAAGCCTCCGGCCGCTCGGTACGTGCCGCTTGCACGGGAGGAGATTTGGCGATATGTTTCACTCAATACGGATGTTACTAATTTCACATATCGTGCCGTCGCGATCGCCAGCCGCAGAGCTTCCACGTGACGGTTAGTTAGCACTTTAGGTTAAGCCCGGGGGCAGCGTGATCGTAAGGACTGAGGTCGCCATCATAGGGGCTGGCCCTTACGGTCTGTCGCTTGCAGCACATCTAAGGAGCGCGGGCGCCGATTTTCGAGTCATCGGCCATCCGATGGACGCTTGGCGCAACCACATGCCGGAAGGCATGTTGCTCAAGTCAGACGGCTTCGCTTCGAACCTTTACGATCCGCAAGGCGAATATCCACTTTCGCGCTACTGCCGCGAGTTGGGGATCGCTTACGACGACAAGCGAATTCGGGTGCGGCTCGACACGTTCATAGACTATGGCCTCGCCTTTGCACGCCGCTTCGTTCCCGAGCTGACAGCCGCGCTCGTCCAGTCGCTTCGCCGCGACGGTAACGGCTTCGCGCTACGTCTCGACGACGGTTCCCTCATCATGGCGCAGCGCGTCGTTGTTGCCGTTGGCGTCGAGCGTTTCAAGCACATTCCGGAGAAATTGCGGCGTCTCGGCGAACAGGTGTCGCACAGCTACGACCATCGCGATCTCTCGATCTTCGCGGGTCGCCGGATCGCGGTGGTCGGCGCCGGCGCGTCGGCGATCGACATCGCGGGACTGATGCGGGACCACGAGGCCGACGTCGAACTGATTTGCCGTGCCGACCGGCTGGGTTTCGGCAGTCCTCCGAGTCCAGACGATCCGTCCTTCTGGGACAGCCTTCGCAATCCGAGTTCGGGCATCGGCCCAGGCTGGCGATCACGGCTCTGCACCGACGCGCCGCTCCTATTTCATATTGGACCCGCGCCGCTGCGCCTCCTGATCGTCGACAAACATCTTGGGCCGTTCGCAGCCTTCGTAATGAAGGAGAAGATCGACGGCCGAGTTCCCGTTCGCAGCAGCTGTGAAATTGCTGACGCCGCACTGGAGGGCGGCCGCGTCCGCCTTACTCTGCGCGGACGAGACGGAACGACGAGAGAAGAGTCATACGACCACGTGGTGGCCGGGACCGGCTATCGGGTCGACATCAACCGCCTCGAGTTCCTCGACGAGGCCCTTCGGTCCGAGATCGCTTGTGTCGAGAACACGCCCATCCTCTCGACACGGTTCCAATCGTCCGTCCGCGGGCTCTTCTTCGTTGGACCGGTCGCCGCGAACAGCTTCGGACCCATACTGCGCTTCGCCTATGGCGCAGGCTTTGCATCCCGCCGCATCGCAGGCGCGCTTAAACCGAAGCGGAGCCTCGTCCCCTTCGCTAGCCGACGGCCATCCGTATCTGCGTTATGACCCCGCGGGTCCTGCTCGCGGCTACTCTCGAATGGCCGAATGCGGCCCGCCTCGCCATCGCGTTTCGTGACGCAGGATTCGTCGTCTTCGCGGTCGCGCCCGTTGGCCACCCGGTCCATGCGATGGGGACGCCGCAGGGCACTTTCCTGTATCGGGCGCATCGGCCCGTCGATTCGCTGCGACGGGCCATCGAAATATCGCGGCCGGATCTCATCGTTCCTTGCGACGACCGTGTTGTGAGACGTCTGCACCAGCTCCACACCGAAGCCGCGCGCCCGCGCGATTCCGCTTGGATCGTGGCGCTAATCGAGCGCTCGCTAGGGAGGCCAGCGTCATTCCCCATTGTGCGCAGACGCGATTCGCTCGCTGCGCTCGCCGCCCTCGAGGATGTTCGGGCTCCCAGGACCGACTCGATTCGGACGATCTCCGAGTTGCGGCTCTGGGTCGCGGAGCATGGCCTACCGGCCATGCTCAAGCTCGACGGCACATCCGGCGGAGAGGCCGTCATTCCCGTGTCCAACCCCGCGACGCTCGGTCGCGCGTTCCTTGGCATGCGGCTGCGCCGCGTCGGACTGAGCCGCTTGAAGCTGGCGCGCCAGAACAGCGATGTCCATCTGCTGTTCGACTATCTGAGCGATGGCGCGCCGGGCATCTCCGTTCAGGCCCATGTGCCGGGCCGGCCTGCGAATTGTGCGGTCGCCTGCTGGCGCGGCGACGTACTTGCCGCGACGGCGGTCGAGACCGTACGCCTTAAAACGACTTTGGGCTCCTCCAGCGTAGTTCGCGTCGTGGAGGGCGCCAGATGAAGGCGGCGGCGCGCGCGATCGTCCGGGAGCTCGGCCTTTCGGGCATGTGCGGTTTCGATTTCATGTTAGACGACGCGTCCGGCGCTGCGCATCTGATCGAGATCAATCCGCGCGCGACGCAAATCAACCACTTCGTCTTGGCGCTGGCCACGATTTACCGGCAGCGCTCCGCTTGGCCTCGAAGGCCTGCCCCAGCCAGTCCCAGCGCCGGTTGCCGAAGTCGACATCGCTCTGTTTCCTCAGGAATGGTCCCGCGATCGAACAGCATTTAGGAGTAGAGATTTCTTATCTCGCCGCTTCGTTCCCGAACTGACAATCGCGCTCGCCCAGTCGCTTCGCCGCGACGGTAACGGCTTCGCGCTACGTCTCGACGACGGTTCCCTCATCATGGCGCGGCGTGTCGTTGTTGCCGTTGGCGTCGAGCGTTTCAAGCACATTCCCGAGAAATTACGGCGTCTCGGCGAACAGGTGTCGCACAGCTACGACCATCGCGATCTCTCGATCTTCTCCGGTCGCCGGATCGCGGTGGTCGGCGCCGGCGCGTCGGCGATCGACATCGCGGGACTGATGCGGGACCACGAGGCCGACGTCGAACTGATTTGCCGCGCCGACCGGCTGGGTTTCGGCAGTCCTCCGAGTCCAGGCGATCCGTCCTTCTGGGACAGCCTTCGCAATCCGAGTTCGGGCCTGGGCCCAGGCTGGCGATCGCGGCTCTGCACCGACGCGCCGCTCTTATTTCATATGGGGCCCGCGCCGCTGCGCCTCCTGATCGTCGAAAAACATCTTGGGCCGTTCGCGGCCTTCGTGATGAAGGAGAAGATCGACGGCCGAGTTCCCGTTCGCAGCAGCTGTGAAATTGCTGACGCCGCACTGGAGGGCGGCCGCGTCCGCCTTACTCTGCGCGGACGAGACGGAACGACCAGAGAAGAGTCATACGACCACGTGGTGGCCGGGACTGGCTATCGGGTCGACATTAACCGCCTCGAGTTCCTCGACGAGACCCTTCGGTCCGAGATCGCTTGTGTCGAGAACACGCCCATCCTCTCGACACGGTTCCAATCGTCCGTCCGCGGGCTCTTCTTCGTTGGACCGGTCGCCGCGAACAGCTTCGGACCCATGCTGCGCTTCGCCTATGGCGCAGGCTTTGCATCCCGCCGCGTCGCAGGCGCGCTTAAACCGAAGCGGAGCCTCGTCCCCTTCGCTAGCCGACGGCCATCCGTATCTGCGTTATGACCCCGCGGGTCCTGCTCGCGGCTACTCTCGAATGGCCGAATGCGGCCCGCCTCGCCATCGCGTTTCGTGACGCAGGATTCGTCGTCTTCGCGGTCGCGCCCGTTGGCCACCCGGTCCATGCGATGGGGACACCGCAGGGCACTTTCCTGTATCGGGCGCATCGGCCCGTCGATTCGCTGCGACGGGCCATCGAAATATCGCGGCCGGATCTCATCGTTCCTTGCGACGATCGTGTTGTGAGACGTCTGCACCAGCTCCACACCGAAGCCGCGCGCCCGCGCGATTCCGCTTGGATCGTGGCGCTAATCGAGCGCTCGCTAGGGAGGCCAGCGTCATTCCCCATTGTGCGCAGACGCAATTCGCTCGCTGCGCTCGCCGCCCTCGAGGATGTTCGGGCTCCCAGGACCGACTCGATTCGGACGATCTCCGAGTTGCGGCTCTGGGTCGCGGAGCATGGCCTACCGGCCATGCTCAAGCTCGACGGCACATCCGGCGGAGAGGCCGTCATTCCCGTGTCCAACCCCGCGACGCTCGGCCGCGCGTTCCTTGGCATGCAACTCCGCCGCGCCGGCCTGAGCCGCTTGAGGCTGGCGCGCCGGAACCGCGATGTCCATCTGCTGTTCGACTATCTGAGCGATGGCGCGCCGGGCATCTCAGTCCAGGCCCATGTGCCGGGCCGGCCTGCGAATTGTGCGGTCGCCTGCTGGTGCGGCGACGTACTTGCCGCCACGGCGGTCGAGACCGTACGCCTTAAAACGCCTTTGGGCTCCTCCAGCGTAGTTCGCGTCGTGGAGGGCGCCCAGATGAAGGCGGCGGCGCGCGCGATCGTCCGGGATCTCGGCCTTTCGGGCATGTGCGGTTTCGATTTCATGTTAGACGACGCGTCCGGCGCTGCGCATCTGATCGAGATCAATCCGCGCGCGACGCAAATCAACCACCTGCGTCTTGGCGCTGGCCACGATTTACCGGCAGCGCTCCGCTTGGCCCTCGAAGGCCTGCCCCAGCCAGTCCCAGCGCCGGTTGCCGAAGTCGACATCGCTCTGTTTCCTCAGGAATGGTCCCGCGATCGCAACAGCCCGCATCTTCTGGGGACTGGCTACGACGATGTTCCTTATGAGGAGCCGGAGCTGCTGAGGCGCTATGGATATCCAGCCCAACTTTCTTCTCCCGTTCTCGAAGCGGGTGTGGAAACGGGAGTGACCCGGCTGCTGCGTTTCGTTCGACGCGGCAACCCTAGGGCGCGGCCTACGGCGCGATAACATTGTGCGGAAGTGGGGAGCGTCCTCGAATAATCCCTGCTTGCCACGGGACATCAGGACGCCGCCAAGCCGTACCCGAAAAGTCAGAAAATGAAATAAAAATGGCACGCCAATTTCGCACGCACCTGGCTCGGCTTGAGTGCGTGCCTTTCGCTAGAGACGAGAAGCGGCTGAGGTCATCGGCCGCGCCGTAACGGGTCATGTGAAATCGCTGAAGGCTTTCCAGTCGAACACAAAAGCTTGCGAATCCCCGGGCGCTTGCGCATTCTTCATTTCATGCGCCGATTGTTTCTCGTTCGCCACGCCAAGGCTGAGCTCTCCGTCGGACGCGACGATTACGCGCGCAAGCTGACGGAACGCGGCCGCGCCGATGCGAGGCGGGTCGCCAAGGCGCTGGCCGCCCGCCACTTTCTTCCGGATGTTCTCATCCATTCCGGCGCGGCGCGGGCCAAGCAGACGGCGGAGATCTTCGCCGCCGAGTGGGGAAGCAAAGTCGAGCTTGAACAGGACAGGCCCGCCTCTACGATGCGACCCTCACCACGCTGCTCGAGCGCACGCGAGCTCTCGCCGACGCGCACAAACGCGTGGGTCTGGTCGGGCACAATCCGGGTCTCGGCGAACTGGCGACGGCGCTGACCGGCTCGGGCGCAGAGCCTGAACGGCGACGCCTGGCGGCGAAATATCCGACCGGCGCCGTCGCGGTCTTGGACTTCTCGATTCAGCGCTGGAAGGAGGTCGAGCGCAATTCGGGAATGCTGGCGCTTTACCTCACGCCCACGGAACTCGAGGCCGACGCGGATTGACGCACGCGAAGGAAACCGGAGGCGCTATCCGCGCCGACGGCGGCGACGCCCGACGGCGCCACTGTCCAAACGAGCGGGCGCCGCCTAAATAGGCTCCCCGGTCGGCGCGGATTTTTCCTTGTCAGGGTTCAGCGATTTCATCTTCGAGGCGGAGCTCGTCGCCCGTTCGATCGGCGACTATTTCTCCGGCGCTCCCCTGCGCCTCGGGGTGACCGGACTGTCGCGCGCCGGCAAGACGGTGTTCCTGACGGCGCTCGTCAACAATCTGATCGCGGGCGCGCGTCTGCCGGTGCTGGCCGCCTCCGCCGAGGGGCGCATCAAGCGGGTGCGGCTCGAACCGCAGCCCGACGATGCAGTGCCGCGCTTCGCCTACGAGGAGCATCTGAAAAGCCTCTCGGGACAGGATCGACACTGGCCAGAATCGACCCGCCGCATCGCCCAGCTCAGGCTGACGATCGAGTTCGAGAGCGCATCGGGCTGGGGCTCGCGGGGATCGACGCTTACGGTCGATATCGTCGACTATCCCGGCGAATGGCTGCTCGACCTGCCGCTCCTCGACAAGAGCTACGCCGAATGGTCGCGCGAGACGCTTGCCGCAAGCCAGACTTCGGCGCGCGCGCCGCTGGCGGAACAATGGCGCGCAGCGATGGTCGGCCTCGACCCGGAGGCCGAGGCCAACGAGGACACGGCGCGCCAGATCGCCGAATTGTTCACAGCCTACCTCAAGCGGGCGCGCGACGATGTCTATGCGCTCTCAACCTTGCCGCCCGGCCGGTTCCTGATGCCCGGCGATCTCGCCGGTTCGCCGGCGCTGACCTTCGCGCCGATTCCGCTTAACGATGACGCGACGATCGCGCCCGGCTCGCTCCCGGCCATGATGGCGCGCCGTTACGAGGCCTATAAGGCCCACGTAGCGAGGCCATTCTTTCGCGATCATTTCGCCCGGCTCGATCGGCAGATCGTGCTCGTCGACGCGCTCTCCGCACTCAATTCCGGCCCCGCTGCGGTCAAGGATCTCGAGAATGCGCTGACCGAAGTCATGCGCGCCTTCCGCGCTGGACGCTCGTCCTATTTCGCTTCGGTCTTCCGACCACGCATCGACCGCATCCTGTTCGCGGCGACCAAGGCCGACCATCTGCATCATAAGAGTCACGACAGGCTGGAGGCGATCTTGCGCGCGCTCACAGCGAAAGCGATCGCGCGCGCCGAAGGGGTCGGGGCGGAGATCGACGTCATCGCGTTGGCGGCGGTCCGCGCCACCCGCGAGGCTGAGATCAGGACCGGCGACGAGACGCTCGACGCCATTATCGGCGTGCCCGAAAAGGGCGAGACGATTGGGGGGCAAACGTTCGACGGAATCGCCGAAGCGGCTGTCTTTCCCGGCGAATTGCCGGCCGATCCGGACACGATCTTTGAGGGCGACGCGATCGCGCTTCCCGAAGCCGACAACGACTGGCGGTTCGTGCGCTTCCGCCCGCCGCTGACCCAGCGGGCTGAGCCCGCGCCGCAGATCCGGCTCGACCGCGCGCTGCAATTCCTGATCGGGGATCGTCTCGCGTGAGCCAGCGCCCGCCCCGCCCCCGCGCCTTTCGCCTCGATGATCGGCGCGTGGCCGTCGACGACCAGCCCGCGTCGCTTGCGCCCGAAGCGATCATTCGCTCGCAGCATGATCCGATACCCGTCGCCTCGCCGACGCCGATCGACGAAGCGGAGCTCGAGGTCGAGGCGGCGCAAAAATCGGGGCTCATCGCTCGCTCGCGCTTGACCCTCGGCGGTCTGGTCTGGACGGGGCTCGGCGGCCTTGTCTCGCTGGCCTTAGGCCTATGGGCGACCAACCTCATCGAAGGGCTGTTCGCCAAAGCGGAGTCGCTCGGAATCATTGGGGTCGTGTTCGGCGTCGTCTTCCTAGTCGGCCTCATAGGCCTCGCCGCGCGCGAGATCATCGCCGTCGGACGCCAGACGCGGATCGCGGAAATGCATGTCGCCTTGGCCAAGGCGCGCGCGGACGACGATCGCGCCGCCGCGCGCCGTCTGGTCGGCCAGCTGGTCGCGCTTTATCGCAACCGGCCGGAGACGGCGCGAGCGCGGGCGCAAGTCGAGGAAGCGACGCGCGCGATCATCGACGGGCGCGACCTCATCGACGTCACTGAGCGCGCGCTTCTGCGGCCCCTCGACGACAAGGCGCAAGGCGAGATCGCCGCCGCCGCCAAGCGCGTGTCGCTCGTGACCGCGATCAGCCCCCGCGCGATCCTCGACGTCGTGTTCGTCGTCGCCCAGATCGTGCGGCTGGTGCGGCGCATCGCCGAAATTTATGGCGGCCGGCCGGGCCTCTTGGGCCTCATCAAGCTCGCGCGCTCCATTGGCGCCCATATCGCGATCACCGGCGGCATGGCGGTCGGCGACAGCGTGCTGCAACAGGTCGTCGGCCACGGCATCGCCTCGCGCATCTCCGCGCGGATGGGCGAGGGCGTGCTCAACGGCATGCTCACGACGCGCGTCGGCCTCTCCGCGCTCGCCGTCTGCCGGCCTATGCCCTTTTCGGTCGACAAGGCCCCGGGCGTCTCCGACGTCGCGCCATTTCTGTTCAGTAAGGGGGAGCAGCCCCCTTCTGCCGGTTGGGACAAGGGACGGGGTTGAGGGGGCGGTTGCAGCCATTACGTAGGCATGTATGTAAAGCTATGGCGTCCATCGGAATTCGCGAATTGCAGAAGATTTCGGGCGAGACTATCGAGGCGCTCGAGGGTCCGACTACGATCACATCAGGCGCCCGGACGGTCGCGCTTCTGACCCCTCTCAAGGCCGCGGATCCCGACCGGCTCGCAGCCGTGTTGAGGCGAGCAGAGCGGTTCGCGCGACGCCACGATCCCGTCGAGGACGACGCGGCGCTGGCGCCCTATGAGCCTGTCGATTCCGTCGATTGGTCGATCGAGGCGGTCCGCGCGCTGGCGGCTAAGCCCTGAGCTTGTGAGGACGCCAGCAAGCGTGCTCGTCGTGGATGCGGCGATCCTAATTGCAGCCGCGCGCGGCCGAAGCTACGGCGCTGTCTTTCTGCGGCCCGGGCGGCAGTGTTGGTCACCACAGACCGCGCCATCGCCGAAACTCGACGGCGCATCGATCTCGGACTGAAGCGGCCGGAACTCCAACCGATTGTCGACGCCCTCGTGGCCGAGATGACAGTCGTGCCCGTCGCCGCTCTTACGACGTTCCTCTCGGAAGCGGCAGTCGCCCTCACTGACGCCGTCGCCAGCCGAAACGGCTCAAACGACGACGCTCATCTGCTGGCGCTCGCCTGGAGCGTCGACGCTGACATCTGGACGACCGACCGTGACTTTGCCGGCGCTGGCGTCGCGAGCTGGTCGACGCCGAATCTGATCCGCGGCCTGGCGTTGGTCCCGAGGAACCGCGACTGACCCAGCGTTCCGCCTCGCCGCCTAGTCCACCGGCTCAAGCTTCTTCGTCCCGACGCTCGCCAAGACGCCAGTGTGCACGTCAAACCAATAACCCTGTAGGGAAAGCCGATTGGCGGCGACCGCCTCGGCGATCCATGGGAAGGTCATGAGATTGGCGAGCGAGAGCCGGACGACCTCCGCTTCGATCCTTTCGAGCCGCCCCTCCGGCTCTTCCCCAGCGGCGAGGAGCGCCGGCTTGCCAAGCTCGACCCATGTGGCGATGAAATCCTGCGCCTGTGGCGGCGGACCATAGGCCATTGCTTTGACCCCTCCGCACTGCCCGTGCCCCAGCACCACCAGCCGCGGAATCTTAAGCACCTTGACGCCAAATTCCAGCGCCGCGCTCGTTCCGTGGTGGCCCGGATCAGGGGTATAGGGCGGAACGAGCGCTGCGACATTGCGCACCACGAACAATTCGCCGGGCACGGCCGCAAAGATCGTCTGCGGGTCGACGCGAGAATCCGAGCACGCAATGACCATCGCCTCCGGGCTTTGTCCCCAATGGGACAGGGCCTCGTAACGCGCCCGCTCGGCCGGCCAAACTTCGGCGCGAAAACGGCGGTAACCTTCGATCAACGGGTCCATGGGGTCGGCTTCGCGAACGGAGCAAATGCTGCACTGCGATAGGGCGCCGGCGGCGGCGGCGCAAGGAACCGATCGCGCCTCCCGAAGGCGCGCGGGACTTGCCGGAACCTGGACAGACGCTTATGAGCTTTATGAGCGGACGCGACGGCGACAAGGAAGCGGTCGATCCCCACCTCGGGCGCACGGAGGTCATACTGCGCCGGGTCCGGGGGACGTGTCTTTCGCACCCAATAACAAACGCCATTTTCGACGGAGGTCCGGCCAAGGCAAGCCGGTCGGCAGGCTGACTCTCGGAAGATTAACTTGCGAGCAACGGACGATCGCTTGTTGAACGACAAGGCTCCACGCAAGGACAACAACTTCGGCGCGCTCCGGCTCTTGTTCGCGTCGGTGGTTATCCTCTCCCACTCGGCGGAGATTGTTGACGGCGACCGAAGCCGCGAGGTGCTGACTAATATCTTTGGCACTCTGACTTTCGGCATATTAGGGGTCGACGGATTTTTCATCATCAGCGGCTATCTGATCACGAAAAGCCTCCTCTCCTCGCCGACCCTGTTCGACTACGCGAAACGGCGCGTTCTGCGCATATACCCTGCCTTCATCGTCTGTTTCTGGCTCTCCCTGCTTGTTTTGGCGCCGCTGGTCGGGGCGGGATTGTCGGTGTTCCATCCGGCTGCGCTCGCTCGCAGCTTTGTGCGAATGGCGCTTCTCTTCCATCCGAACGCTAAAGGCGCGTTTCCAGGCATGCCCTTGCCCGCGCTCAACGGCTCGATGTGGTCGATCCCCTACGAGTTCCAGTGCTACATTTTCGTCGTCCTTCTTAGCGCTGCCGGCTTTCTCCGGGGAGCGCTCCGCTACGTCCTGCTCGTTGCGGTCCTGGCCGCTGTGACAATATTCGGGATTGCTGATTACCGAACGTCGCATAGTGTCTTCGGAGTGATGATAGGCGGCTCGCGCTATCTGTATCTGCAGACGTTTCCGATGTTCCTTGCTGGGACTTTGTTCCTTCTTTTCCAGCGTAACATCGTTTACAATAACGCTCTGGCGGCCGTTGCGGCCGTGCTGCTGATAATCTGTCTGTTCTTCCAGCCTTTGGTTGCTTTCGCGCTCGCAGTTTTCGGCGGTTATCTTATCTTCTGGTTCGCCCTCCACTGTCCGGTGCTGCCAATCAGCCGGTTCACGAACAAGACCGACTTGTCTTATGGGATCTACCTCTATGCGTGGCCGATCCAATCGACGATTGCGTTCTTCACCGACCGGTCAATCAACCCCTGGGCGCTCTCGGCCGTCACGTTGGCGCTCGCCTCGGCGGCGGCTTGGGTGAGCTGGACATTCATCGAGAAGCCGGCTCTCGCGCTGGCCCATCGCAAGTCCACGACCGTGCAACCGCGATTAAGCGCGGATCAGCCGCGTGAGGGTGTAACCTGAGCGCGGATGCGATCGGCGGTCTTCGTCTATAATAGTCCTGCCAACCGGAGAGAGTAACGAATGATCCGCGTCGTCGCCATCATCACCGCCAATCCAGGCCGCCGTGACGAACTTCTGGCCGCCTTTCGCGCCAACGTCCCCAATGTGCACGCCGAAAAGGGGTGCATCGAATATGCCGGTCACATCGACGCCGCGACGGTCGGCCCTTTCCAGGCGGATTACGGGCCGGACAGTCTCGTTGTTCTCGAATCCTGGGAGAGCCCTGACGCGCTGAGGGCGCACGTCGCGGCGCCGCACATGAAGACCTACTCGGAAAAGACCAAGGATCTGGTCGCCAAGCGGACGATCCACATCCTGTCCGCGATCGACTAGGACGTCTCATCTGGGATCAGGGCGACCGCGTCTCGGGGGAGCCTTGAGCTCAGTTGCTGGCGCGCGATGCGACACGCGGCCTGAACACAGAGATTTGGATTGCGGCCTCGGCCGATTATTGCTGTCTTGTCAGAATAAACGCGGGGGCGCCCGTGTTTAGTGCGGAGTTATTATCGGGGAGAAGCTCATGAAACGCTTAGTGGCAGTGGCAGTGGCAATGGCGCTGGCTTGCGGGATCACCGCCGTATTGGCCGACACCGATCCGATCGCGAGCGGCGAGCGCTCATGAAGCACGACGGCGAAGCGCGAAGACGCTGTTCGGCATGTCGAAGGGCAAGATCATGACTGACGGAAGATTAAATAAGAAGGAGTACGGCCGGACAGTCTCGTTGTTCTCGAATCTGGGAGAGCCCGAGGCGCTGAGGGCGCACGTCGCGGCGCCGCACATGAAGACCTACTCGGAAAAGACCAAGGATCTGGTCGCCAAGCGGACGATCCACATCCTGTCCGCGATCGACTAGGACGTCTCGTCTGGGATCAGGGCGACCGCGTCTCGGGGGAGCCTTGAGCTCAGTTGCTGGCGCGCGATGCGACACGCGGCCTGAACACAGAGATTTGGATTGCGGCCTCGGCCGATTATTGCTGTCTTGTCAGAATAAACGCGGGGGCGCCCGTGTTTAGGAAGAGGTTGTTATCG
Source organism: uncultured Alphaproteobacteria bacterium (assembly GCA_963702825.1). GTDB lineage: Bacteria > Pseudomonadota > Alphaproteobacteria > Rhizobiales > Beijerinckiaceae > Roseiarcus. The sequence continues at coordinate 34,877 of CAVPEE010000016.1, forward strand.
GGGAGAGGCTCATGAAACGCTTAGTGGCAGTGGCAATGGCGCTGGCTTGCGGGATCACCGCCGTATTGGCCGACACCGATCCGATCGCCGAGCGGCGAGCGCTCATGAAGCACGACGGCGAAGCCGCGAAGACGCTGTTCGGCATGTCGAAGGGCAAGATCCCATTCGATCTGGCGACGGTGAAGGGCTCCCTGAAGACCCTCAACGAAGGCGCGACGAAGTCCGCAGCGCTGTTTCCCGACAACAGCAAGACCGGCGGCGGCACCGCGGCGCTGCCCGCGATCTGGGAGAACAAGGCGGACTTCGACGCCCGGTTCGCCCAATTCGTCAAGGATGTCCAGGCCGCTCAGGCCGGAATTAACGGATGAGGCGACGTTCAAGCAATTCGCGCCCGCCGTGTTCAAGAACTGCGGCGGCTGTCACGAACTCTACAAGGCCAAAAGCGGCTAGGACTTGAGTTCGGCGCGTGGATCCTCGACTTCGCCGGCGCGGATGAAGTGGGTTGCGGCCGTCCTTGCGGTCATCGTCGTCGCCGGGGCCGCGCTGGCCTGGGCGCTCTCGGCCCCTAGGCCGCGTTATTCGGCTGAGGCATGGCAAGCCCTTGGCCTCACCGGCGACGCCGCCGCCGGGCGGCTCGTTTTCTACGCCGGCGGCTGCGAATCCTGTCACAAGTCGCCGGGCCAGGACGATCCTTTAAAGCTTGGCGGCGGGCTCGAACTCAAGACGCCGTTCGGCTCGTTCTACCCGCCGAATATCTCCACCGATCCGGTCGACGGGATCGGCGCCTGGCGCCCGGTCGATGTCGCCAACGCGCTCTTGTCGGGCGTTTCTCCAAGCGGCGGCCATCTCTACCCAGCCTTCCCCTATACGTCCTATCAGCGCATGACCCCGAAGGATGTCGCCGATCTCGCGGCATTCCTGCGCACCGTGCCGCCGGTCAAGGGCAAAGCGCCGGCGAACGCCCTCCCCTTTCCCTTCTCCATCCGCCGCGCATTGGGCTTGTGGAAGCTCCTCTATTTCGACAATGCGGGCCTCCGCCCCGATCCCTCGCAGAGCGAACAATGGAACCGCGGCCGCTATCTCGTCGAAGGCCCCGGCCATTGCGGCGAATGCCACACGCCGCGCGGCTTCCTGGGCGAGATGGACTTGAGCCACGCGCTCGCAGGCGCGCCCTTGCCCGACGGTCACGGCAAGGCGGCGAACCTGAGGGGCGGCGACTTCCTGAACTGGACTGACGCCGACATTGTCGAGGCTCTGACCAGCGGCTTCACGCCTGGCGGCGACGTTCTTGGCGCCGGCATGACCGCCGTTGTTCGCAACATGGCCGAGTTGCCAGAGTCCGACCGTCAGGCGATCGCAATCTATCTGAAGACCCTGCCCCCGCTCGGGCCGGCCGCCGCGGCGAAGCCTTAGGTAAACCCAATCGTGTCTTGCGCGTGACCGGTAAGGGATAGCAGGTGCGCCGGTGACCGGTTAAGGGGATAGCGGCCGTGCGATAGGCGACGCGGCGGGAGGATCGGCCATCCGGCGAACGACCGGGGACCGAGCTCTTGCGCATCTTGCGTCGTTTCAGCCCAAAGACTGATCGCGCTGCTCAAACTCTTGTACTTGGAGGCATAAGGTTGGAGCCATGAACGCACGTGAGGTGATGACGAGCGCAGTCATCTCGGCGACCGCGGATACGCCGGTTCGGGATATCGCTCAACTTCTGCTTCAAAACCATATCAGCGCGGTTCCCATCCTCGATAAGAGCGGCGCGCCCATTGGCATGGTCAGCGAGGGCGACCTCGTCGGCCGTGATGAAACCGAACGCGACGCTCGGCGCGAGTGGTGGCTCGCGTTGCTGGCGGAAGGTGAATCGCTCGGTCCCGATTTCCTTTCCAGCTTACGTCACCCCGAACGCATCGCAAGCGACATCATGTCGAGGCCTGTCATCAACATAGCCGAGGACACCGACACGGCTGAGATCGCGCGTTTGCTTGCTGCACATCGGATCAAGCGCGTGCCCGTGGTGCGAAACGGGCAGGTGGTCGGAATCGTCAGCCGCGAGAATCTGCTGCGCGCGCTTGCAAGTGAAGAACGTCGTCACGACGTCAAGCCTAAGGAGGGAGCTGTGGCGCGCGCCCTGGGGGACGCACTGGCGCCGCTTCGGTGGCGTTTCGACCGTCCGCACCATGAGACCGAACCGCATGCCGCGCCGATGACTGAGCCCGATGATACGTCCGCCGCGGCCGCGGATTTCCGCCGGCTGGCGGCGGACTTCGAGAACAAGGAAGCGCGACGCCGCGAGGAACTGCGTCATAGTGCAGATGACGAGCGGCAGCACAGGGCGGCGGAGCTGATCGGCACGCATATATCGGACGGAAGCTGGCGCCATCTCCTTCATGAAGCGCGCACCGCGGCCGAGCAGGGGCTGAAGGAATTCCTGCTCTTGCGCTTTCCAAGCCAAGTGTGCAGCGACGGCGGCCGTGCCGTTAATGTCCCCGACCCGGATTGGCCTACGACGTTACGTGGCGAGGCCGCCGAGATTTATTTGCGATGGAGCCATGATCTGAAGCCGCAGGGTTTCCATCTTTCGGCGCGGGTTGTTGACTTTCCCGACGGGATGCCGGGCGATATCGGGCTGTTTCTCGTCTGGGGATAGCCGTCGCGATTGCGTTAGCTTGGCTGGGTCCCCCTCGGCCGGAATCCAAACCCCGCCGACGGCCATTGCCAGCCTCCTCTGACCCTTGTATCGCGCCTGAAGTCTCCGTCGAGCGGCGATGCGAGGAGTTGCGCGGCGGGGCGCCTCGCTTTGACGAAGATTTCGGTGAACTCAGGGCCTAGTTCTTGCTATCGAAGGCAGGAAGATTGCGCGTCTGCGACAAGGCCGATCCGCAATGCACATTGGGCGCCTCGACTCTCAAACGCTCTGCCGCCAAACTGAACATAAGGAGGGGAACATGGATCTCGGATTGAAGGGCCTGCGCGTGGTCGTGACCGGCGGCAGCAAGGGCATCGGTCGCGCCGCTTCCGATATTTTCGCGCAGGAAGGCGCAAGCGTCGCCATCTGCGCCCGCAACACCGACGAAGTGAAGGCCGCGGTTAAAGACCTCACCGCCAAAGGCGTGCAGGCCTACGGGGCCGGCGTCGACGTGGCCGACAAGGCCGCGCTTCAGAAATTCATCGCCGACAGCGCGCAGGCGCTTGGCGGAATCGACATTCTGGTCGCCAACGTCTCCGCGCTCGCCGCCCAGGATGTCGAGGAATCCTGGAGTCAATCGTTCGATGTCGACATGATGCACACCGTGAATGCGGTCACCGCCGCCCTGCCCTATCTCGAAAAATCAAAACATCCCTCGATCGTCGTCGTTTCCTCGGTCTCCGGACGAGAGGTCGATTTCACCGGCCCGGCTTATGGCGCCATGAAGGCGGCGCTCATTCACTACGCGCAAAGACTTGCGTATCAGCACGCGTCCAAAATGATCCGGGTGAATTCGGTCTCGCCGGGTAACACTTATTTCGACGGCGGCATCTGGCAGAATATCGAAACGAACCTGCCTGATCTTTTTAAGAACGCCCTTTCGTTAAACCCAACCGGGCGGATGGCGAAACCGGAGGAGATCGGCCGCGGCATCGTCTTTCTCGCGAGCCCCGCCTCGAGTTATACGACGGGCACCAATCTGGTGATCGACGGCGCCTTAACCAAGGGCGTGCAGCTTTAGGGAGGCGAAGAACCCCGGCCCGTAGACGATTCAGCACAAAATGAGCGATTCCTGGGTCTTTCACATGAAGGCCGAATTACAATTTCGTTAGAATGCGATCGCACATCACGCTGCATCCAGAAGGAGGCGACCGCCAGCTCGTCGTGGCGCGTGCATTAAATAAAAACGCAGGCCCTAGCGCCTCTGGCGATCAGGGATAGTGCAGAGTGACGTGGACGAGGGGGCCCTCCCGGCTTGTGCTCATCGGGAGGCCGCAGCGCCCGAAAACATTCAGCATGGGGACATTTTCGGCGAGGACCTCGGCGATGAGCTCACGAAGCCCGGCTTCACGGCCGAGGGTTGCGAGATGGCGCATCAATGCTGAGCCGATGCCTAGGCCCTGATATGCGTCGACGATCGCGAACGCGACTTCGGCTTGACTGGGTCGGACGACAACGTACCGCCCACCACCGACAATCGTGGGCTGGCCGGCATCGTCGGCCACCGCCACCAAAGCGACGTGGTTGACGAAGTCGATGTCGAGGAAATAGTCCGTCTCCTTCTGCGAAAACTCACGCCTGACGGCGAAGAAGCGACGGTAAAGCGACGCCGCGCTGGATCGCGCGATCGCCGCCTGCATGCCTTCACGGTCGTGGGAACGTTGCGCGCGGATCTCGACCGTACGCCCGTCGCGCAAGGTCTCGGTCGCGGAATAGTTGGCGGCGTCGATCATAACCGAACCACCCGACTCGCCGCTGCGTGGCTGCCGAAGTCGGTCTGCGAGTGAGCAAGCTCTACCACGTCATACGGTACCGAGAACAGGGATGAAAATCCCGGATCTGCCTGCTCTCCGTGGAAAGACTCACGATGAATCTCGGATCAAACCCACTCGGGCCGGCGTTCATCTTCGCGGGAGACGCCAAATGAAAACCAAAGTTTTTTGCAACCCTCATGCTCGTCCTTGTCTCGAATCTGGCGCCTCGCAATCCAGCGATCATACGCGGGGCAAAACAATTCAAACAGGCGATGAAGCCGGGAAAGGGTCGTCGGCAGGCAAGAACGGCAATGGCTCAGACGCGAACGGTGCGGCGACACCAGGCGGAGCCGGATCCGACGCAAACGCGACCACGGCGCCGTCGTCTAAGCCCCCGTCTAAAACGCAGTGAATAAGGACGGCGCGTTTGATGAACACGTACGAGCATTCACAGGCTCGTTGATCCGGAGCCGGAGTGAGACATGCGAAAGCGAACGGGTGGCTGCAACTGTGGTCAAGTGAGGTTCGAGGTCGGCGGGGAACCGCTCCGCGTCGGCCTTTGCCACTGCTTGGTGTGCCGAAAGGAGACCGGCTCGCTCGGCAATTTTTTTGCGGTCTGGTCGTCGGACAAAGTATCGGTGACCGGAGAGACACGAAGCTGGATGCTCACGACCGACAACCGGCACTTTTGCGCCCTGTGCGGTTCTTCCGTGTTTGCGGTCGGAGACGGCGCCAACGAGGTGGAGGTTCGCGTCGGCGCCTTCGACGATGCGCCCACGGACTTCACGCCGGCTTATGAATTGTGGACGCCGCGACGCGAACGCTGGCTCGATCCGGTTGACGGGGCTGAGCAGCACGTGGGCAACAGGGCCTGAGAATCAGCTCGCCGCTGTATACATTGCCAACCTCCAATCTCCCTTGTATCGCGCTCAGGGCATCGGTTTAGCAGCGATGGGCGGAGTTGCGCGGGCGGCGTTCACCGCGATAGCTATTTCGACGAGCCCAAGGTCTATTTCTTGCTAACAAAGGAAGTAAGGCTGCGCGTTGGCAACAAGGCCGATCCGCAATGCACATTCGGCGCCTCGACACTCGAAGATTATCTGCCGCCAAACTAAGCCTACGGAGGGGAACATGGATCTCGGATTGAAGGGCCTGCGCGCGGTCGTGACCGGCGGCACCAAAGGCATCGGTCGCGCCGCTTCCGATATTTTCGCGCAGGAAGGCGCAAGCGTCGCCATCTGCGCCCGCAACGCCGACGAAGTGAAGGCCGCGGTTAAAGACCTCACCGCCAAAGGCGTGCAGGCCTACGGGGCCGGCGTCGACGTGGCCGACAAGGCCGCGCTTCAGAAATTCATCGCCGACAGCGCGCAGGCGCTTGGCGGAATCGACATTCTGGTCGCCAACGTCTCCGCGCTCGCCGCCCAGGATGTCGAGGAATCCTGGAGTCAATCGTTCGACGTCGACATGATGCACACCGTGAACGCGGTCACGGCCGCCCTGCCCTATCTCGAAAAATCAAAACATCCCTCGATCGTCATCGTTTCCTCGGTCTCCGGCCGAGAGGTCGATTTCACCGGCCCGGCTTATGGCGCCATGAAGGCGGCGCTCATTCACTACGCGCAAAGACTTGCGTATCAGCACGCGTCCAAGATGATCCGGGTGAATTCGGTCTCGCCGGGCAACACTTATTTCGACGGCGGCATCTGGCAGAATATCGAAACGAACCTGCCTGATCTTTTTAAGAACGCCCTTTCGTTAAACCCAACCGGGCGGATGGCGAAACCGGAGGAGATCGGCCGCGGCATCGTCTTTCTCGCGAGCCCCGCCTCGAGTTATACGACGGGCACCAATCTGGTGATCGACGGCGCCTTAACCAAGGGCGTGCAGCTTTAGGGAGGCGAAGAAGCCCGGCCCGATGGACGAAATTCAGCACAAAATGAGCGATTCCTGCGGTCGTCTTGCACATGAAGGCCGAATTACAATTTCGTTAGAATGCGATCGCACATCACGCTGCATCAACAGAAGGAGGCGACCGCGCGGCTCGTCGTGGCGCGTGCGGCGCGCAGCTCCAAAGAAACCTAAAAGTGAGAGAATAATTCTCTTTTTGAGAAGACTGTGCTACGGTGCCGGATGGTCAAGGAGCTCAGGACTGCAACCCGTTCCGCGGCGAGCGTTCAGAGGGACTGCGCCTTGCTTCCTGTCATTCCCGCGCAAGCGGGAATCCAGATCTCGGCAACGCACGGCTGGATGCCCGCTTTCGCGGGCATGACAGGCGATCGCGTCAGCTTGCGTAGAAGGGCAGCTCTCAGCTCGTCAACGGGAGCGCGCTTCGCGACCGTTCGGATCGGATTTTGGGTCGGGATAGCGCATGCTGAGAAGACAGCGAAATGAAACGGCGGTTAAGTCATTGAAAACAAACAATCTCGCGAAATCACTGATTCAGCGCTCGTAAGGATTCCAACGGCTTACGACCTGCTCCGCGAAACGTTTCGTTTCGCTTGGCGAAATGATCCCTTAGCTTTCGTGGGCTTTGGGTTTCGTCGAGGCCCGAAACGCAACCGCGCGGCTACCGGTCTCCGTCCTGGCCGCCCCCGATCGAGGCGGGCTGGAAGTTGCAGCGAAAAAGTTTCGCAAAAGAGCACTTAAGTGGCGGAAATCATTGGCGCGCGTAAACTTGTGCGCTTCACGCATGCGGGCCGCCGGCGCTCCTCCCAGCACCCAGCTGGTCCCTGGCTAAGGGCGATTGTCCGGATTCGCGGCTTCCGCGAGGGACGCCGACGCCGTTCACTCCGCCGCGGCGCGCGCCGGAATGGCGTCGCGCCGAGTTCAGCCCTCCCCGCCGAACCCGCGGCCGACGCAGACATAACGAAACCCATGCGCCTTCATCGTTTCGATCGGATAAATGTTGCGCAGGTCGATCATGATCGGCGTGGTCAAGCTGGCCTTGACCCGAGCGAGGTCGAGAGCGCGGAACTCGTCCCACTCTGTGACGATGACCGCCGCGTCCGCGCCTTTGACGCAAGCATAGGCGTTGTCCGCGAACTCGACGCCAGGAAGCAGCGGCTTTGCGGTTCGAATGCCTTCCGGATCGTAGGCGACAACGTGTGCGCCCGCTGCTTGCAGCTCGGGCAGGATGACGAGGCTCGGCGCGTCGCGCATGTCGTCGGTTCTTGGCTTGTAAGTGAGGCCGAGCACGGCGATCCGTTTTCCGGCGACCGAGCCGCCGCAGGCGGCGACGACCTTCGCCGCCATCGCCGTTTTTCGCTTATCGTTGACGTCGACCAGCGTCTCAACCAGCCGGATCGGCGCTTTGGCCTCGGCAGCAAGCTTGGTCAACGCCAGCGTATCCTTGGGGAAGCAAGACCCGCCGAAGCCCGGCCCGGGATTGAGAAACTTGCGGCCGATACGGTCGTCGAGGCCGATGCCGTGGGAGACGTCGAGCACATCGGCGCCGAGACGCTCGCACAGGTCAGCGATTTCGTTGATAAAAGTCACCTTCATCGCCAGGAATACGTTGGCGGCGTATTTGATCATCTCCGAACTGCGACGGGACGTATAGACGATCCGCCCGCCGTTGCGTTCGATGGGCCGATAGATCTCCCCCATCACTGCACGCGCGCGCTCGTCCTCGACCCCGATGACCACGCGATCGGGCCGCTTGAAGTCCTCGATGGCCGCGCCTTCGCGCAAGAATTCCGGGTTCGACACCACGGCGAAGGAACCTTGAGGCGCGTGCTTCGCGACGATGCGCTCGACCTCATCGCCTGCGCCAATCGGCACCGTCGATTTAACGACGACCACGGTGAAGCCTTCGATAATCTCGCCGATGGCGCGAGCCGCGTCGTGAACGAAATGCATGTCGGCCGAGCCGACTTCCGCGAGCGAAGGCGTGCCGACGGCGATGAAGATCGCCTGCGCCCCGCGCCCGGCCTCTTTCAAGCTCGTCGTGAACGAGAGCCGGCCCGCAGCTTGATTGGCGAGCACCAACTCGCTCAAGCCCGGCTCGTAAATCGGAACGCGACCCTCTCGCAAACCTGCGACTTTGCTCCGGTCGACCTCGACGCAGACGACCTCGTGGCCAAAATCAGCGAGACAGGACCCCGAAACAAGGCCGACATAACCCGCACCAACCATCACAATGCGCATCGAATGAACCCCCATCCAATCGCCAAAATGAGCACCGCCAAGACGCCTTGGCGGCGCGATTACGAAAACAATTTCCTCCGAACGCCGATATCCAGGGATCTACGCGGCGATTAAACCGTCATAGTCCGCTCGGGCCGCGGTCGTGCGCGGAATTCGCCTGCCGCGGTCGGGCGACCGCAAGGCCTTCGACCGGCGGCGAAGCTCGGCGATTGACCGGTCTTATACACGCCGCTAAGCGGGTCCGCCATCGCTCTAGTTCGATGGGCTGCTTCAACGGACGTAACATGGCCGTTTACACCGAAGTCTCGGACGATGCGCTGCGCGCCTTTCTGGCGCTTTACGATCTCGGGGAAGTGACTTCGTTCAAGGGCATCGCCGAAGGGGTTGAGAATTCCAACTACCTGATGCGCACCACCGCCGGCCAGCACATCCTCACCCTGTACGAGAAACGGGTGAAAGCAGAGGACTTGCCGTTCTTCATCGGTCTGATGGAGCATCTGGCGCAACGCGGCGTCACTTGTCCTCAACCCGTCCGCAATCGCGAGGGATCGGCGCTTGGGGAACTCGCTGGGCGTCCGGCGACCATTGTCACATTCCTCGATGGAATATGGATCCGACGCCCCAACGTTCGCCATTGCGGCGAGGTTGGGGAGGCGCTGGCGCGAATGCACTTGGCCGGGGCCGACTTTCCGCTCAAGCGCGCGAACGCTCTGTCGCTCCCAAGCTGGCGACCCCTGTTCCAGTCGGCTGAGGGGCGGGCGGATGAGGTCGCGCCCCATCTGCGCGAGGAGATCGCAGCCGAGCTCACTTTTCTTCAGGCTCACTGGCCGAAGAACCTGCCGGCCGGCGTCATCCATGCCGATCTGTTCAACGACAACGTGTTCTTCCTCGGTGAGAACCTTTCCGGCCTTATCGACTTCTACTTCGCCTGCAACGACGCGCTCGCATACGACCTGGCGATCTGCCTCAGCGCCTGGTGTTTCGAACCCGACAACGCCTTCAACGTCTCAAAGGGGCGGGCGATGATCTCCGCCTACGAGCGGCTGCGGCCGCTTGGCGCGGCCGAGATCGACGCGCTGCCGCTCCTGGCTCGGGGCGCCGCGCTGCGATTCATGCTGACCCGACTGGTCGACTGGCTCAACGTGCCGCCGGGCGCAAAGGTCGCGCCGAAGAATCCGCTGGAATACCGAGACAAATTGCGCTTCCACCAACGCGTGAGGTCGGCCGCCGACTACGGTCTCATGCGGTGAGCCAGCGGGTCTCGATCTGGACCGACGGCGCCTGTTCGGGCAATCCCGGCCCAGGCGGCTGGGGCGCCATTCTGCGCTACGGCGACCACGAAAAGGAGCTGAAGGGCGGCGAGGCGCTCACCACCAACAATCGCATGGAGCTTACCGCGGCGATCGAAGCCCTCAGCTCCTTGAAACGCTCATGCGAGGTGACTTTGCATACAGATTCCCAATATTTGCGTGGCGGGGTCACGGGCTGGATTAACAGCTGGAAAAGCAACGGCTGGCGCACGGCGTCCAAAAAGCCCGTCAAGAACGAAGACCTCTGGCGCGCCCTGGCCGCGGCTGCCGAGCGGCACACGGTCGAGTGGCGCTGGGTCAAGGGCCACGCCGATAATGAACTGAACAACCGCGCGGACAAGCTGGCGCGAGAGGGCATGGCCCCATTTTCAGCCAAGCCACCGGCGTCCGAACGCGTTTGAGGGTATGGCGCCCGGTTCGACGGCGCTAGCGACTTTCGACGGATGACGCTGATCTTCGGATCCGAGGATCCTTGAACTTTGATCTTAGCCGCGACTGGCTTTCCCTGTCGCATGGTCTCGCGCGGGCGACGCCTCGCCGGTTGCGCCCGGCTTCGAAGCGCGCGGCCTTTGATTTAATGTTGACATAATTACGTAAGATTACTTTAGTGGGTGTTGCGCTGACGCCAGTTGGTGAAAGGTGGTTGGTTAGACTAACTGGCGCGACGAGGATCGCTATCGAAACGGAAGAGGCCCAGATTTCACCGTCTCCTCAGCGGTTTTTACGTTAAAGCTTTTACTCTCCGCTTACGAATTATTGGTAGTGCATGAACCAGGGCGCATAGCGTCGATGAGAACCCACAACACTGGTGGCTGTACTATGAACAAGGTTCTCGTTGGGGTTGTATCCGCGGCTGATTTTGAGCGCGCGCGGGATTACATTTCAGAATTGTCGAACTTTCGCGACTATGAGGACTGGCTGGATAGCCGCTATGGCCATTTCATGGGCCTCTCGATGGGCGGGGCAGAGGCGAGTCTGGAGACAGTCGCACTCGACGATTTCCTGGACTGGTGTGGCGCGCGGAGGCTGCGTCCGAGCGAGACTGCGCTCGACGCCTGCGCCCAGCATTTTAGGCCAAGCCCCCGCCACGAACCTCTTCCTGCGGCGAAGCTCGCTTCCTAGGCGGAGTTTACGAGGCGAGCGCCCTGGCCGCCCCCCGAGCGATCGGAGCGGCGTTTACTCGGCCCGAATAGCCTCTCTCTTTCCGCGGGATCGGACTTGAAAAAGGCGTAACGCTCCTCGATCCGCTCTCGGGATTTCGCGAAAATCAGCGCCCATGCAGCCAAATTTGGCGGTCAGGCCCGGATAGGGCCGCGGCTCGCACCATTGCGAGAACAGGAGCACACGCCGGTAAAACGCCATGTGTTCGAGCCGCGGCGAGGCGACCGCGAAATCAATATCGAAATGCGCCGCGGCCATGAAGCCTGGGCGCATCGCAATATAGGCGATTTCCGGATTCGATCCTGAAATTCGGATATCCGCCGCGAGCCGCGTCGTTTCAAGGATCGAAAATCCCGCTCTCAGCTTTGGAGCAATCACGTCGGGATAGACAGCCAAGCTGGGAAGAAGCGAACTTTCGCCGATCCCAAGATTGAGCCTTGTCGTGGCGGCCAATTCGCCATCGACAAAGGTCAAAGTAATCCAGGCGTCGGGACCGGTATCGTACCCCTTGTCGAATAGCCGTCGATCGGCTTGGGGGCCCATCAGGTCATTTCGGACGTATGCGTCGTGTCGCAGCTGAAACGCCGCTTCCCGCTCACCATCCGTCCTCGCGATCCGATGTTCAATCCGCTCTAAAAATCGCAGGACGCGATCCGAAAACGATGTCGGAGCACCGCCGGTTGCCGAATTCATCGAACCCCCGTTCGTCGTCATCGCCGCCTTCGCAGGTTAACAAAACGTGAACCAAAGTAAATCATCTGCGTCCAATTTACGAACGCCGCGGTTAATTTGCCCGCGAAGGTCGGACAGCCGAAAGGCAGGAACCACGCCCCTGCGCAGCCTCGTTGGCGCGCATCGATACCAAAAAATCGATCGACATCCGCAAGCTGCGAAATCGAGTTTTTTTCTTCAGTATTTCGAATCGCTATTCTTACGTCTGGTTTAAGGGACTTTTTAATTCTCCAAGCCAATACTGACGTCCGGTTTACCAATTTGGCACCCTGCATGGCGGACGCCCTTCGGAGCGACCAACCCGACCAACTGCCTGACGAACTCTATATCGGGTTTGTGGACGGCCTTTTGGTTGACGCCGCTCCGGTTTTCGCCGCGGCGCTCGCCGCCACCTCGATGGAAATCGTCGCCGCGATTGCCGCCAAGAGCACGATCTTGCTCGGAGCGTCGGCGGCCCAGCCCGCCATCGCCGCGGTCCGCCTTTTTTGCCTGCACCAACATGCGACACATCTGCCAAGCGCTACGGTCAAGATCGCCCGCAGACGCGAGGTGATCTTCGCTATCGGCGCCAGCGCCAGTCTGGCCGCGATGTCGCTTTGGACCCTGCTCGCCTATTGGGTGACCAACGATTCCTTTACCCAGTTCCTAAGCGCGACGATGACGATCGCCTATGCGTTCGGAATGTTGACGCGCAGCTACGCGATCTACCGCGGCGTCAATCTGCAGCTTGTTGCGGCTTTCGTTCCCCTGAGCGCCGCAATGCTGATCGCCGGCGGATGGTATCCGTTGACGATCATCGTCGGGTTTGTGCCGCTCATTTCCTTCATGAAGGGCTATTCAACGCGCCTGAGGGCCAACTTCCTCGGCGTCGTGACCGCACAGCGGCAGACCGCCATGCTCGCGGCGCGTCTCGACATGGCTCTCAATAACATGTCGCACGGTCTTTGCATGCTCAATCCAGGCGGCCGCCTCGTTCTGACGAACGACCAGGCTCTCAAGATGTTCGGCCTCCGCCCTGACGACGCACCCGTCGGCGCGCACGTGAAATCGGTGCTGGCGAAATTGGTCGGCAACGGAGTCCTCGCGGAGCTGCAATTCGCGCGTCTCGCCTCCACGCTCGCCAACGACCAAAGCGGGGTCGATTTCGTCATCCCGCTCGAAACGCTCGACGATCGCGCGTTTGAGATCACGGTCCATCGCATGACAAGCGAGGGCACCGTTCTGGTCGTTCAGGACGTCACCGAGCGCCGCAACGCCCAGCTCGAAATCAATCGAATGGCGCGGTTCGACTCCGTCACTGAGCTGCCCAACCGGAGAAATTTCGAGGAGCAGCTCGCGCTGGCCCTTCGGCGCGACGGCGCGCCCGGCTCCGGCCTGACCGTGATGTTTCTCGACCTCGACGACTTCAAGCAGGTCAACGACAGTCTCGGACACCGGACCGGGGACAAGCTTCTGGTCGAGATCGCAAGCCGGCTCCGCGCCATCATTGGCCCGCGTGACTTGGTCGCGCGCTGGGGCGGCGACGAATTTGTCATCCTTCACCATCACGAGCCCGGCCAGCTCGAGACCGAGGCCCTCGCCAAGCTCATCATCGACGAGATCAATCGCGCCGTGGTCATCGACGGGAGCGAGGTCATCGTCGGCGCGAGCATCGGCAGCGCCTCGGCGCCGGACGATGGCTTAAGCCCCGACGCGCTGCTGTCCAAGGCGGATATCGCGCTCTATGCGGCGAAGGCCGATGGGCGCCGGTCCTGGAGGGCGTTCGAGCAGGAGATGGACGCCAAAATCCAGATTCGTCGTCTGATCGAGCTCGAGTTGCGCGCCGCGGTCGCCACCGACCAAATCGAGGTCTATTTCCAGCCGATCGTGTCCGTCGCGACGAGACAGATCGTCGGCTTCGAGGCGCTCGCGCGCTGGCGCAGCACTTTGCTCGGCCCGGTGTCGCCGGCGGAATTCATCCCGATCGTCGAGGAGATCGGGCTGATGGAGGAGATGGGAGCGGCCATGCTACGGCGCGCCTGCAAGGCCTGCGCGGGTTGGCCGGAGGCGGTCAGTGTGTCGGTGAACCTCTCGTCCACGCAGTTCCGCAGCGGCAATCTCGAAAGCACGATCCTCGGCGCCCTCGCGGACGCCCAGCTCGCGCCGGAGCGCCTCGACCTGGAGATCACGGAATCGACCCTGCTCGAGGATCGGGGCGACACGCGTCGCACGCTCCAGTCCTTACGCGCTCAAGGCATGCGCGTTTCGCTCGACGATTTCGGCACCGGCTATTCGAGCTTGAGCTATCTCCTGAGCTTTCCGCTGGACCGCATCAAGATCGACCGCTCCTTCACTATGGGACTTGGCCTTCAGGAACGCGCGTCCGTGCTGGTGGAAGGCGTTTCGTCGATGAGCCGGAGGCTCGGCATGACCGTGCTGATCGAGGGCGTCGAGACGGCCAAGCAACTCAGAATGGTCGAAGCGCTGGGCACGATCGCTGAAGCGCAGGGCTATCTGTTCAGCCGGCCCGTCCCGGAAAAGGACGTGGCGGCGCTTCTCCGGCGTGACTTTCACGTTCAGGCGGCCTAGCGGAGGGGCGCACAGCAGCGGCTCCATTGGACAGATCGGCGCAGTGTTCAGTTCTGCGCGCGATCGCGGCTTTTCAATCGGTTAAGTGCATTTTTCTGCAACTCGTTTCGATTCTGACGGAAGCAATATAACCGCTCTAATATGTTATATACGGCGTGGACGCCATCCCGCCGCCAGAACAAGAGACGGCCGCAATCGACCCCGAGCGGCCCGTTAGCGCCAAGCGATTGAACGTCTGGAGTCGGCGTCAAGCGGTCATGCGTCTCGCCATTCCTCGCGCTCGGCATACGACGGCGGACGTCAAATTCGCTTTTCGAGCTTTTGCGCCAGAGCGAGAGCCCGCTCCTCGGGAATGTGGCCGATGACCAGATAGCTGCGTCCGTCGTCGGACCACGAGGCGAGCGCCAGATCACCGCGGCGCTCTGAGCGAATCGGCACGTCCGGCGCGCGACTGGCGAGGATGCAAAGCAGGACCGGAGCGCCTGAGGGGTCGACATAGGCGATCACGCCCAGCGGACGGCCTGCGTGGGAAAGCATGAAGGCCGTAGTGAACCGCAGGTCCGGGAGCGCCACATTTTCGGGCGTCAGGTTGCCGCCTACTCGGGCGCGAACGGCACTCAGCTGCTTCCCCTGCAGCGCTGCGTCCGGTTTCAATGGGTCGAAGGTCTCGTTCGTATACAGGTTCGTGTATTCGACAACCGCGGAGCGCCAATCCTCCCGTCCCCCAAACAGCCCAAAGATTGACGCAGCCCACGCCAAGGCGCCCGAAACGAGAAGCCCAACGACAACGCCCGCCGCCAGCTCCCGGAGGGCGATCCCAGAGAAGCGCCTCGACCGTTGCCGAAGGTTTTCGTCCGCGGGGAGCGCGGCCTGGAGCCGGGTCACGGGAGCTTGCCCAAGCAGGGCGTCAAAGGCGGTGGCGAGGGGCGAGGTCGTTTGCTGCAACTCTTCGTAGCGGTGGCGCAACCGTTCATCCGCCGCGAGACGCGCCAGGAGGGCGGTTTTGCTGCTGTCGTCGAGCTCGTTGTCGATCAACGCGACAAGTTCGGCGTCATCGTCGGTCATCGCTATCCGTACCAAACGCTCCTATTTCAGTTTCGCCAGCGCGGCCCGCCCGGCGGCCAGCCTGCTCATGATCGTGCCGATCGGAACGCCGAGCGCCGCCGCCGCCTCAGCGTAACTATACCCTTCGGCGTAGACCAACAGGATCGTCTCGCGCTGCGCCTCCGGGAGGCGGTCAATGGCTCTTAACACCGCAGAAGCCGTAATATTCATTTCGATTTCACGTGCGCCGTCGGTCGTCAACGCATCCTCGGCGTCGACGAAGCCGCCGCCTTCACGAATCCGTCGCGATCGTATTTCGTTAAGCCAGATCGAGCGAAGAATCGCGAACAGCCACCGGTCGACTCGCGTTCCCGGGACAAATTGATCGGCGCGCTCGATCGCCCGCAAGCATGTGGCCTGTACGAGGTCGTCAGCCGCGTCCCGCGCCCTCGACAGCACGAGCGCATATCGCCAAAGGCGCGCAAGCGAGGGCTCCAGCCCAGCCCGCACTTCCCGTCGGCTCGCTTCGCTCATGGCTCTGCCAGAGTTCGCACGCCGCTCCATTAGAGCATGAGCGCACGAGGCGCGAGGAGCCCAACCGGTATTTTTCGATCCGGCCGCCGGCCGCCGGAACAGCGACGCCGTGAATAAATGGTTGGCTGGCGTGTTTCCTGGGCTTCCGATCTCAAATCCGAAGGATCTAGCGATGCGCGCTTTTCTTCAATTCGATCGCCAAAAGGGCCGCGGCTTCGTTTCGGCGCTCTGCTCTGGATTGCTGGTTGCTAGTCTCGCGCTCGCCTCGCCCGCCTTCGCGGCCGGCGGCGGTGGCGGAGGAGGTGGGGGCGGCGGCGGAGGTGGGGGCGGCGGTGGCGCGGAGCTGGCGGCGGCGGCGGCGGAGCTGGCGGCGGTGGCGCGGGAGCTGGTGGCGGCGGTGCAGGCGGTGGCGGCGGTGGCGGCAGTGGTAGTGGCGGCGGCGGAGGGGGTGGCATCTTTCGCCCCTTTTACCAGGCCGAGCCTCGCGCGCAGGTCCCGTCGGATCTCACGGTTTGCAACCCCGGCCAGGTCTGGAACACGAAGCATCATAAGTGTCTCGTGAGGCATAGCGGCGTCCTACCAGACCCCGATCTGACCGAATACGCCTATGCGCTCGCCAAGGCCGACCGATACCAGGAAGCGATCGACGTGCTTGACCTCCTGGACAACCCGAACACCCCGCGCGCGCTCAACTATCGCGGCTACGCGACCCGCAAGCTGGGACACACTGACGAAGGAATTGGCTATTATCTCAAGTCGGTCGCGCTCGATCCCAAATACCCGCAGGTGCGCGAGTACCTTGGCGAAGCCTATGTCATCGAGGGCAAGTATGACCTCGCCAAAGAGCAATTGTCGACGATCGAGAAGCTTTGCGGTACGGACTGCGAGTATTACGAGGATCTGGCCGACGCGCTGACCGGGGCGCACGCGCTTTAGTCCGGGCTTGCGTGACGCGCGCCGGGTGATTTCGGCGCGCGTCGTCCCGGCGGAAGGGAACACGATGTCGCAGGCGCGATATACGCGCGAGCACGTCACGCCTCCGGCAGGAGGGCCGACTTTCGACGGGGACCTCAATTTCCTTGTCCGGTGGGCGGCCCCGCTCGGGCTACTTGCCCGCGCGATGTTGGCTTACATTTTCCTCGTCGAGGGCGTCGGGAAGATCGCGGGTTACGCGGGCGTCGCCGACTATATGCAGGCCCACGGGGTTGACGGTCGGCTGCTGCCGCTGGTCATTCTGACCGAACTCGGCGGCGGCCTGCTGGTGCTCTTTGGCTTGAAGACGCGCTGGGCGGCGATCGCGCTATTCGGCTTTTGCTTGCTGACGGCGCTGTTCTTCCACCTCGGCGCTGATCAGACGATCCACCTCCAGAAAAACGTCGCTATGGCCGGCGGCTTTCTGACGCTGGCGATTTTAGGCCCCGGCGCGTGGTCCCTGGACGCTTGGCGCGCTCGCGCCGGTTAGGGTCAGACAGCAGCACCGTCCCTGGTCAACCCTATCGGGCCGCCGATTTCACCGCGAAGCCTGGTCGAAGCCATAGGCAGCAACTCGCCAAGCCCAACCTGATGCGGACGATTGACCATCTGGGTTCCTTGACGCATGCGCCACGCCGCCTGAGAATGACCGCTCTTTGCGCATTCCGGCCGTCAAAGCGGCGGCTTCGAACGACCCTCTCCCCCGTTCCCGACATGCCGACTCGGGCGCGTAAGCGCCAATCGCCCCCTCCCCCCTACCCGCCCTTCAGCGCCTCGACCAGCGCCTGCGCTTCCGCCGAATCCCATTTCGCCCCGCCCTCGACAGCGGCGACTTCGCACCCATCCTTGTCGATCACCAGGGTCACCGGCAGTCCGAGCGCCTTGCCGTCTTTGTGCAGGGTTTCGAAGGCGTCGCCGCTCGAATCCAGATAGCGGGCGAGCGACTTCACGCCGACGCTATCCAAAAACGTGGCGCGCCGTTCGGGCTTCGCGGTATCCACATTCACAGCCACCACTTCAAACCCCGGCCCTCCCCTGGCGGCCTGAAGCCGGTCGAGCGCCGGCATCTCGGCCCGGCAGGGAATGCACCAGGTCGCCCACAGATTCAGCAGCACCGCCCGGCCGTGAAAGTCGGCAAGCGTGAGCTTGCCGCCGTCTTCGCGCTGGAAAGCGATTTGTACCGCGCGCCGCGGCTCGCTCGCCACCTGGAGCGCCGCCAGTTCGCCCTTGGCGAGGGGCGCGAGCCTGGCCGCGAGCTTGGCCGAGTTCGCAGGGCAATCGCTCGCGGCCTTGCCGGCCGGCGCAACCGTCCCGTATAGGACGGCCCCGGCCGCGACCAAAGCCAGCGCGCCCAAAATGGGCGCAACAAAACGTCGCCGGCGCGGCGGACTATCGAGATTCGTCATGTTTGATCATCCAAGACAAAACGCATGAGCAACACAATGTGGGGCGGCCGGTTCACCGGGCGCCCGGCCGAGGCGATGGAGGAGATCAACGCCTCGATCGATTTCGACCGCAAGCTCGCCGCCCAGGATATTGCCGGCTCCGAGGCCCATCTCGCCATGCTCGCCCGCCAGGGCATCGTTGAAGCCGCCGACGCCGAGGCGATCGCCAAGGGTCTCGCCCAAGTCAAAGGCGAAATCGAGGCGGGAACGTTTTCGTTCTCGCGCGCGCTCGAAGACATCCATATGAACGTCGAAAGCCGCCTTGCCGAGATCGTCGGCCCGGCGGCCGGGCGGCTGCACACCGCGCGCTCGCGCAACGACCAGGTCGCCGTCGATTTCCGCCTCTGGGTGCGCGACGCGATCGACGCGGTGCTGGCCCAGATCGCCCAGTTGCAACGCGCGCTCGCCGCTCGTGCGCTGGACAGCGCCGCCATGGTCATGCCCGGCTTCACCCATCTGCAATCGGCGCAGCCGGTCACCTTCGGCCACCATCTGCTCGCCTATGTCGAGATGTTGGGACGCGACGCCGGGCGCTTCAAGGACGCGCGCAAGCGCCTCAACGAATGTCCGCTCGGCGCCGCGGCGCTTGCCGGAACCTCATTCCCGATCGACCGCGAATTGACCGCCAAGGCGCTCTTTTTCGACCGGCCGACCGCCAATTCGCTCGACAGCGTCGCGGACCGCGACTTCGCGCTCGAGGCGCTCGCGGCGGCCGCGATCACGGCGACGCATCTCTCCCGCTTCGCCGAGGAGATCGTGCTGTGGACGACGCCGCAGTTCGGCTTCGTGAAGCTTTCCGACGCCTTCTCGACCGGCTCGTCGATCATGCCGCAGAAGCGCAATCCCGATGCCGCCGAACTCGTGCGCGGCAAGACCGGCCGCATCGTCGGCGCGCTCATCGGCCTGCTCACGGTGATGAAGGGCCTGCCGCTCGCTTATTCCAAGGACATGCAGGAGGACAAGGAGGGCGTGTTCGACGCCTTCCGGACCCTCGCGCTGTGTCTCGCCGCAATGACCGGCATGGTCGAGGACATGACGCCCGAACCCAAGCGCATGAAGGCTGCGGCGGGCGCCGGCTACGCCATCGCCACCGATCTCGCTGACTGGCTCGTGCAGGCGCTCAAAATGCCCTTCCGCGACGCCCACCACGTCACCGGCCGCATCGTCGCGCTCGCCGCCCAGCGGGGTGTTGCGCTGGAGAGGCTGACCCTCGACGAAATGCAGAGCGTCGAACCGCGCATCACCAAGGACGCCTTCGGCGTGCTGGGCGTCGACCGCTCGGTCAAGAGCCGCACCTCTTACGGGGAACGGCGCCGGCCAACGTGCGGAGCCAAGCGCGCGCCTGGTTGAGGCGGCTCGGGGCGGGGTGAGGAATTCGGCGATCCAAGCATGATGCGCTCGGAA
>CAVPEE010000017.1:0-117656 GCA_963702825.1 uncultured Alphaproteobacteria bacterium
TGTTGCCGTCCGGGTCGATGACGAAGGCGGCGTAGTAGTTCGGGGCGAAGTCGCGCGGTCCTGGAGCGCCATTGTCTTTCGCCCCGGCAGCAAGCGCCGCATTGTGAAACGCCCGAACGGCGGATCTATCCGGGCTAGACAATGCGAGATGCACGCTGGACCGCGGTTCGCTCGATTTGCTGATCCATAGACTCGGCGCATCGCGCCCAAATCCCGCCCCGCCGTCAAAGGCCATGAGCTTCTTGATTTCGAGCGGAGCGAGCGCCTTCTCATAGAAGGCGGTCATGACGTCGAACTGATGGGTGCGCAGGCTTATGTGGTCGAACATAGTGCTGGTCCTTTGCGAGTGGCGGCGAATAAAGGCGGTGAGGCTTTATGGCTTGGGGGCGGGAAACCGTTCGACGCGCTCGTCCCCGGTGCGGCCATAATAGACCGCCCGGTGGCCGGCGAGGCTGACAAAATAACCCACGCAGCCCGCGTCGGCGATCAGGCGGCAGAACTGGCGATACGCAATCTCTTTCTGCTGGATGGCGCGGACTGCTTGTTCCACGCCCTTGGCCGAAAATTCGCTCGCGGCGGCCTCGACCTTGTGGACCTCCACTTCTTCGAAATCGCCGTTGGGAAGGTAATAATACCAAAGGTCATAGTGACTGACCGACGTGAGCCCATCCGCGCATTCCGATGGATGTGATTTTCTCTGGATCGGCGATCAGCCTTCGCCAGGCGTCGCATGCGGCGTCGACGATGGCGTCGTAGTTTTCGAAGACGGTGTTTGAGATCCAGTTCTGACGAAGATACTGCCAGACGTTCTCGACCGGGTTGAGCTCCGGGGCGCGCGACGGCAGGAAGATCGGCGTGATATTGGCGGGCATGTCGAGCTTGCCGGTAGTATGCCATCCGGCGCGGTCGAGCAGCAGCACCGCATGAGCGCCCGCGGCGACGTTGCTCGAGATTTCATCGAGGTGAAGCTGCATCATGTCGGTATCAGCGTAGGGCAGCGCCAGCGCCGCTCCCACGCCTCGCGCCGGGCAGATCGCGCCGAACAGATAGGCGTTGTCGTAGCGTTGGTCAGCGGGCTGTATGGGCCGCGTTCCACGCCGGGCCCACTGGCGGACGAGGCCGTTCTTCTGGCCGATTCTGGCTTCATCTTGGAACCAGATTTCCACCGGCGTCGTCTCGGAGATTCCCCCGAGATGAGCTTTCAGCGCGCGCGGGAAGTTTTTTTAAACGCCTCGACGATCCGCTCGTCCTGAGCCGGATGGCGCGGCCGGGCGCTGATGTGCGAGAAGCCGAGCTTCTTCAGAAGCTTTCCGACATAGCGCGGATGAAATTCGACGCCGAACCTCTCAGCGATGACACGCTTGAGGTCGACCCGCCGCCACCGGACGACGCCATCTTTCTCACGGTCCGGGCCAGCCTCCACGATCTTCGCGAACTGAGCCAACTGTTCCTCCGACAGGCGAGGCTTGGGACCTTCTGTGCGGGTGTCGATGAGGCCCTCCGGCCCCAAAGCGTTGAAGCGATGAACCCAGTCGCGCAGCGTCTGGCGATCCATGCCGCCGATCTTCGCCGCCGCAGCCCGGTCCATTCCATCTCGAACCGCAGCCAGCGACAGAAGACGACGGCTCTGGCTGACGTCCTTCGACCGGCGAGCGTCCGTGCGAAGCTCTTCCGCCGAATAGTCTTGTCGCAATCTCACAGCTGATGGCATGGCGCGAATTTCCTGCGCCAAAGGAATGAAATCTCCCCTCATGGGAATCCCCTCCATGAGTTAGTCAGAGGGGCCTTTGGTATAAGTCTTCCGCCCGACGATGAGATCGGCGTGGTAGCGCTCGATCCCAACCTTCATCAGCGCCTTCACCACCTCCGGAAACGTGATGCGCTCCTCGTCCGAAGCCTTGCTCATTTCGCGCACGACATCTTTCACATGGGCGTCCATATCGTTACTCCTTCGGCCTCAATCAGCCTGCTGACCGACGGTCAGTCCTCCGTCTCAGAAATCGGCGCGCCGGACGACGCTTCGACGCTCGCGACCCGATCGAGGTTTGCGATCAGGCGCGTTAGCAGGGCGACGAGCAGGCCGAGCCTCCTCGTCCGTGAAGCCGCGCAGCACCTCACGATTACCTTGGAGTAAGACAGTAATCGCGTCCGGCAGGCGCGCTCTCGCGACCTCCGTCAGTGTGATGCGGCTGCTGCGCCCGTCGGCCGGGTCAGGCGCGCGCTGAATGAGCCCGTCCCGCTCCATGCGGGCGAGCATCTGCGCCATCGGAGGCTGCTCGATCTTGGCGAAGCGGGCGAGATCCCGCTGCGTGCTTGCGCGGCCATCCCGAAGCGCGACCAGCACCGGCAGATGTCCAACGCCGAAGCCTAGCGGCTTCAGCCGCGCTTCGCTGAGGCGGGCGAATCCGCGCGCCGCGAGACTGATCAGGTGCCCAGGCGTCGAGAGCACATCGAGGTCCATGGGCCTCATCCCTTGCGCTTACCGTCGTCCTGATGCATACGTGCATATGTAAATGTGCCTACCACGCAACACCCGCACTCTGCAAGGAAGATACCCAA
Organism: uncultured Alphaproteobacteria bacterium; assembly: GCA_963702825.1. Lineage (GTDB taxonomy): Bacteria > Pseudomonadota > Alphaproteobacteria > Rhizobiales > Beijerinckiaceae > Roseiarcus. The sequence goes on from CAVPEE010000017.1 coordinate 2,560, forward strand.
TGGACGATGACGTCAAAGTCCTTGAACGCATCTACGATCGCTTCAACGCGCGGGACATCGACGGCGTGCTGACCGCGCTCACCGATGATGTCGCCTGGGCCAACGGCATGGATGGCGGCCACGTCCATGGCCGCGAGGCCTTGCGCGAGTACTGGACGCGCCAGTGGACCATGGTCAGTCCGCACGTCGAGCCTGTGGGCTTTCGTCGAACTCAGGACGGCGCGATCATCGCAGAAGTCCGGCAGTCCGTCCGCGATCTCCAAGGCAAAAAGCTTGAGGGCCAGACGCACGGGCTGAAAGACAAGACGGTCGGACACGTTTTCCGTTTTCGAGAGGGCAAGGTCGCTCGCTTCGACATTCAGGATGCCGCCTAGTTCAGGCAGGTCCCCTATGGACGAGGGTAGGGAACATACGACGCGAATTCTTCACCTGCTCGCGCGCTTCCATAAGCTGGCGTCTTTCTCTCGTTGACGCCGCGACGATCTGCTAGCTTGGCCGACGTTCGCGTGGCGTTCAGTCGCCTCGACGGGGAGGGCCTGATGGCGCCTGTATGGAATTCTATCGCGTCGCCGGTCAGCTATTCGGCGTCCGCGAAATGGATGCATTGGTTTGTCGCGGCTGCAGTCATCGTGCTCCTCGCCCTAGGTCCTGTGATGAAGAGGCTCGTCCCCGAGGGCTCGCTCAGGGACAATCTCTACAACTTCCACGAGGCGCTGGGCGCGCTTGTCCTGATCGTCATGGTCGTGAGGCTCGTCAGGCGCCTAGCCTTCGGCGTGCCGGCCCCGGATGCGTCCATGCCGCCCATCGAGCAGCGCGCCTCGCTCTGGGCGCAATACGCGCTCTACGTCCTTCTGTTCGTCACGACCGTGCTCGGCTGGGCAGGGACCAACGCTTACGGCGATCCGGTCAGCGTCTTCGGTCTCTTCGACTTTCCTACCATCATCGGCAAGGATCAGCCGCTGTCAGACCGCATTATCGTCTGGCATCTCATCTGCGGGATTCTGATCGGCGCGATCGTCGCGCTCCATATCGCGGGCGCGCTCTACCATCGGCTCGTCAAAGGCGATCGCGTTCTACAGCGCATGCTGCCGGAGAATTGAGCGCTGCAAGACACGCACGCGCCCTCGAGTTTTTGACCTGCGCCGCCCGCGCTAATCGGCGGAGTTTCCGGAACCTCTCATGAGGCCGTCGCCGCAAGGGGTGCGTCAGAAAGGCCCCCCTGGGAGCGCCACTGGTCGAGCGCAGACGCCGTCCGGACGCAACCCACGCTACACTTGTCGCTGCAGGCTTTCTCCGAATAGAAATGTTTCCGAAGATCCTCCAAGGCGTACGCGGACAGCCTCTTTCCAAATGCCATGCGGGTCTGCGCGCACCACCGCACCATTCCGAACTCATCGATGTAGAGGTACCGTGCCCCTGCTCGACAACGGAATGGAGCTTCGCCATTCTGGATCAGGCGCTCACGGTAGCCGTGCGCTTCCTCGGTCACTCGGCGTCCAAACAGTTGTTTGACCTCCGCGTAGACGGCGAGCTCCTCGGAGGACAACCCCATCTGGCCGTCTTCATTGTGAAGGACCAGAAGACGGGGTGTGAACCCGCGCGACTTCGCAAACTCGACGACCTCCAGAACTTCCTCGCGAGGCGCAGTCCCAATGACGGCGCTGACGACCACGTCGAATTTTGCACGTTCAGCCAGTATGTCGAGCTTCCGTCTCAGCACGTTAAGGACCTTGCGGGTTGTCGCGTTCCGTTTCACCCCATCGATGCTCAGACTCATATCGGTCATGCCACTATTGTTGAGTTCGTCAACAATCTCCTTGGTGAGGAGGAGCCCATTCGTCGTCATCATGCGGCGACGGAACCCCAAGACGCGCATGGTGGAGAAGATTCTGAGGAGATCGGGATGAAGGGTTGGCTCGCCACCCATCAGGGAGACGGCCCAGGTGCGAAGGTCGCGGAGCAGCTCGAGCCGCTGCCGCAGGACGTCAAAGGGAACGGGTTCAGAGGTTTTGTCGTATTCTGTGCAATAGCCGCAGCTAAGATTGCATCGCCGGGTGACGATCATCTGTGCCAAGAACGGTCCATAGCGGAGCCAATCCAGCCAGGAAATAAGTCGGGCGCTCGTTCCGGGCGCGATGCTGGCCGACTGGGGCGCTGCGAGATCCAGACCTTCGGGGCTCACGCAGCACCCCTGGATTGACGCGGCAAGCGTTCGAACGGTGGGAGCATGCGATCGACGCGCATCCCCCAGGCATAATTTCCCTCGACCAGGCGCGCGCACCAGCATTGGCCACAGCCCGTTCGGGACAGATTGGCGAATGCCGTCGCCGCCCCGAGCCGTGTGACGCTGTTGGATCGGTCGCTCCGGTTGAGCTGGGGGCAGGAAAAGAGGACGCCTTCGGGGTCCATGGTCGCCATCACCCAGCCGGCCGCACACGGGGGTCGCGTGTCCTCTGGGAAGCGCCGAAAATGCCTGAGGCTGGACCAGCCATTGCCGACCACGTTGCTCCGCCGTTTTATCCGCTCAATCTGAGCGAACGCGGCGCGAATGGACTGGACATCCAGCTGCCAGGATGATCCATCGCGATCGGCGCCAAGAAATAAACTGTTCAACGCTGGTTGAAAGACCACCGGGATACTGACGGCGGATGCGATGTCGATCAGCGCCTCGATCGTGTGAGCATTATGCTGGCCCACCGTGCATGTGAACTCCACCTTCACACCAGCATCTCGCGCAGCGGTGGCGCCGGCGAGGGCTTTCTCAAAGCTCCCCGTTCCCCGCATCGCATCGTGACTGTCAGGGGGGCCGTCGAGGCTAATCTTCAGCAGAGATAACTTTCGAATCGTGTCAAGTTTCTTTGGTACGAGAATACCGTTGCTGTTCAGCGATACGGTGACCCCTCGTTGCGTGAGCCAGTCGACGATCTCATCGATGTGCCGATGGGTCAGGGGATCACCACCGTCAAGGTGGGTGTGGAGCATTCCAAGCATACGGAACTCGTCCAGCGCCCGAAAGATCTCCTCCTGTGTCAACTCATGGCGCATGGGTGTATGGCGGTCGCAATAACCGCAGGATAGATTGCAGAGCCATGTGACTTCGTACGTCAGGGACAGGGGGAAGGGCCTGACACCCGTCCGGGCGATGGCTCCTCGCAGAACCATCTGTGGCGTCACCATGTCCCACTCCTCAACGAGATTGAACCGACATCCGCCTGATTGCTGCCGGTTAAGGTCCAGCCAGCAACCGCATCGCGCTCTTGGCAAGCTCGAACCGTCCGATTGAGGGCGTCGATGAGGGCCGGCGTCAGACGCCATCCGTTCGTGATCAGCATGCGCCGCTTGAAACCCAGCCTCCTCATCTCGGCCACGAGGTCCGGTAGGCGCGGGTGCATCGTGGGCTCGCCGCCCGTCAGGCAGACCGCCCACGCACGGAGCTCCGCCAGCTTCGCGAGGCGCAACGCGAGTTCCTCGTACGGCACCGGATCGGACGTCCGGTCGTACTCGGTGCAGTAACCGCATTTCAGGTTGCACCGCCGCGTCACGACCACCTGGGCGAGCCAAGGGCCGTAGCGCAGCCACTGGAAAACGTTCAAACCAGCCATATCGCCCCAGCCCTGAGCGCCGCATTGTGAAACGCCCGGACGGCGGACTTGTCCGAGCTCGACAGCGCACTGATAGCAGGAAACCATCCGAGAGCAGAAGTTTCCTTGTCCACCGTTATTGCGCGCCAGGTCTCGGCCATCGGATCGCGAGCGTAAGCGCCCTTCGGGCTGTGGATCGCTTAGGGTTCGCTTACGATGATGAACGGAGTCTAGCGAAACCGCAGCGCATGAAGGGCGAGGCCCAGGCGCGTTTTAGGAACCGCTTTCACCGTCTGGACTGGCGAGCACCGCTACGTATCCGTCCGGATCGCGCAGCCAAATCTCCCGGTGTCGGGGCGCAGGATTGAAGTGAGCGTCTTCGACAATCTCCGCGCCCAACCGGCGAACGCGGTCGACTGCGGTGTCGAAATCTTCGACCTGAAACCACAGCACGACGCCATGTCCAGGACGCGCCGCGTCGGCGTTGACGAGATTGGGATGGTCTTCCGCGTCCCAAGCGTGGAGTTGAAGAAGTAACCGGCCCGAGCGCCAGATCCGATCGTACACGTCACGATGCGGGTGATCGGGAAGGGCGTCTGCCCCGAGCAGTTCTGCGTACCAGCGGCTGCTCGCGCGAACATTGCGCACCGCGATGAGCGGTTGCGCCTCAACCGTGGATTTCTGCGCGAGTGAGTTCATGAAGCCCTCCTCCGAACTCGGCGCTCCCAGAGGGGAGGAACCGGGTCTTGACCATCATGACTAATCGCGTTCCGAGGCCAATGGCGGCTGACGAGGCGAATTCCAGCCCGGCGCGTCTTAGTCTAGCATCGCGGCCCTCGCCCCAACTACAGGCCTAACCGTATGCTGGAAAAGTTCGAACGCTATCCGCTCACCTTCGGTCCGACGCCGATTGAGAGGCTCAAGCGCTTGAGCGCGCATCTGGGCGACACAGTCGAGCTCTACGCCAAGCGCGAGGATTGCAATTCCGGCCTCGCGTTCGGGGGCAACAAGCTGCGCAAGCTCGAATACATCATCCCCGACGCGATCGCCTCGAACGCCGACACGCTGGTGTCGATCGGCGGCGTGCAATCGAACCACACGCGACAGGTCGCGGCGGTCGCGGCCAAGATCGGCATGAAATGTCGGCTGGTGCAGGAGGCCTGGGTCCCGCACGAGGATGCGGTCTACGACCGGGTCGGCAACATCATGCTGAGCCGCATCATGGGCGCCGACGTCAGACTCGTCGACGACGGTTTCGACATCGGCATCCGCAAGAGCTGGGAGGACGCGCTTGCGGACGTCGAAGCGCAGGGCGGCCGTCCATATGCGATTCCCGCGGGCGCCTCGGTGCACAAATACGGCGGGCTCGGCTATGTCGGCTTCGCCGAGGAAGTGCGCGCCCAGGAGCGCGAGCTCGGCTTTGCGTTCGACTATATCGTCGTTTGCACGGTGACCGGCTCGACCCATGCCGGCATGGTGGTTGGCTTCGCCAAGGACGGACGGCAGCGCAAGGTCATCGGGATCGACGCATCCGCGACGCCGAAGCAGACAAAAGCGCAGGTGCTCGACATCGCGCGAAAGACCGCGAAATTGATCGAGCTCGGGCAGGACATCGCCGACGACGATGTGGTTCTGATCGAGGACTACGCCTATCCCATCTATGGCGTGCCTTCGGATGAGACCAAGCAGGCGATCCGCCTCGTGGCGCGGCTCGAAGCCATGATCACCGACCCGGTCTACGAGGGCAAGTCGATGCAGGGCATGATCGATCTGGTGAAAAAGGGCTTCTTTCCTAGAGGATCGAAGGTGCTCTACGCGCATCTCGGCGGCGCGCCGGCCCTCAATGGCTACGCCTATACTTTCCGCAACGGATGAGATCGCGCCGACAGGCCGGGTGTGGCCGCCCGTCGCTCGGGGTCATAAGACGGCCCTTTTTCTTCTCCGATCGCTGCAAGAGTGTGCTCGAGGTAGTCGCTGAACGCGCGCGCCCTTTGCGATGGCCGGCGTCCGGCGGGAAAGACGACGTAAGCCTGGACCGGATCGAGCGCATAGTCGGTGAGGATCTCGACGACCGCGCCTGAGGCGAGCGCTTCCGCGCACATCCAGATCGAGCCGATGGCTACGCCAAGTCCGGCGACGGCGCAGGCGACGACGCCCGTCGCCGAGCGCGAACGAACGCGGGGGCTTAACGTCTGGCGTTCGATCCGTCCGTTGCGCCGTGCGACCCAGGTCTCGTCGCCAGTGTCGCCCGGCCCGCTGATGACCTCGTGCCGGGCAAGGTCGGCGAGGCTCACGGGCGCACCGCGGCTGGCGAGATAGGATGGCGCCGCGATGAACAGACGGTTTGCACTCTCGAGCTTCCGCGCGACGAAGCTCGAATCCGGAAGGTCGCCGATTCGGAGCGCCAGGTCGGCCCCTTCGGCGATCAGATTCTCGTACCGATCCGACATCATGAGATCGATCTTGAGCAGCGGATGCTGGTCGAAGAACGCCGGAAGCAATGGAACGATGCGCCGGACGCCATATTCGGGGGGCAAGGCGACGCGCAGCAATCCGGAGAGACGATCGGCGCCGCGCGCCGCGCTCTCCGCGTCGTCGATCGCGAGCGAGGGCGTCGCGCGCCCGAGCGAGCAACGCCTCGCCCGCGTCGGTGGCGGAGACCTGCCGGGTGGTGCGAACCAGAAGCTTGACCCCCAACCGGCGCTCGAGGGCCGCTATGGCGCGCGACACCGACGGCTGGCTGAGGCCGAATTCACGAGCGGCCTTGGAGAAGCTTCCGCTCTCGACCGTGCGTACGAACAAGGCGAGCTGTTGCAGCCGATCATTCATACAATAAGCGAATATATCATATCTCTCGTCGCGCAATACCTGTCGCCACGGGCATTGCTTAGCTCAGGTTCACCAAAGTCTCCCGGCGCCGAGCGCGGCCGAGGGGCAGAAATTTATGAGGAGCAGGGCAATGGGTGAACTCAGCGGGAAAGTGGCGATCGTAACGGGAGCGTCGAAGGGCATTGGCGCGGCGATCGCCCGCCGCTTCGCCGAAGCTGGGGCGGCGGTGACGGTCAATTACGCGTCGGACAAAGCTGGGGCCGATCGGCTCGTCGAGGAGATCAAGCGCGGCGGCGGCAAAGCGGTCGCGATCCAGGCGAATGTCTCAAAGACTGACGACGTCAAGCGCCTGTTCGCGGAGACGAAGGCGAAGCTCGGCGCGCCCAGCATCCTGGTCAACAATGCCGGCGTCTTCACCTTCGGGCCGCTCGAAGCGGTGACCGAGGAGGAGTTCCATCGCCAGTTCGACACCAACGTGCTGGGCACGATCCTGGCGACGCGCGAGGCGGTGAGCGCGTTTGACGGCCACGGCGGCAGCGTGATCAACCTCAGCACCATTTCGAGCGTCAACCCGGTGCCGAACTCGCTCGTCTATTCGGCCTCGAAGAGCGCGATCGAACTCGATCACCAAAGCGTTGGCGAAGGAACTGGGCGATCGCAAAATCCGGGTCAACGCGATCGCTCCTGGCATGACCGAGACCGAGGGGCTGAAGCCTTTGGGCATCACCATCGAGACAGCAAAGGCCATCGGAGCGCCAATTCCGCTGGGGCGGCTCGGTCAGCCGGACGACATCGCGCGGGTGGCGCTGTTCCTTGCCTCGGATCAGTCGTCGTGGCTGACCGGCGAACGCATTTCGGCCTCAGGCGGGCAGCGATAGCGGACACCGGCGGACTGTTCCCAGGCGCACGATGCAGGCAACGGTAAAGCAGCCGCCCCTGCGAGTGGGCGGCTGCCGTACTATTACACTCGTCCAGACTGACCTTACAGCCCGCACATCGCGGTGTACCGGCCGTTAAAGTCGCGGTCGAGGAAGCATCCAGAGGTCGGCTGGCCCCATCCACCCGTCGCAACCGCGAAAGGCGCCGTCGACCGCGCCGAACAGGGGTCCGATAACCGGCAGCCCATTGTTCCAGCCATTGTTGTTGTTATAGCCGGGATGCTCGAACGGCGCGTAGCCCTGCGTGACCGCAGCGTCCTTATTGTCATAACCGTTGAAGGTCTGGGCAAGGACTGGGGTCGCGCCGAGAGTGAACGAAACCGCGGTCGAAAGAAGTGCTAAGCGTGCATATGACATTTCGTCCTCCTATGGGTTCTCAGCCCTCGACAAACCAACCGCGAGCCGGCTCATCGGTTCCAGAAATCGCGCGGAGTTGAACGAGCGGCTGTATCCTCAATGTTGACGGCCGCCATGTTGACGCCGCGGTCGCATGGTTCTGAACCGCGCGCCATCTGACGCCGCGGGGATTGCCATGGGACGCTTCGCCTCCACTGTCGCTTATTACGAAAGCGCCCGGCCGCCGTATGGCGCGGCGTTCTTCGCCGCCGTCGCGGAACAGCTCGGCTTCGATCGAAGCCAGCGCCTGCTCGACGTCGGCGCCGGGCCAGGCATTCTGTCGATTGGCTTTGCGCCTTATTGCCGTGAGGTCGTCGGCGTCGATCCCGAGCCGGGCATGGTCGAGGCCGCGCGCGCTGGCAGCCAAGCGCGCTCGCGTCGCGGTGAGGTTCATCGAGGGCCGGTTCGAGGATGTTGCTGCGAAGCTCGGCGCCTTCGATATCGTCACCATCGGTCGCGCGATCCACTGGCTCGATCCCGAGCCTGCCCGCGAAGCGCTCGAGCGCGCCCTCGCCCCGCACGGAAGAGTACTGGTCTGCGGCGCGACAAGCGCCAAGGACGGGCGCAACCCCTGGCTCGAGACCTTCAACGCGGTGCGCGATCGCTGGAAGGGCGATCGCCCGGCGCGCGATCACGACACATTCTTCGCCAATGGCCAGTTCACCTGGACCGGAACCGTCCGCGTCGAAGCTACCTATACGATCCCGGTTGAACGCCTTGTCGAACGCGTACTGTCGATGTCGACATCTTCGTCGGAGCGACTCGGCGACGAGGTTCCGTTGATGAAGAGCGCCATGCGCGAAAAGCTCGCGCCCTTCGCCGCCGACGGGATGATCGAGGACATTGTCGAAGCGCGGGCCGTGGTGTTCGAGCGCGCCAGACGGCGCTAGCTGACGCTCAGAGATTCAGAGCGCCTCAACCGGCGGTTCGCTTCTGATAGCGCATCGTCCAAGTCGCTTCGTCGCCAGGCGTATATTCATTGCCCGCCCAAGGCGTCCCGCAAACGTGCAGATAAGCGTAAGGCGTTCCGGCAAACATGATCCAGGCGCCGGCGTCTCGGACAGTCGTCGGCAGTCCACAATGGTTGGCGTCGAAGGGCCAGAGGATCATCCAGTGCGGGCCAATCGGTATGGCAGGGCTCGTTTTGTCGTGCGCGTTCGTGTTGCTGTGCTGCGTTGCGCCGCAGAGCATGTAGCAAAGCCCCGGCGCCGTGTTGGTCGGCTGTGGCTTGCCTTCGAGCAGATCCTTGAACCATTGCATACCCAATGCGTCGATACACATGGGCGGATCGCCGACGACATCTTCGTTGCCGGGCATGCAGACCCACTCGTTCGTGCCTTGTCTCAAGACCTCGGTCATGCGGCCCTGCTTATCCATCTCGGCGACCGTCGCGTGTTCCGTAATCACGGACGGTCCCGCGCGCATGGCGCGCGCGATCCTGACGGCGCGGATTTGCTCCTCGTGGGTTTTCGGACGCGCCGTCCGGCAACGCAATCGCGGCATTGCTGTAGCTCCCGGAGCCAGCATCCTGCGCCTTGGCGACTTCGCCAATCGCCGCCATCGCCGCGCCGAAGAATGTCGCGCGCGTGACCAGCGAGCGACGCGACAGCTTGTCCCCGACCGCGAAGTCCTCGAGGTCGCGCTCGGTCATCGTCTCCACTCCGTACGACCCCGAACGCTCAGTGCAGCGTTTCGATCGCGAGCGCGATGCCCTGGCCGCCGCCGATGCACAAAGTGACCAGGCCGCGCTTCAGACCATCCCGGCGCATCGAGTGGATGAGTTTCGTGGTCAGCACTGCGCCGGTCGCGCCGATCGGGTGGCCATGGGCGACCGCGCCGCCATCGACGTTGACGATCTCGTCGGACAAGCCGAGCTCGCGCGCGACGACGATGGCGATCGCCGCGAACGCCTCATTGATCTCCGCCCGCTCGATTGAGCCGATCTCCCATCCGGCGCGCTGCAACGCCTGCTTGACGGCCGGCACCGGCCCCAGGCCAAACATGCCGGGCTCGACCGCGGCAATGCCGTAGGCGACGAGACGCGCGGCCGGCTGAAGGCCGCGCTTCTCGGCCCAGCTCTCGTCCGCGAGCACCATGGCGGCGGCCGCGTCGTTCAGGCCGGGCGCATTGCCGGCGGTGATCGCGCCGTCCGGACGAAACGCAGGCTTCAATCGCGCCAGCGCCTCGATCGTCGTGTCGGGACGATTGGCTTCGTCCTGATCGAATGGCGTTGGCCCTTTTTTGCTGGGGACCTGGACCGCAGCGATCTGCGCCTTGAAATGTCCCGCGCTTTGCGCGCGCGCAAAGCCTTGCTGTGAGCGCAGAGCCCATTGGTCCTGTGCTTCGCGCGTGACCTGATATTTCTCGACCAGGTCCTCGGTATGCCAGCCCGAGTGTTCGCCGGAGAAGGCGTCGTTGAGTCCGTCGCGAAGCACGCTGTCGTAAAGCTGTCCGTCTCCGAGCCGATAGCCCCAGCGACCGCGCCCGACGAGGTAAGGCGCCTGATCCATGCTCTCCATGCCGCCGGCGACGGCGGCATTGGCGTTGCCCAAGAGGATCTCCTGCGCCGCGGACACAATCGCTTGCGCCCCCGAACCGCAGACCCGGTTCACCGTCATGGCGGGAACCGTCACCGGCAGGCCGGCTTGGACCGCCGCCTGACGGGCGGGATTCATCTTGGTCCCGGCCTGAATGACATTGCCCATCGCGACGGTCTCGATCTCTTCGGGCTTGAGGCCGGCCCGCTCGACCGCGGCGCGGATCGCGACGGCGCCGAGATCCGGCGCCCGGCACGTCCTTCAAGGTTCCGCCAAAGGCGCCGATCGCCGTGCGGACAGGTTCCGCAATCACCACAGAACGTGACGTCATGACTTGATCCTCGAATGTCGTCCTTGCGATTACGCGATCTTCCGAGCAGGTTCGGCGGCGCGATATCTCGGCGCTGGAGCCGAATTGCCGAACTTCGGCGCGAACGCGCGCCGCGTCTCGTCGAAGCGGGTCCAATCGTCGCCGTCCTGAAGCGGCGGAATCGTCACCACTTCGCCCTGGTCGAGACCGATCAACGCGGCGTCGACCATGTCCTCAGTCGACATCACGGTGCCGGCCGGCAGTTTCGAGTGGTGGAAGCCGCCCTTTTCCCAGATGTCCGTCGCGGTCGCGGCCGGCAGCACCGCCTGAACGCGGACGCCCTTCTCGCCAAGCTCGTGGTGCAGCGACTGAGTGAGCGCCAGGACATAGGCCTTGCTCGCACCGTAGACGCCATTGAGCCTCTCAGGCACGATTCCGACCACGGATCCGATGTTGATGATCGTTCCCCCGCCGCGCGCGACGAAGGCGGGAGCAGCGGCATAGGTCAGGCGCGTGAGCGCCGTGACGTTCAGCGCGATCATCGCCTCCATCTGATCAACGTTGGAGTCCAAGAGCGGCGTGAGGGCGGCCGTGCCGGCGTTGTTGACGAGCAGGGTGATGCTGGGATCGTCGCGAAGCACAGCCTCGACTTTCGCCAGCGCCGCTTTGTCGCCGAGATCGGCGGGGATCACTTTGACGGACCGACCCGTCTCTGACGTCAGTCGCGCGGCTAAGGATTTCAGTTTCTCGCCGTTTCTCGCCACGAGGATAAGGTCGTAGCCGCGCTTCGCGAGCCGGTTGGCGTAAACAGCGCCGATGCCGGACGAGGCGCCGGTAACAAGGGCCGTGCCGAGGGAATGGGTCATCCGAGGAACTCCTGATCTCGCCTTGACATTGTGCGTATATGCGCTTAAATACGCGTACATACTCCTAATGTCAAGGACGAGAGTTGGAAATGTCGACCGATAAGCTGCCGCCGCTCGAGGAATGCACCTGCCTCGCCGTCCGTCAGGCGGCGCGCCATGTCACGCAGTTTTACGATCGGCATCTGGCCCCGGTAGGCCTGCGCACGACCCAGTTCTCCATCCTCGCCCGGCTGAGGCGGCACGGGGCGATGACGATCAATGCGCTGGCCGAGGAAATGGTGATGGACCGCACCACACTTGGCCGGAACATCCTGCCGCTCGAGCGCGACGGGCTGATCAGCATCAATCCGGGCCGCACGGACCGTCGCAGCAAGGAGCTGCGATTGACGGACGCCGGCCTCGAACGACTGCGGGCCGGGTTCCAGGGCTGGAAGGATGCGCAACGAGAGTTTGCGACCGCGTTCGGCAAGGAGCGAACCGTTGGTCTGCGGGCGTTGCTGCATGAGGTTGCGGCGACCGACCTTCCCCTGGAAGGCGCCGCAGTCGCCTAGACGATCTAACAGGCAAGGACCGGGCGGATCTCGCTCAGCTTCAATCCGTTGCGCCATATGGGCGTATATACGCTCTTCGTGGCTCGGCGACAAAAAGATAGAAACAAAGGAGATAGCGATGAGCGCCATCGCGGGCGAACACACCCAGGCAGCTCCAGCCGGACTGCTGACGAGAGCCCGGCTAAAATGGCTCGCGTACGCGACGCTAGGCGGAATCATCGCGTTCGTCGGGGCGCGGTACGGGTATGAATATTGGAGCGTGGGGCGCCTCATCGAGAGCACCGACGACGCCTATGCCGGGGGCAATGTCACGCCGATATCGCCGCACGTGGCTGGATTCGTGGCTGAGATCCTCGTTGGCGACAATGAATATGTCCGCGCCGGACAGCCGCTGATCCGTCTCGACGACCGTGACTTTCGCGCCGCCGCCGACCGCGCGGCCGCGATTGTCGAGGCGCGTAAGGCCACCCTCGACAGTCTTGAGCGCAAACAAACGATGCAACAAACAACGATCCGCCAAGCGAGGGCGGACCTCGACGCGAAGAATGCGCAAGCAGCTTTCGCCAAGCAAGACGACCAAAGGTATCGCGACCTTGCGCAGACCGCCGCCGGCTCACGGCAAAATGCGGAGCGCGCTTCGTCGCTGAACCTGGCGGCTGAAGCCAGCGTGGAATCGTCCGCGGCCGGGTTTGACGCTGCCAAGCAGCAGCTCACTGTTCTGGACGCGGAGATCGCCGTCGCCAAGGCCGATGTCACCCAGGCCGAGGCCGATCAGCATACAGCCGAGCTGAACCTCGGCTACACCGATATTCGCTCGCCGATCGACGGCTATGTCGGCAATCGCGCCGCCCAAGTCGGCGCCTATGTCGCTGGCGGCGCCTATCTCGTGACCGTAATCCCGTCGCATGACCTTTGGGTGGACGCCAACTTCAAGGAAAGCCAGCTTGAGCATATGGCACCAGGGCAAGCGGCGACCGTCGTCGCTGATGTGCTGCCGAGCCATGTCTTTCGCGGCCATGTGCTCACCATGGCGCCCGCGACGGGCGCCATCTTCAGCGTGATCCCGCCCGAAAACGCCACCGGCAACTTCACCAAGATCGTTCAGCGCGTTCCCATTCGCATCAAGCTCGATGACGACCCGATGCTGCGTGGTCTCAGACCGGGCCTGTCGGCAAATGTCGGCGTCGACACGCGATCGTCTTCGGGAGAGGCGCCATGAGCGCCGCGGCCCTTCCCTCCACGGCAGCGCCGTCCCAGCGGAGCTGGGTGTGGAGCCTGGGTCCGTTCGTGGTGATGTGCGTCGGCATGTTCATCGCACTCCTCGACATCCAGATCGTCGCCTCGTCGCTCCAGGATATCGGCGGCGGCCTGTCCGCGGCGCAGGATCAGATCAGCTGGGTGCAGACCGCCTATCTCATCGCCGAGATCATCATGATCCCGCTCTCGGGCTGGCTCACGCGCGTGTTCTCGACTCGCTGGCTGTTCACGGCTTCGTCCGTTGGCTTCACCATCGCGAGCATGCTGTGCGGGCTCGCCTGGAACATCGAAAGCATGATCGTCTTCCGCGCGCTGCAAGGAATGCTGGGCGCGTCGATGATCCCGATCGTCTTCACTTCGACCTTTCACTATTTCCAGGGTCCGCGGCGCGTCTATTCCGCAGCCGTCGTCGGCGCGATCGCGTCGGTCGCGCCGACGCTCGGACCCGTGATCGGCGGCTTCATCACCGATACGCTCGACTGGCGCTGGCTCTTCTACGCTCAACGTCGTGCCCGGCATCGCCATATCGATCCTGGTGCCGATTCTGGTGAAGATCGACGAAGCCGGATCTCCCGTTGCTCAAGGGAGCCGACTATCCCGGCATCATCCTCCTGGCGATGACCCTCGGAACCTTGGAATACGTGCTCGAGGAAGGATCGCGGTGGAACTGGTTCGACGACGCAACCATCCGTGATTGCGCGATGATCGCCGTCGTCGCGGGCTCCCTGTTCGTCTTCCGCAGCCTCACCTTTGCAAGGCCGGTCGTCGACCTGCGGGCGCTCGGAAATCGGAACTTCACCCTCGGCTGCATCCTCTCCTTCATCACGGGCATCGGCATCTTCTCGACCATCTATCTCACACCGCTGTTTCTCGGCTATGTGCGCGGATTCAGCGCCTGGCAGACCGGCATGGCCGTTTTTTCGACCGGGATGGCGTCGCTTGTCGGCGTGCCGGTCTATGTCATGCTTGCGAAAAGATTCGACACGCGCTGGCTCATGATGATCGGCCTCGCGTCGTTCGGTCTGTCGATGTGGAGCTTCAGCTTCATTACCCATGAATGGGGCGCGGCGCAACTTTTCCTGCCGCAGATCTTGCGCGGCTTTCCGCAGGTGTTCGCGGTCGCTCCAAGCGTTAATCTTGGCCTCGGCAGCTTGCCACCGGAACGGCTCAAATATGCGAGCGGCTTGTTCAATATGATGCGCAACCTCGGCGGCGCGGTCGGCATCGCGGTTTGCGGCGCGGTCCTCAACAACCGCACCAATTTTCACTTCCATGCGATCGTGTCGAACCTGACGCCGGCCAACGGCGCCATGACGAGGCTCGTGAACGAAGTCGCGCAGCGCTATGCGGCGATTCCAGGGAGCCAGCAAGCCGGATACCAGGCGGCGCTCAAGCAGCTCTGGGCTCTCGCGTACCGCGAAGCGTCGACCTTGGCTTACGCCGACGCCTTTCTCGCCATCATGGTCTGCTTCATCTTTGCGACGATGCTAGTGCCTTTCCTTCGCAACGTCGGCCCCGCGAAGGTCCCGGCCCAGGCCGCGCACTAAGGCTTGTCTTAGTCTTACGCTCACCGTCATCGCGAGAAGCGCAGCGACGCGGCGACTTGATGAAGGGCATCGCCCTATGATCCCTGGATTGCTTCTTCGCTGCGCTCCTCGCAATGACGATTTCGCTGAAAACCTACCCGCACCGTGCGGCCCTCAGACCGTCATCCGCGCGCGCACCGCGTCTCGTCCATCTGCTCGCGCGTTCCGGCGAGCACAACGACGCCGCGGTCCATCACCGCGTAGTCGTCGCAGATGTCGCGGGCCCATTCGAAATACTGCTCGACGACAAGGATCGCCATCTCGCCCTTGCGGCGCAGATGCACGAGCGCGCGGCCGATGTCCTTGATGATCGACGGCTGGATGCCTTCGGTCGGCTCGTCGAGAACGAGAAGTTTGGGCTTCGTCACCAGCGCGCGCGCGATGGCGAGCTGTTGCTGCTGGCCGCCCGAAAGGTCGCCGCCCCGCCGTCCCAGCATGTCGTTGAGCACCGGAAAGAGCGCAAAAATCTCGTCGTCGATCGCCCGCTCGTTGCGCGGTCGGGTGGCGTAGCCGGTCATGAGGTTCTCGCGCACCGTTAGGAGCGGAAAGATCTCGCGTCCCTGCGGGACATAGCCAAAGCCGGCCTTGGCCCGCAGAGTACGGCGTCATCTTCGTCATGTCCTGGTCGTTCCAGCGGATCGAGCCGGACGCCGGCATGTGCTGTCCGACAATGGCGCGCAAAAGCGACGACTTGCCGACGCCGTTGCGGCCGAGAACGGTCAGAATGCGCCCGGTCTGCGCCTTGACCGACACGGACCGCAACGCCTGCGCCGCGCCGTAGAAAAGATCGACTCTGTCGACGGTCAGCATGCTTTCACCGCCCCAGATAGACTTCGACGACGCGCGGGTCGGCGCTCACCTGGTCGAGCGTGCCCTCGGCCAGCACCGAGCCCTCGTGAAGGCACGTCACCTTGACGCCGAGCTCGCGCACGAAGTGCATGTCGTGCTCGACCACGATCACCGAATGATCCCGCGCGATTTCGCGCAAAAGATCGGCGGTTGCGACGGTTTCGGCGTCAGTCATGCCCGCGACCGGTTCGTCGACGAGCAGGAGTTTCGGGTCCTGCGCCAGCAGCATGCCGATCTCGAGCCATTGCTTCTGCCCGTGCGACAGCGATCCGGCGATGCGCGCGCGATGATCGGCAAGCCGGGTGGTGGCGAGGATAACGTCGATCGTCTCCAGCGTTTTCGGATCTTCGCGCCCGAACAGCGTCGCGCGCACGCTGCGCGGCGCCTTGGTCGCGAGCAGGAGATTGTCTTCGACCGTGTGGTTCTCGAACACGGTCGGCTTCTGGAACTTGCGGCCGACCCCAAGCGTCGCGATCTCGGCTTCGTCGAGCTTGGTCAGATCATGGCGCCCGTCGAACATCACCTCGCCTTCGTCGGGGCGCGTCTTGCCGGTGATGACGTCCATCATCGTCGTCTTGCCGGCGCCGTTGGGGCCGATGATCGCTCGCATCTCGCCGGGCTGCAGCATCAGCGACAGACTGCGCAAAGCCTTGTAACCATCGAACGAGACGCTCACTCCGTCCAGATAAAGGAGCGATTGGGTGAGGGTTGGATTGACGGCTTCGTTCACGGTTCGACGCCTTCCTCGATGGCCTCGACCGGCACGACTTGACGCGGTTTCGGCTCGCGGCTCTTGAGCGCCAATCCAAGTAGGCCCTTCGGCAGAAACAGAGTGGTCAGGACGAACAGGAGGCCGAGACCATAGAGCCAATATTCGGGGAAGGCGCCGGTGAAGAAGGTCTTGGCGAAGTTGACGGCAATTGCGCCGATCGCAGCGCCGATCAGCGTGCCGCGGCCGCCAACCGCAACCCAGATCGCCGCTTCGATTGAGTTCCCCGGCGCGAATTCGCTCGGGTTGATGATGCCAACCTGCGGCACATAGAGCGCGCCAGCGATGCCGGCGATGATTGCCGAAACGACGAAGACGAACAGCTTATAGTTTGCGACCCGGTAGCCGAGAAAGCGCATGCGGCTCTCCGCGTCGCGCACAGCGACCAGCGCCTTGCCATATTTCGAGCCAATGATGGCGCGCGAGGCCACGTAGGCGAGGATCAGCACGATGGCGCTGGCCGAGAACAGTGCGGCTTTCATTGAGGCGGTTTGAAGCGAAAAGCCGAGTAGGTCCTTGAAATCGGTCAGGCCATTGTTGCCGCCGAAGCCGAAGTCGTTGCGGAAGAATTCCTTGAACAAGGCGAAGGTCATCGCCTGGGTGATGATCGAGAGATAGACGCCGGTCACGCGCGAGCGGAACGCGAACCAGCCGAAAGCGAGCGCCAGGAGGCCGGGCGCCAGCACCACCATCGCCATCGCATACGGGAGC
The DNA here is from genome assembly GCA_963702825.1 of uncultured Alphaproteobacteria bacterium. Lineage (GTDB taxonomy): Bacteria > Pseudomonadota > Alphaproteobacteria > Rhizobiales > Beijerinckiaceae > Roseiarcus. The sequence goes on from CAVPEE010000017.1 coordinate 19,740, forward strand.
CAGTTGAATCCCCACCAGGCGAGCGGCAGCTCCTTCCAATTCAAAAACACCATGAAATCCGGCAGGATCGGATTGGCGTAGACGCCGCGCGTCCCGATCTGCCGCATGAGATACATGCCCATCGCGTAGCCGCCGAGCGCGAAGAACGCGCCATGGCCGAGCGACAGAATGCCGCAATAGCCCCAGACCAGATCGAGCGCGACTGCGAGGATCGCGTAGCAGAGATATTTGCCGAGCAGCTGCACCAGATAGGGCGGGCAGGTAGAAGGGCGAATTGGCGGTCACCCCAAGCGACAGCACCGGCACCAGGATTGCCGCCGCAATGAGGATCGCGATGAAAACCAGGCCAAGCTGGTCGAGCCGGGCGCTCATGCTTCCACCGCGCGCCCGCGCAGAGCAAAGAGCCCTCGCGGCCGTCTCTGAATGAAGAGGATGATGAAGACCAAGAGCACGATCTGGCCCTGGACCGCGCCGATCAGCGGCTCGAGCAGCTTGTTGGCGAGCCCGATCAGAAGGGCGCCAAAGGCGGTGCCCCATAAGTTTCCGACGCCGCCGAACACCACCACCATGAAACTGTCGATGATGTAGCCTTGGCCGAGGTTCGGCGAGACATTGTCAATCTGCGACAGCGCGACGCCGGCGATTCCCGCCACCCCCGATCCGAGCCCGAAGGCCAGCATGTCGACGCGCGCCGTCGAAATGCCCATCGACGCGGCCATGCGTCGGTTCTGGGTCACCGCGCGCATCTGAAGACCGAAAGGCGTCGCGCGCAGAACGAGCTGGAGCCCGATGAATACGACAGCCGACAAGACGATGATCCAAAGCCGGTTGGTGGTGATCGACAGACCCCCGAGTTCAAACGCGCCTGACATGAAAGGAGGGTTGCTGACCTGGCGGTTGGCGGCGCCGAACAGGCTGCGGACCAACTGTTGCAGAATGAGCGACACGCCCCAGGTCGCGAGCAGCGTCTCGAGCGGTCGGGTGTAGAGAAAGCGGATCACCAGACGCTCGATTGCGATGCCGACGACGCCGGCAACGACAAATGCGAGAGGAATAGCGAAAGCGAGCGACCAATTCTGCAACGAAGGCGGCAGAAGCGCCTGCACGACATAGGTTGAATAGGCGCCCAGCATCACCATCTCGCCATGCGCCATGTTGATGACGCCCATGACGCCGAAGGTGATCGCAAGGCCAATCGCCGCCAGCAGCAGGACTGACGAAGCCGAAAGACCGTACCAGAGGTTCTGGGCCACGCCCCACAAAGCCAGGCGGGTATGGATCGCGCTAAGGGCGGATGCGGCGGCGGTTTTCACTGCCGGGTCGGTGGCCTTCTGCGTGATTCCGTCGATGAGGCTCTGCGCGTCCTGGTCGCCGCGCTCCTTCAGCGTTGCAATCGCCGAGAGACGGTCTTGTGGCGAAGCGCTGTCGCTCGTGGCGAAGATCGACGCTTGGGCGAGCTTCAAAGCCGCGATGACGCGCGGATCCGTTTCCTTAGCCAGCTGGACCTGAAGCGCCGGCAACGCCTTGGCGTCGTGCGTCCTGAACACGTCCTCGGCCGCGGCGAGGCGCTTTTCGGGGTCGGGATTGGCAAGGGTCAGGGATCCCATTGCGCCTTGGATGGCGCTTCGAAGCGCGTTGTTGACGCGGACCTTCTTGAAGGCGGTGGCGCTGGAATCGGGGATGGGCTGGCCGGTTCTAGCGTTGAGCAACGCGCCCGCGGAAGTCTTGTAGGCGACGACATGATCGGCGGGATCGATCATGAGGCGATTGTCGCCGAGCGCCTCCAGAATGGCTGCGGCTTGAGGCGGCGCCTCGGCGGACAATTCTCCGATCGCAGCCGCGGTTTGGGGAAACTTGTCGTCCAGAAACTTCGCCAGCGTGTCATCGACGGCGTCGGCTCGGGCGGCGGTTGCGAAGACGACGAGGGCGAAGATCCCAATCGTGCATAAGGCGCCGAGATGAGCGACAAGACGACGGGCTTTCAGCGACGTCATCATTTCCCTTTCAACTGCGACACTCGATCTCGGTCGCGCCGTGCGGCGGGGTGCAGCGAAAAATCCGGCTCCCGTTGAGAGCGCAGCAGGAGCCCTACTGGGCTCCTGCTGCTGGTCGACGATGGTCGGCCGCGTTCAGGCTCGCGTTAGCCGCCGCACTTGCCGCTCTTGACGTTAAAGTTTCCGCAGGACATGGGCGCACGCCAGTCGGCGATCAGGTCCTTCGAACCCTCCAGGTAGGGTGACCATTCCTGCGCCACGACCGGCGCCGGTGTCTGCCAGACCGTATTGAGCTGGCCGTCGGCCTGGATCTCGCCGATATAGACGGGCTTGGTGATGTGGTGGTTGGTCATCATCGTCGAGATGCCGCCGGTCAGGTTGGGGACCGCGACGCCGATCATCGCGGGGATCACCTTGTCCGGCTCGAAGCTCTGAGCCTTCTCGACGCCTTTCACCCACATGTTGAAGCCGATGTAATGCGCCTCCATCGGGTCGTTGGTGGTGCGGTTCGGCTTCTTGGTGAACTCATGCCACTTGGCGATGAAGTCCTTGTTCGCAGGGGTGTCGATCAACTCAAAGTAGTTCCACGCGGCGAGGTGGCCGACCAGCGGCTTGGTGTCGAGGCCGGCGAGTTCTTCTTCGCCGACCGAGAACGCGACGACGGGAATGTCGGTCGCCTTGATTCCCTGGTTGCCGAGCTCCTTATAGAACGGCACGTTGGCGTCGCCATTGATTGTGGAGACAACGGCCGTCTTCTTGCCGGCCGAGCCGAACGCCTTGATCTTCGACACTTCGGTCTGCCAGTCGGAGAAGCCGAACGGCGTATAGTTGATCATCACGTCTTCGTCGGGCACGCCCTTCAATTTCAGATAGGCGGCGAGGATCTTGTTGGTGGTGCGCGGATAGACGTAGTCGGTGCCTTCGAGCACCCAGCGCTTCACCGAGCCGCCGTCCTCGCTCATCAGATAGTCGACGGCGGGAATCGCCTGCTGGTTCGGCGCGGCGCCGGTATAGAAGACGTTGCGCTCCGATTCCTCGCCCTCGTATTGGACGGGATAGAAGAGCATCGAGTTCGAGCTCCTTGAACACCGGCAGCACCGACTTGCGCGACACCGAAGTCCAGCAGCCGAATACGACCGAGACCTTGTCCTTCTCGATCAGCTCCTTGGCCTTCTCCGCGAACAGCGGCCAGTTCGAAGCGGGGTCGACCACGACCGCCTCGAGCTTCTTGCCGAGCACGCCGCCCTTCTTGTTCTGCTCGTCGATCAGCATCAGCATCACGTCCTTGAGCGTGGTCTCGCTGATCGCCATCGTGCCGGACAGCGAATGCAGAATGCCGATCTTGATCGTATCGTCGGCCGCGAACGCCGCGGTGGCTCCCGAAGCGCAAGCGCCCCTCCCAGGGCCGCGCCAGCGGCGCGTAGAAATATCCGTCTCGTCAACGACATGTTCACCCTCGTCGCTTGCGCCCGTGAAGCAGGGCGGCGGAAGCTCGACCCCACTGGGGGCCAGAGGTCCGCTTCGCAACGAGCGTGCCAACAATTCTCCAAGGATTCGCGGAGGTAGGCGCCCGTAAACAAAGCAGGGCGCCAAAGAATTGTTCAGGGCCGTTATCGGGGGATCGGCGCGCGCCTCAAGGCTCAGCGGCCCGATAGCCGACGCCCGGCTCGGTCTTGACGATCGTGGGCGTCGTCGGATCGCGTTCGATCTTGGCCCTGAGCTGACCGATGAAGACCCTGAGGTACTGCGTGTCCTCGGTGTGCGCGGGACCCCAGACCGCGGCCAGAATTTGGCGATGGGTCACCACTCGGCCGGCGTTGCGAAAGAGGACCGCGAGCAGGTCGTATTCCTTGGGCGTCAGCTTGATCGGTTCCCCGTTGCGGGTGACGAGACGCTTGTCGAAGTCCATGACGACGCCCGCCACCTCCACCCGCTGAACGGGCTGGGCTGATTGGGCCGCGTGTCGCAGCGCGGCTCTAAGCCTCGCCGTCAATTCGCCGATGCCGAACGGCTTCTCGACATAATCGTCCGCGCCAAGATCGAGCGCCTCGATTTTCTCCGCCTCGCGATCGCGCGCGGACAGAATGATCACCGGCGTCGTCGAGAACTGGCGGATGTCGCGCAGAACGTCCTTGCCGTCCCGATCGGGCAGGCCGAGGTCGAGAACGATGAGATCGGGCGCGCCGGTCGCCGCGAGCCGCAAAGCCTGGGCGCCGGTCTCGGCCGTTTGCACCTGAAAGCCGGCGGCGGTGAGCGCGACGGTGAGAAACCGCTGAATCTGCGGCTCGTCATCGACCACCAGAACGCGCGGGCCGCTCATGCGGCCGGGCTCGATGCAGTCGGCGTCGCCTGGGCGACGGGAAGGCGCACGACAAATCGGGCGCCGCGCCGGCGCACCGCCGGGCTCTGCGCCACGATTGTCCCGCCCATGGCTTCGACCAGGCGCCGCGAGATCGAGAGGCCAAGCCCGGTGCCCGCCTTGCGCCCGTCCGAGCGTCCGCCACGATAGAACTTCTCGAAGATGCGTTCGAGCTCCGCCGACTTGATGCCGGGACCCTCATCGGTGACGCTCAGCACGACCTCGTCGCCCTCCTGGCGGGCGTGAACAATCGCGCCAGCGTCGCCCGCGTATTTGTGCGCGTTGTCGAGCAGGTTGAACAGCACCTGCTCGAGCAGCTTGTCGTCGCCCCGCACGAACGGCAGGTCGGGCGCAAGGCTGACGCGCACAGGCTCGCCTGGGAACGCCTTGCGGCTGCGCTCGACGGCGCCTTGCACCACATCAGCGATGGAGACCAGATCGCGATTGACCTTGAGTCCGCCCGCTTCGATCCGCGACATGTCCAGCAAATTGGCGACGAAGCGCGCGAGGCGCCCCGTCTCCTCTTCGATCGACGACAGGAGTTCGAGACGCTCGGCCGGGCTCATTTTGTCGCCAAGCGCGCGCAGCGACGTCGCCGCGCCGGCGATCGAAGACAGCGGCGTGCGCAGATCGTGCGAGAGCGAATCGAGCAGCGCGTCCCGCACCTTCTCGTTTTCCTGCATCGTCGCCGCATTCACCGCTTCGCGCGCGAGCAGCGCCCGGTCGAGCGCGATCGCCGTCAGATCGAGGATGGCGGTCAGCGCCCGCTCGTCCTCCGCGGTGATCGGCTGATCCGCGGAATGGGGCTCGAAGCCGCATACCGCAATCGACCCGCGCGTGGCGAGCAGCGGCCGAAACTGATAAGCGATGCGCGGCAGCGTTCCGGTGCCCCAGCCTGCGGGCTCCTTTTTCTGCTGCGCCCAGTTCGCGGCGCCGAGAGCGGCGGCGTCGAGTTGCGCGTCGGGCGGCCAGGCGGCGCGAATTTGCAGTTCGTCCCCCTCCGCGACCAAAAGCACGATGCGGCCGCCGAATGTCGCGTGCAAGTGCGCTGCGGCCGCCCACAGCACGTCGTCAGCGCGCAACGCCCCGGAAAGCTTGCGCGAGTAATCGTAGAGCGACTGAGTTACTTCCGCGTTCCCGATCACCATCTCCCGTTGGTCGCGAATGCGCCCGGTCAGCGATCCGGTGAGCACGGCGACGGCAAGAAAAATGAGAAGCGCGAACAATTCCTGGGGCTGCGCAACCGTGAACGTGTAGATCGGCTCGATGAAGAAGAAGTTGTAAGCTGCGAACGACGCCAATGATGCGAGGACCGCGGCGCGCGTCCCAAACCGCACCGCGCAGAACAGGACCGCGGTGAGGAAGATCATCGACAGGTTGGGGAGCTTGAGGACGGCGGAGAGCGCTTCGGCGACAGCGACGGCGGCGGCGACCGAGACAAGCGCGACCGCGAGCTCGGCTCCAAGCCCCCTTCGGCTGAGAAACGGCTTCAGACGCGGCCACAGCGACGGTCGCGCCTCTTCGCCCGGAACAATATGGATCTCTATTCCGCCGGCGCGGCGCATCAGCGCCTCCGGCAGCGAGCGACCGAGAATGCGACGCAAAAGTCCTGCCCGCGACTGGCCGAGCACGATCTGCGTGACATTTTCGCGCGCCGCAAGTCTTAGAATGTCGCTTGGATAGTCGTTGCCCTGAAGGCGCATGGTCTGCGCGCCCAAGCGCTCGGCCAGGCCGAACACTTTGGCCAGCCGGTTGGCGCGCTTGGCGTCGCTCGCCTCGCCGATGGTCTCGACCGTGACGGCGATCCAGTCTGCGTTGAGGCCGGTCGCGAGCTGGCTTGCGCGCCGGATCACCCGTTCCGACACCTCGTCCGCCCCAACGCAAGCGAGCAGGCGCTCGGACGCCGCCCACGGGCCTTCGATCGCCTTCTCCCGCAAATAGTCGACCATCTGGTCGTCGACGCGACTGGCGGTGCGGCGGAGCGCCAATTCGCGCAGCGCCGTCAAATTGCCGGGGGTGAAGAAATTCTGCGTCGCCCGCCGCGCTGTCTCGGGCACATAGACCTTGCCTTCGTTCAGGCGCTGGATGAGCTCGTCGGGCGTAAGATCGACCAGCACGACGTCGGCGGCCTCCTGCAAGACCCGGTCGGGAACGGTCTCGCGCACGGCGACGCCCGTGATGCGAGACACGACGTCGGCGAGGCTCTCGAGATGCTGGATGTTGAGCGCCGTCCAGACGCTGACTCCCGCATCGAGCAGCTCCTGCACGTCCTGCCAGCGCTTCGGATGCCGGCTGTCTGGAGCGTTGGTGTGAGCGAGCTCGTCGACGACGATCAGCTTGGGCTTGCGCTCGAGCGCCGCGTCGATGTCGAACTCCTCGAGGGTGCGGCCGTGATATTCGATCCTGCGCCGGGGTAAGATTTCGAGCCCTTCGACGAGCGCGCTCGTCTCGGCGCGGCCATGAGTTCTCGACGAGCCCGATGACGACATCGACGCCTTCGTTCTTCAGGCGCCGCGCGTTCTGCAACATGGCGTAGGTCTTGCCGACGCCGGGAGCGGCGCCGAGAAAAACCTTCAGCCGGCCAGCGGTCTCCCGGCGGAAGGCCGCCAGAAGCGCGTCCGGATCGGGGCGTCCGGCGTCAGGTCGGTTGGTTTGGGCCATTGGGGCTCATGGGTCGTCACGACGCTTTTAACCCATCCAGCGCCAAATTCAGCCGCAAAACATTGACCCTGGGCTCGCCGATCAACCCCAAAGACCGATCCTCGATCGCGCCTTGGACGAGCGCGCGCACCCGGTCTTCGGGCAAGCCCCGCGCCTTCGCCACCGAGGCGACCTGGCCCAAGGCGGTCTCAGGCGAGACGTGGGGATCGAGGCCGGAGGCCGATGTCGTGACGGCGTCGGCGGGAACCGGGCCGGGGCCCGCCATCGCACGCCAGGCTTCGACGCCGCCCTTCACCCGGTCGACGAGCTTTTGCGAGGTCGGGCCGAGGTTCGAGCCGGAGGAATTGGTCGCGTTGTAGGGCGCGTCGATCGTCTTCGTCGAATCGTTGGGGTCTGTGTCGCTGGTGGCCGAGGGACGCGGATGAAAATAGCGGTCGCTCTTGAACCACTGCCCTATCAGCGCCGAGCCGACGACGACGCCATCCTTCTGGATCAGGCTTCCGTTGGCCTGATAGGGCAGGGCGATCTGAGCAATTCCCGTCACCGCGAGCGGATAGACAAGCCCGGTGAGGATGCTGAACAGGACGATGAGAACGAGCGCGGGGCGTATATGCTGGAGCATGGTCGAGCCTGAAACTTTAAGCGAGGTGAAGGGCGGCGATGACGACGTCGATCGCCTTGATGCCGATGAAGGGCAGAATGAGGCCGCCCAGGCCGTAGATGAGAAGATTGCGCCTGAGCAGGGCGGCAGCGCCGACCGGCCGGTAAGCGACGCCCTTCAGCGCCAAGGGAATCAAGGCGATTATGATGAGCGCGTTGAAGATGATCGCGGACAGGATCGCCGACTGCGACGACGTAAGCCGCATGACGTTGAGCGTTCCGAGAACCGGATAGGTCGCCGCGAACATCGCCGGCAGGATGGCGAAATATTTCGCCACGTCATTGGCGATCGAGAAGGTGGTGAGCGAGCCGCGCGTCATCAGGAGCTGCTTCCCGATCTCGACGATTTCAATGAGTTTTGTCGGATTGGAGTCGAGATCGACCATGTTGCCGGCTTCGCGCGCGGCCTGCGTGCCGGTCTGCATCGCGACGCCGACGTCGGCTTGCGCAAGCGCCGGCGCGTCGTTGGTGCCGTCGCCGCACATGGCGATCAGGCGGCCGCCGGACTGCTCCTTGCGGATATAGGCGAGCTTGTCCTCCGGGGTCGCCTCGGCGAGAAAGTCGTCGACGCCCGCTTCGGAGGCGATCGCGGCGGCGGTCACGGGATTGTCGCCGGTCACCATGACGGTTCGGATGCCCATGGCGCGCATCGCCGCGAAACGCTCCTTGATGCCGGGCTTCACGATGTCCTTGAGATGGATGACGCCCAGCAACTGGCCCTCCTCGGCGACCGCGAGCGGCGTGCCGCCGGACATTGCGACCCGCTCGACCGCCTGACGAAACTCGAGCGGCGTCTTTTCAATCGGCAGCTTGAGATAGCGAAGGATCGAGTCGATCGCGCCCTTGCGGATCCAGCGGCCAGCGACGTCGACGCCCGAAATGCGGGTCTGCGCAGTGAACGGCACGACCACGGTCGTCTTGGGATCGAGCTTCGGCTCCGGGAGGCCGAAATCGCCCTTGGCGAGAGCGACAATTGAGCGGCCCTCGGGCGTATCGTCGGCGAGGCTCGAGGCCAGCGCCGCGGCGGCGAGATCCTGACTCCTCACGCCGCTGACCGGCAGGAACTCCGTCGCCATGCGATTGCCGAAGGTGATCGTCCCTGTCTTGTCGAGCAGCAGGGTATCGACGTCGCCTGCCGCCTCGACCGCACGGCCGGAGGTCGCGATGACGTTGAAGCGGACGAGTCGATCCATGCCGGCGATGCCGATCGCCGAGAGCAGGCCGCCGATCGTCGTCGGAATGAGACAGACGAGCAGCGCGATCAAGACGGTCGCGGAGAGGACCGTCCCTGAATATTTGGCGATCGGCCAGAGAGAGACGCAGACAATCAGGAAGATGATGGTGAGGCCAGCGAGCAGAATCGACAGCGCCAATTCGTTCGGCGTCTTCTGCCGTTCGGCGCCCTCGACCAGGGCGATCATGCGGTCGATGAAGGTCGAGCCCGGCGCGGCGGTGATCCTGACCTTGATGAAGTCGGAGAGCACGGTCGTTCCGCCGGTGACGGCCGATCGATCGCCGCCGGCTTCGCGAATAACGGGCGCGGACTCGCCGGTGATCGCCGATTCATTGACGGACGCCACGCCTTCGAGGATTTCGCCGTCTCCGGGAATGACCTCGCCCGCTTCGACCAGCACCACATCGCCCAGGCGAAGATCGAGCGCGTTCACCCCCTCGACGACGCCGCCAAGGTTCTCCGTATCGATATAGCGCTTGGCGCGGGTGTCGCTGCGGGTGCGGCGCAAAGCGTCGGCTTGCGCCTTGCCGCGCCCTTCGGCGACCGCCTCGGCAAAATTGGCGAACAGCACCGTGAACCACAGCCAGGCGGCGATCTGGCCCGAGAACAAAGCGGTCCCGTTGTGAGTCACAAGATCGCGAATGAAAAACAGGGTCACCATCAGCGACACCACTTCGGTGACGAAGATGACCGGGTTCTTCGCCAGCGCCCGCGGGTTGAGCTTGCGCAGGGCGTCGATCGCCGCACTGGCGATGATCTTGCTGTCGAACAGGCCTTGCGGCGTGGCTTTCGAAGCCATGTCGATCTCCAATCAGAAGGTCTTGCCGTCGAGCATCAGGAAGTGCTCGACGATCGGCGCCAGGGACAGCGCCGGGAAATATTGCAGGAGGTAGAGAATGACGATCACGCCGACCAACAGGCCAACGAACAGCGGCCCGTCGGTCGGGAAGGTGCCGGCCGAGGCCGGAATCTTCTTCTTCGCCGCCAGCGATCCAGCCAAGGCCAACACGGGAACAACATAGGCGAAGCGGCCGAGCAGCATCGCGATGCCGAGCGTCGAGTTGAACCAGAGCGTATTGCCGTTCAAGCCAGCGAAGGCCGAGCCATTGTTCGCGTTGGTCGACGCGTAGGCGTAGATGATCTCCGAGAGGCCGTGCGGCCCGCTGTTGTTCAGGCTGTCGAGCGCTGTCTGCAGCAGCACGGCCGCGCCGGAAAACCCAAGCACCACGAGCGGATAGATCAGCACCGCCAGCATTGCGAGCTTCATCTCGCGGGTTTCGATTTTCTTGCCGAGATATTCGGGCGTGCGGCCGACCATCAGCCCGGCGACGAACACCGCGATGATCGCGACGACCAGAAAGCCGTAGAGTCCGGAGCCGACGCCGCCTGGCCAGATGCAGCCGGCAAGCAGATTGAACATCGGGACCAGTCCGCCAAGCGGGGTGAGGGAATCGAACATGGCGTTGACCGCGCCGGTGCTGGTGCCGCTCGTCGCGGTGGTGAAGAGCGCGCTCATCGCTTGGCCAAAGCGGACTTCCTTGCCTTCGACGTTGCCCATCGACGGATCAACGCCGAGGGCGGCCAGGATTGGATTTGACGAGGCCTCGGCCCAATAAACGACGAGAACCCCGACGATCACGAAGACCGCCATTGCGGCAAGAACCGCCCAGCCCTGCTTCAGGTCGCCGACGATGCGTCCAAACGCCAGAACCGAGGCAATCGGAATGAGGAGAATCGCCCAGATTTCGATGAGGTTCGTCCAGGCGTTCGGGTTCTCGAACGGATGAGCCGAATTGGCGTTGAAGAAGCCGCCGCCGTTGGTCCCGAGCTCCTTGATGATCTCCTGGCTCGCCATCGGCCCGATCGCGATGGTCTGTTTCGCGCCTTCCAACGTCGTTGCGTCAACTGCTCCGGCGAGCGTTTGCGGCACGCCGAGCGCGATGAGCACAATTGCGCCAACCAAAGCGATCGGCAGCAGAATGTAGAGGGTGATCCGGGTCAGATCGGCCCAGAAATTGCCAACGGTGGTCGCCGAGGAGCGCGCAAATCCCCTCACTAGCGCGAAGGCCATCGCGAGGCCGGTCGCGGCAGAGACGAAATTGTGCACGGTGAGGCCGAGCATCTGGGTCAGATGGCTCATCGTCGTCTCGCCGGAATAATTCTGCCAGTTGGTGTTGGTGATGAAGCTGATCGAGGTGTTGAAGGCGAGATCCGGCGCCACCGCATCGAAGCCGCGCGGGTTCAGCGGCAGCAGGCCCTGGAGCCTTTGGACTGCGTAGAGAACCAAGAAGCCGGCAACGGTGAAGGCGAGCATCGCCATCGTATAGACAAACCAGTCCTGCTCGTGCGCCGGATCAACGCCTGCCAAGCGGTAAAAGCCGCGCTCGACCGGTCCGATGACCGGGCTGAGAAAGTTTCTCTCGCCTGCGTAAACGTTCGCAATGAATTTGCTGAGCGGTACGGCGCAGCCCAGCACCAAAGCGAGTACAAGCGCGATCTGCGCCCAACCAACGAGCGTCATCGCATCACCTTCTTGATCTAGAATTTTTCCGGATGGACCAGCGTGTAAAGGAGGTAGAGGCCGAGCCCGATAGCGACGACCAGTCCGATGATCGGTTCACCCATCGCCTGACTCCTAAAGCTGACGCAGGGCGAGCGCGTAGACACCCATCAGCGCCAAAACCGCAAAACCAAGCACCACGAATGCGACGTCGAGCATGATCGCCTCCTTGCTGGAGCGGTTCTTAGCCCCGGCCCGCGTAAGCTTTCGATTGCGAATTGGGCGGCCGGGCGTAAGGATCCCATAAGTTTCAGCCCGCAGTCATGGAGCAGGGCGCGCGACTGAGGCGCGCGGACGGCGCGAGAGATCTCATCCCGGCCCGGCAAGACGAAGCGAGCGAGGCGCCAGTGCAGGAGAAGAAATGGGCCGGGACCGTTGCAGTCCTCGTAAATACCTTCTACGTTATGTATGACGGCCGCTCGACACATTCGTCGGTGCGAAAACCCGGTAAAATATGTTAGCAGGTTCGGGCGTAGGCCAGGGTTGGCGGCGCGGAGCTCGAATTCTCGTCCGCTAGGGCTTTCGTCACGATTTCGCGATATTCCCGCGTCTATGCGTCGTCTCGCTGTACTCAGGAGAAGAGTTTTGCTGCATATAACGCCAATGTCTCGGCGCCGATGGCGCATCGCTGCAATCGCGTGCGCGCTGCCGGTGGCGATGCTGCTCGCTGGATGCGGCAAGAAGCAAGCGGAGCAGGCCGTCGTCGGCCAGGTCATCGCTCACGTCGGCCCGGATGATGTGACGCAGCAGGAGCTGGACAACGAGCTTCGCCTCGCCAATGTGCCGGCCGATAAGCGCAGCGACCCGATCCTCAAGGCGGCGCTGTCGCGCATTGTCGAGCGCAAGTACCTGGTGCAGCAGGCGGTTGCGGCGAAGCTCGATCGCGAACCGACCGTTCATCTCGATCTTCTGCGCTCACGCGAGCAGATCCTTGCCGGGGCCTTCGTTCAGCGCGACCTGTCGTCCAAGATGAGCGCGGTTTCCAAGAACGAAATCGACAGCTACGTCCAAGGCCATCCAAAGCAGTTCGACCAGCGGGAGCTGTTCCAGGTCGACCAGATTTCTTTCACCTCGCCGAAGGACGTGGAGGCGCTGGCGGCGGCGACGAAGGATTTCAAGTCGCTTGATCAGGTTGAAGCGAAGCTGAACGAGATGAACATCAAATTCAGCCGCGGAACAGCGACCCTGGACAGCGCGACCATGCCCGCCGAAATGCTGAAAGTGCTGGACGCCCGCAAGCCCGACGACATTTACTTCATACGTTCCAGAGGAACCGCGAGCTTTTTCAAGGTGACGTCCGTCGATCAAAAGCCGCTGACCACCGACCAGGCCAATGAGTTCGCGAAACGCGAACTCCGGGTCGATATCGGCAGGAAGGGCGCCGAGGCGATCTCCAAGTCTGCGTTGGCGGATGCGAAGTTCGAAGGCGACTATACCCGCATCATGACGGCCACCGCGCCGGCCCCTGCAACCCCGGCGCCCGGGACGGATGGCGGAGCGGCGCCCGGCGCCACGCCAGCGCCCGGGACCGAGGGCGCGGCGACGCCCGGCGCCACGCCGGCGACGGACGCGCCCGGCGGCGAAACCCAAAAGGACCAGCCGAAGAACTGATCGGCTGAGGCTTCAGGCGGCGACCCGAGGTTCGAGGGGCCTCGTCGCCTAGACGACCTCTGCAATTGCTCGCCAGACTGCAACTGCGTCGAATCGGGCGCTGTCGGCGCGGTCGCTGACCGCGCCGGCCGCGCTCCAAAGGGCGTTCGGAAGAACGCCCGTCTCATGACGGGCTGTCGAGCGCGGCGACAAGGGCCGGCTCGACCCAAATGTAATCTGCGCTAAATGCAAGTTGAGACGCGTCTCAGGCTCCCGTGTGTCGATGGGGGGCCGCGCCGGTTTTTCCCCAAAACAACATCCTTAGCCCCGCCCGCGCATGCGTCGCGCGGCTCGACCCTTGTCGACGTCGGGCGCCGTTTGCGAGCCGTGCCGAAGCGTCGCCTGGTCTTATGGCGCCTCAGCCAACTTCCCGCCAAGTCTTGTCCTTTGAGATTGCCCAGGTCGCCGATTTACCCAAACTATCGAGGGTCAACAATATTGGTGATTGAGAGCATTGGCTGAGCATGATATTGGTTGCCCGAGGGCATAATACATATCAACATTGTCCAGGTAACGAGAGGCTTTATGAAGACACTTGGCTGTATCGTGATTCTGCTACTCGCCTGCGCTGTTCCTGTACGGGCGGCCCAAGTTTATAGTGGCTGTTCTGTCCCGTCACCGACACCCAGACATGTCTGGTATATTGACCCGGTGCACGGCAAGACGCCGGCCGCCGGGGGCAACGGTTCCCAGGCCAGTCCATGGAACAGCCTTTCCGGCGTGCTCAGCGCGGGGTGGAGCGCCAATGTCACGGTACCTGGCTACTCACGTCCGCTCCTTTCCTCAGTCCCCTACAACCACGCCTTCAACGGTCAGTGCTGCGCTGCGGTCGCCGACCAGCTCGGAAACCCGCCAGTCCAGCCCGGCGACGCGCTCATGCTGATGAGCGGCAATTACGGCGACGTAAGCATTGGTAATTTTAACCAGCCGACCACCAATTCGGACTTTGTGACGGTTGAGGCCGCGCCGGGCCAGACCCCGGTGTTCTCGACCCTCTTGCTCGATCGCACGAACAAGTGGGTGTTCAACGCCATCAAGGTGCAGAGCCTGATGGGCACGAACGGCAATACTCAGGCTCTTGTGGGCCTTACGGATCAGGGAGCAGCATATCCGACCACCGACATCATCCTGGAGAACATGCAAATCAGCTCGGCCGATAGCACGGCTGGCTGGAGCAAGGCGCAGTGGGTTGCGCAGGGGCGCTGGGGCTTTGTCGCATCCGGGTTGGCCGGCAACGGCACGAACGGTGAGCCCAACACGCGCTGCATCTCGCTGGCTGGATCGCACATCCAGAATGTGCGCTTTGGCGCGATCCTGGCCGCAAACAACTTGCTCTTCACTAACAACGTCATCGACCACTTCGGCGATGACGCCATTGACTATGCCGCGAACAACCTCGCGATCACGCATAACACAATCCACGACAACCTCGATGTCGGCGACGGCAATCACGAAGACGCGATGCAAGGGCAGAACGGCCCGCTCGCCGCAGGCGCCGCTTTGAACTATTTTTCAAACATCCTGATCGACAGCAACCTGGTGGTCCGGCAGACGGACCCGCAGCTGGCGTTTCCGCAATATCTGCAGGGGATCGACGCCTTCGACGAGGACTGGACGAACGTTACGGTGACGAACAATGTCGTCATCACCAGCGCCTGTAACGCGATTGCCTTCGGAAGCATCCATAATAGCCTGATTGCCAACAACACTGTGCTTAACGACGGTCTCTTCCCGGTCCCCGGTTGTATCGCCGCCATTAACGTCGGCGGCGCCTCGCACGAAGGTCCGTTAAGCACCAACACCATCGTGCGGAACAATCTTACGAGCCAGCTCAACATCGACACGCGCGATACCGGCGTTGTCCCGGATCACAATGTCGTCCTGTGTTGCGGCCCGGGGCCGTTCATCACGTGGTACGTCAACGGGGTCGTACAATTTATTAGCCAAACTGGAACCTATATGAATGGCAATATCATTGAGACCGAGGGGGCGAAGGGCGAATTTGTCAACTTCAATCCCGCGACGTTGACTTATACTGTCCTGCTCAAGTCAAGCGCGCAGGCCATTGGCGCCGGAGTTGCAGGCGCGCCAACCACCGACATCGCCGGCGTCACGCGCACGGCCCCTTATGCCGCGGGAGCGTATTCGTACCCGTTTTGAACGGAAAACCATTGCGCTAATCGTGCGGCGCAACGCCGCCTGACCTTTGAGAGCGCGCATAACCGGGAAGCCCTCGTCGATTAGGTCGGATCGGCGGGGGTTCTCTCGTTTCAATTCCGCCCGCTGTTCGTGAGGACTGCCGTCCATTTATCCCGGCGCGCTCTGTCGCGGGCGTGCATGCCCGCGACGACGGCGTTTCGTCGTGGGGCCGGCCGCGGTTCTTTTACTCATTTCGAGAGTTTGCTAGCAATCGATCCGAGGCATCTGTTGCCTTTTCCACCCTGAGGCCGGTCTCGGCGAGCGATAGCAATCGACCAGGAGGGCCGATGGACTTTTCCGTCATCATCCCAGCTTACAACGTTTCACGCATTATCGGACGCGCCATCCGAAGCGCCGCGGCGCAAACGTTTCCGCCGCTCGAGATTCTCGTCATCGACGACTGCTCGACCGACGATACCGTCGAGGTCGTGAGGGCGCTGGGGCGGGAGATTCCCTCCCTTCGCCTGCTCTCAACCCCCGCCAATAGCGGCCCATCGGCCGCGCGCAATGTCGGTCTACGTGCGGCAAAAGCGGACTGGATCGCCTTGCTTGATGCCGACGACGCCTGGAAGCCGGGCCGGCTTGAGCGCCTGTCGGAAGTCGCCCGTGCGACATCAGCCGACTTCGTCGCCGATGATCTGGTGATGTGGGACATCGTCGCAGATGTGGAATTCAGACCGCCCTACTACGAGCTTCCGGAGCCCCAGAAGCAGATTTCCCTCCTCGACATGTTTCGCGGGGAAGACGATTTTAATATCTCAAAAGCTTCCTTTGGGCTCATGAAGCCCATCATGCGCCGCAAGTTTCTTGCCGACCATAAACTAGAATATGATGAAAGCATAAATTTCTCCGAAGACCTGGTGCTTTATGTCGAAAGTCTGTTCAACGGCGCTAAGATCATCATGATCAATGAAGCTTATTACATCTACTCAGTGCCCAACGCGCCGTCTGGGCGTTCGCCTCACTCCCGGTCGTTAAAAGACTACCGCAAGATTCAGAGCGTAGGCGACATGCTAAGCCAAAAGTATGAGGATCGTATCGATCCGACGCTCAAGCGAGCCATAGATGCTTTCCGGAAGACTATGACTCTCCTTCTTCAGTCTAACACTGCTCGAACCTACAAACGGTCCGGCCAATACGCCAAATATCTTGCCTATCTTGCCGCGAGGCCTGAGCTGACGCGGCGGCTCGTGTCCCGCGCCGCCACGAGCATCGGAAAGCGAATGAATGGGCGCGGTTCTGCGGTTTAGGAGCAGTCCGAAGATTGCGCAGAGTCGTCGACCCGCTGCTTCAGGACCAGCGGCGGCTCAGTTGCAGGCGGTATGCACGAGTGTGGGGGCGCGACCGAACCCGGAAGACGACGCGCGCCCGGCGGCGGGAAGAAGGGATCGTTCTTGCCCCACGCCGCCAGGAAGGGTGGCGACGCCTGTCGTCGCGGGGCGCGGGACTAGGCGCCGGTCGCTATGTCGCCCCAGTTCGTAAGAACGCTTAGACTACTGGTTGCTTTTTGAAGGCGACGTCCGCGATTTTTTTCCGCGTATAAAGCACGTCGCATTGCGCCAAGGGCAGTGTATCCGTCAAAACCAGCGGGGATAAGGGCCGGTTCGACAAATATCGACCCTTATCATAGTCGTTCTCAATCGCATAAGCGTAATATCCGGCTTGCGTCATCCGGTTGAATACCTGGCGAGAGGCCTCAAAATCGTCCTCCACCGCTAATTCTGCGATGACGTCCATAGACGCGGGAAAGCGCTCGATATTGTCGAGGAGGTCGCTTAAGATTGTCCCCTCTGCTCCCTCGACATCGATCTTTATCAACCGGACGCGTCCCATTTCAGCCGGCGTCAGAATTTGGGCGAGCGGAAGCGCCTCGACGGAGGCGATAAGCTTGCCCCCTCTGCCGGTGAGGGTGGTCGCCGCGCCACTATTCGCTCCCTGAAGGTCAAAGAGGTCAAGCGTGCCCACGCGGTCGGAAACAGCGACGTTCACGGCTCGGATGTTCGTTGATTTGTTGAGGGCGATGTTTTCCTTCAGCCGCGCGAACGCAATTGGCGAGGCCTCAATGGAGATAACTTGCCCTTGCGGGCCGACAAGAGAGGAACCAAGCAAGGTATCGTAACCAACATTCGCCCCAATATCGACAAATACGTCGCCAGGCCTGAGTATCTGGCCGACGAGATGCGAAATTTCAGGCTCCCAAACTCCAAAATGAAACACATACGATTGTATCAAGTCAGAAGGATTGCAACGCATCAGCGCACCAAAGTACGTTTCTCCAATATAGTCTTGCTTGAGAAGACGAAGCAGTTTATTATAAGCGCGGTACGGCATGTAATCAAATTGAGGTAGCTTGCCGATCGCCCGAATAGCCGCCTTGTGTGCCCACAACAGCGTCGGCTGAGGAGCTATCGATTTAGTTGAGTGAGCGCCTACATTCATTTCCATCTTCTCACGTGAATCCATTTGGCTAAAACTCTAAGGTTTCACTTTTGTACGGATGTCTTGACTGACGGAGACCGCCTCACTCGGTTGGTCAGATTGCTGAGGAAAACGCGCGCTCGATTGATCTGCGCCAGAGTGAGCGAGCGCCAATCCTCGGAAAACGAATAGCCAAGAACGAAAGACATAGCTCCGATGAACACCGCGACCGGGAAGGTTATGACCGGGTTGGAGCCGAGGACGCGAGCCATGATTAGGCTGGCCACCAAAAGCGCGGCTGGGGGCAGCAAGAGAAGGAAATCTCCTCTTTTCATTCCGGACAGCCAGAGCATCACCGATGCTTCCGCTGCGCATCGCAGGGTCCACGCGGCAGCCGCGCCGACAATCCCAAATGCGACCGTCAACACCCAGAAGATTGCGATACACGGCAGAGCTTCGATAATCGCCACTTTGCCGGTCAAATCGGCTCTTCCTTGGCTTTGCAGGAGAGTGAAAGCCGACGAGGGAAAGCGCCGACATCCATATGCCGGGGAAGAGCAATTGAGCCACAGGCGCCGCGGCCGCCGCGAAGTCAGCGCCGATCCAATATCGGAAGAAGGTGTGAGAAAGGATGATCGCCGGAGCGCAAATGGCGGCGAAGCCGAAGGCCATCATTGAGAGCGCGCGCGTTCCGAGCGCGTGAGCCGCATCGCCGGACAGGCTGGACAAACGGGGAAAGAAGGTCCGCCCGAAGCGCCGTCGGGATGGCGGCGCTCCTTTGGACAAGGCTCATCGGCACCCCGTAGTGAGCGACCGCCGCGACCCCCACCACCGACCCAATGATAAATTGATCGGCGGAGGCGACGGCGGGATAGATACCACCTGCGTGGCAGAACATCCAGCCGCCATAGCCGAGCAATTTCCGCGCTTCTCCCAGTCGATCGCACGCAGCGAGAACGGCCCTTCTAGACGATAGACGACGGCGAGAATCACGATCGCGCCCAACCCCTGCGCTACTACAGCGGTGGGAATCACAACGTAAGCGAGGGACTGACGAAAATAGCCGCGACGATTGGCGCAACTTGAGCAAGAGTCGTTGTGAAAATCTGGATCGAATTCACAAGCAGGAAGAGTTCGCGGCTCTCCAGAGCACCCGCGCCAGCCGCCGAAATGAAGCGTGAGCGGGAGAAGACAAGCGATCCAGGGAAGCGACCGGACACCTCGGCTCTGATCTCGTCCGGCATCGATATGAAATGTTTGAGCAAAAGTCCGCCGAATACATAGAGGACGACGCCACCAAACACGCCGAATCCCCACGTTGAGACCAAACGTCGTCAGCAGCACACGCGCACGGTGCGCCTGCGGCGCGTCACGCAGCTTCGCGAGCGCGTTGGTGACGGCGCGCGACAGCCCGAGATCAAGAAATCCAAACAAGCCAAGAAGGACCCAAACGATCGACATCACGCCGTAGCGGGCGTCACCGATGTGATGCAGATAAAGCGGAACGGTCACGAGCGCGACGACGATCCGCGTCATCGGAGAAATAAGATTGACGATAAAATTTACTCTGATCGGTCTTGTCGACATTTCACCCCTGCGACCCGAGATACGGGATTAGACTTGCGCAACGCCTAAATAAACCTCAAACGATCGCTCGTCCCCCATCGATGATTGCGGTTCCCCCTGGCGCGCGTGTTTGGCCGCTCTCGTCGGCTACTCGCCTTTTCACAGTTTTGCCGACACTGTGCCGATCAGGTCGGACGCAGTCCGCACCCTGTCGTTCTTGGTCGCCCTCAAGAGGGGCGATCTTTGCAGCCGATGAATTCTAAGCCCCAATCCCGCTACCGTCAAACGCACGCATCCCGAACCGCCGCCAGGATAGGGCGCTCGTGCTAGCGCGGGCCTTGCGGCGGAAATGGCGCCTCGGAGGGCCGCTCATCGCTCTCTGTGACGATCGCAATCGCGAACACGCGCGCTTCCCGCATTCACGCAATCGTCAAAGATTCGCGCTTCTTACGGTGCGGCGTGCAGCCCGCCGTGCTTGACAAGGCGGGCGGCGACATGGTTCATTTTCGCGTCAATCTCAGGCCGCCGAAAGAAAACGACGCCGCCAGGATAATAATTCATCGGCTTTTATAGATTAAGGACTTGCGCTCGTGATTACTGTAGCGGCAGTCGTCGTAACGCGAAACCGTCCAGCGCTTCTTAAACGATGTCTCGAGGCGATTGACTCGCAGACTTACCCAGTCAGAGAGCTTGTGGTCGTCGACAATGCTTCCGATGAGCCGACGCGCGAGTTCCTTGCTAGCGAGACCGAGCGTCGCAGCGCGGATTTCCACTCAATTCGCCTGGAGGAAAACACTGGCGGCGCCGGCGGCTTCCATGAGGGAATGCGGGCCGCTCTTTCCCTTCCCTGCACGCACATGTGGCTGATGGACGATGATTGCGAACCGGAGCCAGCGGCTATGGCGGAGCTGGTGGCGGCGGCGGCAATTGTCGGCGAGGACGCTGTTCTTGGCAGCAACGTTTTCGATCTGAACGGAGAAAGCATCAACGTCCAGCCCATCAGTCAGCGACCCGGAAACAACAATATGCCTCAGTACGCCCGCTATCTAGCGGACGGCCTTATAGAAATGAAGTCGCTGACTTTCGTTTCGTTCCTCGTCTCAACAGACTTGGTGCGAAAAGTCGGGCTGCCTTTGAAAGAATTCTTCATCTGGGCCGATGACACCGAATATTGCCGCCGTCTCGCTCGCTTCACAAAACTGTTTCAGGTCGGAAAAAGCAAGACTAAGCATCTGAAGTCCGGAGACGCGTCTCAACGCGTATTTGTTGAGCAGGACCCTCGCAAGATAGCGCAATATCATTGGCTTTATCGGAATAGGCTGTTCGTCAATTTGAAATACGATGGCCTTTCATCGAAGGATACGATTCAATTCATCTATAGGTCGTTTAGAGACATGGTCATGTCTATCAAGAGCGGCAAATTCGCACTGGCGAAGTGCCGAACAATCCTTTACGGGCTATGGTCGGGAATTGCATTTGCACGGTCGATGCCGAAGAAAGAGAAGCTCGGCCTTTTGGACTGACTGCCGACTCCTTAGCTTTTCGCGCCCTCTTAGTGCCCCGTCAGCGGCTGCGCGAAGAATGTGGGAATATCGGCGCCCCCGGCGATGCGTTTGAGCATCCCATCGGCGGCGGTTAACGCCTCGCCGATCGTCACATCCATATCCAGATAACGATAGGATCCCAGCCGACCGACGAAGGTCACGCCGGGAGTCGCCATCGCCCGGTCGACGTATTTCTTCAGCATGGCTTCTTCGTCAGTCTGGCGGATTGGATAATAGGGAATGTCGTTCGGGCCGCAGGACCGGCTGAATTCGCGGTACAGGATCGTGCCCTCAAATTGGTCCTTTTCCCAGGGTGCGAAGTGCTTGTGCTCCGTTATGCGGGTGAAGGGCGTAGCCTCGTCGCAGTAATTGATGACGGCGGAGCCCTGATAGTCGCCCTTCGCCCTGAAGACCTCGAAGTCCAGTGTGCGGTAGCCTAGCCTGCCCGAACTGTAGCCGAAATAGCGGTCAATCGGGCCGCTATAGACCACATGCGCGAACGGCTCGGTCAAATCCTCGAATTTTGCGCCCAGTCGCAACTCGAGGCGCGGCGTGTCCAGGATGGCGGCGACCAATTCCGTGTAGCCGCGCTCCGGCATCGCCTGATGGGGGTGGGCGAAATAAGAATTGTCGAAATTGAAGCGAAGCGGCAGGCGTTTGAGGATCGAAGCGGGCAAGCGGGTGGGATCCAGCCCCCATTGCTTGCGCGTATAGCCACGGAAGAAGGCCTCGTAGAGTTCGGGCCCGATCATGCTGAGAGCCTGCTCCTCGAAATTGGCCGGTTCGGGGACTTTCCGGGTTTTCGAGGCGACAAAGGCGGCCGCTTCCTCGGGCCCCATGGCCTTGCGGAAGAATTGGTTGATGGTCAGGAGGTTGACCGGCAGGGAATAGACCAATCCCGCAGAGACCGCCTGCACGCGGTGCCGATAAGGGCGCATGATTCCGAACTGTTGGACATAGGCCCAGACCCGCTCGTCGCCCGTGTGGAAGATGTGGGGACCGTAGACATGCGTCATGACGCCGGTCTCGGAATCGCGCTGCGAATGGCAGTTGCCCGCCACATGCGAGCGCTCGTCGACCACCAGAACGTCGTGCCCGGCTTGAGCAAGCGCGCGACCGATGACCGCGCCGCTGAATCCAGCGCCGACGATGCAATATCTCATTCCGTCAATGTCCGATTGTTGTTCTGAGGAGAGCTACCCCACTCTAGCAGGCTGTCGACGATGTGTCGCGCTCGGCCGCGGGAAGGGCGGTGTTCTGGGAGAGGAAGAGCAAGCCATTGAAAAAATTGATGCCCTCATCCAATCCACGCGCCTCGCACGACCAAGTCTCGACTCGATTCCCAAAATAGCGGTAGAAGCCGGGCCCGGCCTTGCGCCGGCGAGCCCCTCGAACAATGTACTCGGCTGGCCCAAAAGATCTTCCCTCCGAGCAAACGGAATCCCCCGCAGATGAAACCCTTCTCATTTCGCTTGAGCCTGTCGACGCCCTTGATCGCGGCCTTGCTCGCCCTTCTCTCGCTAAGCGCGATCACATCGCCGGCTGAGGCGCAGGCCTCTCACCGCATCGAGGCCTATTACCAGCAGTTGATGCCGACGCTCCGAGCGGCCGGCCAACTCAGCGTGCGGGAACGCGACCGCCGTTTCTCACCCGCCATCACGTCGGCCTTCGATATTGGGACCATGGCCAGGCTGGCCTCGGGCCCCGCCTGGAGCAAGTTTTCAGGCGCCCAGCAAGCCGCGGTTCGCGACGCTTTCGCCCGTTTCCTCGTCGCCGACTACGCCCATCAGGTGACCGACTATTCGGGCGAAAGCTTCGTCGTCGATCCGCAGACGAGCCCCTCCTCGGGCGGCGGCGAAGTCGTCAAGACCAAGCTGCTCCAACCCGGCGGCCGGACGGTGCAGATCAACTATCTCGTTCGCGGCGGCCGCGTGATCGACGTCTATCTCAATGGCACGATCAGCGATCTGGCGACCCGACGCGACGAATTCGCCTCGATCCTCGCCGGCGGCGGTGGCGCCGACGCCCTGGTCAAGACCTTGCGCGAGCGGACGGAGAGCTTGCTGGCGGGCTAGTCGATCGGTCTAAACGGCGCGCCGCCTTGCCGCCGTCCGCCAGCGTTCTGATCGTCTGCGGACTGAAGCGCGAGGCGGCGATCCTGGAGGGACCGGGGCGCACGACGCTCTGCGGCGACGCGCCCACCTTGCGCTTGAGGCTCGCGGAAGCGGCGAGCCTCAGGCCGTCTCTCGTGGTCAGCTGGGGTCTGTGCGGAGGGCTTGATCCGGCGTCTCCATCCCGGCGACCTCATTCTCGGTGCGGAGGTCGTCTCGGATGAGGGCGCCGTCAGAACCGACGAGGCCGTGACATCGTCACTGGCGCAACGACTGGGCGCCGGCGGAGCGCGCGTCGTCGTCGAGCGTCTGGCCGCCTCCGCTGCTCCAGTTCTGACCGCCGCCGCCAAGGCGGAACTCCGCCGCGCTACGGAAGCGTCGGCGGTCGACATGGAAAGCCTGATCGCCGGTCGCTATGCGCTCGAACAGCGCGCCCCGTTCGCGATTCTGCGCGCGGTCGCCGATCCCGCCGAACGCGACTTGCCGCCGCTCGTGTTGAAAGCCGTCCAATCCGACGGCGGAATCAATGCTCTAGCCGTCATCGGAGAGCTCATCCGCTCTCCAGGGCAACTCGCCGGCCTGCGGGCTCTCGCGGCCGACAGCACGGCCGCTTTCCAGGCGTTAAAGCGATGCCGGAGCCTTCTTCCGGGCCTTTTCCTCGGCCTCGGCCCGGCGGATGTCTGACAGCTTCTGGGCGACGTTCTTGTCGAACACGTATTGGGCCTCGCGCTGGCTCCCCAGCGGGATGTCCGGCGCCATCGGACCCTCAGTCTTGACGCCCATGAGCGCGACACGCGCCGCTTTCCACGGCTTGGTCACCGTATCGCGAACGGCTGTCGCCTCGAACCCGCTATGGACCATGCAGTCGGCGCATTTCTCGTAGTTGCCGGTGCCGTACGCGTCCCAATCCGTCTCCTCCATCAGCTCCTTGAAGGTCTTGGTGTAACCTTCCCCGAGCAGATAGCAGGGCTTCTGCCAGCCGAAAACGGTGCGGGTCGGATTGCCCCAGGGCGTGCAATGATAGGTCTGGTTGCCGGCCAGGAAGTCGAGGAACATGGTCGACTGGTTGAAGGCCCATTTGCGGCCCTGATTTCCGCGCGCGAAGATCGACCGGAACAGCTGCTTCGTGGCTGAGCGGTTCAGGAAATGCTTCTGGTCGGGCGCGCGCTCGTAGGCGTAACCCGGTGACACCGTGATGCCATCGACGCCGAGCTCGGTCACCGTATCGAAGAAGGCGGCGACACGCTCCGGGTCCGCGTCGTTGAAGAAGGTGCAGTTGATCGTGACGCGGAAGCCCTTCGCCTTGGCCTTCTTGAGCGCCGCAACGGCGCGGTCGTAGACGCCTGGCTCGCAGACCGACTTGTCGTGCATCTCCTGGTCGCCGTCGAGATGGATCGACCAGGTGAAATAGGGGCTCGGCTTGTATTGATCGATCTTCTTTTCGAGCAGCAGCGCATTGGTGCAGACGATCGCAAATTTTTTGCGCGCAATGACGCCCTCGACGATCTTCGGCAGATCTCTGTGCAACAGCGGCTCGCCGCCCGCCATGACGACCACCGGAGCGCCGCACTCGTCGACCGAGGCCAAGGCGTCCTCAACGGAGATCCGTTTGTTAAGAATGGCGTCGGGATAGTCGATCTTGCCGCAGCCGGCGCAAGCGAGGTTGCACCGGAACAACGGCTCCAGCATCAGCACCAGCGGATAGCGCTTGCGACCGGCCAAGTGTTGCCGAACGACATAAGCGCCGACCCTTACAACCTGTCTGAATGGTATGCCCACGGAGGATCCTTAGATAGCAAAACGCGACAGAGAGAACGAACCCCGGGTCAATTCCGAAGCTCCGCCGGGAGGCGAAAGCTAACCGTCTCGGCCGGACCGTCAAGGACCGACACTTCGGACGGCGCGAGCGCCGACAAGGCTCGAACCACCTCTTCGACAACGATCTCAGGCGCGGAGGCGCCAGCGGTCACGCCGACGACAGCGGCGTTGCGAACCCATTCCGGGTTAATTTCGCTGCTGTCTGCGACAAGGTAGCTTGGAATTCCGACCTCGTCGCCAATCTCGCGCAGACGGTTGGAGTTGGAGCTGTTGCGGGCGCCAACGACGATGATGACGTCGGCGACCTGGCACAATTCGCGCACGGCAGTCTGTCGATTCTGTGTCGCGTAGCAGATGTCGCGCACATCAGGACCCACGACGTCGCTGAAGCGACTGGCCAATGCGGCGATGACGCCCCGGGTATCGTCGACGCTCAATGTCGTCTGCGTGATGTAGGCGATCGGCGTGTCGACCGCGATGGGCAGCTTCTCGACGTCGCTTTCGTCTTCGACGAGATGCACCTCGCCGTCAATCTGCCCGAGCGTGCCTTCGACTTCGGGATGCCCGGCATGCCCGATGAACACCAGCACGCGACCCCGGGCAATGTAACCCCGGCCCTGGTTGTGCACTTTGGTGACCAGCGGGCAAGTGGCGTCGATGGTCGGCAGCGACCGCGACCTCGCGTCGTCTTCAACTTCTCGCGAGACGCCATGGGCGCTGAAGATCGTGACGGCTCCCGCCGGCACATCCCTCAGAAGTCTCGACGAAACGCGCGCCTTTCGCCTTGAGCGATTCGACCACGTGGCGATTGTGGACGATCTCATGGCGCACGTAGACCGGAGCGCCATGCTTGGCCAACGCCCGCTCGACAATATCGATCGCCCGAACAACGCCAGCGCAAAACCCGCGCGGCTGAGCAAGTATGATCTTCATCCGCTCGCCTTCTCGTCGAAGCCTCGACGGGCTAGCCAAAACCGTCGACGCCGGGCCTGAGTTGACCCCCGCGAGCCTCGTGACGAATTCCGAAATGGACCCATACGCCCCAACGTATGTCGAGACAAGACTGGCTCCCAGCCCTACGCCTTTGATGGGATGTGCTAACGATGGGCTCAAAGGTCAAGGCTCGGCTTGAAAGTCAAGACTTGGCGAATGGCTCGCGGGGCTTGGCCCTAGCCCTTGCGTCACGCACGCACGGGCGACGCTTGAGCCGCCCACTTCCGGTTGAGCGCGAGGACCGCGGCGACGGCCGCGAGGGGGACCACAGTCGCCCATGAGCCGATCACGGCGGTGGTCGTCGCGATCGCCCACAGGATCGAGACCAGGTGCTCCATCATGCCGACGAGCTTCGACTGTGAGTGACGACGCAGCACGAGGCCACGACGCGACGGCGCCTGGCGCCAGAGATTGACCAGCGCGGCCGAGGCGACCGCGCCGGCGCCGAACAGAAGCGCGCAAAGCCCAGCCCAGGGCGAAGCGAAGGCCAATGCGGCAAGGGGTAGGCTGAGAATGAGGGCGATCGGCTGGCCGATGGCGGCGATCTTGGCGCGTTCGATGACGGCGCGCGGCAGGGGAGCGGTCGTGAGAAAATCCGGCGCGTCCTCAGCCGAGAGCGCGATCCAGGACAGCGCGCCGGCGAGTTGCGCGGCGATCACGACCAAAGCCGGCGTGAAGGCGACCCCGACCGTGCCCGTCGGGCCGCCGCTGCGCCAGAGAATCACGGCGAGCGGCGTCGTATAGGCGGCCTGCAGAAGAAGTTGCGACATCAGCCAAGGGTCGCGCCAGACGACGCGCCGCTCCTTGATGCGCAAGGCCGTGCTGGCGCTCGCGCCAAAGCGCGACGTCCCTCTCGCTGCGGCGCCGGCTTGAACCGGCGCGCCCGCAGTGGCGATCGCCACGCGCGCGAAGCGCTCGCCGAACAGCACGCAGGCGAGCGCAAAGACGACGGCGCCGAACGCTGTCCAGACGAGCATCGCGTGCGGGTCGGCCGCCGCCGCGCGCACCGGCGCCCACAGGAGGCCTTGCGGCTCGCCATGGGCATCTGCAGGCGGCGCGAGGGCTGTGAGAATCGCTGTTCGCATGCCTTCGGGCAGCATTGCGACAATTTGCGCCCCGAGCACGGCGGACGCGCCGACCGCTGTCGCTGCGATCTGGCCGAAGAGGCGCGCGCGTCGCGGGCCTGTCGCAAAAAACAGGCCCATCGATAGAATGATTGCGAAGCCCGTCCCCGCGAGCCCGGCGGCAAGCAAGGCCGGATAGAGCGCCAGCCAATGCGGATGGCCCCTGAGAGCGGCGACGTCGGCGAGCGGCGCCAGCAATAGCCCCACCGATGCGACGGCCCCGACCGAAATCGACAAAGCGCGGGCGGCAAGCAGAGCGTGCGCATCGACGGGCGAAGCGAGAATCAACTCGAGGTCCGAGCGCCCAAACAGAGTGCGGGTAAAGTCCGCGATCGACTGGCCGACGATCCAGGGAAAGACGAGCGCGGCGCCGCTGGCGAGGATCGCCATGATTCGCATGACGCCATCGGGGCCGTCTTCGACGCCGATGAGCCAACCGGCGACCGGGTAGGCGGCGATGTGGAGCGCCACGAACAGGAGCGCGATCAGAGCCGCCAGCCGCCACAGCGACAACGAGCCGAACATCGACGCTAACGCGCGCGCGCTCAGGCGCAAATCGTGCAGAACGAAACGAGGAAAGGCGGCCCAGGAGCGAATCAGCGGCGAATCAGGCGCCGAATCATGCGGCGCGTCCGGCCTGAGAGGTCAAATCGAGGAACACCGTCTCCAGTGTCGCGCCATCGGCGTTGACGCTGGCGCGCAATTCATCGAGCGTCCCCTCGGCGATCATCTTGCCGCGCGCGATGATGCCGATTCGGTCCGCGAGCCGCTCCGCGACCTCGAGAATATGCGTAGTCATGATGATGGTCGCGCCTGCCCGCACGCGCTCGGTCAGAATGTCCTTGACCTGCCGCGCCGCGGCGGCGTCGAGGCCGGTCAGCGGCTCGTCAAGCATCAGGAGCCGCGGCTCATGGATGAGCGCGCCGGCGAGCGCCAGCTTCTGCCGCAGCCCACGCGAAAATCCCTCGCAGCGATCGCGCCGATGCGGCCAAAGACCAAGGCTTTCGAGCAACTCTTCCGCGAGCCGCTTGGCGCGACGCGCCTCGACTGACCAGAGGCCGGCGACGAATTCGAGATATTCGAGCGGGTCGAGCTTGTCGTACAGCATCGGCTCGTCGGGGAGCCAGGCGACGATTCGCTTGGCCTCGATCGGCGAGCGGCGGGCGTCGATTCCGAAGATCCGGATGTCGCCGTCGTCAGCCGGCAGAAGCCCTGCGACCAAGCGTAAGGTCGTCGTCTTTCCGGCGCCGTTGGGGCCGAGCAGAGCGTAGAATTCGCCGGCAGCGATCGTGAGGTCGAGCCGATCGACCGCCGGCCGGCCGAAGCTCTTGGTGAGGCCGCTGAGGACAAGGGCGGGAACGTCGAGGGCAGGCATCGGAGCAATCTCGGCCGGTGAAGAATGCAACCGAGAGTAGAAGCCGACACTTGATCGGGGCTTAAGATCGCCCCTTCAACTTGGTGGACAGCGTGGAAGCGGCGGCGCCGGCTTACCGCGGCCGCCGATTTTCAACGCGGCGGCCTACACTGCAGCGCCGCGACGACGCAGACGCAAAAAGGCCGGAGGAAAGTCGCCTTTCCTCCGGCCAAGGTATTCAGAGTTCGAAGCTTTGAAGGCTCAGAACTTGTAGTTCACGCCCGCGCGGAAGATCGAGGCGTTCTAGCCGATCTTTCCGGACACGGTGATGCCCGGGAAAAATGGCGATGCGGTGTTTGCGATGTTGTTGAACTTGCTGCTGCCGAGATCGGCGTACAGATATTCGCCCTTGATCGTGATGTTGTTGGTGATCGCGTATTCAACACCGCCACCGATCACCCAGCCGACGCGCGTTGAGCTGGGGTTGCCGCTCCAGAAAGAGCCGGTCGTATTGTCGAAGGCGCTGAATTGTGAATTGCCGCCGCCGTAAGCGACACCGCCCGTGCCGTAGATCATCAGGCGATTGTCAGGCGTGGCGACGAAGCCAACGCGACCGCGGGTCGTGCCCAACCAGGTCAGGCTGTTCTTGCCATTAACGGTCAAGAAGTCGCCCCCGAGACCGTGTGCCACAGCGAAGGGCGGCGAACGGACTGCCGACGTTATTGAACGACTTGCTGAGGGTCGACCCATCGAAGTCGGTTTCGACACCGAGCACGAAGGCGCCGGTCTGCCAGTTGTAGCCGGCCTGGCCGCCGCCGATGAATCCGGCGCTTTGCGATCCGAGACCGCCCGGGAACCCAGCATTGATGAAGGCGCCATCGATACCCGCATTCGGGTCGAAGATCGACGCATTCCGGCTGCCGCTCGGCCAAATGCCGCCGGCGTTCACACCGATGTAGAACCCGGTCCAGGTGAAGGGAGGCGGCACGAACACCGGCGCCGGCGCCTCTTTTCTGGTCGGAAGGTCAGCCGCCTGCGCAGCCACGGCCCCGACGGCCGTCAACGCCGCAACTGCGACACCCTTTAGCCAGCGATTCATCATTTTGTTCGTCTCCGTTTTGTGGCGCGACGCCGTACGCAACACGCGTCGCCCCGCCGCCAATAACAATGACGCGGACTATAGGATTCGACGCCGCACGAGTTTATCGGACATTTGCGGTCTACAGGTGTTTGTCACCCAATGTGGCAAAAGCGCCACATCCTGGTAACGTTCTGTTTATCTTCGTTCATTGACCAGGCTCGCCAGCAGCACGGCGATCACGCCGGTGAGGAAAATGCCGTCAAATGTCCCCGCCCCGCCGATCGAGGCCACGGGAGCGCCGAGGCTGCGCAGGCGGCCGAGGTTCAGGAGATCGGCGCCTATCAGCACGCCAAGGTTGCCGCCAATATAGGCGATCGGCGCCGCGAATCGCCGCGATAGCACCAGCGCCACGCCCGCCGCCAGCAGAGGCGGGGCGAACGTCGGCACCGATATGCCCACCCCCGGGACCGGCGTCGCCATCCGATGGACCACAAAGGCGACAATCGCCGTCGCCACAGCGCCGGCCGCCCAAAGGTCGTAGCGCATGAGGAGATAGAACGAGAGCAGAATCGGTATCACCGCCCCGCCGACATTGATCGCCAGGATTGTGCCCGGCCAATCGACGGCGACCGGAGCCAGAAACGGGACACCGAAGATTTCCACCACCTCCCGCGAGACGATTCGCTGCTCCGGCAGCCGCGCGAGCGGCAGATTGACGTAGGAGCCGAGCAGGGAGGCGAACAGCACCAGCGTCGCGACGCGGGGATCGAGGCCGAGCGCGGAATAGGCGCGACCGAGCAGCCTGATCTGGATGAAAAACAGAAGGCCGAGCAGAATCGCGAAGAAGAGGGTCGCGACGCCTGCGCCGAGGGGGAAGTAGTGCATATGGGTCAAGGCGTCAGCGTCCCGGATTGAGCCGCCGGCAGGGGCGAGCGAATGCCTACACGTGGGCCAGCGCCGCGATGATCTTTTCCGCGTGCGGCTTGAGGGCTTCGGCGTTCTGGAATGGGCCGCCCGGCGGACGGATCGCCACTCCGGTCCAGCACGGCAGAAGATGAAAATGCAGATGGAAGACCTGCTGGCCGCTCGCCGGTTCGTTGAACTGCTGGAGCAGAAGCCCCTCGGCCTTCATGCCGGCCATGACCGCGCGCCCGACCTTCTGCACCGCGGGCATGAGCCGCGCCAAATCTTTGGGATCGAGGTCGAAGAGCGTGCGCGCCGGCGCCTTTGGGATGACCAGCGTATGGCCTTCGGTGCGCGGCATCACGTCCATGAAGGCGAGCGACACATCGTCCTCGTAGACCTTGACGCACGGCGCTTCGCCGCGAAGAATCTTTGCGAAAATGTTGTCGGACTCATACTTCGGCGTCAAAGGCTTCTCCCATTTCTTGCGTTCCTTGCGCGCCGTCGCCGCGGCGGAAGGGCGCATAGCCCTCATAATGCGCGATCGCGCGCTCAACCGCCGCCCGCTCGTGTCCGAGATAGTCGGCGATCGCTCGGCCTAAGCGCGCATCGGCGAACTCGTGCGCCGAATAGGTGAGGGTCGGCCGGTAGCCGCGGGCGAGCTTGTGCTCGCCCTGGGCGCCAGCCTCGATGCGGCGCAATCCGCGCGAAAGCGCGAAGTCGATCGCCTGATAGTAGCAGACCTCGAAATGCAGAAACGGCCGGTGCTCGATCGCGCCCCAGTTGCGGCCGTAGAGCGCGTCGTCGCCAATGAAATTGATCGCGCCGGCGATATACCGCCCAGCGCGGCGCGCCATCACCAGGAGCACGCGGTCGGCGAGGGTCGAGCCGATCAAATCGAAGAAGGCGCGGGTCAGATACGGGCGCCCCCATTTTCGCGAGCCCGTATGGATGTAGAACTTGAAGAAGGCGTCCCAGTGCTCAGGTCGAATCGCCGAACCGGTCAGCGGCTCGATCGTGACTTCGCCGTCGAGGGCGTCGCGTCGCTCGCGTTTGATCGCCTTGCGCTTGCGCGAGGCCAGCGCGCCCAGGAAATCGTCGAAATTGGCGTAGCCGTCGCAAAAGAAATGGAACTGCTCGCCATTGCGGATCAGAAAGCCGTGTTTCGACAGCCGTTCCGTATCCTCGACGGTCGGGAAGGTGACGTGGATCGACGACGTCTTGGTCTGTTTGCGCAATTGGCCGAGCGCCCCGATCAGCGCCTCTCGCGCGCCCTCGGGCGCATCGGCGGCGACGAGGAGCCGGCGTCCGGTCACGGGCGTGAACGGGACGGCCACCTGGAGCTTCGGATAATAGTCGCCGCCGGCGCGCTCGTAGGCGTCGGCCCAGGCATGGTCGAACACGTACTCGCCCTGACTGTGGCTCTTCAGATAGCAGGCCGCGGCGGCGACCATGCGTCCGCTTGCGTCTTCAACCGTCAGATGCGCCGGCGTCCAGCCGGAGCGGCCGCCGACCGATCCCGAGGCCTCGAGCGCATGCAAGAAGGCGTGAGTGATGAACGGGTTGAACCGTTCGCCCTCGGCCTCTTCATACGAGCGGCCCGGCGGATTGGCGCAGGCGTCCCACGCCGCCGCGTCAATGGTGGCGATGGACGGGACAACGCGCGCGGTGAAACGGGAGGACATGGGCGGTCAGGCGGTCCGATCTGGCGGGATCGCCCATCTTAGCACGCATGGCGCCGTTTTCGTGGTGAAGGCCTCAAGCCTCGCGCTCGTGCGGATCGTCCCGAGCCGCGACCGAGGCTCACACTGGGAATTTCAGGTCGCGCAGCGCATCGTCGCCTGGAATCGCGCCTGCGAAAAGCGCTTCACGGCGGATGCGCGGGATCCGGCGCGCTGCCGCTCTCGTCAGGGCCGCCGCTTCAACTCTTCTTCTTGAGATCGACAATCACGCCGAAATCGCCGGATTTTGTCTTTCCGTCCGAAACGTCGAAGCCCTCCGCCGCCAAACCCCGCCGCAACAATTCGCGAACCGCCGCTGCGCGGCTCGGCATGTGACGGCTGAACCGCCACTGATCGAGGGCGGCAAGCTCCTCTGATGTCAGCATGATCTGGAGACGCTCGCCGCGAGGGTCCGCCGACATGGATACGCTCCTTCCAAAGAGGCTGTGGTTGCTCAGACTGGGTCACTTACTCATAATTAGGCTTTTCTGTCAAGTGGGTATGATGAGTTAACGCCCAATGTATAGCCGATTGTATAGGAGGCACATACTGAGGCAATTCCTTGTTTTGCTTAGGTTAATTAAGTAATAATGCTTGCTATAGCTCGAGTTTTGTTGTACAGCAGGAAGCGAAATGGTGGTTTCTATGTTAACAGTAATCGAAGCAGATATTTCCACTGGTGAACGTTCTCATTTTTATCGAAAAGAGGCCGAGCACCGGATTGCAAATAGTCTCCAACTCATCAGCGCTCTGGTTCGTCAGCGAGCCAGGAGTGGTGATGTATCGGATCCGCAGACGTTTCTTCTCGAAATTGCCGACCGTATAGAAACGGTCGGAAAGCTTCACCGTTTCTTGGGTGAATCGACGACGGGAACAGTCCAGCTGCGCAAATATCTGGAAGAGATATGTAATCGTCTGCGGGGCGCTCTCACGCCGGCGGCGACATCATTTTCTTTTGACTGTCCGGCGGATTGTCAGGTGCCGGCAAAGAAAGCGTTGTCGCTCGGGCTCATCACCGCAGAACTCATCTCCAATTCGTTGAAATATGCCCATCCGGCCGGTTTGCCGACGAAAATCTCCCTTTCCTGCGCTCATGAGGAGGAAGGGCGCCTCATGGTCGCTTATGAGGATGATGGGGTGGGATTTCCCGAGGGCTTTGACGTCAACGAGGCCGGCCACATGGGGATGAACTTCATTCGGCTTCTCAGCACGGGCCTCGACGGTCATCACGAATGGCATAGCGACCCCTTGGGGATTCGCTTCGAAATCGTGCTCCCGATAAGCGCTTAGCGTCCCCTTTTTCTCCGTCAGCTCAAACGACGGCGTACCGCGCTCGTTCGCGTCGCTCTCGCCATGGCGTGTCGTGCCGCCGTCGAGCGGCGTCGGCTCGCTGCCGGTGTTCCGTAGACGGCTTCTGCCCCGGTCCATCGTGAGCCGCCGCCTCAAGGGCGAGCAGCCGAAAGTCGATCTCGTGATCGGCTACCGCAAGGGCAATTCCTCGCCGATTCTGAAGACCCTCCTCTCTCGAATCACGGATTGATAGGCCGCACGCGGCGCTCTGCGCCAAATGACGCGAATTATCCCGGCCCGTTGCTTGGCCAGGCGGACATCGCCGCCGCCACGACGCCTCTCAGTTCGGCGGCGCCTGCGCCGTCCCGCGCCTGGACGGCCATCCCCTGGTAGACGCTGAGATAAAATCGGCTGAGGCCCTCGATGTCCGTCGTCGGCGGCAGCTCGCCATTGGCCACGCCAGTTTCCAGCCGCGACCGCAGCATGCCCAGCATTTCGACCCGGATTTTCCTGACGACTTCGGCAATTCCCGCCGGCCATTCGTCGCTGACGGCGGCCAGCGTCGCCATGCAACCTGCGGGCGTCACGTGGGATTCTGGCAGGCTTTCGGTCGCCGCGAGCAAAAGATTCTCGACGCCGGCGCGAGCGGTCGCTCCTTCCGCCAGCTTGTCCCAGACCGGCGGTCCGACAGTCCCGACGTAATGCTGGATCGCTTCGAGATAGAGCGCCTCCTTGCTGCCGAAGGCCGCATAAAGGCTCGGCGAGCGGACGTCCATCGCGTCGCACAGATCGTTCATCGAGGTCGCGGCGAAGCCCTTGCGCCAAAACGCGAGCATTGCGGCCTCTAGCGCCGCGCCGCGGTCGAACTCCCTGGGTCGGCCAATAATCGCCATCATTTTTCTTTCTGTGACGAACAACACATAATTCCCTTGACGCCAGGAATCAAGCCATTAAGTAATTCTGTGTCGATCATTACAAAAGGAGCCGACAATGACATTGACGGGAAAACGGGCGCTGGTCACGGGCGCAAGCCGAGGCATCGGCGCGTCGATCGCCAAAGCGCTGGCCGCCGAAGGCGCGGATGTGGCGATCACTTACGAGAAATCGGCCGACCGCGCGGCGGAAGTCGTCGCGGCCATCAAGGCCACGGGGCGCAAGGCCGTTGCGATCCAGGCCGACAGCGCCGACGGCGCCGCCGTTCAGGCTTCGGTCGAGAAGACGGTCGCGGCGCTCGGCGGGCTCGACATCCTCGTCAACAATGCGGGGATCCTTCGGGTGGGCGAACTCAAGGACATCTCGCTCGCCGACATCGACGCGCTCCTCAACGTCAACGTGCGGGCCCAGATCATCGCCAGCAAGGCGGCGCTCGCCCATCTCGGCAAGGGCGGCCGCATCATCACCATCGGCAGCTATTTCGCCGATCGCGTCCCGGCGTCTGTGCTCAGCGTCTACGCGGCGACGAAGTCGGCTTTGACCGCGTTCACAAAGGGATTGGCGCGGGAGCTCGGGCCCAAAGAGATCACGGTCAATCTCGTGCAGCCGGGCTCCATCGACACCGACATGAACCCGGCTCATGGGCCCTATGGGGATACGCTCCGGCAGTTCATGGCGCTGGGCCATTATGGCGTGGCGGAGGACATCGCCAACGCCGTTGCGTTCCTGGCGAGCCCCAAGGCGCAATACATCACCGGCTCGACCTTGACCGTCGACGGCGGCGCCAACGCCTGATCGCTGATGTGGGGCCCAGCCCCAGAGCGCGCCGGACGTCCTCCTCAAGCGCCTCATCATCCCCTCAACCTCGGGCAGCCGGAAGACGCGTCAGTCGAACCGTTCTGCTCGAAAGTCTGGAGAAACAGCCATGAAACTCATCATCTCGCCGCTCGTCCTCATCGCCAGCATTGGCTTGAGTTACGCCGACCCCATTGATCGGCCAGCTTTTAAGTCAAACGAGCTCAGTCACAACGGAATATCCAGCGTTCCACGCGTTCCATCACTCCGTCGGCGAAACGTCTTATGCCGGATACTATTTCAACAGTAAGCCGTCGAACTGTTCTGTGATCATATGGTCAAAAGACAACAACGAAGCTCCGGCTGACGAGACGACGCATCAGAAAGTTAGGATCGACCTCAACGCGAAGCAGGCAATAACATTTTTTGCCGACGACCTTGGCTCGAATCTAAGCTTAGAATGCTCTGCTGACGCCAAGAGCTTGTCGGTAAGGCAAACATCCATTTCACTCACCCAGTGAGCGGCGAAAAAACGGTCCGGCAAAAAGCGGAGCCGTTGCTCCTCAGCAAGGGGCATCGGCGGCCTAAATCGCACAGCGATCCGACGAAATTCGCTTGAATTTGCGTCCATAAGTCTACGCGCCTCCGATCAGGACCGACCGGACGTCGCCAGGCGGCGTGAACGGTGGAAGGCGCGCAGGCGAGGATCAATCCGAGGCGGCTTGTCTTCATCGACAGACCGGGCAGACACATGACGCGGCCATGCCGATGCCAGAGCGAGCTGTCGCCAAAGCGCCTTCGGCGATGGCGAACCCTCACGTTCTGGCGGCGCTGCGTTGCGACGGCCTCAGCGCGCCTGCGTCATCGACGGACCGATCAATGGGTGAGCTTCCGCGTTATGTCGAGCAAGTCTCGTCCGGTCCTCGCGCCCGGCGATATTGTCGTCATGGACAACCTCGGCAGCCTAAGGGCCGCGCCGTCGGCCGCCATCCGCGCGGCCAGAGCCAAGCTTTTCTTCCTGCCGCTACTCGCCAGACCTCAATCCAATTGAGCAGGCCTTCGCCAAAATGAAGACTTGCTGGCAAGGCGACGCACGAACCATTGGTATTTGCGCCGCACTTGGATGGAAGTTCGCGCGCCGGGTTGCATAAGTGGGCTTCGCGTCGCCCTTATCCGAGACGGGAGGCCGCTTACTCCGGCGCCTTGCCGAACGGGATGCCGTTGACCTTGATCGACCGCTCGGCGTCGAGCTCCACGAGCCAGCTGAGACTCCCGTCGCTTTCGCTCTTGGCGAGCCCCTTGGCCAGCGCCAGGCCCGGCATGGCTTTGCCCGCGATGTCCGGCCCCAAGTCTTTGACCGCCGCCATCGTCTTGTCGAAGCTGCGCGCGTGGATCGTGATCGCCGCGGTCGGCTTCGCGCGGTCGAGGCGGATCGAGCCGGCGAAGTCGGCGTCGACCGCCGGCGCGACCACATGCGAGGGG
Source organism: uncultured Alphaproteobacteria bacterium (assembly GCA_963702825.1). Taxonomy (GTDB): domain Bacteria; phylum Pseudomonadota; class Alphaproteobacteria; order Rhizobiales; family Beijerinckiaceae; genus Roseiarcus. The sequence continues at coordinate 56,190 of CAVPEE010000017.1, forward strand.
GCGAACTCGATCTGAACGGGACCGGAGCTTATGAAAGCGGCCTCGACCTTCTCCGCGTTGTCGTCGGAGAGGAGCGGTCCGTCGCCCTGGAGGCTGAGGTCGGAGATCCACTCGTTCGCGGCCGCGGTGATGTCGATGCCCTTGAGCTTCGCCGCAATGTCGATCTTGGACGGCGTCAATGCGCCCGCGTTGGGGGGCAGGAGGCCGACCGGCAGGCTCAAGCCGTCGGCTGAAAGGCTGAGGTTGATCGCGCTCTGCGGTCCGGCGTTCGCCGCCCCGAGCTGATACTTGAAATCCCCGAGAGCGATCGCGCCGAGCGAAGCGGTGATGACGGTCTTCTGCGCTTCGATCCCCTCGTCGAGCTTGAGGCCGGGCGCCGCCAGCTCCTTGAGCAGGCCCTTGAACTCCGCCTCGTGGCTGGCGAGATCGGCGCGCGCGGGGTGAGCCGCAAGCAGGCCCCAGAGGTCGAACGCCTTGCGGCTCTTGAAGCCGTCGACGCCAAGACTGATCAGCGCCTTTTCCGCCCTGCCGCTGAAATTGATCGGGGTTTCATTGTCGCCGGCTCCGACCGCTTTGAGCCCGAGCTCGGCGATCTCCTCCTTCACCTGCGTCGACACCGAGCCGTCGCCGGCCACATTGGTCGCGATGGTCTCCTGAACCGGTCCGAAATCGATCGTCTGGGTGATCTTCGGGTTCTGGACCTGGAAAGTTCCCTTATCCATGTTCGCCGAGCCGGAGAGAAGCCAGGCGATGGCCGGACTGATCAGCGCCGCTGAGCGAAAGTTCGTGAATTCGATGGCGCCGGTCGCGTCCTTGGAATGAAAGCCGATACGGGGAAGCGAATCCATGGCGACCCGCCAATTGCCGTCGTCCTGCTCGACCGCCTGGTAGGTGATGACCGCCGGATCATAGGAGATGCCGGTCTCAGCGAGCAGCGCGTTGAGCGCGCTGAGATCGACCGAGACGAGATAATGCGAGCCGTCCGGCTTGACCGTCACAAGCGGCGTGGCGCCGGCCTGCGCGGCAGGCAGATATTTTGCGATGAGGGCTCTCAGCGCATCGGCGCCCTCGGGCGTGGCCGGCTTGTCGCCCGCAAGGGCAGGGACCGCCCACAGGAGCGCCGCGGCCAGCGACAACGAGGCAAGGCGACGGCCCGATCGGCGCGGGCGAAATCGGATGGGGCGCATTGGGCGGCCTGTTCGGTTCAGCGAGGACAATCCCGAGTCTACGCCCAGCCTATTTCAGATTCTTCGACGCCGCGCGACAATTTCTACGTGAAGCGCCCGGCCGGGCGGGACTCGCTGACCGCCGATCACCGGGCCGGCAACGCCGCCGGCTGCCGATTCTTCGGCGCTTGCGCCTTGGCGACGCCGGCCTTCACCGCCTGCTGCACCTTCTCGAAAGCGCGCACCTCGATCTGCCGCACGCGCTCGCGCGACACGCCGAATTCGGCCGAGAGCTCCTCGAGCGTGATCGGATCGTCGGCCAGCCGGCGGGCCTCGAAGATGCGCCGCTCGCGCGCATTGAGCACGCTCAACGCGCCGCGCAGCGCATCCATGCGAACGTCGGATTCCTCTCGATCGGCGAGCAGCGTTTCCTGATCGACCGCGTCGTCGACCAGCCAGTCCTGCCACTCGCCCTCGCCGCCCTCGCGCAGCGGCGCATTGAGGGAGGCGTCGCCGCCGAGACGGCGGTTCATGTCGATCACGTCCTGCTTGCCGACGCCGAGCCGCTTCGAAATCGTCTCGACCTGGTCGTCGCGCAGATCGCCTTCGTCGAGCGCGGAAATCCGGCTCTTGGCCTTGCGCAGGTTGAAGAACAGCTTCTTCTGGCTCGCCGTCGTGCCCATCTTCACGAGCGACCACGAGCGCAGGATGTATTCCTGGATCGAGGCGCGAATCCACCACATGGCGTAAGTCGCGAGCTTGAAGCCCTTGTCCGGCTCGAAGCGCTTGACCGCCTGCATGAGGCCGACGTTGCCCTCGGAGATCACCTCGCCGATCGGCAGGCCGTAGCCGCGATAGCCCATGGCGATCTTGGCCACGAGCCGAAGATGCGACGTGACGAGCTTGTGCGCCGCCTCGCGATCCCCATGTTCTCGCCAGCGCTTGGCGAGCATATATTCTTCCTGCGGCTCCAGCATTGGGAACCGCTTGATCTCTTGCAGGTAGCGGGCAAGTCCCGATTCACCCGCAATGATGGGAAGCGAAGCAGCCATGTTGTCCTCGGATTGGAGACCGGCCGTTGGCCGTCTCCGTCGGCGCTAGGGCCGGTTAGCGATATTGTGGTCGAGCAAGCGTGGCCGAAAAAGGGCCGCGCCTAGACACTTATTCGTTGCAGCTATGAAATTGTTTCAGCAGCGCTTGAGTCCGATAAAGAACGTCAGGCCGCCCGGTTAGCTCGTAATGCTTTGAGCAACCTCGCAAAATCTTTCGGCGGCGGGCTCTCGAAGCGGAGCGCCTCGCCGGTCGCCGGATGTTCGAAACCCAGGACGGAGGCGTGGAGGGCCTGTCGTCCGAGAGCAGCAAGCGCGGAGACGGCGCGGTTCCCCAGCAGGGCCGCCTTGGTCTTGAACCCCGATCCATAGACCGAATCGCCTAACAGCGGATGACCGATGGACGCCATGTGGACCCGAATCTGATGGGTCCGCCCTGTCTCAAGCTGGCATGCAATCAGACTTGCCGGGCCGAGGTTTTCCTCAAGCCGCCAATGGGTCGTGGCGTGCCGACCGCGCTCCCCGCTCATGACCGTCATTTTCTCCCGATGGCGCGGATCACGGCTGATCGACGCGACGACCTTTCCCGCACCCGCGTCGAAGCCGCCCCAAGCGAGCGCCAGATATTCGCGCTCAAGCGAGCCGGTGCGGCCATGGTCGGCAAAGAGTTCGGCCAGGCCCCGATGCGCGGCGTCGGTCTTGGCGACGACCAGAAGTCCAGACGTGTCCTTGTCGAGCCGGTGCACGATCCCGGGCCGCTTGACCCCGCCGACACCCGACAAGCTCGCTCCGCAATGTCGGATGAGGGCGTTCACCAGCGTGCCGGCCGCATGGCCTGGCGCCGGATGGACGACGAGCCCGGCCGGCTTGTCGATGACGATCAGATGCTCGTCCTCGTAGACGACGGCAAGCTGGATGTCCTCGCCGGCTATGGTCAATTCCTCAGCCTGGGGGGCCTCGAATGCGATGCGCGCACCCGCCGTAAGCCGCGTCGAGGGATCGCGCGCAATGCTTTCGTCGATCCTCACTTCGCCCGCCTCGATCAGCGCCTTGAGCCGTGTGCGCGACAGCGCGATTCGTCTTGCCGCCGCCGCTTGGCCCAGGAACCGATCGAGCCGCTCGCCCGCGTTCTCGACGCCGACGTCGAAGATCTGCTGACCTTCGGGCGCCGTCAGCGGAGCGAGGGGCGCGGCCTGAGCCGGCGCGTCTTCCAGCGTCGACCTCATGGCGCTCGGATGCGACGACTCCAGGCGCGCTGCTTCGCCTTCGAGTTCACGTCCGTTCCCGCCGCCGCGGCCGACTGGCGCCGCTCTCCGCCGCAGGCGGCGCGACGAGGGGACCGAGCGCCGCGACAATCGCCTCCAGGTCCGGACGCGCGCCGGCTTTGTGGGCGTCGAGGCCGCGCCGCATAGCCGCGACATGGGCGGGCGTATTGCCGCAACAGCCGCCGACGATGCGAGCGCCACAATCAACCGCGAGACCCGCGTAGGTCTCCATCAGCTCCGGCGTCCCGGAATAGTGGATTTCCGCCCCATGCCATTGCGGCACGCCCGCGTTGGCCTTGGCGATCAGCGTCGCGCCTGGCGCCATCCCAAGGATCGCCGCCAGGAGATCGGAGGCGCCGACGCCGCAATTGGCGCCATATGCGAGCGGCGCCGGGTCGAAAGTTTGGACAAGATCGCCGAACGCCGCGGGCGCAACGCCCATCATGGTGCGGCCGGCGGTGTCGAAGCTGGCGGTGACCGTATAGGGCATGCCGCACTTGCCCGCCGCGACCGCCGCTGCGCGCATCTCCTCCGGCGCCGACATGGTCTCGATCCAGGCGACATCGGCGCCGCCTTCGCGCAGGCCCTCGATCTGCTCGATGAAGACATCGACCGCCTCGTCTTCGCTCAACGGTCCGAGCGGAGCAAGAAGGTCGCCCGTCGGCCCGACTGATCCGGCGACGACGACCCGCCGCCCGGCGCTGTCAGCGACTTTGCGCGCGATCTCAGCGGCGAGACGATTGAGCTCACGCGTCCGCCCCTCGAGCTTGTGCAGCATCAGGCGCCGGCGGTTGGCCCCGAAACTGTTGGTCAAGATGATGTCGGAACCCGCATCGACAAAAGACCGATGCAGGCTCTCGATCCGGTCGGATGCTCGGCGTTCCAGAGTTCGGGCGAATCGCCCGAGGTCAAGCCCATGGCGAAAAGGTTGGTGCCGGTCGCCCCGTCCGCCAGCAGCGGCCGGCCTTCGGCCAGAAGCGATTGCAACATTTTTGGTTCTCTCGGGGGCCGGCGGCGCGCTTCGAACCCTATTTAGCGCCCTGGCGGGTCGGCGCAAGCGGCGCAATGGCCCTACTTGTACTCCCAATCGAGCCCAATGCCGGCGCTCGACCCTCCGCTCGAGTCGACGCCCGCCTGCAGTCTGACATGGCGGGTGACGTCGAAATTCAAGTTCACTCCGTTGTCCTGGGGCCTCGCTCCGGTCGTGACGCCGACGCTCACCCGGTCGTTGATCGCGCGGGTCGCGCTGACCAGAGCGCCGCCCGTGGCGCTCGTGCTGATGTCCAGGCTGTCGACGCCAAGCGATTTTCGCACATTCTCGAACGCGTCGGCTTTGCCAGACAGGGTCGCGACCGCGTTCGCCAGTTGAAGCGCCTGGAACGCCGACAGGCTGCCCGACGACTTCTGAAACAGAATTCGAGACAGGATTTCATCTTCCGGCAGGCTCGGATTGGAGCTGATCTGAAACGCCGGCTGCACTGCGGGGCCAGTGACGGCGATTTGGGCGGTGACGCCGCTCGTGCTCGTCTCGGCGACGAGATCGAGATCGGGCATCACATCGCCATGAAACCGGACGTCTCCGCGCGTGAAAGTCAGGCGCGAGCTCAGGAGCATGAGCGAGCCGCGCAAAAGCTCGAAGCCCCCCGTGATCTGCGGGTCTCGGGCGGAGCCGTTCACATGCAGGTTTCCGCCCAGTTCGGCGTAGATGCCGCGGCCGCGGACGAAAATGCGGTTCATTGCGGAAACCGTAACGGCGAGCGTCGCATCGAACGGAGGAGCGTGCGCGCCGGACCCTTTCGCCTTCGCCGCCAGCGCAAGGCGCGCCCGCGCCGTCGCGGTTGGGTTCAGATGTTTCGTGCCGGGGAGCGGCGAGGCTACGCTGTTGAAGCGGCTGGGCACGGAGATGTCCATGCCGACAATCGTGATGCGTCCGTCGACTTTTGGCTTTTGGCCGAGAGGACCCGAGATGTCGAGCGCCATGTCGGCGGTCGCCGAGAGAATGTCGTTGGCGACGAGTTGGGCGTGTTGGCCAGTCAGTCGAATGGAGCCGGGAAAGCCCGCGGCGGGGTCGAGCCGCACTTCGCCGCTCGCGCTGATCGACCCGGCGTTCGGCGTTGTCCCTGCGAGGTGATCGATCCGAATCGTGCTCCCGTTCGCGACGAATGTCCCCGTCACTCCGGAAAGCTTGAATCCTGTCTGATCGTCGCGAAGTTCGCCGCCGCTCAAGCGAACCGTTCCCTGCGCTTGCGGTTTTGCGATCGTCCCGCGCAACTGAAGCGCGACCGCGAGCGAACCCGCAGCATGACGACCGGACACGGAAAGCATGGAATTGGCGAGGCGAGCGTCGAGGGCGCCGTCGATCTTCACGTCCAGCGGCCCGTCGGGCGCGAGGGGAGCGGAGCCGGTGACGCGCACAGTGTTGCCAGTCCCGGCATTGATTGTCGCGTCAATCGAGGTTCGCCCACCGGCAAGCCGGCCGGAGCCCGCGACGTCAAGCGCGGGCAATCCGGCGTTGCGCATTTGCGGCGCGATCACATGCTGGAGACGCACGCGCCACTCGCCGGTCGGATTGCCTGGCGTTCCCCCGATCGTCGCCTCGCCGTCGGCGACGCCGGATAGGCCGAGGCCAGGCGAAAACAAATCGAACGCCGCCAGCGGCAGGCTCGCCGCATTCGCCTTGAGAGCCAGCGTCGATCCGCTATGGCCGGAGAGCGATAGCCGGCCAGCGCCGACACGAAACGCGAGATCCTTGATGTCGAGGCCATCGCCTCCATAGGTCACGGTCGCCGGCGCTGCGAGCGTGATGCGCTGGCCGCCGCCCTGCGCGGCAAAACTGGCAAGTTCAAGCCGCGTCGGCGGCCCGCCGAAAAGCCGCCCGCGCGCCGTCAGCGCGAGGCCGCGCGCGTTCCCGCTCAAGTCGAGGTCGCTGGCCGATGCGCTGCCTGTCGCCGTCAGCTTGACGCCGGTGATCGACTGTCCGCCGACTTCAGCTCGCGCGAGCTGCGCGAACCCGGAGACGATCTTCGCGCCCCAGAGGTCAGCGAATCTTGAAGTCGACTTTGAGGCCCTCAAGGCGATTGGCGTCTATGGTCATCCGGTCGCTGTTCGCTGTGACCGAGAGCGCTTGCTTGCCCTCGGCGACGGAGGCGCTTGCTTTTGCCTGAAGAGCGCCAGTCAGCTTCGTGAGGACGAGCGGCGAGAGATCATCGAGATTGGTCGCGCTGAAACTCGAGATCGCCGGTCGCCAGCGCATCGGGGCCAACGGTCAGCGCGCCGGCGAGCCGCGCGGAGGCGAGGCTGAGCGCAAGATTGTCGATGGCCCAGCCGCCGTCGCTGTGTCTTGCGACATGCGCTGAGCCTTGCAGAGGATTGCCGTCGACATCTCCGGACAAGGACGCGTTCGCGTCGATGAGCCCAGTTACGTGATTGGCGAGCGCTTCGAGAGCGACACCGGATGTCTTGCGGTCGAGGAGCCTTCCCTCGCCCAAATTCGCTTTCAGCGCGGCGGTGAGATCGGAAGGCGTGCCGCTGAGCGCGCCGGCGATCTCGGCCTTGCCGGTAACGCGCGGGTCGAGGACCTGGGTCTGCGGAATCTCGATGCGCGCGCCGAGGTCCACCTTGTCGCGTCCGTACTCCCCATTGAGCGCGCCGATCCATGCTGCCCACTCGCCAGAAGATCAGAGAAGCCGAACCCGCCGCCGGACGTCAGCCGCGCTGCGCCCGTCAGGTCGAGCGTTCCGCCGGTGGCCCTGTCGAGCATCGGAGTGTTCGTCGCGAGTTTCGTCGCATGGGCGTCGATGGTCGCGCTCAGTGCGCCGTAACGCGGGGCGCCGTCCAGATCGGCGACGATGCGCGCTTCGCCTTTAAGCGCGCCGCCCGCCAGCAGCGCGAAACGGCTCAAGTCGCGGGCGACGATGTTCGCCTTGCCATGAATTTTGCTGCCGGAGAGAAGACCGAAATATTGGGCGTCGAAGTTGGGCGCCGAGAGATCGAGAACGTCGAACGTCGCTTCGCCGGTGGACGAAGCCGAGCCGCGCATCTTGAGAGTGAGTTCGCGTCCGATCGCTTGGGCGAAGGCGGGGTCGGCAAGCGCGAGACCCTTTACCGAGGCCTGGCTTTCAAAGAGGATTCGCGTCTTCTCTTCCGTCAGCGGACCATCGGGGCTTGCGCGGAAGGTCGCCTCGACTCGCTCGACGGAGCCTTGCTCGACCCGGATCTCTCCGGCGTCAAACGCGCCGTCGATCGTCGGGCTCGCAAGCGGTCCATTGATCGAGGCGTTGAGGTCCAGTTTCCCGACCGTCGTGGAGCCTGGAATTGCGCCCGCGTGGACCTTGAAATCAAGCAGGCCATTCGCGGACCTTTCGCCTTCAAAGTCGAGCCGCGCGGCGGCCGACACGAGATGCAGACCGCCGGGCAGGGCGATGCTCGAATCGTCGTTGAACTGGACGTCGCCCTTGAGCGTCGTGTGGCCAGCGAAGACGGATTGAACGACGCCTGGCGCAAGCCCCTCGAGGCGCGAGTCGAGATCGAGCGTAAGCCTGCGCCCTGCGCCCTGCCGCGCGACGATCACTTGCCCGTTCGCCCACACATCCGCGCCTGCGTTGAAGTCGAGCTTCGCGGTGAAATTGTCGAGCGCGCCCGCGCCATTGAAGGCGAGCTTGACCGGCGGCAGGCCGGGGAGATTGGCGAGATGGGCAAAAATACCGCCGGCGGGCTCGGAGGAGTTCACGTTGAGCGTCAGCCGATCGGTGGCGGGAATGTAAGCGAGCAGCGTTTTGAAATCGCCCGGCGCGTCGAGTCGCTGCGCGGTCAGCGTGAGGTCGAGGCCTTCGGACGGCGGCCCGAGCGTCGCCTTGCCGGAAATGTTGAGGCGCGCCGCGACGCCGACCACCGGCTCTCCGAGCGAAAGCTCCTGCACGCCGAATTGCTTGATGAGCACCTTGACCGGCAGTTCGGGGAGGATCGGCTGCTGCGCGCCTGTGTCCGGCGGCGGAGTGTCTGAGGGAAGCGGGCGGCGCAGAAATTCGATGCGTCCGATCGTGAGCTGATCGACCTCGAGCCGCCGGCTGAACAACGCCAGCCGGTTCCAGACGAGCCGAGCCTTGTCGACCTTGAGCCACGGCCCATTGCGGTCGGAGATGACGATGTCGCTGATCGACGCGTCGGAGGACAGCACCCCGTCCACGGCGCCGATGGAGACGCTCATCGACGGCGAGGAGAGCGCCCGCGAGATCAAGTTGGCGAGCACGCCCTTGTCACTCTCCGTCGCATGCGCGCTTGCGCAAAGGGCGAGCAAGGCGATCAGAGCCAAAGCTTTGAGGCGGAGAAAAAGCTGCGCCATCAGAAGGACTGCCCGATGCTGACATAGACCGCGACTGGCCCCGTGCCTTCGCGTCGCTCGAGGGGAAAGGCGACGTCGAGGCGAATGGGCCCGACGGCCGTATAGTATCGCAAGCCGAGACCCGCCGCCGCGAATAGAGGTTCGTTGAAAGTCGGGAAGCTCGATGAGAACGCGTTTCCAATGTCGAAAAACGGAACGACGCCGATCGTGTCGGTCACTTTGACGCGCAATTCCGCCGACGCGTCGAACAGGCTGCGCCCGCCGACCACGGCGCCCCACCAGACGGTCGGACCGAGCTCGTTATAGGCATAGCCGCGCACCGAGCCGCCGCCGCCCGCATAAAAGCGCCAGTTGGCTGGAATTGCATCGAGCTGCGGGCCGCTCATGGCGCCGGCCGCGACCCGCCCCGCCAGCACGTAACGCGAGTCGGCGTCGATGGAATAATAGGCGGAGGCGCCCGCCTTCAGCTGCACGAGGTCAAGGCTTGAGCCCAGGAATGTGCCAAAGCCGGTGGCGGAGGCGTTGAGACGGATTCCGCGCGTCGGGTCGAGCTTGCTGTCGGTCGTGTCGAAATTGGCGGACACGGGAACGCCGACCAGCGTGTAGTTGACCGTGCCCAACGCGTCGGTCGCGTCGCCTTTTTGCGCTTCCAGGCCCGCCTGAACCCAGAAGTTCTGATTGAAGCGATGGCGAAGCGAGGCCGTCACGTCCGCATCCTCCGCCTGATAGCCGACAAACCCGGCGCCGCTCGTGCTCACCCGCTCCGCCAGGGCGTCGATCAGGAGGTCGTTGGTCGTGCCCCACAAGGCGGGCTTGAGAAAGCTTGCCGATACGCGCCCGCCGATATCGTTGGAGGAGAAGTGTTGGAGACTTTGCGAGGCGATGTACCAGGGCGGCGCATAGAAGACGTCGGCCTGCAGGCGCAGGCGCTCGGCGCCGCCGAACACATTGCGGTCTTCCCAATAGACCTGGCCCTCGGGCCCATTCGTCGTCGAATATTTCATCGACGCGCCGATCGCGTAGGGCAGGCGGTCCTCGACATCGATCTGATAGGGCAGGCGGCCGTAGGCGTCGAGCGCCGTCCCTTCGGTGATGCGCACGCCGCCAACCGCCGGAATTTGGCGGATGCTGTTCCGCGCGTCGGCGATCGCGGCTGGCGAGTAGGGATCGCCGGGATGGATATAGAGAAACGAGCGCACAATCGCGGGATCAAAAGTCTGCGGCCCGTTGATCGTCGCTTCGCCGAATGGCGCGATGGGACCGGGGCTCGCCACTATCGTCACGTCCATAACGTCCTGCGCGTGGTCGACGACCGGCGCGACCGACTGGATTTTAGCGAGCGGGCGCCCTTGCTTGCGGAAAGTAGTCGACGATGCGGGTTTGAGCGGCGCGGATCTCGCTCGCGGCCGCGGGGTCTCCCGGCTTGAGGCCGACGATGCGCTGCGGCAGGTCGGCTTCCGAGAACTCCACGCCGAGCGCGTCGACAACGCGCACCGCGCGGAGCTTGAACAAGGGGCCGGGCTCGACCTTGATGACGACCGGGGCGGGTGCACGATTGCGATAAGTCTCGGCGGCGCGCGCGAAGGCTGCGATGTCGCTCGAGCCGATCGCCAAGCTCGCGCCGTCGATCGCAATCGTCACCGCGGCGTTGTAATAGCCCGCGCCCCATAGCGCGTCGATGACCGGCGCAAAATCGCTTTGGGCGCGTCGCGCGAGGGCTTCGCCATCGGCAGGGGCGTCCTTGCGCAGACTGTAGAGCGACGACGCGTCCCTCACTGTGTCTTTCAGCCCGGAGGGGTCACCCGCGACCTCGACGGTCAGCATGTACGGAATGGCAGCCCGCGAAACCTCCGGCGGCTTATCGTCCGAGCCAAAGAGACCAAAGAAATCAAAAGCCTCGGCGACCGTCCAATCGCTCAGGACGATCGCGCCAGCAACCAACGCGACAACAAAACGTAGGCCGGGACGATCACGCTGTTTCACGAAACGCTTGCCAGTCAACTCAAACGCCTTTCCCCGACTGACCAAGGGTTACCGGCATTGATTTTGAAGCAGACAGCCTCTTGCGTCAAAACCCCTAGGTTAACAGGCTTCCCGAGCGCTCAGGCTTCAACACAAACCGTCGTCCGCAGGCTTGCCGAAACGGTGAACGCCAAGCGGACGCTAAGGGTCCTCTCGCAAGGCGCAAACCGAAGCGAATGGTAAAAGCAACGTTACCGGTTCGCCCGTGCGCCTATTCCTGCGACTGTCCGCCCGCGAAGCGAGCGACCATCAAAGACCCCAGTATGATCGCGCCATAGATCGCCTGGATCCAGAACGACGGCACTTGCGCAAGCGTCAAAAGGTTGCCGACGACGCCGAGCAGGAGCACGCCGGTCAGCGCCCCGAACATGGTGCCCTTGCCGCCATCCAGCGAAATGCCGCCGATCACCGCCGCGGCGAAAACGGTGAAGATGAGCCCATTGCCCTGATTGGCGCTGATCGCGCCGACATAGCCGGTGATGGCGAGGCCGCCCAATGCGGCGAGCATTCCGGCCAGCACGTAGACGCCCCAGGTGATGCGCTCGACCCGAATGCCGGCGGCGCGCGCGGCCTCGGGATTGCCGCCGATCGCGTAAAGCGCGCGGCCCAGGCGATGGTACCGCAACATCACGCCGGCAATCACGAAGGCGAGGGCCGCGAGCCACACCGCGAGCGGCAGGCCAAGGAAGGTGATGACCATCAGGCCGTAGAAGGCGGCGGGCAAGTCGAACAAGGTCCGCCCGTGCGTCGCGCCGACCAGCATGCCGCGCAGGATGATCAACATCGCGAGCGTCACGATGAAGGCGCTGAGCCTCAGCTTCACCACCATGAAGCCGTTGATGAAGCCGACCAGACCGCCGATGACCAACACCGTGAGAATGCCGATCGCAGTCGGCCATTCGAATCCGAAACCGAAACCCTCGGCAGGCAGGACCACCATGGCGCCGATCGCGGGCGCGATGCCGTAGATCGACTCGAGCGACAGGTCGAACTTGCCGGTGATGATGACGAGCGATTCCGCAAGCACGACGAGCGCCAGAGCCGCCGACGAGGTCAGGATCGTGTTGATATTCCCTGAGGTGAGGAAAACGGGGCTTATGATGGAGCCGATGACGATGCAGCACCGCCAGCGCCGGAAGCAGCGCCAGGTCGCGAAGCCGCGCCAAGGCGATGCTGCTGGTTCGCTGCGCGACGAGGCTTTGCTGGGCGGCGGGCGCGGGGGCCGAACTCTGAGTCAATTTAAATCCCCTCGACCGACGCGACGAGCTCGTTGTCGCTCCAACCCGCCGCATGCTCGGCGACGACCTTGCCGTGCCGCATGACGAGCACCCGGTCGCAGACCCGCAAGTCCTCGAGCTCGCCGCTCGCCACCAGGATCGCCCGTCCCTCGCGGCGTGTATTTTCGACGGCGCGCAAAAGCGCTTCTTTCGATTTCACGTCGACGCCAGCTGTCGGATCAATCAGAACGAGAACCGACGGGCGGCTTGAAAGCGCCCGTCCCATCACAACTTTTTGCTGGTTGCCGCCGGAGAGGTCAGACACGAGCTGATCCGGCCCTTCTGTGACGACGCCGAGCGTCTCAATCGCGTTCTTCGCCGACGAGGCGCGGCGTGCGGGCGCGATGAATCCGAGCGGACCGAGCGCATTCGCAATCGGCATCGTGATATTGTCGGCGATCGATTGCGTGAGAACGAGGCCCTGGCGGTGCCGGCTTTTCGGCACGCAGCCGACGCCGAGCGCAAGCGCGGAGGGAACATCGCCCGCGCGCAAGGGCGCGCCATTGATCCGGATTGTCCCCGACGTGTACGGCCCTAAGCCCGCCACGGCCTCGGCCACCCCGAGGCGGCCGCTGCTGGTCGCGCCGCAAAGCCCGATGACCTCGCTCGGCCGCACGGAAAAGCTCACATCGTCGAAATCTTCGCCGCCGAGGCGGCTCACTTCAAGCGCAACAGGCCCCTCGGTCGGCGCTTTTCGGTTGGCGGCGTCGGCGAAGCTGAAGCTCACTTGCTCGCCGGTCATCGCTTCGATGAGCGCGTCCTTCGGCAAGGCCGGCCGCGGGTGCGGTCAGGATGTGCCTTGCGTCGCGCAGGACGGTCACGGTCTGACAGACCTCGTAGACCTCCTGAAGGTGGTGGGAGATGAACAGGAACGTCACCCCTTGCGCCTGCAGTCGACGCATTTGCGCGAACAGGCGCTTGATCTCCTCGCCGTCCAGTTGGGCGGTCGGCTCATCGAGAATGATGAAGCGCGCGCCATAGGAAAGGGCGCGCGCGATCTCGACCAATTGCCGGGCCTCGACCTTAAGATCGCCTGCGCGCGAGCGTTCCGAGACCGAAACATCCCAGCGATCGAGCACGTCTCGGGCCTCTCGCCAGAGCGTGCTCCAGTCGATGAAGCCGCGCCGAAGCGGCTGCCGGTTGATGAACAGGTTTTCAGCGACCGTCAGGTCCGGAATGATGGTCGAATGCTGGTAGACGCAGGCGACTCGCCGGCGCCATCCCTCGCGGTCGGCGATGGCGGGCGCCGGTTCGCCATGGAAGCGGATTTCCCCGCTGTCAGGCTCGCGAAGGCCGGTCAGGATTCCGACCAGAGTCGACTTGCCGGCGCCGTTGCGCCCGACGAGCGCATGCGACTCGCCGGGCAATACGCGCAAGCGCGCGTCGCTGAGCGCGACCGTCGCGCCATAGCGCTTCGAGACGCCGGCAGCTTCGACAATCGGAACGACGTCAGCCGCGCCGGTCTCGCCTTGCGGCGTCTCGAGCATCGAGGGAGGCAATCCGCTATTTCGGATTGTTGCCCCAGAACGCCTTGTCGTCGACGTTCTCCTTGGTGACCAACTGCGCCGAAAGCTGATCTTCGAGAACACCCGGGGCCACTTCGAGAATCGTGCTGTCGTGGTCGGTCGGCCCGGCCTTGAACGTCTTCCCCGCGATCGCGTCCTTCAGATACATGATGCCGTATTTCGCATAGAGGTCCGCCGGCTGAGAGACGGTTGCGTCGGCCTCGCCCTTGCGGATCGCGTCGAACTCCTGCGGAATTCCATCATTGCTGACAATGACGATGTGGCCCTTTTCGCCAGCCGGATGAAGCATGCCTTTACGCTTCAGCGTCTGCAATGTCGGCGCGAGGAAAACGCCGCCCGCGTGCATGTAGATCGCCTTGAGATCGGGCGTCGAGTTGAGAATGGTGTCGAGACCCGCCGCGGCGTCCTCGCCGGACCATGCCTTGGTCGGTATCTCGAGCAGCTTCAGTTTGGGATAGTTCTTCGTGATGCAGTCGCGGAAGCCGTTGCCGCGATCGCGGCCATTGATCGACGCCTGGTCGCCCATGATCTGCACGATCGGGCCTTCCGCCACATGCTCCCCGATATATTTACAGGCCTTCTCGCCATAAGCGATGTTGTTCGCGCGCACGACGATGGCGACCGGACCGGAGTCCGGCGCGACGTCGACCGCGACGACCGCCACCTTGGCGGCTGCCGCCGTCTTCAGAATCGTTCCTGCGGCGGAGCTGTCGAAGGGCGAGAAAATGAGGCCGTTGGCGCCCAGCGTGATCGCGTTCTTCACCCCGGTGATCTGTTTCGCTGTGTCGAATTCGGAGTTGAACGGTTGCAAGAGGTCGACGCCCTGAGCCTTGGCTTCGTTCACAATGTATTGGTTGTAGGCGGTCCAGAACGGCGACGTCAGCGTGGTGAGATCGACCGCGATTTTTGGCGCGTCGGCGGCTGAGCCGCTGACGGTGAGCGCGCCGAGCGCGGCGGCCGTCAGCGCGGACAGAACAAAGGTGCGCTTCGTTTGCATGTGTTGTTTCCTCCCGAATTTTTTTTGACGCTGTCTTCGTTAGGGGGCGGTCCAGGGCCGGTCAAGCCATCGAGCATAAGAGCAGAAGGCGGGCGGCGCGGGCGTCGGCGGCGAGAGCGCAATACGAGGGGGCGGGGGCGGGCGTCGGAGGGGCCACCCCAGCGCACGGCGAAATCGGGAGCGGCTAAGGCAGGCAGCGCGAGTTAGGCTGCGAAAAGCTGGTCCGAAACTGTAGATCGGGGGGATCCGGTCACTCGCCCCGCTGTTTGTTGCTGGGCGCCGCGCTTCTCGGCGCTTCGGTGTCGCCTTGGACGGATTGTCCAGGAAGCGATATTCCGTGGTTTATCGCGGGTCTCGGCGACGCACGTTCGTTCGGCATTTGGCGCCGGATCGGCGCCATGTCTGGATGACGCTTGAGTTAGGAGCTTTGCTGCATGGAACGTTGGCTCCAACCCGCGCTCGACTATATTTCCACTTGGATTGAGTTTCAGATGCGCGGTTCACAGCAGCCCGGCTGCGTCTTCGCGGTCGCGCACCGAGATCAGATCGTACTCGAGCGAGCCATCGGCTACGCTGATATCGTCAGCAAAGAAAAGCTCACTGCCCGCCACCGATTTCGTGTCGCGTCGCACTCCAAAAGCTTCGTTGCGGCCGGGCTTATGAAGCTTCGCGAACAGCGAAAGCTTCGCTTGGACGATCCAGTCGGCCAGTATGTGGCCAGTGTGCATCCGCAAATCGCGGAAACGACGATCGGCGAACTCCTCTCCCATAGTGCAGGGATCATTCGCGACGGCTTGGATGCTGGCCAATTCCAGGGCGCTCGGCCGTTTTTTAGTCGCAAGGAGCTGATTGCCGATTTGCAGAAGCCCCCGGCCATCGACCCGAACACGCGGTTCAAATATTCGAATCATGGTTATGGTTTGCTTGGCCTCGTCATCGAAGCCGTCGCCGGAGAGCCTTACAGAGCGTGGATAAAGCGAGAGATCGTCGACGAGGCCGGCTTGCGCGAGACGTCGCCCGACGCGCCGATTGCGGCGGGGGCGCTCCTTGCCAAAGGTCATACGCCGCAAATCCATCTCGGGAGGCGGCTCGTTGTCCCCGGCGACTATACGACTGATGCAATCGCTCCTGCGGCGGGCTTCGTCAGCACGGCGGCTGACCTCGTTCGCTTCTTCGCGCAATTATCGCCGCGCGCGAAGCGGAGCGTGCTCACGGTCGCAAGTCGCCGCGAGATGGTTCGACGGCAATGGCGCAATCCAAACGCGGCCTTTGAGGGCTATTATGGGCTCGGAATCAGCAGCGGAACAGCCGCAGGCTGGGATTGGTTCGGCCACGGAGGGGCCTTACACGGCTACATCTCGCGCACCATCGTCATTCCGGACCAGGAATTGACCTTGTCGGTTCTGACCAACGCGACAGATGGATTGGCAGGCTTTTGGGGTGACGGCATGATTCACGTCCTGCGCGCCTTTGCCAACCGCGGCGCGCCATCGCGCCGAGTGCGCGATTGGGGCGGACGATGGTGGACGACCTGGGGCGCGGTGGATTTCCTGCCAATGGGCAACATCGTGATGGTCGCCAATCCGCATACCTTTAATCCGCTCCTGGAGGCGTCTGAGATCGAGATCACCGGACGCGATAAGGGCCGCATTGTTCTGGCCGCCGGTTATCAAAGCTACGGCGAGCCTGTGCGCCGATTGCGGAGCAAGTCCGGCGCGACCACCGAAATTTGGCTGTCGTCGATTAGACTTCGTCCAGAATCAAAAGTCGCGACGGAGATGAAACGTCGCTTTGGCGCGGCGAATCGGGCCGCCAAGCGAAGGAATGCGCTCGCGCCGCGCTAGGCCCGCAGGGCGGATTTCGTCTCTGTTGCATCACCGCAAACGACCGCTCAGGGTCCAGGCTGTGCAAAAAGCCGCCGGATCGGTCACGTCATCCGGTCGGCTCGTTTAACCCCGGACTCTAGACTGATAACTCTCCTGCGTGGCTGGTATAGACCGTTATTCCATTGCCATCAGGATCGGCCAACTGGAAGTAGTCGTGACCAAACAATTGGTCTTGAGCAATTGCATCTACGGACAACCCCTTTTCCAGCAAAGTTGTCCTATACATTTCCAGATCGCTCCTAGATTTTCCGTCAATCATCAAGTCGAGTCGTTCGTTAAAAAGAGCCCCGCGCTGGCCAAGCTGGCTAGAACTTAGTGAAGTTGGCAATTCATCGTTTTTATTGAATAGTAAAATGTGTGTACCGCCTCGCAATTCGATGATCGCTAAATCGGGAAATATCCCAAACGGACGCAAGCCCAATTTTGTGTAAAATTGATAACTGATATCAATGTCACTAACCTTCATGACAAAATGTCCGAAGGCTGCAGCCGGCAAATTGTTGTTCATATTTCCATCCTCGCTTGGCGATAAACGGTGAGACGGGCTTCCACGGCGCACACCGCCATGGTAATCCGACCGCTCAGTCGGAAATAGTTATGCGACTGGCCAGTCGGAAAAGCAAGGGGCTTAGTTTGACGCGTAGAAAGGAAATTGACCGGGATCGGATTCTGGATGCCGCCGAGAGCGTGATCCTCGATTCCGGAGGCCGAAGTTTCACGCTCGATGCCGTCGCTGAGCGGGCGGGCATCAGCAAGGGCGGTCTCGTCTATAGCTTCGCGACCAAGGACGGGTTGGTCCGCGCGGCGTTGGAGCGCGAAGTCGCGCGCTTTCAAGAGGCGGTCGGTCGGCGGCTCGACAGCAAGCCAGTTAAGCCCTTCGAACTGGTCCTAGCCCACATTGAGGAAGCGCTCGATGAGGATGACGCCGCGACGCGCAAGGCGGCTTTCCTAGTAACCGCCTTGGTACACGCCCCCGATATGATGGAGCCAGCGCGACGCTATTACCGCGCGCTGCTCGATCCGCTCTTAGCGGAGTCAGGCGAGGCGCATGAGGTCCGCAACGCCCTGCTGGCTGTCGAAGGAATTTTCCTGCTGCGAGGATTGGGCTTTGTCGAGGTCTCGACAGAAGAGCACAGATCTGTCCTGCGCCACGCGCGAGATACGGTCGCCGGAGCGCTGACCAAACATCGAGGCGCCGATACCCCGTAGAGCTTTGGCTACCCGAAAACAGCACCTACGAACGTCGGGATTGGGTCGAATTATGCCGCGATCGCTGGGCCTAGTGGCAGCCTTCTACAATCGACACATGTTGACTCGTAATCGACATGTTCGTAGTGTAATGGCGAGTCGCCATGGTCCCTCGGGCGAAAGCCAGCCTGAACGAGTCCACAGGTAGGGTTATGGCGGCCTGCATGGCCCTGCGCCTGCTTTCTACAATCGATTCATGTTTACTCTTAATTACCGTACGCGTAGTGTTATCAGTGGGTCGCCATGGTTCTGGGCGAGAAGCCAAACCTGAAACCCCCATTTGGGTTGGGCTATGGCGGCCCACCAATCTTTCTACAATCGGTACATGTTTACTCGTAATCGACGCACGTGTAGTGTGATTGTAGTGGGTCGCCATGGTCAGGCATACGCCTAAGCCCAAAGACCGCACCGGGTAGTGATGTGGCGACCCACCCCTCGACCATCATGCGCTGGGTCGCGCTGGCTAGCGACCATCCATAGGCGAGCTCATGGATTGGCCGAGGCACCCCCACGGAGGGGTGATCGCAGGCCGGCCGTCGATCAACACCTGAGACGTTTTTCGTTAGGATTATCCGGGAGGTCGACCAAATCCCCTTGTGATTACATTACTACACGTAGATGAATGTAATTCAACCGCCTGGGGGGTAGCGCCGTGGTGAAAACGAAGGCCGTGCTATGGAATAGCTTCTGCACGTTCCTCTTCACCGGCTTCGTGGCGGTAGTTCTACTCGCGTATCTGACTTAGCCTCAGGGCCTAAAAGCAGACACTTCGCAATTCGGCGCCCGACAGATTGACCGAGCGGCGCTGGCTTTTCCAGCCTGTCGATCGGATGAGACCGCCGAGAGCGAGCCTCTGCACCGCTTAACAGCTGCGGAATGGCTCATGGTTCAACTGACGCCGCCGAAGTCGATGCTGACGGCGTTGGGACTCAAGCAGCATCGAGTAAACAGTTCCTGACACATCGACGGCGGGGTCGCACGGCCGTCCATCTTCGCGATCGAAGCGAACCTCTCGGAAGCCCCACCGATTTGGCCGGGCTTGACTTGGCTGCCCACGCAGCGCCGGCTCAATGACCCCCTCTTATCGGTTCCCAGGTTCTGAGGGCCAACAAGGGAAGCCTCGCGCCGCACCCCTTCTTCAGTTCGACGCTATGAACACGTGGATAGTCAGGACAAGCCCGGCCATGACGCTCTCAGACCCAGCGGCTCGTCCACGCCACACTTCCGAACTCATCCGGCCAACAGCGACCTTTTAAGAACCACACTTTGTATTGCTAAAAAACGGAATGCATGTTATGCATTTCTATTCGCCGGACTGACATCGCGTCGTTCGGGGGCGTCGGGATCGAAGATGGAGAAGAGGGATGGGGTCGACCTGATGTTTTAGCTGAGCGCCAGGTGGGAAAGGATTTTTTTTATTTGAATTGGCCGTAACCCATTGAAAAGTCCCATTTCCAAAAAATAAACGATAGCAAATGAAAGCAAATTTACTAACGTTTATTATCGTTTAAGCGCGTTTATGATCGTTTATGCACAGGGTCGCCGGCGTCGCTGCGTCGTGCTCAGGCTCCAAATCGCTCCGCCTTGAACGGGGCGGGATCGACGAAGGGCGCGTCGCCGGCCATCAGGTCCGCGAGGAGGCGGCCGGTGATGGGGCCGAGCGTCAAGCCCAGATGATGGTGCCCAACGTCGAGCCATAGGCCTGGCCGGCCGGGGAAGGGTCCAATGATGGGGCGCATGTCCGGCAGGCAGGGGCGCCGGCCGAGCCAGGGCGCGGCATCCTTTCGGGCGCCGATGGGGAACAGTTCCCGCGCGTAGGGCTCGACCCGTTCGAGATGCGCCGGCGAGGGCGGATCGTCCCGCCGGCCGAATTCCGCGCCCGTGGTCAATCTCAGGCCCCGCGCCATCGGGGTGACGAGGTAGCCGCGTTCGAGGTCGAGCACCGGACGCGTGAGGCCGGCGTTGCCCTTGGCCTCATAGTGCATGTGATAGCCGCGCTTGACGAAGAACGGCAGGCGGAGGCCAAAGCGCCGCGCGAGCTCATCCGACCACGGTCCGAGCGCGATGACGACGTCGCGGGCGGCAAGCCGGCCTGAGTCGGTCGTGACCATCCAGCCGGCGCCCGCAGGCTCGAGGCTCAGCGCGTCGCCACGCTCCATTCGGCCGCCGCGCTTAACGAACAGGGCCGCGTAGCTCTGAATGAGCGCGCCCGGATCGGAGGTCGACAGCGGCTCGGAATAGTGCACGCCGCCGATCGCCTTTTCGCCCACATGCGGCTCGAGCGCGGTGAGCGCGGCGCGATCGAGCAGCGATCGGCTTGACGCCGAACGGCTTGAGCTCGTCGGCCTCGGCATGCGCCAGCTCCTGCCCGCGCGCGCTGCGATAGGCCTTGATCCAGCCGCCGGCGCGCAAGAGCCCGGAGGCGCCCGCGTCCTGCGCGAGCTTCAGGTGCTCGGTGGCCGCGGCGAACAGGAGCGGGGCCATGACCTTGCCGGTCGCGGCCTTTCGCGGTTGGGTCGAGGCTCGGAAATAGCGCCAGATCGCAGGCGCGATCGAGGGCAGCGAACCATGGCGCATGTGAGCGCGCGGATCGCGGTTCGCCGCTGCCCGCGCAACCTCGCCGATCGCCCGCGGGAATAGGTACGGAAGGACGCCTTCGGTTTGCACGATGCCGCTGTTGCCGAAGCTCGTCTCGCCCGCCGCCTCAGGCAGACGGTCGACGAGCGCTACAGTCCGGCCACGCGCCTGAAGCGCGAGCGCCGCCGAGACGCCGACGATTCCAGCGCCAAGCACGATGACGTCGACCGAGTGCGAAGGCATGGGATGGCTGTTTTCCTGACCGGACGCGCGTCGCGTAGCTACGGCGCGCCCTGCTCGATTCTCGACTTCCGTTCCTATAGACCCCGACCCGAAGGAACAAACAGAAAGCGTCGTCGCCAATGATCCCGCGCTATTCCCGCCCCGAGATGACCGCCGTCTGGTCGCCCGAGACGCGCTTCCGCATCTGGTTCGAAATCGAAGCCTACGCCTCCGAAGCGATGGCGGAGATCGGCGTGATTCCGAAAGCGGCGGCTAAGACGATCTGGGAGAAGGGGTCGAAGGCCAAGTTCGACGTGGCTCGAATCGACGAGATCGAGAGGGTGACGAAGCACGATGTCATCGCCTTCCTCACTCACCTTGCCGAGTTCATCGGCCCCGACGCGCGTTTCGTCCATTTGGGGCTCACGAGCTCCGACGTGCTCGACACTTGCCTCGCCGTGCAACTCAGGCGGGCGAGCGACATCCTTATCGCCGACGTCGACGCGCTGCTCGCAGCGCTCAAACGCCGCGCCTTCGAGCATAAGATGACGCCGACTGTCGGTCGGTCGCACGGAATCCACGCCGAGCCCACCACCTTCGGCCTCAAGCTAGCTCTCGCGTACGCGGAATTTGCTCGGGCTCGCGCCCGGCTTGTCGCGGCGCGCGAGGAGATTTCGACCTGCGCGATTTCTGGCGCCGTCGGCACTTTCGCCAACATCGACCCGAGGGTCGAGACTTATGTGGCGGCGAAACTGGACCTGAAACCCGAGCCGATTTCGACCCAGGTGATCCCGCGCGATCGCCATGCGGCTTTTTTCGCGGCGCTCGGCGTCGTCGCCTCGTCCGTCGAGCGGCTCGCGACCGAAATCCGGCATCTGCAGCGCACTGAGGTCATGGAAGCGGAGGAGTTTTTCTCCGAGGGCCAGAAGGGCTCATCCGCAATGCCGCACAAGCGCAACCCGGTATTGGCGGAAAACCTCACCGGGCTCGCGCGCATGGTGCGCTCCGCGGTGACGCCCGGCGCTCGAGGACGTGGCGCTCTGGCATGAGCGCGACATCTCGCATTCCTCAGTCGAACGGATGATCGGTCCGGACGCAACGATCACGCTCGACTTTGCGCTGGCGCGCCTCGCTGGCGTGATCGACAGGCTGGTTGTCTATCCCGAGGCCATGCGGAAAAACCTGGACCGGCTCGGCGGGCTCATCCATTCGCAGCGGGTTTTGCTGGCGTTGGCCCAGAAGGGCGTCGCCCGCGACGACGCCTACGCGCTCGTCCAGCGGAACGCGATGCCCGTCTGGCGCGGCGAAGGGGAGTTTCTTGAGCTCCTCAAAGCGGACAAGGACGTCAGCAAGGTCTTGAGCGCTCCGGAACTCGAGGCGTTGTTCGACCTTGGCTACCACCTGAAACACGTGGATACGATCTTCGATCGCGTGTTCGGGTAATGGATGGCTGGCATGCGGCGCTTAGGGCTGGCTGACAAGTTCGTCGACCGAATTCGATCGGATACCCGAGACGCTAGCGCGGCGGTCAGTACGTTTTATCTGCGCGGCCCTCAGGAGACCGCGCTCGACTCTCGTCCGGATGGAGCCGTCTGCGAAACCGGGCGCGTCTGGCGAAGAGGCTGGACGCGGGTCAATTGCACGGCCGCCATGACGTCCGAATTGGCGCGCGCATCGTCCGCATAATCCTGGAGGCGGAGAAGCGATAGACGCGGGCCCCTCTTGGCTTCATTGGAGCTCAAGTCGTCGAACATGAGGAACTTGAGATCGGCGACGCCGCCCGCTTCTTTCACCCACAGGGCCGAGGCAATCTGTACGGCGTCGGTAAACGACATCATTCGCGGCTTTTCGTCTGCCCCGCGCACGCCTGCAGGCCTCTGCCATTTTGCATCGCGGAGCCGCGCCACGCGCAGCATCGTGTTCGGGTCAGGCGTCACCAACGTCACCAGCGAGCGGAGGTATCGGGTCAACTCGTGCAGAGTGCCGAACCGCCCGGGAACGAACATTGACGGCGCGAGCTGAGCAAACAGAAGGCTGCTGACCCATACGCGACGCTTTAGAACGGCAGCCTGGGTCAAAATGTTCTCGATGTACTCTTCGGCTTCGCCCGACGCGCCGCCCGCGTGCCGCAGAAAGACGTTGGTATGGAGGAAATGATGTCCGCAATCGGATTGACCCGAGCGCGCATCCGTTTGGAGAAAGGGGTGCATCTCAAGTTCCACTATTCACTTGCTGTGGCGTGTTCGCGTCCGGGGCGAGTCAACAAAAGAAGCCTGCGGCAATTTTGTTAACAACGACCCACCGCATGCCGCTTTTTGTCACGCCGACAATCAGTTAGGCATGAATTGAGCATGCCGTAACGTGAGCTGCGTCACACTGCGAATTGGTCGCATGGCTTCGCAAAGGCCGAAGACGCCGTCATCAAGAAGCGGGTCTTGCGAAGGCTCGATGAACCTCGAACGCCAGCAACGACGAGCCGAGACCTAAGCGCGCGGGCAGCGCCTATCCGGAATGGGCCTCCGCCTCACGTTGTCGGTTCCGCGCCGCACGATAGCCGGCCGAACGGGCGTCAGCTTCGCACATATATCCGCCCTTGAGTGTATGCCCATAGTAGCGGGTTCCCGAATAATGATAGATGCGCGTCGGCGTGTTGACCCACACGACGGTGTCCGACGGGCAGCGGGCGCGCGCCGCGAGCTCCGTTGTGTATTGGCCGGCCTGCAGGGCCGAGGGCGCGCCGACATTCGATGCGGGTGCGGAAGAGGGCGCCGACTGTTGCCACCACGGGAACAGGGAGCCTGACTGGGAGGCGGGAGCGGGCGCTGGGGCAGGGGCCGGCGCGGGAGCGAAACCTCCCGAGGACGAAGCGGTGGAGGTTTGGCGCGCGCGGCATTGCGACAGAAACTGCGGCCACGTCTGGCCGGCGGTCGTTCCAGCGGCCTTGGCCTCTTTCCATTGGCTTGCGCATAGTCTCATGACGCTTTGGCCGGTCGCCGGAGCGCCGACATTCGAGGCCGCGGGGGAAGTCGGCGCCGACGGCTGCGACCATGGGAATAGGGAGCCTGACTGAGGGGCCGGCGCGGGAGCGGCTGCCGATGAAGAGGGCGTGGGGGCTGCGCCCTGGCGCGTACGGCACTGCGACAAGAACTGAGGCCAGCTTTGGCCCTGGGTCGTTCCCGCCGCCTCGGCCTGCTTCCACTCGCTCGCGCAGGCTCTCATGACGCTTTGCGCGTTCGCCGCATTTACACCGACAATGGAAAATCCAAAGACGATCGCCGACGCCGTCAACCACGAAACGAACGAATTGCGCATTTCAGTCCCCATCGGAGCCCCAGGTAAGGGCGCGGTGTCAGCTTATCGCGAGCAGGACCGCTCCGCCAAGCCTATCTACCCTGTCTTTTCGTCTTTCCTTTGCCTGCCGGCAGCCAGCGGGGACTATTCGTCTCTGTCGATCACGCACTGGCAGCTTGCTTGATGCGATCACGGGGAACGGGCGCAGATTCACGTTCGGGTGTGCCGCGAGGCGCGGCGCGCAAATATTGCACTGGCCACGGCGCGATCTGCTCAAGCTCCTGCGCCGCGTGCATCGGCCAGTAGGGATCGCGCAGCATCTCGCGCGCTAGCAGCACCAAATCAGCCTGATCATTGCGGATGATCTGATCGGCCTGAGCCGGTGCGGTGATCATGCCGACCGCGGCGGTGGCGATATCGGCCTCGCGCCGAATCCGCTCTGCGAAAGGGGTTTGATATCCGGGTCCGATCGGGATCTCCGCTTTCTCGAGATTGCCTCCCGAGGAGCAATCGATCAGATCGACTCCCAGCGAGAGCAGAAGACGGGCGAGCTCGACCGACTGGTCGATGTCCCATCCGCCTTCGACCCAATCGGTCGCCGAAACTCGCACGAATAGCGGGCAGCGCTCGGGCAGCGTGCGTCTGCACCGCTTCCACGCATTCCCGAAGAAATCGCGTTCGATTTTCGAACGAGCCGCCGTAAGCATCGACGCGACGATTGCTGAAGCGGCGATAGGAATTCGTGGATCAGATAGCCGTGCGCGGCGTGAATTTCGATCACTTCGAAACCTGCGGCAGCCGCGCGTTCGGCCGCCACCGCGAACGCCCTCTGCAAGGACTTGATCTGGTCGATCGTCAGCTCGTCGGGCTTGGCATAGGTGTCGCTGAACGCGATGGCGCTCGGGGCGACCGGACGCCATCCGCCGGCGCTTTCCGCAACGGCGCCTTGTCCCGCCCCAGGCCGATAGGTGCTTCCCTTTCGGCCCGCATGCGCGAGTTGGATGCCGGCGCGTGCGCCCTGATTTTCCATGAAGCGCGCGATCCGCTCGAGAGGCTCGAAATGCTTTTCGCTCCAGACGCCAAGATCCTGCGGTGAAATGCGGCCCTCGGGTGTTACCGCGGCCGCCTCCGTGAATACCAAGGCGGCGCCGCCAACCGCGCGAGCGGCAAGATGCGCGAAATGCCAATCATTCGCGTAGCCGTCGACCGATGAATATTGGCACATTGGCGAAACGACGATGCGGTTGGCGAAGTCGACGTCGCGCATGCGAAGTTTGCTAAACAGATGCGGCATGGATCAATGGTCTCGATCGAAGATGGACGGGAGAGCGGTGGTTGGCTGGCGCGGCTAGGCAGTCGTAATGACCGACGCGCCAATGAACCATATCCTGCGGCAGAGCGCGGTCAAGCCGAACACGCGCGGCGATCCGATTGTACAAGGCGGCTGGGGTATCGCCAAGCATGCTCAGGCGTCTCGAGGCGAAGGGGTCTAGCGCCTACTGGTAGCCGAGCCGATGCGGAAGCCAGAGCGTCAGACCCGGGACGAACGCGATCACCAAGAGGCACAACAGCAGCAAGCCAAGATAGCCGAGCATCGGCCGCACTGTCGTCTCGATAGGCACGCCGCCAATCAGACATGCGCCGTAAAGTCCAAGCCCAAGCGGCGGCGCAAACAGGCCGATTCCCATTGCGATCACCAGAACCACGCCAAAGTGCAGCTCGTTGATGCCGATCTGGCCGGCTACCGGTATCAGCAGCGGACCGAAAATGATGAGCGCCGCGGCGCCCTCCAGAATCGAGCCCATGACAATCAGGATAGCGATGGACAGAAGCAGAAACACCCAGGGGCCGGCGTTCTGTGACAGCGCAACCATCCCTTCCGCCAGGGCATGGGGGACCTGTTGGAGAGTCAGCACAAAAGCCAGCGCCTGGGCCGCTGCAACAATGAACAGCACGAGCCCTGAGCGGGTCGCGGCATTGACGAAACTTCGCGCCGCAGCTCGGGGCCCCAGCTCGCGGAAAGCCACTCCGCCTACCACCAGGGCGTAGAGCGCAGCGAAGGCCGAGATCTCGGTCGCGGTGGCGACGCCGAACCTGAAACCGGCAAAGATGATGACCAAAAGGCCGAGTGTGACGATTGCGCCGCGCCATAGTTGGGAGAGCGGCGCCGTCGAAAGTCGACCCTCGGCAGGCAAACGTGCATCGCCGCCGAGCAGGATCACAGCCCCTATCAGGGCGAGCGCCATCAGGGCCGCCGGCAATAGTCCCGCCATGAATAGTCCGCCGATCGAGAGATTGGCGACGAAGCCGAGTATGATCAGATTGATGCACGGCGGGATGGTCTCCGCCATCACCGCGGAAGCCGCCAGCAACGCCACTGCGCCCCCGGGGTTTTGGCGCGAGCGACGAGCCGCAGGGATTAGAACCGAGCCGACCGCCGCGACATCGGCCATCTTCGAGCCCGAAATGCCCGAGAAGATCACCATCGACAGCACCATCACCACGTTAAGCCCGCCGCGCGCGCGTCCGACCAGGCGTTCGAGCAGCGCGATCAGACGGACGGACATGCCGTTCGCCTCCATGAGATAGCCGACCAGGATGAAGAACGGGATCGCGAGCAGCACGAAATTATCGATGCCGCGCGCCATTTGTTGAGCGAAGATGAGGCCGGGCAGAGCGCCTTCGATCCAGATGTAAATGAGCGCGGTGAACGCCAGCGCGAACCCAATTGGCACTCCGCCCGTGAGACACCCGACGAAGCCCAAGAGCATAGGCAGGCCTGCACGCGCTGCGCCCGCTCCGATGAAACGCCAACCGTACGCTGCGCCAGCCAACGCCAGAGCAAGGATGACAGCGACGGCGATGTCGGACAGTTTTCGGCGACAGAACAGGGCAAGCGCGAATATCGTCATGCAGAGCGCGCCTGCGCCCATCGGATAAAACGTTAATTCCAGCGGCAGGCCGGAGCCGGTTGTTTGCCCGGTTGTGAATTGTCCCAGCGCAATTGCGTACCACGCCACCGACCCTGCGGTTGCCAGGACAACCAGCGCCGCAATTGCGTCGACCCGCCTGCGGGCTCGTAAACCTAGCTTCTCCACGAAGAAGGCGACGCCGGCGTTCTCATTGCGCGCAAGCGCGCCCGCCGCGCCAAAGAAGCTCATCGCCACCATGAGCCCGCGCGCGACATCATCCGCCCACTCGATCGGCGCAGTCAGCACGTAGCGATAGAATACGGAGAGCGACACCACGATCAGGTCCGACGCCAGCAGGATCGCGGCGATGGCGTCTACCAAAACGAGCAGAATGGCCAGCCCACTGGCGGCGATCCGGTACGGGTTATCCAGAGCCTCGCTAGCCCCCGTCGTCTGAGTCACGTGTCGTCGCTCGAGAGCCGAAAATCGCTCGTTAGTCCAGGGCTCCCAGCGAGCGACCAATCAGGTTTCAAGACACGCTCACCAGTCACGCTTTGGTGCTGCGGACGATGTCGATGATCGGCTTCGCCTCGGGGTGCGCCTTGATGAATTGGTCGGTCTGCGGCAGCGTCAGCTTACGGAACGGCTCGCGATCGCAAGCGATGACTTCGACGCCCTTCTGCTTCAGCGTCTCAATCGCCTCCTTTTCCGCCTCAAGCCCGCGGACCCTGGTGTCTACCGCGGCTTCCGCCGCTGCGGTCAGAAACTGGTCGCGCAGCGGGGCGTCCATCCGACTGAGCGTCAGCTGGCCGCAAAACACACCGAGCGCGGAGAAATTGTGCTGGGTCAGCGAATAGAATTTTGCAGCTTCGTAAAATTTGCTTGCCGCAATCGTGGGCGGATCGTGTTCAAGCCCGTCCAGAACGCCTGCCTGAAGCGCCGTGTAGATCTCGCCGAACGCCATCGGGGTGGCGGCCGCGCCCATGAGCTTCAGGCACTCCGTGATGATCTTATTCGGTAAGGTTCGGATTCGCTTTCCGGCCAAGTCCGCAGGTGCGTTGACTGGAGATTTGCACATGACGCTGCGCGAACCGAAATTGTAGGCCCAGCCGATGATCTGAACGTTGGCGCCCATTTTCAGCGCCTGTTCCAACGGCTTGGCCGCGCCCGCTTCGAGCGCCTTGGTCTGCTGCGGAAAGCTTTCGAAGAGATAGCCGAGGTCGAGCAGACCGATCAGAGGCACAACATTCGCCCAGATCGAAGTGCCCGTCACCATGAGATCAATCACACCAAGACTGACGGAATTGACGACATCAATCTCCTGCCCGAGCTGATTGTCTGGGAAAAATTGCACGTCGATGCCATCCGCGAGCCCGTGCGCCCCGAGGCGTTTGACGAGATTGTCGTAATAGACTCGGCCGTTGGCGAACTTCGGATTGTTCGGCAACGAGGACGACAAGCGCAGTGTTATCGGCGCGGCGCGCGCGGCGCGCACAATGGCCGGGGCGGCCGCGATGCCGACAAGCAAGGATCGACGATTGACGCGATAGGCCTTCATGGCAAATCCTCCCGCCCGCGCCTCACCGGCGTCGTTCTAGCGCCGACGTTAGTCCGATCAGCCGATGACTCGCAAGGTGACCAACGCCGCTGCTCTCCCGGATCAGCCAGCAGCGATGGCCGCGCCCGTTTGCGCGTCGAAGAAGTGCAGCGGGCCTTCGAACGTCAGCCCGATGCGATCCCCCGGGCGTCCGTTCAGGCGCTCGCGCAAGACGCAAGTCATATCCTGCCCGGCAAACTTAGCGATCACCACCGTTTCATAACCCGTCGGCTCGATGACCATGATCAGCGCGGACATCGCCTGCGGGCCGCCAAGGCTTACGTGTTCCGGCCGAACGCCCATGATAATCTCCGAGCCCGGAGCAGCCTGCGGGGTGTTGCTCAGCGGGACTTTGACGCCCGAAGCGGTGGCGAGAGTTGGCGGCTCACCGCCTTCGAGACGCCCCGCGATAAAGTTCATTGCCGGCGAGCCGATAAATCCGGCCACGAATAGATTTGCAGGACGATCATAAAGTTCTAGTGGCGAGCCGATTTGCTCGACCGCGCCGTCGTGCATGACCACAATCTTGTCGGCCATGGTCATCGCCTCGATCTGATCGTGCGTGACGTAGACGGTCGTTGACTCGAGCCGTTGCTGCAATGCCTTGATCTCGGCGCGCATCTGGACACGCAGCTTCGCGTCCAGATTGGACAAGGGCTCGTCGAACAAAAACACTGCCGGATCACGCACGATCGCCCGTCCCATCGCGACGCGCTGTCGCTGGCCGCCCGATAGCTGGCGCGGATAGCGCTCAAGCAGCGGCATGAGGCCGAGGATATCCGCCGCCTTATTGACCTTTTCTGTGATCTCCTCCTTCGGTCGGCGCGCAAGCTCAAGCGAGAAGCTCATGTTTTTCGCGACCGTCATTTGCGGGTAGAGCGCATAGTTCTGAAACACCATCGCGATGTCGCGCTCTTTCGGCGGCACGTCGTTGACGAGGCGCCCGTCAATGCGAAGTTCGCCGCTCGTGACCGATTCGAGCCCCGCGACCATCCGTAGCAGCGTCGACTTGCCGCAGCCCGAAGGCCCTACAAGAATGACGAACTCTCCGTCGTCAACGCTAATCGAAACGCCGTGAAGCACTTCAAAACTGCCGAAGCTCTTGCGCACATTGGAAACTTCGACCGAAGCCATAGGCGTTCATCCCGTTTTGCTTGGCGCGACCGCGCGGCCCGATGCAAATTCAGCGAACGGTCGTTGGCGCGCTGAACGCCGTAGACTACTAGGGTCGTTCATTACGTCATTTGATTTGGCAATATGGTTTCGCCCCGAAGTAGGCATTTGATAGTGTTCACGAGACTGTCGGCGTGTTCGTCCACCGCACGTTCTTCCCGACGGCGCGATAAGCGACATGCGCGAAGCCGATCGTAAGATCCTCGCAGGAAGGAAAAGGCGCACCGTTCACGTCGACGAAAACATGCGTCCGCGGGCGCTGCCGTCTCTTCATTGGGATTGTGGATGCAAAATCAACTTCTGGATCCGCCAATTGAGCAGCTCGGCCACATAAAGCTCGTTTTCTGACGGGCATGCGATCTCGTGAATCCATCCGAACTGCTTGAGCTGCTTGCCTGTTTCGCCGAGCACGCCAAGCACTTTTCCATCGAGCGTCATCTTGTAGATGCGGCCTGGAAACGCGTCGGCGCTGTAGAGCACCTGATTGGGTGGCGGAGTGATGCAGAGCGCCCAAGGCGCGCCGGGCGCCATGGTCAACGCGGCGCCATAACTTGCCAGACTGCCGTCCGGAGCGCCAGGCTTCGGCCCAATAGCCGCGTGCGCCCTCGTGTAGTCGAACGGAACTCCGATCTGCATGATTCGAATCAGGTTTCCGTCGCCGTCGAAGACCTGAATGCGTCCATTGCCGCGGTCCGCAACATAGAGGTGGCCCTCAGCGTCGGCCTGAATCGAATGCAAAACCCGGAATTGTCCAGGCCCTGTCCCGAACTCGCCCCACGACTTAACCCAATTTCCGTCCGCATCGTACTTGGCGACGCGGGAATTGATGTAACCATCGCTGATATAAGTGTTTCCGGCAGGGTCCCAGGCGACATCTGTCACTTGCCTGAACACGCCGTCGACCGGCGGTGCAGGTGGGCTCGGATGTTTCCACGGCTCGGCGGCTTCGTCCGAGGCTTCCTTCTTGCGGCCGAACACCATCATGACCCGGCCGTCGGGATTGAACTTGATCACCATGTCCGAGCCCTTGTCGACGGCCCAGATGTTGTCCTCCTTGTCGATGCGGACGGCGTGGGCGAAGGACCACGCGTAGAGGTTACGGCCGATCTCGCGCACGAACTTCCCGTCGGCGTCGAACTCCAGCAGTTGCGCTGCTGCGGCGCCGTAGGCCGGTCCGCTCGTCCCGCCGCGGGAGAACACGAACACGTGGCCTTTCGAATTGACCGCGACCCCCGCCGCTTCACCGAGATAGAGGTCGGGTGGAAGCTTGAGAAAGTCCGGAACCGAGTTCGAACGGAATGGTCGGCGCTGTCTGCGGGGACGGTTCCTGCGCCAAGGCAGCGCTAGTGGTCAGGATCATTGCGAACAGGATTTGACGCAAGAACTGTCCCTCCCTTCGGCGCCCGCAGATTTCGATTGCTGATCGCGGGTTCGTCCAGTTCTAAGGTAGTATGCAGGTCATGAAAAGCTTTGAGGGCTCGACTCGCAACGAGATGCCGGGTTGCCTCGTCCGAGTGGGCGGCCGGGGCTGGGCGCATTGGTTGATCGAACTTGCCAGTCTGAGCCGGTCGCGATAGCGGTTAGGGGCATCAACCCGGCCAGGCGACGCGCGCCAATGTCCTCCACTGCCATCCTCCTTACGCCATATTCGGCCGCGCCGGGACGCGAATGCGGCGCCTGCACGCTCTGCTGCAAGGTCTACGCGCTGCCCGAATTCGCCAAACCGCCCGGTGTCTGGTGCAAGCATTGCGCGCCCGGAAAGGGCTGCGGGATCCACGAGGCTCCGCCCGATCAGTGCCGGCAGTTTTTCTGCCTGTGGATGACTGATGCGACGATGCCCGCCGAGTGGAAGCCCGACCAGGCGCGGTTCGTGCTCTCCATCTATCCTACGAACGGATTTGTTTACGGCCAGGTGGATCCCGGCGCGCCGGCTGCGTGGCGGAAAGCGCCCTACTTTGATGGCCTGCGCGCGATGGCGAAAAAGCTGCTCGAGCAGAAGCGCCACGTCATCATGTTCGTCGGCGATCAAGCGACCCTCGTCATGCCCGACGAGACCTTGTCTCTTGGCGCAATGACGGCCAATGACAATTTTCGCATCGAACCGGCCTTCGGCCCGAACGGGCCGACATGGCGCGCGACAAAAATATGAGGACGATTGTGCGTCTCTGTTTTGGACTCGGCCTCTCCATCGCCCTTATCGCGCCGGCAAGCGCGGAACTGGCGATGACCGGCGCCCCGGTCACGATGCGCGCCGGACCGACCGGCAACGCCAGCGTCGTGCAGCGCATCCCCCAAACCGCAGAAATCGTTCTGGAAAAATGCGTCCGCAACTGGTGTCGCGCGTCGTGGCGGGGTCGATTCGGCTATATCCCAGCGGACGCGGTCGTGTTGGGGCCTCCACCCGCGACCTTGCCGGGCGACGAGATGCCGCCGCCGGTTCTCTACGCATCACCAACCTATGTCACGCCTCCGGCGTGGCGATGGACAGGGCCCTATATCGGCCTCAACGGGGGTTTTGTGTCCGGCTCTTGGTAGCCCCGGTCGTTTCGAGCCGGAGGCGGCCCTACTCATGAGCGCTGCCCGGCCTTATATGAGACTCTGATCCCTTTCTTATCGAGGAGTTGAAGCGCGTGACCACGAGCCACGAGCCGGAGAAAATTCCCGTCACCGTCCTTACCGGCTATCTGGGCGCCGGCAAGACGACCCTGCTCAACCGCATATTGAGTGAGCCGCACGGCAAGCGCTACGCTGTCGTGGTCAACGAGTTCGGCGAGATCGGCATCGACAACGAGCTTGTCATCGGCGCTGACGAAGAAGTGTTCGAGATGAACAACGGCTGCATCTGCTGCACCGTGCGCGGCGATCTCATCCGCATCATCGAGGGGCTGATGAAGCGCAAGGGCCGGTTCGACGCGATCATCGTCGAGACGACTGGGCTTGCCGATCCGGCGCCAGTGGCGCAAACCTTCTTCGTCGACGAGGACGTGAAAGAGGCCGCGCGGCTCGACGCCGTGGTGACCGTCGCCGACGCGAAGTGGCTGTCGCAGCGCCTGCGCGACGCGCCCGAGGCCAAGAACCAGATCGCCTTCGCCGACGTCATCATCATCAACAAGACCGACTTGGTCAGCCCGGCCGAATTGCGCGAGGTTGAGGCGCGCATCCGGGCCATCAACCCTTACGCGACGCTGCATCGGGCGAAGAAATGCGATATCGCGCTCGCCGACGTGCTCGAGCGCCGCGCCTTCGATCTCGACCGCATTCTCGACATCGAACCGGACTTCCTCGTCCGCGAGGATGATCACGATCATGACCACGACCACCATGATCACGACGGCGGCCATCATCATCGTGGCCTCAAGCACTATCACGACGAGGACATGCAGTCGGTGGCGGTGAGACTCGAGGGCGACGTCGATCCGGCCAAGTTCATGCCCTGGATCAACCGCCTTACCCAGGAGCAGGGCCCGAACATCTTGCGCTGCAAGGGCATCGTGGCGATGAAGGACGACCCCAAGCGCTTCGTTTTCCAGGGCGTGCACATGATGCTCGACGGCGATTCGCAACGCGACTGGAGGCCCGACGAGAAACGGGAATCGAAGGTCGTATTCATTGGCCGTGATCTCATGGAAGATGAAATCCGCAACGGGTTCCTGGCCTGCGCCGCTTGACGGCGCTATCACCCTCACCCCGAGCCCCTGGGCCGGATGAGGGAAACCATGACCGAAGCTGACAACGCAGCCTCTTCGCTGGCGCAGCACGCGCGGTTGTTCGACGCGGGCGCGCATGTTGTGGCTGCGGCGTTCGTCGATGGCGCGCCAACGCTGGCGCGGGCTGACGGAATCGTGCTGATCGGCGATCCCCAGGAGCAAAAGCGCGTCGTCGTCTACCCCGACGCGGCGATGCTGACGGCGATCAGCGACGGCAAGAGGTTGCTCACCGGCGGCGACGATGGACGTGTCGTCGCCGTGCGGGCCGACGGCGGGCTTGAGGCCATCGCCGACGAGAAGGGCCGCTGGATCGACGCCTTGGCGTTGCGCGGCAAGGCCTGCGCGTGGAGCGCCGGCAAGCAGGTTCGGGTGCGTGATGAAACCGGGACGGTCAAGTCTTGGAGCGCCCCGACGACCGCGCGCGGCCTCGCTTTCCAGCCCAAGGGCTTTCGCGTCGCGGCGACCCATTACAACGGCGCGACGCTCTGGTTTCCGAAGGTCGAAGGGGATCCGCAGACCCTGGAGTGGAAGGGCGCGCATCTCGACGTCACCTTCTCTCCCGACGGGCGCTTTCTCGTGACCTCGATGCAGGAGAACGCGCTGCATGGCTGGCGGCTTCAGGATTCGCGCAACATGCGCATGACCGGATATCCGGGGAAGACGCGTTCGGTCTCCTGGTCGCACGACGGGCAATGGCTCGCGACCTCCGGCGCCGACGCCGCCGTCGTCTGGCCGTTCAAGGAGAAGGACGGGCCGATGGGCAAGGCGCCGCGCGAATGCGGCGTGCGCCAGGCGCGTGTGACCCAGGTGGCCTTTCATCCGAAGGCGCTTGTCTTGGCCATCGGCTATGCCGACGGCCTCGTTCTCCTCGTCCGCCTCGCGGACGCGGCGGAGATTCTGGTGCGCCTTCCCGGCGACGGCGCGGTCAGCGCGCTTGGCTGGGGCGCCATGGGCGCTCAGCTGTTGTTCGGTCTCGAATCCGGCGCGGCCGGCCTTCTGAGCCTGCCTGCCTGACCACTAGGGCTCATATTTGCTCCGCGCACAAGTTTACGCGAACTAATTATTTCAATGGCTTAGCTGCGCTTTTGCGCAACTTTTTGCGCCTTCGGCCTCATCCACGAAGACCTCGTTCCGAGGCGCTGCTTTGGGAATGCCCCATGCGATCGGCCGCCAGTTGAACGCCTCGAAACGAGACCCAAAGAAACGGTGAATGCGGTCTGGCGTTTGCGTCGTTGCGAGCGAAGCGATCCGGGGAACGTGGCGCGCCCTGCCCGTCGAGAGACGGGCCTTTCGACGCCCGGCGACCCCTAGCCCATGACAATCCACCGAAGCGCGGCCCCCTCTCAGCCCGTTGCGTTTCGGGCCTCGATTCGGCCAAAAGGCCGCGAAAACGAAACGAACCTTTCGCCAAACGAAACGAATCGTTTCGCAGCGCGGGTCGTAAGGCATTGAAATCATTATGGGTGCCGAATCAGCATTTCGCGGGATTGTTTGTTTTCAACGGTTTAACTGCCTTTTCGTTTCGCGCTGTTTTCAAATGGTCGTCCCTGAGCCAAAGTCAGGCGCCAACTGGATCGGGGAGCGCCTCTCGAGGCCCGAAGCCGAGTTTGCTGGTCAGAAATATATAGCATTAATTTCTGACAAACGCAATCAATTGTCCCGAAAGTTGTGTCGGCCACGCGCCGCTTGACCCACACATCCAAGGCGTTCCACTGGATCGCAGTCCGGAGCGCCATGACGATTTCAGAGCCACTTCGAAGTCGCTCCAAAACGCCTCGGCGTCGAAAGCGTCTGGCGCCGCGATCCTGGTTTTTGTGACGATCCTTAGCGCCGCCGCTTGCCAGCGACGCAGGAAACGGAGAATTCTCCGCCCCCGATCGACGCCAGGGATTCCATGCGCGAAGCCTATATCGGAGTGGACGTCGGCACGCTGAGCGCCAGGGCCGGCGTTTTCGATGCGGCCGGGCAGCTGATCGCCAGCGCCCGCCGGCCGATCGCTGTCTGGCGCGAAGCGGGCGATATCGTCGAGCAATCGTCAGACAACATCTGGAGCGCGGTCACATCAGCTGTGCGCGAGGCGGTCGAGGCGTCGGGTCTGCCGGCCGAAGCTGTTCGCGGCATGGGCTTGGACGCGACCTGCTCCCTGGTCGCGCTCGACCGCAATGCGCGTCCGCTTTCGGTGAGCCCGACCGATGCGCCGGAACGGGACGTGATCGTGTGGATGGATCATCGCGCCGGGGACGACGCCGAGCGGATCAACACGGGCCGGCATGAAGCCCTGCGTTATGTGGGCGGCAAGATCTCGCCCGAGATGCATGCGCCGAAGCTGGCATGGCTCGCCCGATGCAAGCCCGAGACGATCGCCAAGGCTGGGCATTTTCTCGATCTCACCGACTACCTGTCGTTTCGCGCCACCGGGTCGCTAACCCGCTCGGCCTGTCCGGCGACCTGCAAGTTCGGGTATCTGGCGCACGAGAAGCGCTGGCCGGACGAATTTTTCGACAGCATAGGCCTCGGCTTCCTCAAGGATGACAACTACGCCCGCATTGGCGCTGCGATCGCTTGGCCAGGCATGCCGCTCGGGCAGGGTTTGACGCCTGACGCCGCCGCGGCCATGGCCTTGCGGCCTGGAACTCCCGTCGGCGCGGGGCTTGTGGATGCTCACGCCGGCGCGGCGGGCACGCTTGGCGCACGCGCCGTGGGCAAGTCTCCCGATCCGTGCCGGCGTCTGGCTTTGATTCTGGGCACGTCGTCGAGCTGCATGGCGCTTGCCGACGGGCCGCGGTTCATCGATGGGATTTGGGGGCCTCATTTCGGCGCGCTCACCCCGGATCAATGGCTTATCGACGGCGGTCAATCGGCATTCGGCGGAGCGATCGATCACCTGCTGCGCCTGCATCCAGCCTTTGCAGACTTGTCGGCGCGCGCGGGGGCGCACGCCCTCCATGCGCTTGAGAAAGAGATCGTCGCCCGGGCCGGCGGTCTTTCGCGAGCGGCGTTGATCGCGGAGGATCTGCATGTCCTGCCTGACTTCATCGGCAGCCGATCGCCGTCGGCCGATGCAGGCGCGCGCGGGGGCGTGATGGGGATGGATCTGCGTGAAGACGTCGCGAGCTTGCAGGAACTCTATGTGGCTGGGCTCTGCGGCCTCGCTTATGGCCTCTCCGACATCGTCAGCAAGCTTGAGCGATCAGGCTACGCATTCGATTCGATCATCGTCAGCGGCGGCGCCGCGCGCAGCGAAATGGTCCGCCAGATCATCGCCGATGTATGCAACAAGACGGTGGAATCGCCGGAGACCCTGGAGCCTGTGCTTCTGGGCTCCGCGATGGTCGGTGCGGTCGCGGCAGGGGGACAAACCATGATCTCCGCAATGTCGGCGATGTCGACCATCGCGCCCGGCGCAAAGACGCCGGCAGGCGGGGCGGTTGCGGCGTTCCACGCGCGAAAGGCCCATGCCTGCGAGATGCTGCGCCGAACTGAGCGGGAGATTCGTGAGCTGACCCACAAGTCTTGCTGGCCTGAATTGGTCATTTTCGATTGTGACGGGGTGCTGGTCGACAGCGAACTGATCGCGCTCGGCGTCATGCGCCGCAGGCTGAGCGAAGCCGGCCTTCGCCTGACCGATCAGGAAACGCGCGAGCGCTTCCTGGGGCGTCGGCTCGATTCAGCCATGCTTAAAATCGAAGCCGAACTCGGCGCGCCGTTGCCCGAGGCGTTTTCTGTCGATTTTTCGCGCGAGATTCTGTTGGCGTTTGAGCGCGAACTGAAAGGCGTCGAAGGCGTGCGGCAGGCGATCGAAGGTTTGAGCGCGCGTGTATGCGTCGCCTCTTCGAGCGGGCATGACAGGCTGCGCCACTCGCTGCGACTGGCCGGCTACGAGACCCTATTCGCGCCCAACATTTTTTCCGCCACCGAGGTCGCGGAGGGAAAGCCAAGTCCGGATCTGTTCTTGCACGCGGCGCGCGCGATGGGCGTCAAGCCGAAAGACTGCCTCGTGATCGAGGACAGCGTCGCCGGTGTCGTCGCCGGGCGCGCCGCCGGGATGGCGGTGTTCGGGTTTGTCGGCGCCAGTCATTTCTCGCCTCTTGATGACGGAGCGCATTTGACCGCGGCCGGCGCCGAACTCCTCTTCGACGATATGGCGCAGCTGCCCGACCTCGTCGCCGCGCGGGCTGCGCCGAGTGGATGCTCAGGGCGCGGACTGAAGCGATGGCGCGCAAATCGGATCAAGATGGTTTGCGGCTCGATGAGGCCGCCCGCGCCGGATGGCTCTATTACGTCGCCGGCAATACCCAGGACGAGATCGCGCGCAAGCTCGGCATTTCACGGCAGGCGGCGCAGCGCCTGGTTTCGCTGGCGATCAGCGAGCGGCTCATCAAGGTGAGACTCGATCATCCGATCGCGCGCTGCATGGAGCTCGCTGCGGCCCTCAAGCTGCGCTACGACCTTAGGTTCTGCGAGGTCGCGCCGACCGATCCGTCCTCGACGTCCTCGACGCTTGGCATCGCTCAGGTCGCGGCGGCGGAGTTCGAGCGCTGGCTGCGCCGTTCGGAGCCAGCGATCATCGGCATCGGCACGGGCCGCACGATGCGCGCCGT
Organism: uncultured Alphaproteobacteria bacterium; assembly: GCA_963702825.1. GTDB lineage: Bacteria > Pseudomonadota > Alphaproteobacteria > Rhizobiales > Beijerinckiaceae > Roseiarcus. The sequence goes on from CAVPEE010000017.1 coordinate 94,047, forward strand.
CGCCGACCAATTGCCAGCGATGGAATGCCCGCAACACAAGCTGGTCGCGCTGGTCGGCACGACCAAGACCGATGGTTCGGCTTCGTTCTACGACGTCATCATTCGCGTGTCCGACAGCGTGCGCGCCCCGCACTATCCGATGCCGCTGCCGGTCATCGCCCGCTCGGTCGAGGAGCGCAAGCTCCTGACCAGTCTCGCCTCGGTGAAGAGTCTTTTTGACCTCGTCGAACGGACCGACGTCAGTTTTGTTGGCGTCGGCGCCGTCGGCAACTCCGCCGCCCTGGTGCAGGACGGCATCATCACCCGCCAGGAAGCGGAGGCTTTGCGCCAACTCGGCGCGGTCGGGGAGATCACCGGCTGGGCGTTCGACTCGGCGGGCAAGGTGCTCACGGAAGGGACGAATGAGCGCGTCGCCTCGGCGCCGTTGCGACGCGCCGACAACCGGCTTGTGATCGGCGTCGCTATGGGACCGTCGAGGCGGGCGCCGCTGCGCGGAGCGCTCGCTGGGCGGCTCATTTCCGGCTTGGTCACCGACGAGTTGACCGCGGAGCATCTGCTGCAGCGATGAATCGGAGGCAAAAAGGGCCCAAAATGCCGGATTCTTGACCGGGATCTGGATTTTTGAGCAGGTTGGCGAAAATCTGCATTGACTCGCGCCCAAACTTATGGCGAATATTCGCCCGCTAGCTTGGCAAATGCCCAAATGGGCATGCCGCACGGAGGAAACGCTATGAAGGTTCTTGTGAAGGGGCTGCTCGGCGCCGTTGCGCTCGCAGGCTTCTCGCTTCCCGCTTACGCCGAAACGACGCTGACGATCGCGACCGTCAACAACGGCAATATGATCGACATGCAAAAGCTGACGGACGATTTCACCAAGGCCAATCCCGACATCAAGCTGAACTGGGTCACGCTCGAAGAAAACGTGCTGCGTCAGAAGGTGACGACCGACATCGCCACTCACGGCGGCCAGTTCGACGTTCTGACCATCGGTACTTACGAGACGCCGATCTGGGCCAAGAAGAAATGGCTGCTGCCGCTCGACAAGCTCGGCGCCGATTATGACGTCGACGACCTGCTTCCGGCGATCCGCTCTGGCCTCTCGCTACGACGGCAAGCTTTACGCCGCGCCCTTCTACGGCGAGAGCTCCTTCGTCATGTACCGCAAGGACCTGATGGATAAGGCCGGCCTCAAGATGCCGGAGAAGCCGACCTGGGAGTTCATCAAGCAGGCGGCCGACAAGATGACGGACAAGGCGGCGGGCGTCTATGGCATCTGCCTGCGCGGCAAGCCCGGCTGGGGCGAGAACATGGCGTTCCTGACCGCGACCGCCAATTCCTTCGGCGCGCGTTGGTTTGACGAGAAGTGGGAGCCGCAGTTCAACTCGCCGGAGTGGAAGGCGACGCTCGACTATTACGTGCCGCTGATGAAGGCCGACGGCCCTCCCGGCGCCTCGTCGAATGGCTTCAACGAGAATCTGGCTCTGTTCAACGACGGCAAATGCGGTATGTGGATCGATGCCACGGTCGCCGCCGGGTTAATGACTGGCAAGGATTCGAAGGTTGCGGACAAGGTCGGCTACGCGCTTGCGCCGGACAACGGTCTTGGCAAGCGCGGCAACTGGCTGTGGTCATGGGCGCTCGGCATTCCAGCTGGCACAAAGAATGCGGACGCGGCGCAGAAGTTCATTTCGTGGGCGACCGACAAACATTACCTCGATCTCGTCGCTTCGAAGTTGGGCTGGGCGAGCGTTCCGCCTGGCACGCGCACATCGCTCTACAAGAATGCCGACTACACGAAGGCCGCGCCGTTTGCCGATCTGACGCTGGAATCGATCAACTCGGCCGACCCGCTGCATCCGACGGTGAAGCCGGTCCCGTACACGGGCGTGCAGTTCGTGGCGATCCCCGAGTTCCAGGGCATTGCGACCGACGTCGGGCAGGACTTCTCGGCCGCTCTCGCCGGAACGATGACCGTCGACCAGGCGCTCGCGAAGGCCCAAGCCAGCGCGACGACCGCGATGAAGAAGGCCGGCTACATCAAGTGAGCTAAGCCGCTTCCCCGCCGCTTCGCGTCGCGTATTTCGCGCAAGGCGGCAGGAAGGGGTGTCCTCCCGCCCCGCCCCCTTCTCGTTCGCGAGAAGGGGGAAGGGCAGGAGCTTAGGAACCAATAAGAACGCGCCGGCGGCCACAACGGGCGACTAGCGCGCAAAACGGGAGGAAAGGGCCACAACGATGGCGACGCAGCAAACGGCGACAGCGGGTCGCGCTCTCGTTTCACCATCGGTCATCCTGCTCTTCATCTGGATGATCGTGCCCCTGGTGATGACGCTCTACTTTTCGACGCTACGCTACAGCCTGCTCGATCCCGATAGCAGCGGCTTCGTCGGGCTGCAAAACTATGCGTCATTCCTCACCGACCCGGACTTCCTGACTGCGCTTTTCAACACGTTGATCCTCGTCGTGTCAGTTCTGGTCATCAGCGTTGGCGGGGGCATGCTGGTCGCTTTGTTGATGGACCAGCCGGTGTTCGGGCTGAATGTGCTCCGGCTCATGGTCATCGCGCCGTTCTTCGTCATGCCGACGGTCAGCGCGCTCGTGTGGAAGAATCTGCTGATGAACCCGGATTCCGGGCTGTTCGCCTGGATCGCCCGATCGTTGGGGTTCGAACCCATCGTCTGGTTCACCAACTGGCCCATGCTGTCGGTCATCATCGTCGTCTCGTGGGAATGGCTGCCGTTCGCCAGCCTCATCCTTCTGACCGCGCTGCAGTCGCTTGATGAGGAGCAGAAGGAGGCGGCCTCGCTCGACGGCGCGGGCGCGTTGTCCTATTTCGGGTATATCGTCCTGCCGCATATCGCGCGTGCGATCACCGTCGTCATCCTGATCGAGACGATTTTCCTTCTCAGCGTATTCGCGGAAATCTACGTCACGACCTCCGGCGGCCCCGGCGTCGCCACGACGAACATCCCCTTCCTCGTCTACAAGCAGGCGCTGCTCAACTTCGATGTCGGCAGCGCTTCCGCGGGCGGCATCGTCGCGGTCATTCTCGCCAACATCGTCGCAATCTTTCTGATGCGCATCATCGGCAAGAACCTGGAGGGCTGAACGATGGCCATCAAGAAATCCGCCGGCCAGCGCATCGGGGTTACGATTCTCGCCTGGGTCGTCGCCTTTCTGATCTTCTTCCCAATTCTTTGGACGTTCCTGACCAGCTTCAAGAGCGAGCTGGACGCCATCGCCATGCCGCCGAAATTCCTGTTCTTCAACTGGACGCTGGAAAACTACGCCGACGTCCAGCAACGCTCGAACTATCTGAAGTTCGCCTTCAACTCGGTCGTGCTCTCGATCGGCGCGAACCTGGTTGGTCTCCTGATCGCGGTTCCGGCCGCCTGGTCGATGGCGTTCGCGCCGGGCAAGCGCACCAAAGATCTCTTGATGTGGATGCTGTCGACCAAGATGATGCCAGCAGTCGGCGTGCTGGTGCCGATCTACCTCCTGTTCAAGAATTTGGGTCTGCTTGATAGCCTGTTCGGGATCGGCCTCGTGCTGATGCTGCTCAATCTGCCGCTTTTGATCTGGATGCTCTACACCTACTTCAAAGAGATCCCGAACGACATCCTCGAGGCGGCGCGCATGGACGGGGCTTCGCTCCTGAACGAGATCGTGTATGTGCTGACGCCGATGGCGGTGCCGGGCATCGCCTCGACCATGCTGCTCGCGATCATCCTGTCGTGGAACGAGGCGTTCTGGACCCTCAATCTCACGACCTCGAATGCCGCGCCGCTGACCGCCTTCATCGCTTCTTACTCCGCGCCGGAAGGCTTCTTCTGGGCCAAGCTTTCGGCCGCCTCGACGCTCGCCATCGCGCCGATCCTCATCCTCGGCTGGTTCTCGCAGAAACAGCTGGTCCGAGGCTTGACCTTCGGCGCCGTCAAATGATCCCGCAATAAGGAATTGCCGCCATGGGAAGCATTCAACTGAAGGACGTGCGCAAGGCGTTTGGCGCAGTCAGCATCATCAACGGCGTCAATCTCAATATCGAGAACGGCGAGTTCGCGGTGTTCGTGGGCCCGTCCGGCTGCGGCAAGTCGACGCTTCTGCGCCTCATCGCCGGTCTCGAGGACGTCACCTCCGGGCAAGTGCTCATCGACGCCAAGGACATGACCAATGTCGGTCCCGCGCAGCGTGGGCTCGCTATGGTGTTCCAGTCCTATGCGCTCTATCCGCATATGAGCGTGCGCGGCAACATCGCCTTCGCGCTCAAGATGGCCGGACAGAAAGCCGATGTCATCGAGCAGAAGGTGCGCAAGGCGGCGACGACCCTGAACCTGACCGATTATCTCGATCGCAAGCCGCGCCAGCTTTCCGGCGGCCAGCGCCAGCGCGTCGCGATTGGGCGCGCGATCGTGCGTGAGCCGAAGGCGTTCCTGTTCGACGAGCCGCTGTCCAATCTCGACGCGGCGCTGCGCGTGCAGATGCGGGTCGAGATCGGCGAGCTTCACGAGGCGCTGAAGACAACAATGATCTATGTCACTCACGATCAGGTCGAGGCGATGACCATGGCCGACAAGATCGTGGTGCTCGACCGCGGCTCGGTCGCGCAGGTCGGCTCGCCGCTCGAGCTCTACAACAGGCCCAACGGGCTGTTCGTCGCCGGCTTCATCGGCTCGCCCACCATGAACCTGATCAAGGGCGCGCCCGCCGCCAAGCGCGGCGCGGAGACGATCGGCATTCGGCCCGAACATGCCGACATATCGACGACCGCCGGCGAGTGGCCGGCGAAGGTGCGCCTCGCCGAGCACCTTGGCTCCGACACGTTCGTCCATGCCGAGGCCGACGGGATGGGCCCTCTCACACTGCGTCTCGAGGGCGAGGCGCCGTTAACCCCCGGCCAGAGCATTTTCGTTACCCCGCGAGAAGCTCACCTGCATCGTTTCGATAAGGACGGCAGGAGGATGAACTGACGGCGGGCGAGTGACGAACGCGTCAGTTCCAGGTTTGATTTGATGAGTGGATTCGAATCATGAGCGTCAAACTCTCGGCGGCGGCGCTCTCGCGCTTGCCCGCAGGCGTTGCGGCTCCGAAATATCAACGCTCTGATCTTCGCGCCGGCATCGTTCATATTGGCGTCGGCAATTTTCACCGCGCGCATCAGGCGGTCTATCTCGACGATCTGTTCAACGCCGGGCGTGATCATGACTGGGCGATTGTCGGAGCCGGAGTGCGCGACCCGGACGTGACGATCCGCGAAAAGCTCAAGGAGCAGGACTGGCTGACGACGGTCGTTGAGCAAGAGGCCGATACGACCCGTGTCCATGTCACCGGTTCGATGATCGATTTCGTGAAGCCTTACGATACCGCAGCGTTGCTCGATGCGCTTTCCGCGCCCAATATTCGCATCGTCTCGCTCACCGTCACGGAGGGCGGATACTACATCTCTCCGGCGACGCAGCATTTCGATCCCGCCCATCCGGACGTCGTTTACGACTCTCAGCACCCGGAGGCGCCAAAGACGGCCTTCGGATTGATCGCCGCTGGACTGAAGCGTCGTCGCGCCGCGGGGACCGCGCCTTTTACCGTGATGTCCTGCGACAACATTCCGGGCAATGGTCACGTCACCGAGAACGCCGTCGCCGGCCTCGCGGAGCTTGCCGATCCCGAACTCGCGCGTTGGATTCGCGCCAACGTCGCCTTTCCCAATTCCATGGTCGACCGTATCACTCCGGCGACGACCGACCGGGAGCGCGCCATTCTGCGCGACAAGTGCGGCCTCGAGGACAATTGGCCGGTCTTTTGTGAAGAGTTCCGGCAATGGGTGGTCGAGGACAAGTTCCCAGCCGGGCGGCCGGCGCTGGAGACGGTCGGGGTTACGTTCACCTCCGACGTGTCGCCGTACGAATTGATGAAGATCCGTATCCTCAATGGCGGTCACGCGGCGATCGCCTATCCGGCCGGGCTCCTCGACATCCATTTTGTTCACGAGGCGATGGCGGACGAACAGATCCGCGCGTTCCTCGAAAAACTGACCAAAAGCGAGGTCCAGCCGGTGGTTCCGCCGCCACCCAACACCAGTCTCGACGACTATCGCGAATTGATTGCGCGCCGCTTCGCCAATCCGAAGATCGGCGACACCATTCAGCGCCTCTGCTTTGACGGCTCGAACCGTCAGCCGAAGTTCATTCTTCCCACCGTCGGCGATCGGCTGAAGGCAGGCGGGTCTTTCCGGGGTCTCGCGCTCGTGTCGGCTCTCTGGTGCCGCTATTGCTACGGCGAGACTGAGAGCGGCAAGCCGATCGCGCCGAACGACCCAAGCTGGAAGCAGTTGCAAGAGGCAGCGAAGTCCGCGCGCAGCGATCCGATGGCGTTCCTCCAATTGCGCCACATCTTCGGCGATCTGTCGGGCAATCCGAACTACGTCCGCGCGTTCTCCGATGCGCTCTCGGCGCTCTGGGCGCGCGGGGTGCGATCGACTCTGTCCGACTATCTGTCGGACAAGTCTTGAGCCGGAGGGAAGCGCCCGCGCGCAAGGCCGTGGACCGGCGATAGGGGCGACACAACGGTGAAACTCAAGGACAAAGTCGCGCTCGTCACCGGCGGCGCGCGGGGCATCGGCGCTGCGATCGCCGAACGCTATGTCGCGGAAGGCGCGCGAGTCGCGATCGCCGACATTTCCTTGGCTCATGCCGAAGAGACCGCCGCGCGCCATGGCGACAAGGCGTTCGCCGTCGCTCTCGACGTCACAAAGACAGCCTCCATCGAGGCTGCGGTTGAGAACGTGGTTCAGCGATGGGGCGGGGTCGATATTCTCGTCAACAACGCCGGCATCTTCGACATGGCGCCGATCGTCGAGGTCACTGAGGCGAGCTACGACAAGGTCTTCGGCGTCAACGTCAAAGGCCTCTTCTTCACCCTTCAGGCAGTCGCCAAGCGCATGATTGCGCGGGAGCAGGGCGGGAAGATCATCAACATGGCCTCGCAGGCGGGCCGCCGTGGCGAAGCGCTGGTGTCGATCTATTGCGCCTCCAAGGCAGCCGTCATCAGCCTGACCCAATCGGCGGGGCTGGACCTCATCAAGCACCGCATCAACGTCAATGGCATAGCGCCCGGCGTCGTCGACACGCCGATGTGGGCGGAAGTCGACGCCCTATTCGCCAAATATGAGCATCGCCCCATCGGCGAGAAGAAACGTCTGGTCGGCGAGGCGGTCCCGTTCGGCCGAATGGGATTGCCGAACGACCACGTCGGCGCCGCTGTGTTTCTTGCCTCGTCGGACAGCGATTTCGTCGTCGCGCAGACGCTCAACGTCGACGGCGGCAATTGGATGAGCTGACAACATCGCCGTGGAGGCTTTGCGCCCATGTATTTGGATCGATTCAATCTTAAAGGTCGCGTCGCAGTCGTGACCGGCGGCGCGCAGGGGATTGGCCTCGCCTGCGTGGAAGCGCTGTCGGAGGCGGGCGCTTATGTCTATATCGCCGACCGCAATCTGAAGATCGCGCAGGAAGCGCAAGCGGCGATGAAAGCCAAGGGCTACGCCGCCGGCGTTATCGAGATGGAGGTTACGGACTCGAAGCAGGTCGACGCGGCTGCGGCTCGGGTGATGGCGGAAAAGGGCCGCGTGGACATCCTGGTCTGCAACGCCGGCATCGCGAGATCTCAAACACCAGCGGAAGACGTGACCGACGAGCACTGGCTGAATGTCATCGACGTCAATCTCAACGGCCTCTTCTGGTGCTGCCGCGCGTTCGGCAAGACCATGCTAGCGGCGGGGCGCGGTTCGATCATCAACATCGGCTCGATGTCCGGGTTCATCGTCAACAAACCGCAGCAGCAGGCCTATTACAACGCTTCAAAAGCCGGTGTGCATCATCTGACGAAATCGCTTGCGGCGGAATGGGGCGCGCGCGGCGTGCGGGTCAACGCCGTCGCGCCGACTTATATCAACACGCCGCTGACCGCTCACGCGAAGACGAATGAGGCGATGATGGGCGCCTGGATCGACGGCACGCCGATGGCGCGCATGGGCGAGCCGGATGAGATCGCCGCCGTCGTCCTCTTTCTCGCCTCCGACGCCTCGAGCCTGCTGACCGGGTCGATCGTGCTGGCTGACGGCGGCTATACGTGCTGGTAAAGCCCAGGGCGGCGTCAGTAAGCGAGAGAGGGGTGGAATGGATCTCGGGCTAAAGGGGAAAGTCGCCGTCATCACCGGCGGCAGCGTCGGCATTGGTCTTGCGATCGCCGAGGGTCTCGCGGCCGAGGGCGTCGACATCGTCATTGCGGCGCGCGGCGTCGAGCGGGTGCGCGGCGAGGCGAGTCGGATCGCCAAATCCTTTGGCGTCCGAGCTGAAGGGCTGGCTTGCGACGTCGCCAAGCGCGAAGGGACGGACGACCTTATCGCCGACGTGAAGCGGCTATTTGGCGGCGCCGACATTCTCATCAACAACGCCGGCACCGGCAGCAACGAGACGGTAATGCAGGCGCCCGACGAGAAATGGCAGGCTTACTGGGACCTGCACGTGATGGCGGCGGTGAGGCTGGCGCGCGGCCTCGCGCCGCTGATGAAGGAGCGCGGCGGCGGCGTTATTCTGCACAACGCGTCGATCTGCGCGGCTCAGCCCCTTTGGTACGAGCCGATCTACAATGTGACCAAGGCCGCGCTGATGATGTTCTCGAAGACACTGTCGACCGAGCTTATCGGCGACAATATTCGCGTCGATTGCGTCAACCCTGGCCTTATCCTGACCCCCGATTGGATCAAGACCGCAAAGCAGCTCACCGCTGACAAGGGCGGCGACTGGCAGGCCTATCTCGACAGCGTCGCGCACGAACACGCGCCGATCAAGCGATTCGCGACGCCCCAGGAATTGGCGAACTTCTTTGTCTTCCTCTGCTCGGAACGTGCGAGCTATTCCGTCGGTTCAACGTATTATGTCGACGGGGGAATGTTGAAGTCGGTCTGAGCCGCCATCGTCCCGCCGCGCCTTGCGAGTGCGGATCAGTGATGGCTCGACGCTGTTTCCGCGAGGCGGATCCGGTTGGTGACGCCGACCACGCCCGGAACGCTTTTCGCGTCGGACTCCGCGCAGGTCCGTTGATAAGGCAGGTCAACCAGTCCGGAAACCGTCACCCAGCCGTTCTCAACGTCGACGTTCAGCCGGTCCCGAGGGACCGCCAAATCCCAATGGAGCGCGTTCAAAACGCGCATGCGTACGTCTTCGCTCATGAGCCGCATCTCGACCTCCCGGCGTCAAGGTATTTTGAAGCTTCTCTAGCCTCGAGAGTGTCGACGACTCGTTCGCGAATCGTCCGCTCGATCCTTGGCGCTGACGAAACCCTAGCAAATCTGTACAGCGAAATTTTGACGGAATCGCCGACGAAGAGCCCAAACGGGCCTAGTCAGATCTGTGGCCGCGGTTCGGACTCGGCCTGCAGGAACACCCCGTCGTCGACATCCATGGCGTTGCCGCGCCAGACGACATTGCGGCCGGACCAGCCGCACGCCCACAGGAGCGGTAGCAAGACGTCGCGCGCGAGCCAGGCCGCGGGACTGCGCCACGACAGTGGCCAGCCTGCAGCGAAGGCCAGGATCGCCTCGGCGCCGTAACAAAACGCAGCCGCCAGCACGCCGCCGACGATCGGGTTGATCCCGAATTCCGGCGCGGCGACCGCGGCGGAGATGAAGGTGAGAAGGCTGGTCGTCAAAACCTCGGGAGCGAAAAAGAACGGGAAGGTCGCGCGCCTGAGCCGCGCCCAGCGAAGCTGCCTCGACCAGACATCGCGCAGACGTCGCTGGCCGAGCGGCTGCTGGAATGGTCGGTCGACCAGATGAGCGTTGAACCCTTGCGCCCGGATAAGCTTCGTCGCCGCCGCGTCTTCCGCGATCTCCGCTCCCAAAGCTTCGATGCTTCCGCCGGCTTCCAGAATCTCCCGACGCCACAGCATGGTCTTGCCTTGGGCGAACCCGTAGCCGCAGGATTCGCCCGCATATTGCCAGCGCGCCTGATAGGTGTTGAGAAAAGCGCACTCGATCTCGGCGCCGAAGGACTCGGGTCGAGAGCCGATAGGGGGGGCGCAGACGATGCCGGTGTTCGAGCGCCAGCGAGCGAGCAAGCGCTGAATGTAGTCGACTGGCATCAACACATTGGAATCGGCCATGATCACCCAATCGTGCCGCGCCGCCTTCCATCCCTTGACGACATTGTTCAGTTTGGGGTTGGCGCTGATCCGGTCATCGCCGATCAACAGGCGCGCCGGGCGCCCGGGATTGGCCGCGATCGCGTTTCGCACCAGGGGTGTGATCGGATCATCGCCGCTGGCGAGGCAGAAGATGATCTCATAGCTTGGGTAGTCGAGCGCAAAAATGGAGCGCAGCGTTTCGCGCGAAAACGTCTCGACGCCGCACAATGGCTGCACGATTGTGACGCTCGGCGCATCCTTGGGCGGCGGCAGCGACCCACCCGGCCGTCGCCTGCACCGCATCGTGGCGAGCACGACGCTCAGCCCATGCATCCCCGCGCTGGTAGCGCAAATCCCCGCCGCCAGGGCGCCTATTGTCATGGGGCCAGACTACCCGAATCACAAGGCCTTGTCACACCATATTGCCGCGCCCGCACGACGCTTCTATGAAGGCGAATGGCCCCTCTCCCGGTGGTCCGGTTCGCGCCTTCGCCGACCGGCCGCATCCATATCGGCAACGCCCGCACGGCTCTGCTGAACTGGCTCTTCGTCCGCCGCCGCGGCGGAACGTTCATCCTGCGCTTCGACGACACGGATCTCGAACGTTCCAAGACGGAATACGCCGACGCGATCGAGGCGGATCTTGAATGGCTTGGAATTCGGCCGGACCTTCTGCGCCGCCAGTCCGAGCGCATGGCGGCCTATGACGAGGCCGCCGCGAGGCTCAAGGATCTGGGCCGGCTGTACCCGGCCTATGAGACCGCCGAGGAGCTCGACCGGCGTCGCAAGCGGCAGCAGGCGCGCGGGCTGCCGCCGATCTATGATCGCGCCGCCTTGCGCCTGTCGGCGGACGAGCGGGCCACGCTCGAAGCCTCAGGCCGCAAGCCGCATTGGCGTTTTCGCCTCGAACCGACGACCGTGCGCTGGGACGACATCGTGCGCGGCGAGAGCCACATCGATTGCGCCTCGCTCTCCGATCCGGTCCTACGCCGTGAGGATGGAACCTATCTCTACACGTTGCCTTCGGTGGTTGACGATATCGATTTTGGCGTGACGCATGTCATTCGCGGTGAGGATCACGTCACCAATACCGCCGTGCAAATCCAGATTTTCGAGGCCCTCGCGGGCGCAGCGCCGAGCTTCGGCCATCACAACCTGCTGACCGATGCCGGCGGCGGGGGACTGTCCAAGCGCTCTGGGGCGCTGTCGATCGGCGCGTTACGCACAAAAGGAATCGAGTCGCTCGCCGTCGCCGCGCTTGCGGTGCTCGTTGGTTCGGCCGAGGCGGTGCGTCCGGTCGCCTCGCTCGACGAACTGGCGAACCTGATCGATCTTTCGCAACTCTCACGCGGCGCCGCCCGATTTGACGAAGCCGAGCTCGAGGCGCTTTCCGCGCGCACGCTGCATCAATCGCCATATGCCGCGGTCGCTGACCGGCTGGCCGCGCTCGGCGTCGCCGGGCCGAACGCGGAGGCCTTGTGGCTGGCGGTGCGGGGCAACCTTTCGCGTCTCGACGATGCGGCGATCTGGCGCCAGGTGACGGAGGGCGACGTCGCGCCGATCGTCGAGGACGCCGACTATCTGAGCCTGGCCGCCTCATGCGCGCCCGATGACCCGTGGGACCAGTCGACATGGGGCGCCTGGACGACGCGGCTCAAGCAAGCCACCGGCCGCAAGGGCCGAGCGCTCTTTCACCCCTTGCGTCTGGCCTTGACCGGCCAGGAGGCCGGCCCGGAGCTTGCTCTTCTCCTGCCGCTGATTGGCCGCGCTAAAGCGATGGCCCGACTATCCGCACCGAGTGCTTGACTCCGTCGGATCCGGTCACTTCCACCATGCGGCCCTGGTTCACATTGAAGCTTTTGGCGCTCTGGAGGTCGTCGCCGGCAATTCCAGACCCCTCGCGGCTCACTGTGGCGGCCGCCGCGCTGAGCTTGGTGTCCGCGCCGTTGGCGTCGAGGACCGGCGCGGTCGCGGTGTCGAGGGAGGGCGCCCCTGGGCTCGCGCCTGACCCAGGAACTGGCCCAAGAACTGGCGTTGCGCCCGGCCCAGCGAGCAGAGACGCATTCGGCACGATTGGCTTGCCCTTCGAATCTATGGCCAGCTTGGCCTTAGGGTCGATGATCGGCCGGGCCATCTCCGCCGACTTTTCTGGCGTCACCAGAATGTCGTGCTTCTCGTGGCCATACCGCGCTTCCGCGTCGGCGAGCGCTTCCGCCCAGGTTTGCCCCTTGCGCCGGCAAGAGCAGCTCGGATCGTAAGCTTTCTCGAATTTGCCGGCGTTGGGCAAATTTGCGTAAGGCTCGCCCGTTGGCGAAGCGGCCTCGTCGATCGTACCGCCGAACGGGAACGAATAGAGGGCCATATCGGCATTGGGGCACAGGGCCCTGCAGACGTCCTCGAGGCTGTCCGCCCGGCTTCCGGCGCCGGAATAGGAAACGGGGAAGAAGCTGCCGTCGCAGGTCCGCACGCATACCGCATAGGAGCCGGAGTGCGCCTGGACGCCCCCTTTCTCGCCCGACGGAGCCGACTGCCCGTTTCGTGGCTCATCGCCGTGGTCCTCGAATCGGGCGTCCGTCTGCGGCGGCTCCTGTTCTTGGGGAGCCCCGAGCCTCGCTATGCCGCCGAACAGAGCTTCGAAGACATTGCCGGGCCCTGACGGCTGCGCGTGGCCGCATTCGGCGTTGTAGCGGGCGACCAGATCGCCTGCCCCGCCGCCCGCGCGCGCCTGCAGGTCGGCGAGATTGGCTTCCATGCGCGAGATTTGGGCGGTGACTTCGCCGCATTGCGGCGGCGGCTCCGAGCCGAAAAACAGGAACTTGCGGTTGCCGCAGCCGAGCGAACCGGCGTAGGCCCTGGTGCGCCCAAGTTCGGCGCGTTGTCGCTCAACGGCGCCCTGCGAGCCGCTCGACCCGCGGCGCGCGGCGATGGCCTGCTGCAAGCGCGCGCACTCGGCGTTTTGCGCCAGCGCAATGTCGGCGCTGAAAGCGACGATCGAAGCCGTGAGCGCCGCCAAGGCGCCGGCCGACGCCAGAAATCCGCCCCGTCCAAAAGCGCTTCGCATGCGTGTCTTGGCCGTCCTCATCTCGTCAATCGGCTCCGCGCGTCTTCCGGTCCTCGTACGCCCGAGGTCGCCTTCACTAGGCGAGCGCGGTTAGAAACCGACATCGCGGCGTGAACAAGGCATGCGCTCGCAAACTCGCGCCGGGCCTTCTACGTGGTTTCCACGCACGATGCCAGAGGCTCGGCGCCGTCCTCGCCGCGCGTTGGCTTCAGCAGGCCGGATCGGGCATAATGGGGCGATGGCAGACGCGGACGCGCGCCCCACCAATGCGCCCGAAATCACCGTCAGCGAACTGGCGAACGCGCTCAAGCGCGCCATCGAAGACCGGTTCGGCTATGTGCGTGTCAGGGGCGAGATTTCCGGCTACCGCGGCCGCCAGGCGTCGGGCCACGCCTATTTTTGCCTGAAGGACGCCAACGCGCGGCTCGACGCGGTCGTTTGGCGCACCACGCTGCAACGCATGCGGCTCAAGCCCGAGGAGGGGCTCGAAGTCGTCGCGACCGGGCGATTGACCACCTTCCCGGGCAAGTCGACCTACCAGATCGTGATCGATACGCTCGAGCTCGCCGGTGTCGGCGCGCTGATGGCGCTGCTCGAGGCGCGGCGCCGGAAACTCGCCGAGGAGGGGCTGTTCGACGCCGCGCGCAAGCTTAAAGTCCCGTTCCTGCCGAGAGTGGTGGGCGTGGTGACCTCGCCGACCGGCGCCGTCATTCGCGACATTCTGCATCGCCTCGCCGACCGCTTCCCCGTTCGGGTGATCGTCTGGCCGGTGCGCGTTCAGGGCGAGACCTCCGCGGCCGAGGTGGCGGCGGCGATCGACGGCTTCAATGCGCTGCCTCTCGATGGGCGAGCGCCCCGGCCTGACGTGCTGATCGTTGCGCGCGGCGGCGGCTCGCTCGAAGACCTTATGAGCTTCAACGACGAGGCGGTGGTGCGCGCGGTCGCCCGCAGCGTGATTCCGCTCATCGCCGCCGTCGGCCACGAGACGGACTGGACGCTTATCGATCACGCGGCGGACGTGCGCGCGCCGACGCCGACCGCTGCGGCCGAATTCGCGACGCCTGTCCGCGTCGACCTTCTCGCGACCATCGCCGAACTGGAGGCGCGCCGACGCGGCGCGATCCTGCGCTTCTCCCACCGACTGCGCAGCGACCTGCGCTCGCTCGCTCGCGCCCTGCCTGGGGGCGAAGCGATCATCGCCGGGCCGCGCCAGCGCCTCGACCGCGCGTCGGAGACGCTTGCCCGGCGCATGCGCGGGGCGATCGACCAGCGCGCGCTTAAGACAGCGGGTTTGGCCCGCAGTCTCGCGCGCCATTCGCCGCGCGCCCATCTCGCGGGCTTGCGCGAGCGGTTGAGGGGCTTGAGCGGGCGTTTGGCGAGAGCGCGGCCGCTGCTCATCGAACGGCCGCGCCGGTCGGCGGAGGCCGTGAGCCGGACTTTCGTTCGCGAGGCGGCGCTCCTGGCCAGGCGGCGCGGCGAGCAGGCGGCCGCGCTTACGCGCCTCGCCGCCCGCATGACGCGCGCCTATGACGAACGCCTGCAGGCTCGACGCGCCCAGCTCTTTTCCGCCGGGCAATTGCTCGGCGCGATGAGTTATCGCGGCGTGCTTGTCGCGCGGCTTCGCGCTCGTGCGGGACGAGACGCAAAAGCCTCTGTGGCGCGCGGACGACGTCAGGCAGGCGCAGCGGCTCGAGATCGAATTCGCCGACGGAAAGATCGGCGCCATCGCGGGAGGCCGTGTCGGTCCGCCGATGACGCCGCCCGCGCTGCTTCCCCGCAGACGCGCAAGATCGGACAAGGACCCGGAGGGGCAGGGGTCGTTGTTCTGAGCGGCGTTAGCGCCTAAATACTACGTAGCTAGACCGATATTTACTCCAAATAAATCCAAGCAAAACCAAAGAAATCCAAGGAAAAAAGCTTGGATTTCCTTGGATTCCTTTGGCCGAATTCGGGGCTTTTCAATGGGTTACGGCGAATCCAAATAAAAAAATTCTTTCCCTCTTTCAGCCCCAGCGGCCGAATGTCTCAAGCCGTCTTCTGCGCTCGGTTGACGCGGGGCCTTTCCAGTCCGCAGGAAAAGATATAGCACATATTCTGGATAAATAAAAGAAATTGCACGAAAATTATAAGGGGCCGAGCACTCTTCATCGGAGGGGGCTCCGCCGTCGCACTTCGCCTGTCTCGCAGCCCGCGACGCTGTGTCTTACGCGCCCCACGTTAACGCCCGACGGCGGTTCACAACGACAACTTCGGATCGCAACACGTGGCGATGGTTCCAGTCGTGAGCGCCGGCAAACAATCGACGCGGCGCCCGGAACAAAGGCCAGAAACGTAGCGTTGGCGCGGCATGATCCAACGGATCGGGAGGATCCAACCAAAGGAGTTTCAGGGCGAACAATGGCAGCCGTTCTGACCGGCCAAGTACGCATGATGAGCACGTGCAAATGATAAGACAGTCGCATTAATCGCCTTATCATAGCCAAAACTGCTCAAAAACAGTCGGATTCAGCGCCGCGCGCGGGAACCGGCGCGTAGCGAATGCTGCGACCTGATCGCAGCCGCTATCCCCGAACATCGAGATCGTAAGGAGTTGCAATCATGGGTCTTTTTTCCAAAGACATCGCATCGATGGACGATCTGTTCGTCCACCAGTTGCAGGACATTTACTATGCGGAGAAGCGGATCGTCGGCGCGTTGCCCGACATGATCGCCAAGGCGAGTTCGCCAGAACTCAAGTCCGCATTTGAAGCCCATCTTGGACAGACCAAAAATCATGTGAAGCGCGTCGAGCAGGTGTTCCAAATGCACGGCGCGCAGCCGAAGCAAGTCGATTGCCCCGCCATCGACGGCATCCTCGAAGAGGCTGACGAAGTCGGCGGCGAGATTACCGACAAGAAGGTTCTGGACGCTGCGCTCATCGCCTCGGCGCAAGCGGTCGAGCATTACGAGATGACTCGCTACGGCACATTGATCGCGTGGGCGAAAACCCTGGGCCGCGCGGATTGCGCCAAAGTCCTGCAGCAGAATCTCGCTGAAGAGAAAGCCGCGGACGAGAAGCTGACCACGCTTGCGGAAAACGAAGTCAACCGCGCGGCGGCCTGACGAAGGTCGACTTGAGTTAAACGCCGGCGGTGGTCATAAACTAACTACAAAAATCGATTGAGAAAGCTGTGTGATCACCATCACAGACGCCCGACGGCGTTCGTGCAAGCTGGGTTATTGGTTAAAACATCACCGATTTCCGACCCGCCATTGGATCATCTGCTCGGACACTTCAACAGACCGTGCTTCTGACTCTGATGTTCAATGATCTTCAAACTCTACGAAGAGGAGAGTGAGATGAAGCCCTACGCAGCAAAACTCTCGCGATCTCCCTGGTCTTGTCGGCCTCGGCCTTTGCTCAGACAGTGGGAGTGACAGTCACCAACGGCGATTCCCAGGACCTGTATGTCGCAGTGTCCGATCAAAATCAATCAGGCAGATCGTTTACAACCAATGACTAAACCAGGGGTCCAGCACCGCTCCTTTGGCGGTGACAGCCGACGGAAATAGTAAAGGAAGCATTGTTTGGAGGATAGGGACCACCAGTACGCCGCCGGCGTACTTTTGCGGAAGTGCGTTCGGATTGGCGGACCCAGCGCAAATCACCGTCAGTAGCTGGGGTGCCCAAAGCCGCCCTTGAGTCCTAGTCATGGCTCGTCGCGCGGACGGCTAAGACATTGAAATATTAACAAATTGCACCGTGGCCGTGTCCGGTTTACCATTTCAACACAGGGAGGAACTCCCTATGAAAATTGCCGCAGTCTCAATTTCAGCGACGTTGTCACGTGGCGACTGTCGGGTAGGCGACGCTTTTCGCATCGTTCCGTTTTCGTCGTACCGGCCGATGCATCGGGGAGGGCATGCTAGGAGGAGACAAACATGAAAAGTAAGATCAGCGCAGGCACAATGTCAGCCTCTCTGGGCCTTGCGGGTGGCTTCGTTCGGGCCGCAGCGGCAGTAACCTTCAGCGTCGGGTCGGCCCGATCCGTTGGACTCGGATTGCTGGGCATAGCTGGAGTATTGTCAGCGTATTCTCAGGTCGCGCATGCAGGGAACTTGACAATTTGTAATAATACACGCCAGAACTTAGACGTGGCCATTGGTTATAATGCTAGTGCGGCGGTAGGGCGCGGGTGGATTTCGCAAGGTTGGTGGGCCGTCAATCAATGCGGAGGCTGCGTTCAAGTATTAACGCAAAATGAGACGGCTAGTTCTCAAGTCTATTTACGCGCAGAAGCATCGGGCGTCGAAGTATTCGGAGGCAATACCCCGTTTTGTGTCGATGATAGTCCTTTTCAATATATACAGACCTCATCCTGTAAGAAAAGAGGGTTTATGGCATTGCAAGTCGATCTCAACAAACATTTCACGCAAAACTTAAACGGCAACGTAGGCAACTCCTGTGTGCGTATTGATTAAGTGCGGATAGCCCGATTGCAAGTGACCTCCGCTCGGCCTGCGTGCGGTCTTGCCCGCGCTGCGAAAAAAATCGATGGGTAGTCTGGTTTTACATTATCTTTCACGCGCCTACGATGCTCGCTCACCGTCGACCAGGTGGACGGACCAACGTTGATTATTCTGGGAGGGGCCCATGTCGAGCCCGATGTCAATATGGAATGTCAACACAGCGATTGTAATCGTTGGCCTCTTTTCGCTTGCCTTCGCGGGCCTAGGCGGATCGGCGCACGCAGGAAACGAACTCGACAAATGCAACGATGTTCTAAAAGGAGACATACAAGATAGAATTAACACCAGCTCACAGACCCAAAGTGTGCAGCAAGCGGCAGCATACTCCTTCTTTAACGCCGCAACTGAATCTCAAGCGTTTGATGAGTATAAAAACGAAGCGTCAAAGATCGATTTTAGCAAACTAGGGGAAGGAGACCAAGGGCATCTTGATGCGCACTACGGACTGATCGGCGGCGCCGTGGACTTTGCTCATTCATACGATCATGAAATGGGCGAAGACGAGTTCCGCAGAGAATATAGTAAACATCAAAATGAATATAAACAGCGAACAGAGCAGAGCAGCTCGTCAAGCAGCTCAAGCGCAACCAGTCTTGCTTCGGCTTATGCATCGACGATCCGTGATAAGGCTACGGTTGAGGCCTGGAAGGATTGTATGGTGAAGAACGTGCCGCAGGCAGGTATAACTGCCCTTGGATTTCGGGATGAAAGCGGCGAGCCCTTCGTCAACATATTCTGGGTGCCTGGAGACTTGGTTGGATTTGCGACGTCTATTCATGTAAACTTTCCGCAAGCTAACGAGTTCGATATCGTCGGTGCTGGCCCGGATTTTGAGCTCGGGATGGGTAGTGGCCAAGATTTCCCGGTTCAGTTCAAAAATCCGACAGATCCCAGAGCAAATCACCAGGGGTTTTCAGTACTCGTCAATGCCGTGGTGAAGAGTGGTAATGCGACGACCCGTTCGTTTACGACTGTTGCGGAAGTGCCTCGCAATTTTGCACTTGATCCGCTTCCTCCCAACGCGACACTATCATCAGATGCATGCCGAACGTTCTTTAGCCCGAACGGGGTATATACGGTTAGCTTTGAGGGGAAGGGAAACCCGCCGCCGGTGGTCAACTTTGCTATTGATCAGGTAACCACATGCGATCCAAGCTTCCGTCTTCCTGGTCATGAAATTATTGCCTGTTTTATCGGGAGAGCAGACATCCCAACAGCGAACGGTAATCAGAGCATGCCAATAGATCTCGTTTCAGCGCGAGACGCGGTTGGCGTAGGGTTGAAAACTCAACAATCTGTGGAGTTGTGGTCTGGTAAGTGTGACAGTCGAGGGCTTGTTACCGGCAATTGGGGCTTCGTCTCGATAGGCGTCGCTGGGCATGAAGTTCCGGGGAGTTGGCGGGGCGGTACATTTGCAATGCAACAGCGCAGAACTCCCGTGCCGATACACCACTCCACTCCGCCGCCGCCCTAGGCGAGCGGGCCGGTGGCGCGAGCGGCCGACACCTGCATGAAGACCGGAACCTCGTCGCCTGGCTAACCCCTCCGTCAGCCAGAACGGAATTAAGCCCGCGCATGGCCGAGAGCGAAGCGAAGAGGCGCGATCCGCGCGCCTCGAGTTTCTGCAATCTGTTAAACTGAGACCCGCACGGCGGCGCGCGGGTCGTGGCGGGCGAGGCGCGTGAGAAGATAGTCGACTTCCGCCATCGCGGTCGCGCTAAGACCGGTGCCCGGCTTTCGCTGCGCGTCGGAGCTAAGAATGCCCCGCTTCATCATCACATATTTTCGCGTCGCGAGGCCAACGCCCTGCTGCTGCTCATAGCGGACGAGCGGCAAATGGGCGTCAAAAAGGTCATGCGCTTCCTCGCGCCGACCCTCGCGCGACAGCCGCACCACGTCGATCAGCATTTCCGGGAAGGCGTAGCCGGTCATCGCGCCATCAACTCCGCGCTCCATTTCGAAGTCAAGGAACAGGCCGCCATTGCCGGTCAGAATCGGGACACGGCGCAGTGTGCCCTCCTTCTCGAATCGCCGCAGCGCCGAAATCTTTTCCAGGCCCGGCCAGTCCTCGTGCTTCAGCATGACGCAGGACGGATTGTCGGTGATGATCCGGCGGATGACGTTCGGCGTCATGATGACGCTGAGCGTCAACGGATAGTCTTGAATGACGAAGGGGATGTCCGACCCGATCGCTTCGACGGCTTGCGCGTAATAAGTCACGATCTGATCGTCGGTGCGCAGCGACGGCGGCGGAGCGATCATCACGCCGGCCGCGCCTTTGGCCATGGCGGCGTGCGACAACGCGCGCATCGCTGCGAATCCCGGCGCGGAGACGCCGACGATGAACGGCAGTTTTGGCGCGCGCGCAACGCAGCGGGCGACGAAACCGATCGCCTCGTCCTGATCGAGCTTCGGCGCTTCGCCCATGATGCCGAGAATGGTGCAACCGTCGGCGCCCGCGGCGACATAATGGTCGATCATGCGGTCGACGCTGGCTGTGTCGATGCTGCCGTCAGTCAGAAACGGCGTCGGCGCGATGGGAAAGACGCCTTTGGCGTCGACCGAGAGCATGGGTAGCGTTCCATATTGATATTATTGATATTGTAGCTTTTTCGCGGGAAACCGATCCTAGCGCCAGCCCCTACAACGCGGCGACCGCGCTCACTTCAATCAAAAACTCCTCGCGCACCAGGCGGTCGACGATGAGCAGCGTGTTGGTCGGATAGCCGCCGCGAGGAAACAGGCGCGGATATTCGCGCGCGCGGAATTGCGCGAATTTCCCGATGTCCTGCGAGTGAACGAGATAGCTCGTGAACTCGACGATGTTTGGAAAGTCCGCCCCCTGTGAAGCAAGCGCGGCGCCGATATTGGCGAACACCTGCGCGCACTGGCCTTCGAAATCGGCGGGCGTCTTGCCGCTTTTGTCCATCCCGACCTGGCCGGCGATGAACAAGAACTCCGACGCCTTGACACGGGTGACGTTCGAATAGGGCGCGATCGGCGTGCCCAGACTGTCGGGGTTGAGAAACTGGATATTGGGCATGAGCAGCTCCCGCGAGCATGTCAGGGAATGGAAAGGTTAACCCGAGACGGGCGTAAAGGCCTACTCGGAATGACGAACGCGATGATGAGGGACTAGCCAAGCTTTTGGCAAGCGAAGGCGAATGGCGACAGGTTCGCTTGCTTACGCTAGAGTGAGGCGGCAACTTCGATCTCGCGAGAGAAGCGAGGGAGGAAATTATGACGGAAAGCCCGACCGCACAGTCGTTCGCGAAGGCCGAAGCCACGTCGCCGCCATTTGATAGCGCCCGACTGGACGCGCTGCTCGATGAGGCCGGCATGGACGCGGCGGTGATCTCGTCCAAGCACAACATTCAATATCTTTTCGGCGGCTACCGGTTCTTCTTCTTCGATCATTTCGACGCGATCGGCGTCAGCCGCTATTTGCCTCTTCTCGTCTATGTCAAAGGCCGCCCGGACCAATCGACTTATATCGGGCACGCAATGGAAGCTTATGAGAAGGACCTCGGCAAGTTCTGGACCCCGGCCTTCCAAACCGCGCGAGCGAGCTTGGACTCTGCGCAGCTCGCGATCGATCATCTTAGAAAGCTTGGCCCGCAGGCGAAGCGCGTCGGAATCGAGCGCGCGTTCTTGCCCGCCGACGCGGCGGAACTCATGGCGCGCGAGCTCCCCGGGGTCACGTTCGTCGAAGCGCACCTGCCGCTCGAACGCTTGCGGGCGCGCAAGACCCGAGAAGAGCTGGATCTGTTGCGCTTGGCGTCGGAACTCGTGGTCGATTCCATGCTGGCGGTGATCGCGTCGCATGGGCCTGGCGCGACGAAAGCGGAGCTCGTCGAAGCGCTTCGCCGCGAAGAGGTGAACCGGGGCCTGACATTTGAATATTGTCTGATCACGGCAGGGACGAGCCTCAATCGCGCGCCCTCCGACCAAGTGTGGGCGGCGGGCGACATTCTGTCGCTTGATTCCGGCGGCAATTACAAAGGCTACATCGGCGATCTTTGCCGCATGGCGATCCAAGGGGAACCCGACAGCGAACTTGAAGACCTGCTCGGCGAGGTGGACGAAATCCAGATGGCGGCGCGCAAGCCGATCCGGGCGAACGCCAATGGCGGCGAGATCTACGCCAGCGCCGGCGAAGTGTTGAAGCGATCGTCGCGCGCGAATTCGATTGAGTTTGTGGCGCATGGGATGGGCCTCATCAGCCATGAAGCGCCGCGCCTGACTGCCCATGGGCCCGTTCCCTATCCGGCCTATGATTCCGACCGCCCGCTTGAGTCCGGCATGGTCATTTCGATCGAGACGACGATCGCGGATCCCCGTCGCGGCTTCATCAAGCTCGAGGATACGGTCGCGGTCACCGACCAGGGCTGGGAGGCCTTTGGCGATCGCGGGCGGGGCTGGAATCGCGCCGGCGCGCGCGCCTCGTAGCGCTGGGCGCAACGAGGAGTCGTCGCCTCAGTTCGCCCTGCGCAAGCCGCTGGTGATCGCGCCGGCCAGGGTCAGCGCGGCCGCGCCCCAGAGCGCGATCTCCGTTGCGTGCCGAGGCGCCTGTCCGAGCGCGACCGCGACCAGCGCCGTCCCGAACGACTGACCGATCAGTCGCCCGGAGGATTGCAGGCCGGCCGCGCCGCCGCTTCGCTCACGGGGCGCGCTGCCGATGATGACCCGATTGTTGGGCGACTGGAAAAACCCGAATCCCAGGCCGCAGATCGCGAGGCGCCAGGCGAGCGAGACCGGAGTGAAATCGCCGATCCCGAGGGCGACGAGAACCAGTCCTCCGCCCATCACCAAAAGACCGATGCTGCCAAGAAGGCCGGGGATGAAACGGTCAGCCAGGCGTCCGGCGATCGGCGCGATCAAAGCCGTCGCGAGCGGCCAGGGCGTGAGCAGCAGTCCGGAGGTCGACGCCGAGTGGCCGAGACGGTCTTCAAAGTAAAACGGCAATGACACGATGGCCAAGGCTTGCGCCCCAAACGAGGCGATGGACGTCGCCAGCGAAAGCGCGAACACCGGCCGCCGCAGAAGATCGACCGGCAGCAGCGGCGCGGGGAGCTTGAGTTGGCGCCAGACGAGCGCCACGCCGAATGCGACGCCGGCGGCGATCTCGATCAGCGCCAGCGTAGGGGTTCCGCCTTGTCCAATGCCGTTCACGCCGGCGATGACGAGTCCGAACGTGAGCGCATTGAGGAGCACGCTCAAAAGATCGAGGTGGCCGGCGGCGCGCGGCGTCGCTGGCAGCGTCCGCGCCGCCATTATGAGCGCAACCACGCCGATCGGCACGTTGATCAGAAACAGCCAATGCCAGGAGGCGACCGACAGGATCGCCGCCGCGACGCTCGGGCTTCCGGCCGAACAGACGGCGACGACCACCGCAATGTTGCCGACGCCCTGGCCAAGCCGCGCGTGCGGATAGATGAACCGGATGAGCGCGATGTTGACGCTCATGATTCCAGCCGCGCCCAGGCCCTGAACCACGCGCGCGAAGATGAGCACGGCGAATGTCGGCGCAAGCGCGCAGGCGAGCGAAGCGACGGTGAAGAGCGCAAGCCCCCACCAATAGACGCGCCGGTAGCCCAGGATGTCGCCGAGCGCCGCCAGCGGCAGAAGCGAGACGGTGACCGCGAGCTGGAAGGCGTTGACGATCCAGATCGCGTTCTCCGGCGCGACGGCGAATTGGCGCGCCATCGTCGGCAGCGCCACGGTGACAATGGTGCCGTCGAGCACGGCCATGCTGATCGCCATGGCCAGGGTCGTAAACGCCAGCAGGCGCTGCGGATTGGGGAGGCCGTCGGCGGCATTTCGACGGCGTGAGGCGCGGTGATTGGCTCTGGGCGGTTCAAGGC
>CAVPEE010000018.1:0-104642 GCA_963702825.1 uncultured Alphaproteobacteria bacterium
CGATCCGCAACGTCCGCTTCACGTCGAAACCGGTCAAACTGATTGAGTTTTGACCCGAGCACTGGCGCGCTTACTGGATGCCCGCGTTCGCGGGCATGACAGGCGACGGCGTTGGCGCTAGTTCCCCGCCTCGCAGATGACGCGGTTCGATACCCCTGCGACGCCTGAGCACATAAGCGCGTCCGCTTCGGCGCGTCCTCTTTCATAGTCGCGCGACACCCGACCGGTCAGGGTCACCCATCCGCGGGAGACGCTCACCTGCACTCGGTCGCGGGGAACGGCGAGATCCCAGTGCAGCGCTGTCATGACCGCGAGTTTTATGCGCTCGTCGCTTCGACCTTGCCAATTGTGATTGTCGTCAGTTCCGAACTCGAATTGCGAGGGGAAGTGGGCTGGGTCGCCAACCGGAACAATGGCCTCGCTTGCTCGTTCGTAAAAATCTTCCCCAGCAACGCGCTCCAATTGATGTCTCCTTTATCGCTCCGACTCTGGGTGTTTCCCGCTGCTCACAACGCAAAGGTTGACACTTGGTTCCCTGGAGGCTGCATTCGAAATAGGCAGCCAGGCTTGTGCAAAAGGAACCCGAGGTCCTTCTGGGAGTTTATGGTCTGCGGGAATAAGCGGTCCATGAACGCCGCAAGGGGGATGAGAAATGGAAATCAGCGAAGGCAAGCCGTACCCTCTTGGCGCCACGGCGGATGAGAAGGGCGCAAACTTTGCTGTCTTCTCAGCCAATGCGACGAAGGTCGAGGTCTGCTTCTTCGACACCGAGGGCAGTCGCGAAATTGGCCGCTTCGAACTTGCCTGAGCGAACCGATGAGGTGTTTCATGGCCACGTGACGGAGGTCGGGCCGGCGACGCTTTACGGCTTTCGCGTGCACGGCCCCTATGAGCCCGAGGCTGGCCACCGTTTCAATCCGAACAAGCTGCTGCTTGACCCTTACGCGCGAGCGCACTCGGGAAAGCTGACGTGGAACCCTGCGGTGTTCGGATACACGATCGGCGCAAAGGGAGACGACCTAAGCTTCGACAAACGCGATAGCGCGCCCTTCGTGCCGAAATCCGTCATCGTGGATCCGAATTTCGATTGGCATGGCGAATATCGGCGGCGAAGCGTCCCGTGGGAAGGCACGATCGTCTACGAGACGCATGTCAAAGGCTTCACCAAGCTGCACCCGGAAGTCGACAAGAAGCTCAGGGGCTTTTACGCAGGGCTCGGCTCGAAGCCCGTTGTCGACTACATCAAGTCGCTCGGTGTCACGACTGTCGAGCTGATGCCGATCCACACGTTCATCGACGATGATTACCTGCTCGAGAAAGGCCTGAAAAACTATTGGGGCTATAACTCGATCGGCTTTTTTGCGCCGGATCCTCGCTACGCTTCCGACGTGCCCAACTCGCTGCGCGAATTCAAGGAGATGATCGCGCGGCTCCACGACGGCGGCCTCGAGGTGATCCTTGACGTCGTCTACAACCACACCGCGGAGGGCAACGAGCGCGGCGCGACGCTGTCGTTCAAGGGGATCGACAACAAGTCTTACTATCGGTTGATGCCGGACAAGCCGCGATTTTACATCAACGACACTGGCACCGGCAACACGGTCAACCTCAGCCACCCGCGCGTCATCCAGATGGTCGCGGACAGTTTGCGCTATTGGGTGACCGAAACGCGGGTTGACGGATTCCGCTTCGATTTGGGGACGATCCTTGCGCGTGAGCCCGACGGTTTCAACACCGAGAGCGGATTCCTGAAGGTCGTGGGTCAGGATCCGGTGCTCGCTGACGTCAAACTGATCGCCGAGCCGTGGGACCTTGGCCCGGGCGGATATCAAGTGGGAGGCTTCCCCCCTGGCTGGGCGGAATGGAACGACCGATTTCGCGATGACGTGCGGGACTTCTGGCGGGGCCACAGCGATGCAAAAGCGCTGGCGCCTCGCCTTTGCGCTTCACCGGACAAGTTCAACTTTCGCGGCCGAAAACCCTGGGCGAGCGTCAACTTCATCGCCGCTCACGATGGCTTCACGCTCAACGACCTCGTTTCCTACAACGACAAGCACAACGAGGCGAACGGCGAGGACAATCGCGACGGACACTCGGACAACCGCTCATGGAACTGCGGCGCGGAGGGGCCGACCAAAGACAAGGCCATCCAAACGTTGCGATGGCGCCAGCTTCGCAACCTCCTGGCGACGCTCATCTTGTCGCAGGGCACTCCGATGATCTGCGCTGGCGACGAGTTCGGGCGCACGCAGAACGGCAACAACAATGCCTATTGCCAGGACAACGAGACGAGCTGGATCCACTGGGAGATGGATGAGGAGCGTCTCTCGCTCGTGAACTTTTTCCGCCGCTTGACGGCTGCCTTTCATCTCTACCCGGTGCTGCGGCGTTTGCGCTTCCTGACCGGCGAAATGAATCCCGACCTCGAAGTGAAAGACGTGTCCTGGATCGACGCCAATGGCTCCGAAATGTCGGACGAGGCCTGGGACAATGGGATGCGCTGCTTCGGCATGCTTTTGGACGGGCGAGGGCAAGCGACGGGAATCAAGCGGCGAGGGTCTGACGTAACGCTGCTGATGGTGTTCAACGCCCACCACGAGGCCGTCGAGTTCACCATGCCGCAATGCTACGAAGCGGAGGGCTGGAAACGACTCTTTGACACGACGGACCCGCAATTGGACGCGAGCCAATTCGCAATTGGCGCTGTCTACGAAGTGACCGCGCGCTCTATGCTTCTCTTCGAGCGCGTGCCGGAGAAGGCGGATGGCCAGGCGGGCAAGTGAGACGGGCCGTGCGCTGTAGCCGCGATCGTTGATCGCGGTGGCGCGGTCGAAAGGGCGTCCGGAAGGACGCCCGTCTCTCGACGGGCTATCGACCGCGCCTACAGGCCGGCCAACAGAACCGCGAACGGGAGCGGGTTCAGCCACTCATGGAGGGGAGCGTCGACGGTGGCGTCTCGGCCGCGAAACAGGTCGAACCAGCGCGCTTCCGGCAATTGCGCCCGAGCGTTCCATGTCCGCTCCGCCTCTCGATGCGCCGGGTAGCGCGCCATCACGATTGCGAGCTTCCGGTCTCCTGAAGTCCGCACATAACCAAAGGCCCAATCCGAGCGATCGCCCTCGATGACGAGCGGTTGATAATCGCTGCTGGCGAAGAGGTCCGGCTCCTCGCGCCGAAGGCTGAGCAGGAGGGCAGTGGTCGCCAGCTTCGCTCGGCCGTCCTGCCATTCGTCCATCAGCGTTGTGAACAGCGCCAAGCGCTGGTCTGGAGCTTCGAGACGAGCGGCAAGGTCCGCGATCGCCGCCTCACGAACCGCGAAATCGACCGGCCGTCGATTGTCGGGATCGACGAGATTGAGGTCCCACAGCTCGCAGCCCTGATAGATGTCGGGCATGCCGGGCGCGGTGAGTTTGCCGACGGTCTGAATGAGGCTGTTCTCGATCCCGAGGCGCGCCACCCGCCGCGTGAAGGGCAGGAAATTGGAAAGGAACGTCTCAGACCGCAGCGCTTCCTTCGCGAATGTCTGCGTCGCCTGCTCATAGTCAGCGTCGGGCGCGGCCCAGCTCGAGCGGCGTTTCGCCTCGCGCAAGGACTTCTCGAGAGCCGCGTGGATGCGCGCGCCATAGGCCTCTCGTTGCGCCTCGCTCGGCGCGTCGAGCATGTCGATCGGCCAGGAGCCCACGAACATCTGGTAGAGCATGTACACGTCGTCGCGGTCGGGCGCGGCGGTGCGCTCCACGTCGCCGCGTCTCGCTCGCAAGATGCGGGTCCAGGTCTCGACCTGCCGGCGCCATTCCTCCGGCATTTCGGAGAGAACGGCGAGCCTCGCCCGATTGTCTTCGCCGCGCTTGGTGTCGTGCGTCGCGGTCGCCAGCATGGCGTGCGGCCAGTTCTGGGCGCGCGCGGCGTTCGCCTTGTGAAAGAGGGCAGGGGCGAGGCCAAAACGCTCCGGCGCGCCGCCGACTTCGTTGAGCGCGACGAACCGATTGTAGCGATAGAAGGCGGTGTCCTCGACGCCTTTGGCCATCACGGGACCCGAGAACTGCTGCACCTTCATGGCGAAGCGCAGCGCCGCGGTGTGGCTGAGCTCCTGCGTCGGCGGTTGTTCCGTTTCCGCCATCAGCATGTTCTGCAGGAAATCGAACGCGGATGGATGAACATCCGGATCGGAACGCCGGGCGCGCGTCATCGCCCAGGCGATATCGCGCCGGTCAGCGTCGGCCGGCATCCCGGCAAAGTCGAGATAGGTCCGGTAGACCGGAAAGTTGGCGACGACCTGTCTGATCGCACGCTGAAGCAGCGCGCGCGTCAAATCCGCCGTCATTGGACTTTCGCCCGCCAATTGCGCGGCGCGGCGACCGAGCGCGTTGAGCTCGCTCGCCATTTCATTTTCCATGATCCGGAGCTTGCCGTCGCGCGCGACGGCGGCGAAATCCTGGTCTTCGCCGGCGAGCTCATAATAGGCCTGCGTGAAGGCAGGCTCGCTGCCGGGCTCGACCAGCACGCCAAGCGCAAGGTTGGTGTAGTCGTAGCCGGTCGTGCCCTCGACGGGCCAGTCGGCCCGCAACGCCTCGTGGGGCGCCAGGATCTTCTCGACGACCAGATAAAACGGCCGCTTCGCGCCGGCCCGCAGCGCCTCGAGATAGGCCTTGGGATCAAACAGCCCGTCGATATGATCGATCCTGAGGCCATCGATTTCGCCGCTTTCGAGCAGGCGGAAGATGCGGGCGTGGACGTGGTCGAAGACCGGGCCCAACTCGATGCGCAGGCCGGCCAGGTCGTTGATGTTGAAGAAGCGGCGGTAGTTGATCTCGTCCTCGGCCACCCGATGAAAGGCGACGCGCCAGAACTGCTCGCGAATGAGCCGATCAAGTTCGCGCCAGTCGCTGTTGAACGCCTCCACCCGGGCGTCGATCGCCGAGCGGGCGCCGCTATCGTTCTCGACAAGAGAAGCGAGCTCGCTCTTCAACACGCGCGCCCTCTCCGCCACTTGCGGGCGCCATTGCGGAAGATCGAGAAAGAGGTCGCCCATCCGGTCCAGCGACGCGTTCTGATGACCCAGAATGTGCGGAAAGGTCATGCGGGTGGATCGGGAGCTTGTGTGCGTCATAGGCCCAGACGGCGAAACTTCCGTCGGCTTCGAAACGGAGCTTGAGTTTCCCCGATCTCAGCTCCTCGCCATATTGCGCGCCGAGCACAGGCGCGAGCAGCTTGCCGTCCTGGGCCGACCAGTCGATGTCGAACCAGCCGGCATATTGCGAATAGGGACCCCACTCGAGAACATCGAGCCACAGCGGATTGTCGGCGCCCCAGACGCCGACGTGATTGGGCACAATGTCAAGAATGCGCCCGAGCTCGTGATCGCGGAAGGCGTCGATCATCGACGCGAAATCATTCTTCCGTCCCGAGTTCCGGATTCAGCTGGTTATGATCGGTGACGTCATAGCCGTGCACGCTGCCCGGCCGCGCCTTGAAAATCGGAGAGAGGTAGACGTGACTGACGCCGAGTTGCGCGAGGTAAGGCGCGATGGCCGCCGCATCACGAAAACCAAAGCCGGCGTGCAGCTGCAGACGATAGGTCGCGCGAGGAATTGTCATTCCGGATCGAGTCCCCAGCGCACGGTCCAAGGCGCGAAGGAAGCGCCGGCGTCGCCGCAAGACCAGAACGGCTGAACGTCGCTCTTGGGAAACGCGACGGCGTTGGACGAGAGATTGGCGTCGAGGACGAGGCGCCGCTCACCGGCTCGCCAAGTGACGCGCAAAGCCTGGTCACCCAGCACGAGCGCCTCGCCTCCATGTCGAATGGAAGGCAGCAACGGCTGCACAATCTCGCGACGGATCTTCAAGAGATCGCGATAATAGGCGAGATGCGTCTCGTCGATCCGGCCCCAGTCCAGTTTGGATGCGAGGAAAGTCGACTGAGCGCAGGGATCGGGAATCTTCGCCACCCGCTCCGGATCGGCAAACTCAGGGAAGCGCGAGAATTCCTCGCGCCGTCCTTTTCTCACGGCCTCCGCCAGCTCTCCACTGAAGTCGCAGAAAAAGAGGAATGGCTACGTCGCGCCCCATTCCTCGCCCATGAACAGCATCGGGATCTGAGGCGCGAGCAGATAGACGCCTGCAAGCGCGCGGATCGACCTCCGGGGAAGCCAACACGTTCAGCCGTTCGCCAAACGCGCGATTGCCGATCTGGTCGTGGTTCTGGATGAAAGACACGAAGGCGTCCGGCGGCAATTGGGCGCTCGGGCCGCCGCGCGGCGCGTTCCGATACGGCATCATTTGGCCTTGATAGGCGAAGCCTTCGGCGATGGCTTTTCCCAGGAGCTCCGTTGAGCCATAGGCGGCGTAGTAGCCGCTGCTCTCATGGGAGGCGGCGACATGGAGAACATGATGGATGTCGTCGTTCCATTGCGCGCTGTAGAGATCGGCCTTGTCCCCATCGCGCGTCAGGCGGCTCGGGACATTGTCCTCGTTTTCCAAGATGAGATGGATGGGCCGAGAGAACCGCGCGCGAATGCGGGCGGCGAGTTCGTCAAGCAGATCGGGCCGCGAATCATCCTTGATGGCGTGGACAGCGTCGAATCGAAGTCCGTCCAGATGAAACTCCTCAAGCCAATATTCGGCGTTCTCGATGAAGAAGTCGCGCACGGGGCCCGAGTTCGGCCCATCAAGTTGGATGGCATCGCCCCAGGGCGTTTTGTGCCGGCTGGTGAAGAAATCGGGCGCGTAGAGCGAGAGGAAATTCCCTTCAGGTCCGAAGTGGTTGTAAACGACGTCCAGCAGCACCGCGATCCCGCGCTCTGTGCGCCGCCTCGACGAAGGCCTTGAAGTCGTCAGGTCGTCCGTAGCTTGCGTCCGGAGCGTAAGGAAAGGCTCCGTCATAGCCCCAATTCCAGCGGCCCTTGAAGTCGCTGACCGGCATGATCTCGACGGCCGTCACGCCGAGGTCCGCGAGATGATCCAACTTGCGAGCGGCCCCGGCGAAGGTGCCCTCAAGGGAAAAAGCGCCCAGGTGGAGTTCGTAAAGAACGATGTCGCGCCATTCGCGGCCTGTCCAGGACTCGCGCCAGCTATAGGCGCCTGGATCGACCGCCTCGCTCGGGCCGTTGACGTCGTCAGGCTGAAAGCGAGACGCAGGATCGGGAACGCGCTGTCCGCTCGCGAGCGCAAACCTATAGCGTGCGCCGGCAGGCAGACCGTTGACCAAGGTTTCGTGAAAGCCATCCTCGTTGCGCCGCATAGCGATGGGATCGCGACCATCGAGCATGAGCGCGATCTGCTCTTGCCTAGGCGCCCAAAGACGAAAGAATATCCCATCGTCCTCGAAAGACGGGCCGTGCCTCCACCTCAACACGCCGTCCTTCATTCCCGCCAGCCCGCCCAGTCTCGAACCCCGAACGTAAACGGGTTTCAGCGGCAGCGGTTCCATAGTCTTCTCAGGCGGGGAGATGCTGGTCTCGCAACGCACGCGGTTGCTCAACGCGCTGCGCGGTCACTTGACTGAAGTCGGCGTCATCGCGGCGCAAGGGCCCAGACACGGCCGCGAACTGGCCGAGCTGATCGAGGCTTGCGACGAGATAATCCCGTTTGAAGTGTGCGAGGCGCTGGCGCCGCTCGTAGTGCAATTGCGAAACCTCGATGAGGCGATTGCACGGCTCGATCGCATCATCGCAGAGCTGGCGCAGAAGGACGAAACGGCGCGCCGGCTGATGAGCATTCCCGGTTTCGGTCCGATCACCGCCTCCGCGATGGCGGCGACCATTCAGGATACATCCAGCTTCGCTGGCCCGCGCGAGTTCGCCGCCTTTCTCGGGCTGACGCCCAAGCAGAACTCTTCTGGCGGCAAGCAGAAGCTCGGGCGCATCTCAAAGATGGGCAATCGGAACTTGCGCAAACTGCTCGTCGTGGGCGCGCACGCTGTGCTGTTTCACCGCAAGCCGCACACCGACCCACTGCGGATGTGGGCGAAGAGGCTTCTCGAGAAGAAGCCCTTCAAGCTTGTCGCCGTGGCTCTCGCCAACAAGATGGCGCGCATCGCGTTTGCGATCCTGCGCGGCAAGACGGTCTATCGGGAAATTCCGACCTAGCGGGCACCGGTAGCGTTAGCGGCTACGGCTCCCCAAGAGCCAAGGCAGTACGGGAATCGAGGGTGACTGAGAGGTGATGCGCAGGAAAGCGGATTGATCCTGAAGCCCAAGGCGTTGTCTGCGCAGTCAAGCGCGCTCGTGTGATTAGGGCAACGGATCAGCGGACACCATCAGGGCCGGCGGAGTCTATTCTCCGCAAAACAAGGCCGAAGACATGACCGCACCCACGACCAGCGCAACGCCGAAAATAGCCCTTGATCAGCGGGCGTCGTCCAGACATGACAACGCCAGCGTGCCGACGAAAGTCAGAGGGCGTGGACAGTCTTGACCGCGGTGGCGCTTTCGTTGGCGCTCGATCCGCATTCTCGGGCGAATTCACCCAGCTTGGCGGTCGCGGGGATTCTTGTTCCAGCTCTCGGGAACAAAATCCGGTCCCGGGGGTTTCATTGCGCTCGCAATGCCAATTCCGGGTCATAATCTGCTCGCGACAGCGCCTAGGGCTCAGGATCGACAAGCCTCCCAAGCGCTCCTTGCGGCCTATGCTTCACCACAGAAAATGGCAGGACTTGCAATTGGCGCCATTGCTTGTGAACTAAAAGCGAGCGCCCTTTAAACGCCCCAAGCGCCCTTTAAACGCCCAATGACGAGGAGCAACGACATGTCGATCTCGGACGCCATCGCGCCGCACATTCCCTTTTTGCGTCGATTTGCGCGCGCGTTGTGCGGAACGCAGGCGGCGGGCGACGCCTATGTTGCGGCCACGCTCGAGGAGATTTTGGCCGATCCCCGTTGTTTTGACGCCAACCTCGAACCCAAAGTCGCCCTATACAAGTTGTTTTTGCGCAGCTGGCGCAACGTACCCCTCAACGCCCATGACGATTCTTCCTCTGTCGTCGATGAGAGCGGAGCGAGCCGGAATCTTGCGGCCATCTCGCTTGAGCCACGGATGGCGTTCCTTTTGAGCGCGGTCGAGTCGTTCAGGCCGCCCGAAATCGCGCAAATCATTGATTGCTCGCAAGAAAAGGCGGCTGGCCTCATCGACCGCGCCGGACGCGAAATCTCCGAACAAATTCGTACGACGGTTCTGATCATCGAGGATGAACCGCTCATCGCGCTCGACATTCAGACCCTTGTCGAGCAGCTGGGCCACGACGTCACAACGATCGCCCGGACCCATACCGAGGCGGTGCGTGCGGCGCTGAAGAGCCGTCCGGGGCTTATTCTGGCGGACATCCAGCTTGCCGATGGCAGCTCCGGCCTTGATGCGGTCAACGAAATTCTGGGAACTCAGGAAGTCCCGGTCATCTTCATTACCGCCTTTCCCGAGCGCTTCCTCACCGGCCAGGCGCCGGAGCCGGCGTTTCTGATCACCAAGCCCTTCAGTGCGGATTCGGTCAAAGCGGTGATCAGCCAAGCTTTGTTCTTCGATCGGAAGTCGCAGAAAACCGAGGCAAAGGCGACAGCTGGCTGATCAAAACCAGAGTTGCACATCCTAGAAGCGAGATATAAGCTCAAATAATCGGCGCCCGGCGGAACCTTAGGCCTCGCCGGACGTTTTGCGCGGCAAGGCGAATGAACGAGGAAACGCTGTGCCGTATTATGAATTCTGCCTGATCGGCGGGGATGGGTCGCGACTTTCGCGGGAACGGCATCCGGCGGCGGACCTCGAAACCGTTTGGGGGCGAGTTTTCCGTATGGCCGAGCTCGAGAGCAAGCGAGGAAAACAGATCCATGTCTTGGATGATCAGGGGAGGATCGTCATCGGCATTGGAGCAATCGCCGCCGCCCTTTCCGCTGAGCGGGCTCGCGCGAGCGCGGGGTCGCTACGACGGAGCATGATGTCGCGTCTGCCGCAGGGTGGGATTCCGCTATCGATCTTTGGCGGTGTTCGCGAGCGGACAGCCCGACCCGGAGCGCTAAGAATTGGCGGGCAAGCGAGGGGGCGGCGACCCCTCCTCGCGGAGGCGTTCACCTTTCGGAAGGATTTGGCTGACAGGACCGGGACCATGGCCAAGTCCCGCTCTTTAAGCTGGCGATTGGGGGTGTCGACGCTTGTCATCGCTTTGCCCCTCGTCATCTTCGCGTTGATCATGGTTGGATGGATCGCCCATGACGAACGTGAAGCGGAGAAGAAGCAGCTCATCGGCGACGCCTACGCTTTCGCTGACACCGTTGGGCGCGAAATCAACGCATATTTCCTTCTCTCCGCGGCGCTGTCCCATTCGAAGCTCCTTCAACACGGGGATTTGACGGGCTTCGCGGATCAAGCCCGGGATACGCTTGCCGAAGCGCCTGGCGTGAAGTTGATTGTGTCGACCGCGGACGGCGATCCTGTGCTCAGCCTTCCACCGGAGCCTTCGGACTCGCCGCTCTTGCGCAATCGTGCGGCGCTCGTTCGGCGGGCGTTCGAATCGGGGTCCGCCTTTCTTTCGGACGTCGATGCTGACCCTGCTCTGCCTGAAGCGAGCGCTTCAATCGAAACCCCTGTGTTTGCTGATGGCAAGCCTGCTTATGAAATCGCGATGCTTCTTTCGCTCAAAAAATTTCGCGATCTCATGCAACGTCAGAACTTCCCGTCGAACTGGCTGTCCGGAATTGTCGATCGCAACGGCGCTTTTGTCGCGCGGATCCCGGTCGGATCTGGGCGTCCAGGGACGCTGGCGAGCGCGGAGTTTCGTGATGCGACGCGAAACCTGCCTGCATCCACCGTGACTCACAATTCGATTGGCGGGCAAAAGGTGGTTTCAGCCTACGCGCCGGTGGAAGGGGGGTGGACCGTTGGCGTTGCGGCTGACGCACGCGGGCTCGGAATCGGTCCTGGCGCGTTTCTCCTCACGTCGCTCCTGGCGTCGCTTGCGATCCTTGGCAGTCTGCTCTTGTCCTTTCTGAATGGCCGTGCGCTCACCCGACGGGTGCGAGACCTCGAATCGAAGACGAAGAATGTGCTGACCGGCGCGCCGATCGCCACGACGCCGACTGGCGTTCGTGAGTTCGACAGCCTCTCTGACGCCTTGGCCAGGACCTCGGAGCTGTTGGCGTTGCGAACCGAGCAACATCGCCAAACCGAGCAGGAACTGCGTAGCCGCGAAGAGCATTTCCGGCTTCTGGCCGACAGTTTGCCTCAGCTGGTGTGGACGGCAGGACCCGATGGCCGCATCGAATACACCAATGCGCTTCGCGAGCGGTACGGAGCGATCGGCCACCCACATTGGGACGGGATCATTCATCCCGATGATCGGCGGGCGACGGCCGAAGCGTGGCTCCGCGCCAGGGAGGCCGCAGCCCCTTATGAAATGGAGCACCGCCTGTTTGCGGTTGGCAAGGGATACGCGTGGCACCTCAGCCGCGCCTCGCCGCTGCTTGACGCGCAAGGCAAGGTCGTAAGGTGGTACGGCACGACCACCGACATCGACGATCAAAAGCATCGCGAGGCGAACATCCTGGACCTCATGGCGGAGGTCAATCATCGTTCGCGCAATTTGCTCGCCGTCGCGCAAGCGATCGCGCGCTCTGGCGTGGCGAACGCGAAAACGGTCCAGGAGTTCCAGGAAAGATTTTCGGAACGGTTGCTCGGACTGGCCGCCAGTCAGGATTTATTGACCGACCGGAATTGGCGCGGCGTGCCGCTCGAGTTCCTGGTGCGGGCGCAGACAGCGCGTTGTCGGGAAAAGAACATGGTGAGCGGAGGGCCGGAGGTCCTGCTCAATCCCAATGCAACGCAGACACTCGGCCTTGCTTTGCGCGAGCTATGCGATAATGCTCTGAAGCACGGCGCTTTCTCGAAAGCTGGCGGCGAAGTCTCTCTTCTTTGGCGGATCAACAACAGCGAGGCCGAGCCGACGCTCGAGATGACATGGCATGAGCGCGGCCACCCTCTCGTGAAACCGGCGACAACCTTCGGGTTCGGCAAAGTCGTTATCGAGCGTCTCACCGCCTCCGGTCTTAACGCCTCTTCGATATTGAGTTTCGAACCTGACGGCGTGATATGGCGTTTGATCGCCCCGCTGAAGGATGTCGTGAAAACCGGAACTGGCGATCCGCACCATTCGGAGCCGTCGGCCGAAGTCGCGTCGGACCGAGCGGGAGCCGATTGATTCCGCGTGCTTCCTAAACTTATATCGAGGGTTCGTCAGTGCCGGACAAAAGTTCGGGAAGACCGCGAAAAAGGGCGAAAAAGGCCACGTCGCGCAGCGCTTCACCGCTTCCCCCAGAAGACGCGAAGGCGGATCAATATATCGCCGATCAGTTGAAAGCGATGTATGACGCCGTGGTTGTCGAGCCCATTCCGGACCGCCTTCTGCAGTTGCTTGACCGTCTCGACGACGAATCCGAATAACGACTTCGAGCGTCTAGGGCGCGAGCGGCGCGGTCACGACGAACTCGACGCCCGGCTGGTGCGCAACGACTTCCAACGACGCGTTCAACTGTTCGGCGAGCGCGCGCACCATGCGGGCGCCCAGGCCCTTTCCCTTGCCAAATTGGAAGCCTTCCGGAAGTCCGTCGCCTTCGTCGCGAATGGCGATAAAAAAGCTGTCGACGCCGGTGGTGGCGATGTTAACCCACACATTGCCCGCGCCTTTGCCCTGATAGGCGTGCTTCGCGGCGTTCGACACCAGCTCATTGACGATCAGCGCCGATGAAATCGCGCGATCGGTGGAAATTATAATGCCGGCCTGCGCTTGAACGTGAATTTCGCATTGCCCGAAGCTGGCGCCGAGATCCTTGCAAATGGCCTCGATGTATCGTCCGACGTCAAAGCGCTCGACGTCCGCCGATTGATACAATTGCTCGTGCACTCTGGCGATGGCGCCCACGCGGAGCGTCGCGTCTTCAAGCTGCTGCGCGAAGTCCGGATGGCTGTTTTCCCGCGCCTGAAGACGCAGCATGCCGACGACTAGGGCAAGGCTGTTCTTGACCCGATGGTTCATCTCCTTGAGCAGGAATTGCTGGCGCTCCAGCGCGGCCTTCAGACTGCGCTCATGCCTCTCACGCTCGATCGCCATGCCTAAGATATTGGCGGCGCCCTGGAGGAACGCGAGATCATGCTCGACGAACTCGTCCTCCGATCGGCTGTCGACCTCGAGCACGCCGTACGGCTGGCCATCCCCTTGCAGGATAACGTTCATGGCGCGCTGGATGCCGTGTCTGACCAGGATCTCGGGCGTCCTGAAGCGCTCCTCGTTTCGGAGATGATTGGAGATCACTGGCCTGCCAGTTTTGAGCGCGAAGCCGGCCGGTGAAGCGAGATCGGCGCCGATGCTGACGACGCCGACGACGCCCGGCTCCCAGCCAACGCCGGCCCGAACGAGAAGGGTGTTTTCAGTCGGAATGTATTCGAGCACCTTGCAAAACTCTGTCCGAAGGCCTTCCGCCGTCAGGCGCGCCGTCTCTTCAAGAAGCTGATCGAAGCCCGGTCCCTGCAGCGCGCCGACGCCGAGCTCGGCAAGGATTTCCTGCTGACGCACGCGGTGATGAAGGGCGTGCATAATAGGATCTGCAGCCTCGGTTGTGGAGTTGGATTCGACGACGGGCGGAGCCGGCCTATCGGAGTGCGGCATTGGATCGGCTATGCGGCAAGCTGCGCCTCCCGGAGAATTTGGTCTCTCCTGCTAATCATCTATGGCGCCGTAGGCAACCGCGCCAGTGCCGGTGGCCACCGCTTCTGGAACAGAATGGACGAGCACGTCGTTCTTGCATTCGACGAAGGAGGCCGCAATGGACTGGAACCGGGTAGAAGGAAATTGGAAGCAAATGAAGGGCGCCGTGAAGCAGCAGTGGGGAAAGCTGACTGACGACGACCTCACACAAATCAATGGCAGCCAGGAGAAGCTCGAAGGGATCATCCAGGAGCGATATGGAATCGCCAAGGACGAAACCCGCAAGCAGCTTGACGCTTGGTACCGGAATCAGGGCTGGCAATAGACGTTCGGATGATGGGCCCCGGCGGTGACGTCGGGGCCTGTTCTATTGGGCGCGCCGCTCGGCTTAAGCCTCGAGCCGCGATCGCGGAACAGATAAGCGGATCGAAAGTCCGCCATGCCGCCAGTCTCGGATGATTTCGCCGCCGAGTTGGTCGGAAACCGCGATCCGCGACAGCACGTCGCCGAACCCCAAACCGCCAATCGGCGCGGTGACTGGCGGGCCGCCATGTTCGGTCCAGTGGACAATGATCGAATCGCCCTCTTCCGCAAAGACGACCTTTATCGATCCCGTCTCGACGGAGAGGGCGCCGTATTTGGCTGCGTTGGTCGCGAATTCATGGAATAGGAGGGCGAGGCTGGTGACGGCGGACCCGGAAATTCCGGCATCAATTCCGGACTGCACGATGCGCGGTTGTCCCGCTTCGTCGAACGGAGCGACAATCGTTCGGACGAGCGATTGAAGCGTCGTCGGTTCGGGCGCGGCTTGACCAAAACTATGCGAGAAGGTGAGAGCGTGCGCGCGCGCGAGCGCAGCGAGACGCGCACGCGTCGATTCAGCCAGTTCCTGCGGAGATTTTGCGGAGCGCGCGCTCAAACCGACGATGCTGCCGGAGAGCGCGAACAGGTTTTTGATCCGGTGGCTCATTTCTCTCAGGAGTAGCTGCTGACGATCGCGCGCCCTTCTCAAGTCCGTGATGTCGCGCGCAATTTTCGAGGCGCCAACAACCTTCCCGCGCGAGTTCCGGATCGGAGAGATGGTCAGCGAAATGTCGACCAAAGTCCCGTCTTTGCGCTGCCGGACAGTCTCGAAGTGCTCGATGCGTTCGCCGCGATTGATCTTCTCAAGGATGAGCGGCTCTTCGTCCAGGCGGTCGACGGGGATGATGATCGTTATCGGTTTGCCGACCGCTTCTTCGGCCGTGAAGCCAAAGAGCCGTTGCGCGCTGGCGTTCCAGCTGAGAATTACGCCGTTGAGATCCTTCGATAGGATGGCGTCTTCGGACGACTCGATGATGGCTCGGTAGTGGTGGCCGGCCAGATCATCATGGCCCCGCGCCGGCCGACGCGCGGACCCTCCTTTCCTCACCAGCTGATCCCCGCGCTTCTTATCGGGCGGCTGATCCGCACGTTTCAATCCATTGTCCTCAGACGCAACCGAAACCGAGGCTCGCATACTAAGCCTACCGCCGTCGAATCAAGCTGAAACAGCCCGGTTTTGCGGTGTGCTCCAGCGCCAACCTATGGAGCATTGGGAACAGGAAAGAAACGGACAGCCAAACCCTCTCGCGCCCTTGTCTCACGGGTGCAACGAACACCGAAAAACCGGCTAGTGCGCCGCTGCGCGTGGAGCGCGAGGCTTCGTCGGAGACTCGCTTAACGGTTCGCCGGGAGGTTCGCCTTCGAGGCGCTTGCGCTCAAGAGGCTCGGAATCAACCATGGTTTCCGCAATGGTCCAATGACGCTCCGCCTCGCCTTCGGGGCAGCCTTCGTCGAGCCACAGGAAATAGGCAATCTCGCGGATGCGGTCGTTGCGGTCAGTCATGATCGTCTCCGGCTTGAGCTGGCTGTGGGCGTGAAAGACGTTTCCAAGTCAACTCGGTTGGATTGCGCCAAGTTCCAGCAGGCCGCCGAAATAGAGGGCTGCTCAAGGGTTGCGCCTCCGGCGTGACGCCACAGGCGTCAGATCCTTTGCTCGGCCTTTGGTCGGCCGAGAGTGAGAAAAAACGGACGTCCGGCGATTGCGCCCCCGAGCGACGGCGTGATCCGAAACGGCAGGCACGCCTCGACCGCGCGTTCGACGTCGTCGACGAAGGCCTGTCGGGACTCCTTGTCGCCCTCGAGATGGGAGAAGGTGATGCGTGGCTTGCCGAAGATCGAGCCATCCCGCTTCATCATCAGCATGATCGTCAGCCGCGAGCCGGCCGGACCGGGAGCCTTTCCCGCCATGCACGCGCCGAACTGGCGTTGAAGGTCGACGAGCGTGTTCGCGGGCGCGGCATCGTCAGCGAGCGCCGGGTCTTCGGCGAACATTCGCGTGGCGCAAGCGAACGCCGCGGCCAATGCGATGATCGTTCGGACGTGCCTCATTGAAACTCGCTCCGACATCGGCATCCGTCATGAAACGCTATGTTCGGTCCGAGAGGACGCAAGATCAATGCGCAGGCGTTGAAGCGGGGCTATTGTCGTCACGTGCTCGAACAGCGGGAGGGCGGTGTGGCGGATCGAGTTCGGGAACGCCGGCAGGCCTATGCGGCTGAGATCACGCGCAGCGCCCGCGTCCGAGACCCGCGCATCGAAAAGGCCTTCGCCGCCGTTCCGCGCGAAGATTTCGTAGGGAACCCGCCGTGGCGCATTGGCTCCGGCGGCCTCTTTGGCCTGACCCCGTCCGACGACCCGGTCCGCCTCTACGAGGATGTCCTCGTCGCCATCGACCCCGAGCGTGGCGTCAACAACGGCCAGCCGTCGCTGCATGCGCAGGCGATCGACGCACTCGGCCTGAAGGAGGGCGAGACGATCGTGCAGATCGGCGCCGGCGCCGGCTATTACACCGCGATCCTCGCCGAGCTGGTGGGGACCAAGGGCAGGGTGATCGCCTATGAGATCGCGCCGGACATTGCCGCGCGCGCCGCCGTTAATCTTAGCCCTTACCCGCAGGTCGAGGTCCGCGCGCGTTCGGGCGTCGAGGACCTGCCTGAGGCCGACGCAACTTACGTCAACGCCGCCGCCTCGCATCCCGTTCGCGCCTGGCTCGACGCGCTGAAGCCCGGCGGAAGGCTCGTCTTTCCTCTCCAGGCGGCGGGCTCGAGCGGGGCCATGGCTCTCATAACGCGGCCCGAAAGGGGGCAGGCGTGGCCGGCCCGGTTGCTGACGAGCGTGGTGTTCATCCCCTGCGAAGGGGCGCAGGATCCCGAGATGGGCCGCAGGCTCGACCAGGCGTTCCGACGCGGCGGCCAGGCGGGCGTGCGCTCGCTGCGCTTCGGGAGCGCGCCGAGCGAGACGGACTGGGTCCGGGGCGACGGCTGGGCTTTGTCAACCGAGCCGGCGCGGTAGGGCGCGCGAGACTAACCCCAAGCGTCGGGCGCGGCCGGAAGATTGCAATATCTTGCGTAATTCGGAAATCGGCACTATATTCGTTTCCGTTCGGGCGCCCGTCCTTGCGGACGGGCTATAGGGCGTCGAAAGACGCCGGTCCTTGCGTGCACTCGGGCTCGCGATGACGGATCAACCGGAACGCGGTTGGCGTTAGACCGAAAAGCTCACCCCGCAGCCGCAGGAGGCGACCGCATTCGGGTTCTTCATCCTGAACGACTGGCCCATCAGGTCGTCGACGAAATCAAGCTCGGCGCCTTTGAGCATTTCAAGCGACACCGGGTCGACCAGCACCGTCGCGCCGTCGCGCGTCACCGCCACATCGTCCTCGGCCCGGCTTCTGTCGACATCGAAAGAATATTGGAAGCCCGAGCAGCCGCCGCCCTTGACCGAGATGCGCAGCGCCGCGCTCTGGTCGCCTTTGAGGATTGTGTTCAAACGCCGCGCGGCGCTGGCGCTGATCGTAACCCCCTCAAGCGTCGGAGAGACAGCCTCGTTCATGGCTCTGGCCTTTAATCGCTTGCGCCGTAGAGCCGGCGCCATCAAGAATCTCTGGACCCCAAGATATGGACGCCGAGCAAAGAGCGCAATGTCAAGGCGATCGATGGCGGACAATACCAGCTTGACGGCCCGCGCGCCTTACGCCGCAGACCCCGGTCGGGCGCCGCGTCTTGTCGCCGAGCCGCCCTCGGCGACGCGGACCGACTTCCAGCGCGACCGCGACCGCATCGTCCATTCGACCGCCTTCCGCCGTCTCGCCCACAAGACCCAGGTGTTCGTCGATCACGAGAGCGACCATTTCCGCACCCGTCTCACCCACACGATCGAGGTGGCGCAGATCGCGCGCGCGCTCGCTCGTGCCTTGAGGCTCGACGATGATCTGGCGGAAGCGATCGCGCTCGGCCACGATCTCGGCCACACCCCCTTCGGGCATACCGGCGAGGACGCCCTCGACGCCTGCATGGGCGAGCACGGAGGCTTCGACCACAACAGCCACGCCTTGCGCATCGTGACCGAGCTCGAGCGGCATTACGCTGAGTTCGACGGCCTCAACCTGACCCAGCCGACGCTGGCGGGCCTCATCAAGCACAACGGGCCTTTGCTCGACGCCTCCGGCGCGCCGACGGAGCGCTACCGGGCGCGGGGCGTCCCAGCCGCCGTCCTCCGACACAATGCAATGCAGGACATGGAGCTCAGCCTTCATGCGAGCCTCGAAGCGCAAGCCGCTGCAATTGCAGACGATATCGCCTATGACGCCCACGATATCGACGACGGCCTTCGTGCCGGTCTGTTCTCGCTCGCCGAGCTTCGCGCCGCCGTTCCGTATGTCGAGGGCCTGATGCGAGAGATCGACGCTCTTCATCCCGGCCTCGAGGACGCCCGCGCGATCCACGAACTGACCCGTCGCGTCATCACCCGGTTCATCGAGGACGCGATTGGCGAGAGCGGCCGGCGAATCGCCGAATCGAAGGTCGACAGTCCGGAAGCAGTCGGGCTCGCTGGCCGGACCCTTGTCGGCCAAACCGCGGCCATCGAGACGGCCGACCGCGACATCAAGGCCTTTCTCTTCACCCGCATGTACCGTCATCCGAACGTCCGGAAGGTCCGGGACGAGGCGGACGCGATCGTGCGGCGCCTGTTCAAAACGTATTTCAGCGACCCGTCCGCCATGCCGCCGGAATGGGCGGCCAAGGCCGGCGCGCAGGGCCGAGCGCGGGCCGTCGCCGACTATATCGCCGGCATGACCGACCGGTTCGCGATCGCCGAAGATGCCCGGCTTTTTGACGGCGCT
This sequence comes from uncultured Alphaproteobacteria bacterium, assembly GCA_963702825.1. GTDB lineage: Bacteria > Pseudomonadota > Alphaproteobacteria > Rhizobiales > Beijerinckiaceae > Roseiarcus. The sequence continues at coordinate 18,891 of CAVPEE010000018.1, forward strand.
TCCGACTTGCGATAGAGGCGCGCGCTCGCTTTGTGGACGCGGTCCATAGCCCGTCAATGGACGGGCGTCCCTTCCGGGCGCCCTTTGGACCGCGTCGCCGCGCTCGACGAGCGCGGCTACATAGGCCGGCGCATCGCCTAAGTCAGGATCCATGAATATTTTCGCCGACTTCCAGTCGCGCATCGCGAGCCTGCTCGAAAAGCGGATCGCGGCGGGAGAATTGCCGCGCGACCTCGATCTTGGCCGTTTCGTCGTCGAGCCGCCGCGCGCGGCGACGCATGGCGACCTCTCGACCAACGCGGCGATGGTCTATGCGCGGGAAGCCAAGCAGGCTGGCTCCAATCCGCGCGCTCTTGCCGAGGGGCTGGTGGCTGATCTCGAGCTTGAACCAGACGTGCAGAGCGCGGACGCGGCTGGGCCGGGTTTCATTAATATCGTCCTGAAGCCAGAGGTTTACGAGAAAGTCCTGAAGACGGTTCTCATTCACGGCCAGCTTTTCGGCGCCGGGGCGCCGAGTGAGGGAGGGCCCGTCAACGTCGAATATGTGAGCGCCAATCCGACCGGCCCTATGCATGTCGGCCACGCGCGCGGCGCGGTGTTCGGCGACGCCCTCTCGAGCCTGCTCATTTTCTCCGGCCGCGAGGCGACCCGCGAATATTACATCAACGACGCCGGCGGCCAGGTCGACGTGTTGGCGCGCTCCGCCTTCTTGCGGTACCGCGAGGCGTTGGGCGAAGACATCGGCCCGATCCCTGACGGCCTCTATCCCGGCGACTACGTCAAGCCGGTCGGCGAGGATCTCAAGCGCGAACATGGCGCAGCGCTGAAGGATAAGCCCGAGGCGGAGTGGCTGCCGCTCGTGCGCAAGCGCGCCATCGACGCCATGATGGCGATGATCCGCGAGGATCTAGCTGCGCTCAACATCACCCATGAAGTGTTCGCCTCCGAGCGCGCCCTGACCGCCGCTGATGGCGGCGAGGACCGCGTGCGTGAGACGATCGACTGGTTGCGGGCGAAGGGTCTCGTCTATCAGGGCCGCTTGCCGCCGCCCAAAGGCGCGCCCTCAGACGATTGGGAGGATCGCGAGCAGACTCTGTTCCGCTCGACCGACTTCGGCGACGACGTCGATCGGCCGCTCATCAAGTCCGATGGCGGATACACTTATTTCGCCAGCGACATCGCCTACCACAAGACCAAGATCGACCGGAATTTTCGCACCCTGGTCGACGTCTGGGGCGCCGATCATGGCGGCTACGTCAAACGCATGCAGGCCGCGGTCGCCGCCTTGTCGGACGGCAAGGCGAAACTCGAAGTGCGGCTCTGCCAGCTCGTGCGTCTCATGCGCGCCGGCGAACCGGTCAAAATGTCGAAGCGTTCCGGCGAGTTCGTGACGCTGCGTGAGGTCGTGGATGAGGTCGGCGCCGATGCTGTCCGGTTCATGATGCTGATGCGGAAGAACGACGCGCCGCTCGATTTCGACCTGGCGAAGGTGATCGAGCAAAGCCAGGACAATCCGGTCTTCTACGTCCAGTACGCGCACGCTCGCGCCCGTAGCGTCTTGAGGCAAGGCAAGGCTATCTTTGCGGACTTTGATCTGGGTCAACAGGCGCTCGCGCATGCCGATTTCTCGCTCTTGACCGACGAGGGGGAGCGAGAGCTCATGCGAACCTTCGGGCAATATCCACGCGCTGTTCGTCAGGCGGCCGAGGCGCACGAACCCCACCGGATCGCTTTTTTCGCTCATGATTTGGCGACGCGTTTCCACGCCCATTGGAATAGGGGGAAGGACGCGGCACGTTTGCGGTTTGTTAACGAGAAAGAACGAAATTTGTCGTATGCCAGATTGGCTTTGGTCGCGGCCGTGAGTTTTGTTTTGGCCTCCGCATTGTCAATTTTGGGCGTTAGCGCCCCCGAGGAGATGCGGTAGCGGATTTGTTAGTAGGCGGCGCTTAACGCCCGCCTTTAAGTGATCCGCGACGAGTGAGGGTGACATGAGTGCTTCCGGGTCACGTGCAATGGACGAAATCAACCTCGACGAATTCGAGCGGCGATTGCGCGCCGCGGGCGCTCAACAGTCGCAGACCGAAGATCCGCTCGCGGAACTGTCGCGTCTGGTCGAATTCTCGCACATGGGCATCGCGAACGGCGAGACGCCGGCGCGCCGCCCCGCCGAGGCCCCGGTTGCGCGCGCGGCGCCATCGACCTCGATCGAAACCGGCGCTCTCCGGCCAACGCTCGACGATGAGGTGGAGGAACTGGCGCCCGGCGCGTCCGAGGCCGATCGCGCGGCGCGGCGGGACTACGAGTTCGACGCTCGTCATTCCGACAGCGCTTCTGCAGCGGACCCGGGCGAGGAGCGCCGGCCCATGCGCTGGAAGCTCGCGGTCTCCGCGCTGGCGCTAGCGGGCGTGGCGATGATCGGCGGCGTCTTCGCGCTGAGAGGCGGCATGCCGGGCCTGAAAAAGGACGCCCCGTTCATCGCGGCGGCACAAGGACCGACCAAGGTCGCGCCGCCCAGCGACCAAACGGTCACGACGTCCAGCGACGCCGGCGCCACCCTTCTTCATGACACTGGCAAGCCGGCCTCGGTCAAAGTCGTCAATTCCGAGGAGCAGCCCGTCGATTTGAACGCACAGGCGTCCGTCAACAACCCGCCTCCGGCCTCTGCCGCTCAGGGCGGCACGACGGACCCGGCGCTCGCGGCGATCATCAATACGCCGCTCGTCCCGCCGCAGCCCGCCGCGCCGCCGAAGGGGATGACGTCGGAATTCCCCGACCCGAAACCCGTGCGCACGATCTCGCTCAGGCCGGACGGAACGCCGATTGGCGCCGTCAGTCCCCCTGATCAGCCGGCAAGCAACGCAAACGCCGCCCCAGCGCCGGTGGAGCAGCCGAGCAAGCCGGCGGCGGCAGCGCCGAGCGCTCCTCAGCCAACCAGTCCTGCGCCGAAGATGACAAGCGACACGGCTGGCGCCGCGCAGCCGTCGACGCCCAAGATCGAATTGCCGACCAAGCTGTCACCGCCCAAGTCGGCTGCGCGCGTGGCGGTCGGGAAAACGGATACGACCGCGCCTGACGGGACGGCGCAGATCCCGCCTGGCGAAGCGCAAAACAGCGCTCCGGCAAAACCTGACAAGGCCGCCAAGAAGCCGAAGGCCGGGCAGGTCGTCGACGCAACCGAGACGACTGGCGCGATCGCGCCGCCTGTCGACGCCACGGCCGCGACCACCTCTGGCGGATGGTCGGTTCAACTCGCCGCGCCGAAATCCGAAGCGGAGGCAAAGAGCACGGCGACAAAGTTGACCAGCAAATACGGCGCCGAACTCAACGGATCCGCCATTGGCGTGCATAAGGCGGAGGTCAACGGCGAAACGATCTACCGCTTGCGCGTGAGCGGCCTGACGAAGGCGGATGCCGCGGCGATGTGCGCTCGCCTCAAAGGCGAGGGCGGGCAGTGCTTCATCGCTAAATAAGCGAAGCGCGCCTGCCTTTTCACGACCGAGCGCGGAGCCGCAAATGCCCAAGGCCTTCATCAGCGGCTGCGCCGGCCTCGCGCTGAATGACGAGGAACGGGCCTTCCTGCGTCGGGAAGACCCTTGGGGCCTGATCCTCTTCAAGCGCAACATCGCCGACCGCGACCAGGTGCGTGCGCTGACGGAGTCGTTCCGGGAAAGCGTCGGCCGCGCCGACGCGCCGGTGTTGATCGATCAGGAGGGCGGCCGCGTCCAGCGCATGGCGCCGCCTCATTGGCGCTCATACCCGGCTGCGGCCGCGATCGAAGCGGGTCTCGAGCCATCCAAGGCTGAGGCCGCGGCGCGTCTGGTTGCTCGCCTCATCGCGCATGATCTCATCGAAGTCGGAATCACCATCGACTGTGCGCCTGTGCTCGATGTCGCGGGCGAGGGCATGCACAATGCGATCGGCTCGCGAGCCTTCTCGTCCCGGCCCGAACGCGTCGCGGCGATGGGCCGGGCGGTCGCCGAGGGCCTGCTCGCGGGCGGGGTCGCGCCGGTCATCAAGCACATGCCGGGACACGGCCGGGCGCGTGTGGACAGCCATCACGAATTGCCCGTTGTCGACGCCACGCGCAGCGAGCTCAAACACGATTTCGCGCCGTTTGCGGCGCTTAAAGACTTGCCGATGGCGATGAGCGCGCATCTTCTCTACACGGCGATCGATCCCCGCCGTCCGGCGACGGCGTCGCCGATCGTGGTCGCGGAAATCATGCGCGGCGAGATCGGGTTCGACGGGCTCATCCTGAGCGACGACCTGTCGATGAAGGCGCTCGCCGGCTCGTTCGAAGAGCGCGCCGCCGCGGTGATCGAGGCTGGCCTCGACATCGTCCTGCACTGCAATGGCAACATGGAAGAGGGTCGCGCCGTGGCTTCCGCCACGCCGATGCTGTCCGGCGCGTCGCTGCATCGCGCCAAAGCCGCCGCAGCCACGATAAGGGCGCCGCAGCCGTTCGATGTCGAGCGTGGCGAGCGCGAGCTTGCCGCCATCACGGCCGAACTTGCCGTCGCTTGAGCTTGCGACCGGGCTCGGCCCAATCCACCCGGCGCGATTGTATTCAGTTCTGCACGCGACGAAACGATTTCAAGGCTTAGGCTTCCTTTTCTGCCACTCGAATCAATTTCGCGAGCTGGAGGCAGCATCGGGTTTGTCCTCGCGATCATGGCAATCTCCGCCTCATCTCGCCATCTCAAGCAAAGTCCCGCGCTCTTTCATCCGCCGACGCCCGATCCGAAAGCCCAGCTCTTGACAGGTCCAAACTCCATGTGAGCAATCCGGGGATGAATGGCCAGAGCGGCGGCTCTCGATGGCCGCTTCGGCGTAGCCCGTCGAAAGAAAGGCGTCGCAAGGACGCCTTATCGGCGCCTCGCGAAACGATTCGATCCGAACCATCTTCCATGGGAAAGATTAGAGCATTTTCCAACGTATCGGGAGCAGCCCGCAGTGACCGATGGTCAACCTCCCACATCGCCGCATGACGTTTGGGCATCGTCAGCGACACACTCTTCTCCCTTTGTCGCATTGTGCGCGGTCGGCTTCCTCGGTCGGCTTAGCTACGAAATGATGCGAACCCCTTTGACGCCCATCTATGCGAAGCATCTGGGTGCTCCGGACCAGTACATTGGACTCCTGGTCGCCGCCGTCACCATCACAGGCATTGTGGTAAAGCTGCCCGCAGGGGCTCTGTCCGACGAGTTCGGATTTCGCAAGCTCATGATTGCTGGGGCGTTGGTCAAAGCCAGCGGCCCGTTCGCGTATCTCGCGGCATTGTCGTGGCCCATTCTTCTCGTGGTGCGCTTCTATCACGGCCTGGCGACGGCCATCTACGCCCCGCCGGCGTCGGCGCTAGTGGCCAAAGTGTATCCGGCGGAGCGAGGGTATCGGCTTGGCCTCTACAACGGAGCCGAGAATGCTGGCGTCGTTCTGGGACCGGTGCTTGGCGGAGCGCTGATAACTCTGACAGCCGCCAATTTTCCGATGATTTTCATCATCGGCGGAGCCATCGGAATTCTGTCCCTCTTGGCGATGCTCCGCGTTCCGGACGTTCGGGCCGCCACGACGCCAGAGTCCGGGCAACCTCCCGATCATCCGACTCTGACCAAAATACTGAAGAAGCTCGGCGCCGGCATTTACGAAATCATTGCGGACGCGCAGATAAGACTGGTCAGCATGGTGGAAGCGATGCTCTGGATGGGGATCGGCTCCGTTCAGGCTTATCTGCCGCTCTACGCCCTCACAATTCAACTTCCCGTTTGGGAGATTGGCGTGCTTTCAGGCGCGCAGGGTGTCGCATCGGTCTGGAGCCGGCCGGTCATGGGACGTCGCTCGGATCGCCTGAAGTCTCGCCGGCCGTTAATCGTCGCCGGTTCGCTTCTTTGCATTGGGTCGCTGATCGCGATTCCCTATGCGAGCAGCTTTTTTGTCCTCCTCGCGCTCAGCATTCTCTTTGGCTTCGGAACAGGCGTCGTAACGCCTTCGACCACGGCCATGATCGGCGACCTCGTGACCAAAGGCAACTACGGATCGGCCATGGGTGTGTTCGGCAGTCTATGGGATACCGGACATGCCGGGGGACCCGTTGTCTTCGGGTTTCTGCTTGTCGCTTTCGGATATCGGACGTCATGGCTGATCATGGCGCTCGTCATGGCCGCGGCTTTGCTCGTCTTTCTCTTCGGCGCGAATCGCGCCCCCATGGACCAGCACGGAGGAGCACGGTGAGCTGCCGCTATCCTCCGCCCAACAAAGGCAGTCTTATGGCGACCCGTTTTAGATTAGGCAGATCATTCTCACAATCCGCCGCCGGCCTGGACGGGCTCGCCAAAATGCTTCAATAGGCGATGAGCCAGGACAATTCCGCTCGATGCGTCACGCAAGACTTGCGGGTCACGCCGCGTCCTGAGTGACGCGATTGCGGCCCGCCGACTTCGATCGATAAAGCGCTCGGTCCGCTCGACGATAAAGCTCGGCGTAGTTCCAGTTATCCCGCCATTCGGCGAGACCGATCGAGACTGTAATCGACACGGAGCCACCCGCGCCGTCGACCAGGAATTCGCGGCTCTCCGTCGTTCGGCGCGCGCGTTCAGCGATCCGCGCCGCTTCGGCGGCGTCGGCGCCCGGCATCACGACGACGAATTCCTCTCCACCCAGACGGCAGATGAGGTCGCCGCTCCGAACCGTCTCTTGCAGCTGAGCGCCGAAGCCCTTGAGCACGCGATCGCCGACATCGTGACCATAGGTGTCGTTCACGCGCTTGAAATGGTCGATGTCGAGAACCATCATGGTCAGCGCCGCGCTTCTCGCGCGCGCGGTTTCGATCATCGCCGGCAGGCGGCGCTCGAGCGAGCGGCGATTGTTGAGCCCGGTCAGCGAGTCGTAAAGCGCCATCTCTATCGATTGCTGCACGGACTGGCGCAGTCGATCCGCATAAAGCTTCTGCCGGATATTTGTCCGCACCCGGGCCAAGAGCTCGTTTCGGTCGATCGGGCGCGTGAGATAGTCATTGGCGCCGAGTTCGAGCCCGCGAAGCACCTTCGGGCGATCGTCCGGATCGGCAATGAGCAAGATCGGCAGATTGCGCGTGCGCGCGTGCGAGCGGGCCTGGCTGCACAGCCTCAAACCGTCGAACCCGCCAGACCCGAGGCTGACGATCATGAGGTCGATTGTCTCTTCACGCGCCGCGACCAGCGCCTCGCCTGGCTCCTCGGCGAGGATGACGTCATGATACGGGCTTAGCGCGCCAGCGATGCGCTCACGCGAATTTCGTTGTTCGTCCACGAGCAACAGTCGCCCGCGTTCTGATGGGTCCAGCTTCAGAGCTTCGGCGGCCGCAGTTCCCGCTTCTGCGCTATGCGCGGCGCGGCTGCGCAACTCATCGATCGAAAACTTGAGCCGAACCAGCGAGCGAACGCGCGCGATCAGCGCGATCTCGTCGACGGGCTTGGTCAGGAAATCGTCAGCGCCGGATTCGAGACCGCGCATGCGATCGGCTGGTCGGTCGAACGCCGTCAAGAGAACAATCGGCAGATGAGCGGTGTCCGGCGCGGCTCGAAGCCGTCGGCAAACCTCGAAACCGTCCATGCCCGGCATCTTCACGTCGAGAAGAACGATGTCGCACCCGCCCTTTTCGCAGATGGCGAGCGCATCGGGGCCGTTCGCCGCCGCCAGCACCTCGAAATATTCGAGGCTCAATCTCGTCTGGAGCAGTTTGCGGTTGGACCGGACGTCGTCAACGACCAGCACGCGAGCCGTCATTCGGTGGCCCCGGGCCCAAGAAAGCGGTCGATCGTCTCAAAGAATTTGGCGACCGATATCGGCTTGGAGAGGTAGGCCTCGCAACCACCCTGCCGAATTTTTTCCTCGTCGCCCTTCATCGCGAAGGCTGTCACGGCGACGACCGGTATCCCCTTGAGCTCCTCGTCATCCTTCAGCCATTGCGTGACTTCGAGGCCGGAAACCTCGGGCAGCTGAATGTCCATGAGGATCAGGTCGGGCCGGTGCTTGCGCGCCAATTCGACCGCCTCGATGCCGCTGCGCGTCTGCACGATTCGATGCCCCCGGGTCTCGACGAGGTCGTTGAACAGCTTCATGTTGAGTTCGTTGTCCTCAACAATGAGCACGGTCTTGGGCATCGGGCGTTCCATGCAGGGTGAATTCGGCCGGCGCGCCGGGTAAGATTAGCCGCAAGACATTGACGAAAGGCGAATCGGACTATGCGCGATTCCTTGAAAAAGATGCAATCCGCAAGCCCCGATTCCGCCCGATCTCTGGCGGTGAGCGCGCTCACCTTCATTGCCGCCGATCCCGACCGGCTGAGCCGATTCCTCGGCATAACTGGACTGGGCCCTCATAATCTTCGAACTTCGGCCGCGGACCCGGCGTTTCTGGGCTCGGTGCTCGACTATCTGGTCGCCGACGAAAAGCTGCTCGTTGAGTTTGCGGCCGACGCCGGTCTCAAGCCGGAGGCGGTTTCGCGGGCGCATGAGGCTCTCCGCAGGCCCTATGAGAGCGAGACCTGATGGACCCACCTCGGCTGCGCCTCTGCCGCGACTGTCTGCGGAAGGAATCTCAAGGCTCGGCCCGCTGCGCCCATTGCGGCTCGCCTCGTACGATCAGTCTCGAAGACGCGGCCGGTCTGACCATCGCCCATGTCGACTGCGACGCCTTCTACGCCGCGGTCGAAAAGCGTGACGACCCGAGCCTCAAGGATAAGCCGTTGATCGTCGGCGGCTCCGGCCCGCGCGGCGTCGTGGCCACCTGCTGCTACATCGCCCGGACATTCGGCGTGCGCTCGGCGATGCCGATGTCGCGGGCCCGGGCGCTTTGCCCGCAACGCCGTGGTGCTCCCGCCCGACATGGCCAAATATGCGCGGGTCGGGCGCGAGATTCGAACCCGGATGATGGCGCTCACGCCGCTTGTCGAGCCGCTGTCGATCGACGAGGCTTTTCTCGACCTCAGCGGTTGCGAGCCATCCAACGGAGCGGGCGCCGCGGAAACCTTGGCCCGCTTCGCCCGCGGCGTCGAAGTCGAGATCGGCGTCACGGTCTCGGTTGGGCTGAGCTATTGCAAGTTTCTGGCGAAGCTCGCCTCCGATCTCAACAAGCCGCGCGGCTTTGCTTGCTTTCGCGGGAAGAAGCGAAAGCCTGGCTTGCGACCCAAAGCGTCGAGCGCCTGTGGGGCATAGGCAGGGTAGGGCGGGAGCGGCTCGAGCGCTCGGGCTTTCGCCTGATCGGCGATCTGCAACGGATCGAGGAGCGGGAGGCTCTCTTGCGCCTCGGCGAGGATGGGTTGCGTCTCTGGCGTCTGGCGCAGGGCCGCGACGACCGCGCGGTCCATGCCGAGCGTGAAACGAAAAGCGTTTCCTCGGAGACGACGTTCGATCGCGACATCAGCGACAAGGCGGAACTCACGCGCATCTTGCTTGCGCAATGCGACCGCGTCGCCACGCGCTTGCGCCGGGAGGCGCTGGCGACCTGCGGGATCACGCTCAAGCTGCGCCTGGCGGATTTCTCTCTCCGAACGCGCAGCCGAAGCGGCTTCAGAGCCACGCAGCTTGCGCCGCGGTTGTTCGCGGCGGCGCGCCCGCTTCTGGACGCCCAGCCCGACGGCGTCGCCTATCGGCTGCTGGGCGTCGCCGCAACGGAGCTTGGGCCTGCCGAAGGCGCGGACGAAGACGATATGTTCGTGCGCGACAGCGGCCGTGAGAAAACTCGAGAAGCGGCGATTGCTGCGTTACGGGACCGGTTCGGCCCCTCGGCGGTGCAGCGAGGTCTCACCTTCCGGCCGGCGCCGCCGACCAAGTGAGGGCTGAGCGCGATCGGCCTTTGGAGGGGGCGGTTCCCCTCTCCCACGGGAGAGGGGTTGGGGTGAGGGTTCGCGCGCGAAGCGCGCTCACCTCGTGCCGGCGCCGTCCCTCATCCGGCGCGCGCTATCGCCCGCCACCTTCTCCCAAAGGGAGAAGGGAAGGGAGCGCCGCGCTCAAAGACCTATTTGCAGGCTGTCGTGGGCAGAATCTCAAGCTTGCGAAGGTTTGCGCGCAAGGCGAACGCGCCGTAGTCGAGCTTGAGGCTGCCCGATACGCCGTTCTCATAAAGGTCGAACGACAGCGTATATTCGGGCGGGGCGTCGCCCGAGGCCTCGTTGAAGTAGGAGATCACGACCGGCCAGCGGCGTATTCCGCTCAGCGCCGAAGCGGTCTCAGTATCTTCGTCGGGCTTCGTCGCTTCCTTTCCGATCACCGACATGGTCGCAAAAATTTTCACGCCCGTATCGGAGCCGTCATAGACGCGCGCCTGCATGGCGCCGCCGCCCTGCTTGGCGGCCTCAATCAGGCGCTCGATATGCTGGGTGGGAAACAGGACCTCGCGGCCGAAGTCCAGCGTCTGCGCTTTCGGCTTGGTCAATATGACGCGCATGTCGTCATTGTCGCCGCGGGTGGCGGTGCCGGCGACGGGGGGCGTGTCCTGGACGCTCTTGGAATCGATCTGGAAACGCATCGACTTCCCGTTCCCCTCCTCGAACGACATGGCGTTCACTTGCATGGAGATCGGATCGCCCTCGCTGCGCTCCATTTCCGTCATCTGGTGGAAATTGGAGGTGTACCCCTCGCAGGCCGAGCCGCGAAATTCGTAGGCAATGAGGCCGGCGGCCGAGATCGGCGTTTGAGCGGAAGACGGGGTCGGACCCGTGGAGTCGGCTAGCGAGATGTCATAAGCGGCGCGATGCGAGACAAGCGGCAAGACCGGTGACGCTTCGGCAAGCGCTGCGGAAGAAGCGCAGAGGACCGTGGCGAAATAGAAGGCGAATCGTGAGACCATTGTCTCTCCACGGGACGATGACAATCTTTAAGAGCCCGCGCATTGTCCGCGCTTTTGGGGCGCCGTCAATGCCCGCGAGCGGGAAGCACTCGTGTCTGACGCTCAGCCTTCTTCTGGCGCGACGGGCGCCCAGGCTTGCTCAAGCGGGGAGTCTTCGAGCGGCTCCTCGTCCGCCCGGAGCGCCGATGCGTCATCCGGTTGGGGAACGTCATAGCCGGCCGGCAGTTTTCCTTCGAACAATCCGGCGCCCTTCAGTTCGTCGAGGCCAGGCAGATCCGCAATCGCGTTCAACCCGAACTCGACCAGAAAGTCGGTGGTCGTGCCGTAGGTGATGGGCCGACCCGGCGCCTTTCGGCGCCCCCGCATGCGCACCCAGCGGGCTTCCATCAGCACGTCGAGCGCGCCCTTCGACACCGCCACGCCACGGATTTGTTCGATATCGGCGCGGGTGACGGGTTGGTGATAGGCGACAATGGCCAGCGTTTCGAGCGCGGCGCGCGAGAGTTTTCGCTTCTCGTCACGGTCGCGGGCCAGCGCCCAGGCAAGATCATCGGCGGTGCGGAACATCCATCGGCGCGCAACCTGCACCAGATTGACGCCGCGTCCCTCGTAGATCCGTTGCAATTCCTCCATCACCGCTCCGACGTCCGCCCTTTCGGAAAGGCGCTGAGCGATGACCGATTCCTCCAGCGGCTCCGCGGCGGCAAAAACCAGCGCCTCGGCGATCCGCACGTCCTCCGGCGAGACGCCAGGCGCGGCGGAAGGAAACAGTTGCGCGACGTTATCCGCGCCGGTCATACGACCCATGGGGCGCCTTTCCTGAATTGCGATGGATCAGACAGGGTTACACCTTCCTGGATGAAGAAGCCCGCCTGGATGAAGAAGCCCGCGAAGGCTCGCGAATTGCGTGTTCCGCCGTCGGCGGTGACGCTGCCGCGCCCACAGCCGCGGAATTGAGCGAAAGTCATGCTGCGCGCTCTTCGCCCGGATTGATCTCCGTGGGCCGGAGCCAGATCGGCGCGAAGGCCCTCTCCTGGCGCATTTCGATTCTGCCCTCGCGGGCGAGTTCGAGCGACGCTGCGAACGTGGACGCGCGCGCGCTCCGCCGCATGTCGGAGGCAACGCACGCTTCAAGCAGAAAAGTGTCGAAAGCCGTCCAATCGGCCTGCGCGCCAACCAGGCGAGTTAGGGCCTGGCGAGCCTCCGCAAGCGACCAGACCTCGCGCGCTTTGAAGCGCACGCGCGCCAGCGCATGACGCTGGCTCTGCCGCGCGTAAGCCGCCAACAGGTCGTAGAGGTTGCTTTGGTAGGAGATACGCCCCGACGTGTTGACGGCTGCCTCCGGTTCGCCTCGGGCGAAGAAATCGCGTCCCATCCGGGGCCGGCTCATCAAGTGCTCGCCCGCCTTACGAATCGCAGCGAGCGCGCGCAGCCGTTGGGCAAGACCCTCCGCAAGCGCGGGCGCGTCCAGTTCCGCCGGCTCCTCGGGAGCGGCGGGGAGGAGCAGACGAGACTTGAGGAACGCCAGCCACGCCGCCATGACCAGATAGTCGGCGGCAAGCTCGAGGCGCAATTTGCGGGCGGCTTCGACGAACAGCAAATATTGCTCGGCGAGCGCCAGAATGGAGATGCGCGCCAAGTCGACCCGCTGCCGTCGAGCGAGCTCGAGCAGGAGGTCGAGCGGCCCCTCGAAACCATCGAGGTCGACGGTGAACGCGGGTTCGCCCGTCGCCTGAGCGAGCTCGAAATCTGCGCCAAACCCTTCCGCTGCCAACGAATCACCTCCGCGGCGCATCGTGCGGCGCCGGGAGGGGTCAGGCAAGGGCGGCCCGAGACCCATTCAACAGGCGCCGATGGTCCGAGCGCCCTAAAATATAGGCTTTCCTGTCAACCGTATAGTTACATGTATATCGTTACGTAAACCAAGGCTTCAACTTACGTAACGTAAGGATTAACTGAATTTATTTAGGTAAATACGACGACGTTAAATTGAATGCTCGGATCGTTGTTGTATATCCGTGCCTCAGGCGTATTATTCGATTGTCCGTCAGCACAATGTTGGCGGCGACGCCCAGCGGCCCCGGTCCGCCGCAACCCCGGGAGCCGCAGGGCCGGCCGGCCTGAACGCGACATGGAGCGCCTCCACATACGCGTTCGGCCGGCCACCCTTCTCGTGTTCCTGTCGCCCCTCAGTATCGACGCAGCAAGCTCACCATTTTTCCTTGCACGCGGACGCGATCCGGCCCGAAGATCCGCGTTTCGTAGGCTGGATTTGCAGCCTCGAGCGCAATCGACGCGCCCCGCTTGCGCAATCGCTTGAGCGTCGCTTCCTCCTCGTCGATCAGCGCGACGACAATCTCGCCCGTCTCCGCTGTGTCCTGCTTGCGAATGATGACGGTGTCGTTCTCGAGGATGCCGGCCTCGATCATCGAATCGCCGCGCACCTCAAGGGCGAAGTGTTCGCCGCTGCCTAAGAATTCCGGCGGCATGGCCAAGGTTTGAAGCCGCGTCTGGATGGCCGAGATCGGGGTGCCGGCGGCGATCCGGCCCATCATCGGCACCATGACCGCAGGGTGGTCGTCGACATCACGCGTCGGCCCAAGCGGCCGCACGCGACCCAGATTGCCCGGGATGACGCTCGGCGAGAACTTCTGCAACCTTGGAGTTGCGACGGTCGCCGATTCCGGCAGCCGCAAAACTTCGATCGCTCTGGCGCGATTGGGCAGCCGACGAATGAAGCCGCGCTCCTCGAGCGCCATGATGAGCCGATGAATTCCGGATTTCGAGCGCAGCTCCAGCGCTTCTTTCATTTCGTCGAATGACGGGGGCACCCCCGCCTCCTGCAGGCGCTCGTGGATAAAACGCAACAGCTCGCTCTGCTTTTTCGTGAGCATCTCGGTCTCCAAAGTACCGCCCCTATTCGCCGTCGAAGTACAGTCGGGCGAATCACGATTTTGGCTAAAACAAATCGCGAACAAAGCCTAGTCGTTCACGCCTTGTTCGGCAAGCGGAATTTGCGAAATCTTCGGCCCTGGTCAGAAACGGGCGCCAAACCGCCATCGCTTCTTGGTGGCCGAGGTCTCGGGCGCCATGGCCAAACGGTTCTCGCCTGTCTTCTAGATCCGAATAGAGTCGAGCCAGTGTCGGCCCGCGCTCGCGGCGCTGTGATCGGGATCACAGCTGGATTGAAGACCTCAGACTATTCGTGTTTACTGGGGAGATTGCTGCTTCTGCCTTGCGCGGCTCGAGGCAGCGTGCGGCGCAGAGGGAATACGAGGGCCTCGTCCTGTTCGCCGGACAAAAGCCATATCCGACTTGGCGGCAGGCTCTCCCCCCGCCGGACGATCCTCCTTGCGAGCCACCTGCGAAGGAGCCGGTCGCCGCGACGTCGACGGGCGTTGCGCCCAAACCGCGCCGATCGCTCGTTCTTCCGATCGTTCTCGGGATCGGTTTTGCCGTCGTCGCCGTGGGCCTGGTTGGATTTCTCGTAACGCTCACGTCGCGCCCAGCCCCGCCGCCGAAAACGGCTGCGGGCGCCTTGCCGGCCTTGGAGGCCGCACCTCCTCCTTTGACGGCGGCTGCTTCGAATCCCCCAGAGCAGGCGATCGGTCCCGAGGAGCGCCTTGCAAGGCTCGAACCGCCGCCGATCCAGATCGGCGTGCCTCAGGAAGACAATCTCGAAATTGTGCCCCCGCCGGATTCGAGCCCACTTGTCGAGCTGCAGCCGTCGCCTCCGAAGCAACTCCGCCAATGGTTCTTGCGCCGTTGCCGCCTTCTCGGCCTCTCGAATTGGCGCCGCCCGTCAACCCCCCGACGAGCTACGACCAATCGACCGCGATCTACGACATCTCAGCGCATACCGTGTATCTGCCGGACGGCATGCGTCTCGAAGCCCATTCGGGTCTCGGCGACAGGATTGACGACCCGCGTTTCGTGGATGAGCGCGATCACGGCGCGACGCCCCCGGGCGTCTATCAACTCACGCTGCGCGAATCGCTCTTCCACGGGGTTCAGGCGTTGCGCCTGAACCCGATCGGCGGAGGGTTCACCTTCAATCGCGTTGGGCTGCTCGCGCATCCCTACATGCTGGGCCCGAATGGCAATTCCAACGGCTGCGTGTCCTTCAAGACCTACGACGTCTTCCTGCGCGCCTTCCAGAGCGGAGGGGTCAAGCGCCTCGCGGTCGTCGCGCGCTGGACTGGAGGTCCTCGCCAGGTTGGGACTTTCGCGAGCCTGAGCCAGGCTCTCAATCGGTGATCCGGTCCCGGAAGCTAACGAAACGCGGTCGGCGGATACGCTTCCGTAAGGGGGGAACCGCTGGCCTCTATTTGGCGCTGGCCGGCGTGTCGCTCGTGCGGCGCCGTGGCGATCTCGCGGAATCGCCACGGGCCACCGGGAAAGGACCTTAAGTCACGGGCGTCGGCGGCGCATATTCGCCGGGCCGGAATGGTCCCTCCGGTCCCGATTCCAGCCTCGCCACCAGTCCGAGCAGATCACCACGTTGCTGGTTGCCCCAGCGCCCGCGATACCTGAGCCAGGCCGGGTCCTTGAAGCTCGGAGGAGCCCCGGTCGGCGCCGGAGAAAAGTCGGAGCCGTTCCACAAGTAGATCTCGACCATCCCCTGGCGCTGGTCGAACTGATACGCGTTCGCCTTGCAATAGTCGTGCGTGCCCTGCGGGCGGTCGTAGATTCCGGCTTTTGCGTAAGCCTCGTGATCGCCGTTGGCGAGATGCACCAGCACCTGGCGGCCGGAGAACTCGGTGTTTCCGTCGCCGGGCTTGAAGTTGTCCTGGTCGCCGTGATGATCGTACATCACGCCGACGACCGCTTCGTTTTGCGGGTTCGCGAAGTCGACCCCGTCGAGCTTGACCTTCACATGCTCCCAATCGGAGACATGGTTGCCCCAGCTGGTCCCGGCGACGGTCTTGCCCTGGTTGTAATTGAAGAACCACCAGTAGACGATATCGAGCCGCTTCTGCGCGCCTTCGACCACGACCGCATAAGCCGTGACTTGCGCCGGATTGGTCGGCCGGGCGCTCGCGAACCAGTCCTGCGTGTCGGAGGGCTGATTGAGATCCGCGCGCGTGCGCAGGAACGCCGTCGCGTTGGTGTTCGCCGCGCCGAGCGCGAGCGCTTGTTTGGCGAGCACGTTGCGGTCCATCGGGCCGTCGTAGAAGGTCGACAGCCCGTCGCCAGAGTTGTCCTTGGCCTTCTGCAGGATCATGTTCGGCAGGAAAGCGTCGATCGTCGACTGCCAATAAACCTCATCCACGTTCAACATATAAATCGGCGCGTACTTGCGCACCAAGGCGTCGATAAGCGCGGCTTTGTCGGACGGCGGCTTGACCCCGCTGATCGGTCCGGAAACCGATCCGTCCCCATCGTCGGCGTTGAACTTCGCCTCGAAGGTGGCGTCGCCAAACACCGAGATCACAAGCGGGGCGCTGCCGTCGTATGCGCAATATCCGCTTGTCCCTCCCGACTGCACCTGAACCACGCGATTGTGGCTGGTTTTCATTCCGTGCTTGTCGCCGCCGGCGTCGATGACCTGGATCGCGGCCTTGCCGTCGACTGTGACAATTCCGTTCGCGTAGGCGCACGCCCATCGGGAATAATTGTGAACAGTGACGGTGAGCGGAGCGTCGTTCGTCGCGTGGAAAGCGATTGCATTGATGAAATTGTCTGGATTCACCCACGCGTGGAATCCGACGAACTGGGCGCCCGATATGGGCGGACTGACAATATCGTCGATTCCGGTCGGTCCTGCCGTGAACGTCGCGTCCGTGCTGGTCGTGAACTCCAGGCGCCGCAGGCTTCCGTAGCCGTATCCGCTGCTCGAGAACGACAAGGACTTCAGCGTTTCGCCTTCCGCGAACGTGTATGAGCTCAGCGTATATTGAACATCGTCGATTCCCCCGGCGCTTTTGATTGTGCCGTCGCTGAGCTCCATGCGGATCCCGCGCACCTTGTCGCCATCCCATCGCACGGAGATGACGCGCGCGACGGACGTATCGGACGACAAGTCGACCTGGGCTAGGTTCGCCCCCGCATTGCCGACGGAGCGCGTCGTGAACCATGGACGATGAACAACGGGCTTCGGCGGCGGCGGGCGCACGATGAAGGCAAGCGCGTTGATGAAATTGTCGGAATTGACCCAGGCGTGAAATCCGACCAGCTCCGCGCCTTCGACCGCAAGCGACGCCTCATGGTCGAAGCCGTCGGCTCCGGCGTTGAACGCGTGCTTGAGCGACGTCTCGAACGCGACTTGACGCAGACTGCCGTAGCCATATCCGGAATCTCTAAGCCGCGCGCTGATCAGCGTTTCGCCTGCGACAAAGCGATATTGGGTGAGCGTGTATTTGCCGTCGTCATAGCCGCCCGCCTGCTTGAACGAGCCGTCGCTGAGCTCCATGCGGATGCCGCGCACCTTGTCGCCATCCCACCGGATGCCGATAAAGGTCGCGACCGCCTTGTCCGAGCTGAGCAAAACTTGAGAACTTGCCGCCGCTTTGTTGCCGATTGATGCGGTTTCTTGCGCGGCGGAGAAAAGACTCTGTGTGTCAACGGCGAGCATAGGGACGACCTTCCTCGTTCACCGCCCTGGGCGACGGCGGCGTTTGCTGTTTCAAATGAATTTGCGTGACGCCCAACTCGGCGAATTAATGCCGGCGAGGATTGGATACGGATTTAAGCTCGCCAGTACGAATTAATGTATATTTAAGAAGGATTTTCTGGCGATAGACAGAAGGGGCTAGACATAACGGGCCTTGGGCGGCGGACACGGCCATGTCGTCCAGGATTCGGAAGGCCGCGAAGATGGTTACCGCCGCGGCCTGCTCGCCGTTCCGCGATGGGGCTCCCGCGCGGGCCCTATTGATGCCCCCATCCGTGCCGCCACCTCGGGCGGGCGCGCCGGTGGAGCGAGTCGAGGGATCGATGCGCCGGTGCGGGTATAATAGTCTGGCCGTCGTAAAGGTCGACGGTCTGCCCAAGGTATTCGCCCGGCCCCATCGCGTCTGCGCTCGCCCCGTTTCCGCGATTGCCCGCCGTCGGCGACGACGCGCCCCGGAGGGGGGGTTGGCGGCGATCTGTTCTTCGAGCGTCTTGAGATCGGCGGAAGCCGCGTCGGCTGCGGCTGACGCCTGGGGGGAGGGCGGGATGGACACCGCCAGTTCGTCAGCGCTCGTCTCGGGCGCCGCCGATTGCGCGACGCTTTCCGACTGAGTCGGCTGTGGGGCGGCCTGTGGTTGGGCCGCTTGTGACGCTGGTTGATCGGCCGCTTTCGAGGGAGGCGCTGACGGCGTGGCCTGCTTCGTGGCTTGCGAAGGAGCGGCTTGCGGCGGCGCTGATTGCGGCGACGGCGTCAGCTAGGGTCTCAAGTGGAGCTTGGTTGCGGCGCAGCTTGGCTCACCTTGCCGGAAGAAAGTTTCGAACCTGAAATCGGCGGCGCCTGGTAGGGTTCGACCTGCACCGTCGCCGTCAGGCCGGCGACGAGCGTGACCCCCTCGGGAACCTCATCGATGTGGATGCGCACCGGCACGCGCTGGGCGAGGCGCACGAAGGTGAAAATCGGATTGACCGAGGCGAGCCCGGAGGCGTCGGGCGCGGCGTTCGGGACATTGATGCCGCGCGCGAGACCCTGAACCCGGCCGCGCAGCAGGGGGCTATATCCCATGAGCTTGATCGTCGCGGCGTCGCCTTCCTGGATCCGGCCGAGAGCGGTCTCTTCGAAATAAGCGTCGACCCAGTACGAGTCGGAGTTGACGACCGAAAGCTGGAGGGCCCCAACATCGGCATAGTCGCCAAGCTGGGCGGTAAGATTGGTGATGTAGCCGTTGACCGGGGACCGGACTTCCGTACGCCTTAAATTGACGCGCGCCTGCTCGAGGTTCGCGAGCGCCGACTGGTAGGTCGCCTCGGCGGTGGCCGCCTGGCTGATATAGGTCTGCCGCTCCTCCATGGTGACCGCGATGTCGCTGAGCTTCAATCGCCGCGTCATTTCGGCGTTCGCGTTTTCGGAGGTCGCTCGCGTCTGCTCGACCGTCGCCTCCGCCTGCCGGACGGCGATGGAATAGTTCCTCGGGTCGATCAGCATCAGGAGATCGCCCTTGTGGACAAACTGGTTGTCGACGATCGGCAATTGCACGATCTCGCCGGCGACCTGAGGGGCGATTTTCACGACATAGGCGCGGACCGTGCCGTCTCGCGTCCATGGCGCGCCCATGTAATATTGCCAGGCCTGCCAGCCGGCTACGGCCGCGACGGCGACCGCCGCCAACGTGACGAGGATCGGCACGACATGGATGGACGACAAAACCGACCGGCGCTTGATCGCCGGCAAGGCCTTCGCGTCATTGGCTTTGAGTTCGACGCCGGACATCAGCGGCTCCAGCGCGCAATCATAACGACAATCGACGAGACGATCATAACATAGAGCGCAAGCTCGAAAAGGGCGGGATGCCAAACGCGCTGTATCAGGCCGAAGCGGTCGCACGCTCGCCTGACGACGAGATAGACCACCCAGGCGACCCCCATGATCACCGCGATCGGCGCGACGTAAAGCCCGAACAGATTGATCTCGTTGAACCTCATTAGGCCGTCCGGTCGTCGAAATAGGGGGCGTATTCGGAAAGCTGGCCGGAAATCGCCAGGATGCTGGCCCGGAGACGAAGCACGATGCGGCTTGCGGCCTCGGTGCGGGGCAGGGCTGCGAGCAGCCGGTCGATGTCCTTGAGGCGCTCCATCGCCTCGCCGCTTCGTCCTTCGGCCAGCGCTTGAAGCGCCGCGTCCACGGCCGCGCCCGGAACGAAGCGAGGCGCGACGACGGCGACACCGCACGATGTCTTTGCCGACGGCGACCGCGGCGACGAGCTGGGAGCGTTCGACCGGCTCCGCCTGTTCGGGCATCGCCAGCAAACGGGCGACGCCGCGGCTTTCCCAGTCATCTTGCCTTCCCGGCGAAGCTCGTTTGGCAAGCCGCCTGAGATCGGCGAGCGTCAAGGCGAGCAGCCTCTGGGTCCGGATCGCCGGCGACAACGGGGGCAGAATGCGCATCGCGATCGCGCCACAAGCGACGCCGGCAAGGATCCCGCTAGAGGTGTTCCAAAACTGCGACGCGTCGAAGGTCATCCCGTTGGTGATGGAGAGCATCGGCAGGTAGTTGACGCTCGCTGCGAAATAAAAGAGCGGGGTCCGCGCCCGGGCAAGCAGAAATCCGAGAGGCACAGTCGCCAGTCCCAGCGCGAGGCAGAGACTGGGGAAACTTGTAACTCTCGGAAGAATCGCGAACACGAGGACGGCTGCGACGCCGGTGCCGAGCACGCAGCCTTTCAGAAACGTCATCGACGCGGAATAGGCCAGGTCTCCCTGCAACGGCAAGAGGACGACGATGATCGCGCAAAACGTGATCGCCATCGCCCCGTTCGGCCATGCGGTCGCAATCCAGAACAACGACATCACCGCAACCGCCAGCAAGACGCGTAGCGCGGCGATGGAAGGGGGCAGCCAGTCGGGGACGTGCAAACGCGCCATTCCCCTGACCGGGATCATGTCGCTTGGATCGACCACGCCCGTAAGCCCGTTCAGCGCGCGCGCCATGCCGAGCATGCCGATGGCTGCGCTATCCGCCAAAAGGCGGTGGGACGGCGTCTCGGCGTCGCAGCGAACGAGGGACCGCGCCGCTGCGCAGCACGCCTCGCGCAACTCCGCCGGCTTCTTCCTCGAGCCCGATGCGTCGAGCGAGACCCGATCGCGCGGCAGTTGGTCGTGAATGGCGTGAGCCTCGTCGTTCACCGCCGCATCGCGGCTGCGCACGATCTCAAACGCAGCCCAGCGCCAGGCCACGATCGTCTCCATTAGGCCTGACACCGCGCGTTGCAACACCGGCGAATGATAGCGCAGGTCGGACGCCTCGCCGATCGTAGCATCGATCATCGGATCGAGCGCGATGACGCGCCGCAGCAGGTCGCGTCGAAGCGCTCGGAACTGATCGAGGCTGGAGCTGGCGGTCATAAAACAATCGGCCAACCCATCCATGATCGCCGTCGACAGTGAAGCAAGTTCCGCCGCGAGTTTTCGCCGCGAGTGGCCGAGATCGGTCAAGGCCAGCACGACGCCCGCGCTCACGATGCCAATGCAGATCTCGAGCGCGCGATCGATGGCCAGGATCACGACGCTGCCGGTATCGCTCGCGCCGACCGGTCCCAGAATGTCGCTCGCGAGAATCGCCGCCGTGTAGCCGGCAAGCGCCGCGGCATAGGCGGCGAAATTGCGCAAAAGCGTCGCGACGAAAGCGCTGACCGCGCACCACAGCGCAAGTCCGACGAGAAAGCCGATCCTGTCCTGACGAAACAAGGCGGCGAGAATCACGATGCCAATCGCTCCGATAACGGTTCCGATCAGTCGGAACGGAGCTTTGCGCAGCGAGGCCCCAAGCACCGGCTGGCAGACAATGGCCGCTGTCGTCGCTGACCACGACGGTTCGCCGAGCTCAAGTTCGAAGGCGACATAGAGCGACAGACAGACGGACGCCCACATCCTCAGGCCGAAAAGAAACGCCGGCGTGGCGCCGCGCAACCATTCCGCTAACCGAGCGCCGCTGGACTTGCTGATCGTGGGGCTGGCGGCGGTCATGGCGTCAAATCATATCACGGCAAGCAGCCCGCCATCGACATAGATGATCTGACCGTTCACGTAGTCCGACGCTGCCGAGGCGAGAAACACGGTGACGCCGATGAGGTCCTCCGGCTTGCCCCACCGTCCCGACGGCGTGCGGCCTTTGACCCAGGCGTCGAACTTGGGGTCGTCGAGCAGCGCCCGGTTCATCTCGGTCGCGATATAGCCGGGGCCGATCGCATTGGCCTGGATGTCGTGCTTCGCCCATTCCGCCGCCATCGAGCGGGTCAGCATCCTGATGCCGCCCTTGGCCGCGACGTAAGGCGCGATGGTCGCGCGCGCGACCTCGCTCGCGAGCGAGGCGATGTTGATGATCTTGCCCCCGCGCCCGCGCGCGATCATCCGCTTCGCCGCCTCCCGGCCGACCTGGAAGGCGCCAGTGAGATGGATCTCGACAACCCGGCGCCATTCGTCGGTCTTGAGATCCACCATGGGCTTGCGAAACTGGATGCCGGCGTTGTTGACGAGGATGTCGATCTCGACGCCCGCAGCGTCGAAATGTTCGAACGCGGCGATGACCGCCCCCTCGTCGGCGACATCGAAGGGGCGCGTTTCGACCTTATGCCCGGATTCCGCAAAAGACCGGGCCGCATTCGCCAGCTTCTGCTCGTCGCGGCCGTTGAGAATGAGTCTCGCGCCAGCCGCCGCGAGGCCGCGCGCCATTGCAAGCCCGAGCCCTTCCGAGGATCCGGTGACGAGAGCGGTTTTGCCGGTCAGATCGAAAAGCTTGGGCCCATCCATCCGTCGCTTCTAGAGCGTTTTGCATGTTGATGGAATCATCGCCGAAAGTCGCTGGGTTTCATGTGCGGCGGAAAATCTACTTCTTGCATCCCGCTTCGATATGCTTCGGCTCCGGGGCCTCCCAATCAGGCTCCGGAATCGCATTGAAGGGCGACGTAAACGTCTGTTTGACGGCCTGGAACTTGACTGGGTTGGGATTGCCGGGAGCGTAATCGACAATCCAGAAGTAGTCGTAATTCGTGTCCGACCAGGATTCCGGCGCTTGGCCAAGCCGAAGCAATTGGCGAAAAGTCACGTCCTGCCCGCGATAGTCCTTCTCGAGCTTGCGGCTGGCGATATGTTTGTGCTCCCACGCGACGACCACAATCTTTCCATCGTATTCGTGCTTTGACATGAGGTCGCGCGCCGCTTCCTGGGTGCGCGCATTGATCTCCACTTCTGCGGCGTCGTCGTCCTCGTCCTTATTCGGGACCACCGAATAGTCGATGACCGGAAGGCCCCAGGTCTGGGCGGCCGGGGTAATCGTTTCCAGCGGATGCAGGGTGACGGCCATGAAGGCTGCCGGCCGCTCGCCGGGCGCGAACAGCGACTGCGTCGCGCCTTGGCCGAGAAATTGTTTGGCGAGCGCATTGGCGCGCTCGCGGCCAAGGTCGCAGAGCGCATAAGCGTTCAACTTCTCGGCGTGACGGAGGATGATGACGCGCGATGGCTGGGCCTCAGCGATCGGCGTCGCCGCCAAGGCTGCGAGACCAGCAAGAGACGAGAACCAGACCGCAGCGTTCATTGTCTTTCATCCCTGCAAGGGGGTTCTCAAGTCGAGAGCGGTCACGCCGCCAGGTCGACCCGCACGGGCGTATGATCGGAGGCCTTGTCGCGGCCGCGCATCTCCTTGTCGATCGTGACCGATTGCAGCTTGTCGGCGGCCTGCGGAGACAAGAGCAGATGGTCGATGCGGATGCCGTTGTTCTTCTGCCAGGCGCCCGCCTGATAATCCCAAAAGCTGTAGAGGCCGGACGCGTCCGTGGTCGCGCGCAGGGCGTCAATCAGGCCGAGCGATATGAGCTCGCGGAACTTGAACCGCGTTTGAGGCAAATAGAGAGCGTCGTTGACCCAATCCTCCGGACGGGTCGCGTCGCGCGCGTCGGGAATGACATTGAAATCGCCGGCCAGCACCAGGGGCTCCTCGTATTCGAGGAGCTCGCGCGCATGGATGATGAGCCGCTCCAGGAAGGCGAGCTTGTAAGGATATTTCTCCGTATCCACGGGATTGCCGTTCGGAAGATAGACGCTCGCCACCCGCACCACGCCGTCTCCGGCCGGGACGACCGCCTCGATATAGCGCGACTGCGAGTCGTTCTCGTCGCCCGGCAGGCCGCGCGCGACCTCGAACGGCCGCTTGGAGAGAATGGCGACGCCGTTGAACGTCTTCTGCCCATGCGTCTCGATGTTGTAGCCAAGCTCCTCGATCTCCATCCGCGGGAACTGCTCGTCGAGGCACTTGATCTCCTGCAGGCAAAGAACGTCGGGCTGAACCTCCTTCAGATAGGCGAGGAGGTGGGGCAGCCTTTGACGGACGGAATTGACGTTCCAGGTGGCGATGCGCAAGCGCGAAGGCTCCTTGAGCTTAAGGGAGGCGCAATCTGACATGCTTTGTTCGGCAAGGGGAGGGATGGCGTCACACCTTTGGCGACTGGCGTCGTCGTGGAGGGGCCTTAAGGTCTGGATCCGCGCCCCCAAGGAGCGCCAAGCGACGGGCGCTTTCGCATTCGATTAACGCCTTGCGCGCTACGTGGATCAGGCTCGACTTCTCCTCGGGCCCCGTTAAGTCCTGAGCCTCGGCCACGAGCTCGTCGTCGAGCGCGATCGTCGTGCGCATCCGCCAACCTCCAGCATTGGCGCCGATATTATCGTCGTGTGATATCGCTTCAAGCGCCGCAAAGTCGTGGCCGCTCGGAACTAATCGTCGATCGCCTGATACGCCAGCGCCCGCAGGTCGAGCTCCGGCAGGTCGAAGCTCATCATGGACTGGGTCATGAAGAGGCCGACCACCTCTTCCTTCGGATCGACCCAGTAGTGCGTCTTCGCCGCCCCGGACCAGCCGAACTCGCCAACCGAGCCCGGCGCGCTGGATTGGGCGACATCGAGCAACACCCGCGAGCCGAGGCCGAAGCCATAGCCGGGCATGGGTAGGCCGCCAATTTCGAGGGGCAGGAGCGACGCCGGCACATAGTTCGCGTGCATGAGCTCGAGCGTCTTGCGTCCGATGATGCGCTCGCCGTCGAGCTCGCCGCCATTCGCCAGCATCTGGGCGAAGCGGAAATAGTCGCCGATGGTGCTGAAGAGGCCATGGCCG
This sequence comes from uncultured Alphaproteobacteria bacterium, assembly GCA_963702825.1. Taxonomy (GTDB): domain Bacteria; phylum Pseudomonadota; class Alphaproteobacteria; order Rhizobiales; family Beijerinckiaceae; genus Roseiarcus. Next base: position 43,486 of record CAVPEE010000018.1, read on the forward strand.
CCACGCACGAACACCTCCGGCGAATCGACCGGGTAAGACTTCGACACCTCGATGCGGTCGTTGACGCCCGCCATCCAAGCGGCGAACTCGCTGCCCATGGTCGGGCCCGGCGTGATCACGTCCGGACGGCCGTACATTGCGGCGACGCGGTCCCGGTTCTCCGGCGCGACGCCGAACGCCGTGTCGGTCATGCCCAGCGGCTCGAACAGGCGTTCGCGTAAGAAAACGCCGAGCGGACGGCCGGAGATGACCTCGATCACCCGGGCGGCGACGTCGATGCCGACGCTATAGCGCCAGCGCGACCCCGGCTGGAACGCGAGCGGAAACCGCGCCAGATCGTCGATGACGGCTTCGAGCGAATGGTGGGCGCCCAATAGCTTGGCTTCTGTGTACATTTTGCCGACGCCCGCTTCCTCGACGAAATGGTAGCTGAGGCCGCTCATATGGGTCATCAAGTCGCGGATCAGGATCGGGCGAACCGGAGCGACCAGACTTCCGTCGGCCTCCAGAACCTTCACGGCGCCGAACGCTGGAATGTATTTCGCGAGCGGTTCGATCAGCCTGAAGCGCCCTTCCTCGAGCAAGGTCATGAGCGCCGTGCAGATGATCGGCTTGGTCATCGAGTAAAGGCGGAAGATCGTATCGGCGGTCATCGGCGACCCCGCCTCTTTGTCGCGCCAGCCGAACGCGCCCGCGTGCACGACTTTGCCGCGACGCGCGATCAGCGTATTGATCCCGGCATAAACGCCGCTGATCGACATAGGCCTGCATTGCCGGACCGACACGCTCGAGGCGCCGGGCGCTCATTCCGACCGCTTCAGACGGTTCAACTGCGTAATTCATATTTCCTCCGTTGCGGCGATGGACCCTCCGCCGGGTCGAAATTGGCTCAAACGCGTTAAGGCCGTCACCCGGCCGATTTGGAGTTGCCCGAACCTCTCTAAGGCGGTAGCTGCTTTAGACGACGAAATGACGAGGCGTAAACCTCTCATGAGGGCTTGATGGCCAAGCGCAAGTTCACGATCGTTCTGATCAAGCCGTCGCATTACGACGACGACGGCTATGTCATCCAGTGGCGCCGCTCGACAATCCCCTCGAACAGCCTGGCCAGCGTCTACGGCCTGTTGCTGGAATCCGCCGAAGCCCACGTTCTCGGCCCCGACGTCGATATCGAGTTCGAAATCTACGATGAGTGCAACACCATCATCGATTTTGCCGCCATTTCGAAGCGCATCCTTGCCGACAGCGGAATGGTTGCTCTGGTCGGCGTGCAATCGAATCAGTTTCCCCGCGCGCTCGATATCGGCCGCCAGCTTCGCCAGCAGGGGGTGACGGTCGCCGTCGGCGGCTTCCACGTCTCGGGCTGCATCGCCATGTTGCCCGAACTGCCGCCGGACCTGAAAGAGGCGCAGGCGCTCGGCATGATCCTCTACGCAGGGGAGGGCGAAAACCGGCTCGCGGAATTCCTGAAGGACGTCGATTCGGGCAAGCCGAAGCCTGTCTACAATTATCTGAACGACATGCCGGACATGGCCGCCGCGGCGATCCCGGTGCTGCCGCGCCCCGTCGTGACCAAGGTGGCCGGGCACTACACGAGCTTCGACGCCGGACGCGGCTGCCCGTTCCAGTGCAGCTTCTGCACCATCATCAATGTCCAGGGGCGCAAGTCGCGCTATCGCACTCCCGACGACGTCGAGGCGATCGTGCGCGCCAACGCCGCGCAGGGCGTCACGCGCTTTTTCGTCACCGACGACAATTTCGCCCGCAACCGCAACTGGGAGCCGATCCTCGATCGGCTGATCGAGTTGCGGGAGAACCAGGGCTTCAGGATCAGGCTTCTGCTGCAGGTCGATACGCTCTGCCACAAGATTCCGAATTTCATCGAAAAGGCGGCGCGCGCGGGCTGCAACGCCGTCTTCATTGGGCTTGAGAACATCAATCCTGAGTCGCTCATGGGCGCGAAGAAGCGCCAGAACAAGATCTGGGAATATCGCGACATGCTGCAGGCGTGGCGGCGCGCCAAGGTCATGACCTGGGCGGGCTACATCCTCGGCTTTCCCACCGACACGCCGGAATCGATCGCCCGCGACATCGAGACCATCAAGCGCGAACTGCCGATCGACATTTTGGAATTCTTCTTCCTCACGCCGCTGCCAGGCTCCGAGGACCACAAGACCCTTCATCTCAAGGGCGCGTGGATGGAAGCGGACATGAACAATTACGATCTCGAGCATGTCTGCGCCAACCACGCGATCATGTCCGCCGATACGTGGCGCGGCGTCTATCGCGACGCCTGGAAGCGCTATTACTCGGACGCGCATGTCGAGACCGTTCTGCGCCGCGCGGTCGCGAGCGGCATCAGCCCGCGCAAGATCACCGATGCGATGACCGTGTTCTCCGGTTCGTCGCGCATCGAGCGCGTGCACCCGCTGCAGTTCGGCTATGTGCGCCGCAAGATCAGGACGCAGCGCCGGCATGGGCTCCCTGTTTTGAACCCGCTTGTCTTCTATCCGTGGCGCGCATGGGACTTCTTGTCGGTCGCGGGAAAGTGGGCGTCGCTCGCCCTCCGATACCGCTCAATCCTGCGCCGCGTGCTCGCCGACAAGGACGGCGCGGCTTACGTGGATGAGGCGCTCAAGCCCGCGACTGAGGTCGACCACGCACACGATTTCGTCGCCGGCTACGCCGACAAGATTCCCGATACGTATGGCGCGCCGAAGCGGGAGCACGCCACAGCGGCGGAGTGACGACAAGACCCGTTTGGTTTTTCTTGGTCCTAGCTGTTTCTCTACGAAAACCCCGGGTTTTGAACGTTGGATTTCCTTGGATTTCCTTGGATTCTCTCGTCCAAAACGAGACTTATCAATGGGTTACACGCGATTTTCGCTAGAAAATTTTTCTCGACGCTTTCTGGCGGTTCGAAGCGCCAGATCTCGCGCCTGCGCTCGACGCCATGCGGAAGGACATGATTGCTCATGGGGCAAGCTTAACCGCTTTTCTGTTTTTCTGCAATAGATTGTCGTTCGAGCCGTGCGCGGCGGTTGAGTGCGGTCAATGGGGGCCCTCCACTCGCAGTGCGCGCTCGCTCAGCGCCGTCATGACGGCTTGTCCCTCCGCCCATAGCCGGCGCGTCAGCGCCTCGGCGCCCTCGTCGCGGGCGAGCGCCGCGGCCTCGCCTGCCCAGAGCGGCGAAAAATCGCTGCTGCCGCGCTTTTCAGCCGCAGTCCGCAGCGGCGCCGCCGCTCCCGCAGCCAAGGGGAACTGCGGCGCGTCCGCGCACATCGGCCCGACCTCGGCGACGAACCGATTGACGAGACCACGCGCGGGCCGGCCGGTGAACACGTTCGTGAGCCGCGTTGCGTCGTCTCTGGCGCTCGCGAGCGCGGCGCGATGCAGCGGCGAAATCGTCGCCTCGGGGGTGCGAAGATAGGCGGTGCCGATCTGGACCGCGTCCGCGCCGAGCGCGAAGGCCGCCGCAATTCCGCGCCCGTCGCTGATTCCGCCCGCCGCCACGACCGGCAAGCGCACGGCGTCGCGCACCTGCGGCAGAAGCGAAATCAGACCCCGGTTGAGCGTCGATATCGTCGGAAAGGAACATGCCGCGATGCCCGCCTGCCTCCCGGCCCTGCGCAATGACGGCGTCGACTCCATTCTGCTCGAGCCAGCGCGCCTCGGCGACGGTTGTGGCGGAAGACAGGATCAGCGCGCCGACCGCTTTGACGCGCGAAAGCAGTTCAGCGGGCGGCAAGCCGAAATGAAAGCTCACGACCGCCGGCCGCGTCTCTTCAATCACTGCGCACAGGGCCGCGTCGAAGGGCGCGCGGACCGGCCCGGCGGGAATGGCGGAGGGATCGATGCTGGCCTCGGCATAGTAGGGCGCGAGCCGCTTGCGCCAGCGCGCCTCGATTTCCGGATCGGGCGCTGGCTCGGCATGGCAAAAGAAGTTCACGTTGAAAGGCGCGCTCGTCGCATTCCTGACTGTGGCGATCTGTTCGCGCAGGCGGTCGGGCGTGAGCATGGCCGCCGGCAAGGAGCCAAGGCCGCCTGCCTGGCAGACGGCGATTGCAAGCTCGGGACCCTGCGCGCTCGCCATCGGCGCCTGGATCGAACGGAATCTGCGAGGGGAGGAAGGTCATTGAAGTGGTCCTGTCGGCAACGCAGACAGGACGAGATTAAGGCAGCAAGGCTGAAGAATCACGCGCCAATGATGAATCGAGCCTCAAAGACTCGCAGAGCCACTGATCCATCGCCGCGCAGGTGAGCGTCTTAAGGCATTAGTAAGCCTGTTAACCCAGCGTCATCGCGCAACGGAACATGCGCCCTTCGCGGCTGTTGAGCTCAGATAACAATCTTCTCGGCCGGTGCGCCGTCAGCCGCGATGGGAAAGAGAATGGGTCACTCAATGAACGATAATTATCCATTGAGCGGCGTCACAATGCTCGTTGTCGAAGACGATCTGCTGCTCGCGATGGATATCGAGGACACGCTCGCCGGGATGGGCGCAGTGGTTGTCGATGTGTGTCATACTCTTGACGAGGCGATGGCGAGGGCTGACGTCAACGACTTCGCGGTGGCGGTTCTTGATTTCAGCCTTGGGTCAGATTTGGTAACGCCACTTGCGCGTCGCTTGGCCCGTCGAAACGTGCCCTTCATTCTTCACACAGGGATGTCGCGCAGCGAACCGAGCCTGATGGAGTGGAGGGATTCTATCATTGTCGAGAAGCCAGCCTCTCCCCAGACATTGGTGACCGCAATCAGAAGCGTGCTGGAGCGTCAGCCCGCGCGAAGGCAAGGCTGGCGCTAGCCTGCGCGTCGGACCTTGCGCTCGACCGGCGGCTGAGGCGCATCGTCGAGCTGCAAGAGCTCAACGAGCTTAGCGCGAGCGCGACTGAGGCGGCTCTTGATTGTGCCGATACCCACTTGGCATACAACCGCAGCTTCCTCGTAAGAGAGTCCACTCGCGCCGATCAGCGTCAGCACTTCCCGCTGCTCAGCCGGGAGTTTAGTCAAAGCGTTACGAAAATCTTCGAGGTCGAGATGGCTTTCCTGGTCGCCAGGCACAGTGAGGCGGCGCGCGTACAGGCCATCGCTGTCTTGGACCTCTCGGGAGCGTTTGCGATAATTGGAGTAGTAGATATTGCGGAGGATGGTGAACAACCACGCCCTTAGGCTCGTCCCAGGCTGGAACTTCTCTGAATTGCTCCACGCCCGCAGGAGCAATTCCTGAACCAGGTCGTCGGCGAGCGAAACCGAGCCGGAAAGAGAAATCGCGAACGCGCGCAAGTTCCTCGTTTCCGCAAGCAACTCGTCCTTGAAGCTAGTCGAGGGCATCGCGCTTCCCCTCAGCCTTCAAGGCGCTCTTGTCGTCCTCAAGACGAGCCAACAGCTGCAAGAACTTGTCAGGCAAAGGCGCGTGAACCAGGTCTGCATAATGCGCTTCGAGCGCGCGCCCGATCGCTTGCACAGCTTCGGTCCCAAACTCAGCCGGCCTATCCGAGCCGGCGCTCGGTTTTTCAAATTTGGTCACGCGCGCGGCATTCATCATTAACACCCCCAGCCTCCCAAACCGACAGCGCGCCTTTTTGTTCCGTTAACAGCGCTAAGTTTTCTAGGTCCACCGCAGTCTGGCTGATGCCGCTTATGGCGCTCCGCGTCGAGCGACCTCAACAACGGCCGAAATGAGGAATGCAAGCAAGGCCAGTACGAATATGATCTTCGCGGCGGCGAAAGCCGTTCCGGAGACGATTCCGAAGCCGAGACCGCCGGCGATCAGGGCAACGATAAAAAACGCGATCGCCCAGCCAAGCATCAGGTTCCTCTTCGCGCTGCCCGGGTTTACCGGCCCCCCAACGCGTTCGCGCTGCTTATGTTCCAACGGGTCAGCCGCACGTCGAGCACGGAGGAGCGTATTTGCGGAGGGATCCGGCGCTGGGGCGGGAACGATGACGAGGCTCAGCGAGTTCACTCGGCATCGACACTCGAACAAAGGAAAAATGGAATGCCTAAGGAAGCTCATACCAAGGCGGCGGAACATCACGAAAACGCCGCTAAGAGCCATCGGACTGCTGCCGAACATCATGGCAAAGGCGAACACGTCAAGGCTCACGAAGAATCGACGAAAGCACAGGGCCACTCGAAGACCGCCCGCGAACACTCCGACATCGCGCATGCCAAGAGCCAATCGCAGAAGTAAGGCGTAAAGCATAAGGCGTAACCGGTGAGGCTCGATGAGGTCTCACCGGCCCCTCCATCATTTCTGAGCGCTGGATGACAGACGATTTTCCGGAGACGAACTTTCCGGACCACGTCGACAAGGCGGTGCGGTCGGTTACGCAGCTGCATTCCGAACACCACGGCAGAACCACCAGCCCGCAACGCGCCGTGAACAACGTCGCAGCCGTGATGGGCCGGCCCTGGTTCATAGCCCTCGTGGGGTTCTTCGTTGTGGCATGGATTGCCGCAAATCTGATTGCCGGCAGGCTGGGCGTTGAAGCGATTGACCCGCCTCCTTTCGCGTGGCTGGAGGTGGCGGCGACCTTGTTTTCGCTCCTCCTCGTCGTGCTCCTTTTGGTCGCGCAAAAGCATGAGGATGAATTGAACGCGCATCGCGATACCCTCACGCTCGAGCTCGCGATCCTGACCGAACACAAAATCGCCAAGGTTATCCAGCTTTTAGAGGAATTGCGCCGCGACAGTCCCCATGTCCAGGATCGGGACGACCCGCAGGCGCAGCAAATGGCTGAGCCTGCCGACGCCGGATCCGTTCTCGCGGCTGTGCGAGAGAAGGACGAACAGTAAGGCGGCCCGTTCGCGCAAAACGCGCAGAGCGGCGGGAACAAATGTCGGACCAGATCCATTTCGAGATCAAGGCGTTCCGCGCGCCTCCTCGCGCTTGGGAAATACGAAAATGCTTATCCGCTACGGCTTCGATATCGCACTCGACCTGGTGCAGCCGACGACGACCATCCTGACGATGATGGATGTCCATTCCGACGTTCGGTGCGGAATCACCGAGGAATCGGAGCTCCAACTTACGCCGATCATACCGGCTGAGCGCTTTGTCGATGACAGCGGAAACGTCATCAGGCGGTTGTCTGCGCCGGCTGGCGTCGCTTCGCTGCGTCTCGATGGCGTCTATCACACCGACGGGCGCGCGGATGAGGTCGACACCACTGCGGAAACAGCGGCGATGTCGGAACTCCCGCCCGATGCGCTGCCGTTCCTTCGGCCGAGCCGATATTGCGAAACCGATCTGCTCTCCGATTTCGCCTGGGGGAACTTCGGCGGCGTCAATGGCGGGTGGGCGCGTGTCCAGGCGATCTGCGACTTCGTTCATGGTCGCCTCCGATTTAGCTATCCCGAAGCCCGGCCGACGCGCACCGCAAGCGAAGCTCTAGCTGAGGGCGTCGGCGTCTGCCGCGACTTCACTCATCTGGCGATCGCTTTGTGCCGTTGCCTCAACATTCCGGCGCGCTACTGCAACGGTTATCTCGGCGACATCGGCGTTCCGCCAGACCCTGCGCCAATGGATTTCAACGCCTGGTTCGAAGTCTTTCTCGGCGATCGATGGTTCACCTTCGACGCCCGACATAATCAGCCAAGGATTGGTCGCATCTTGATCGCCCGCGGGCGCGACGCCGCCGACATCCCGATGATCGCGAGCTTTGGATCCCACCATCTTACGTGCTTCACCGTGGTGACGGAGGAAATCAAGGAACAGGCGGCAATCGCGGCTTAATCGTCGGTTCAAATAACGAGGAAATCGATCATGATGACGATTCTGCTGATCATTCTTATCATCGTTCTGCTGGGCGGCGGGGGCGGCTATTATGCTCACGGGCGATACGGTGGGGCCGGACTCGGCGGCGTCCTCGGGTTGGTGCTTGTCATTCTTGTCGTTCTGTGGCTCGCCGGCGCATTGACGAACACAGTCGGGCCGACGCCTTAACAAACGCCTTGCTGCGGTGTGACGCGCCTTCTCAAGTGGGCGCGGCGCGGACTGCTAAATGGGTTGGTCTTAACCGGCGATCTCCAGCGAAATTGAGGAACATTCCTAGGACGTCTGAGGTTTCAAAGACAGTCAAACCTAGGAGGCGCTCATGCGTAAAGCTCTACTCGCTGCGGCGGCGATCGCCGCGCTCGCAAGCGCTAGCGCGACGGCGCAGACCACGACAACCGACAATCCGCCAAACGGCGCGAGCGCCGACAAGATGAGCCCGACCGGAACGCCTGGGATGGGCGCCAATCCAACGAATGCCAATCCATCGACTACGGCGCCGGCGAACGCCCCTCAAACCGCGACGCAACCTGTGCCGAAGGATGGACCGAACTTCATCCAAGTGCAGAGCGCCGACATGCTGACTTCGAACGTCGTCGGACTCGATATCTATAACAGCCAGAACGACGACATCGGCAAGGTTCAGGACATTGCCTTTGACTCATCGAAGAGAGTGACCGGCTACATCCTATCCGTCGGCGGCTTCCTCGGCATGGGCAGGCATTATGTCGCGGTCAATCCAGATGCGCTGATGGTGAACTATGACGCTCAGAATAAGGTCTGGAAGGCGACCATGAACGCCACCAAGGACCAGCTCAAGTCGGCTCCTGAATTCAAGTACGAGGGCCAGTGGACGGCGAGCAGAAGCTAAGCACTGGAGTCGGGCGGCGCGGAGCCGAGTGTGGCTCCGCCCGAATCTCAAGCAATCAGAAGAAGAGCGACCATGGCTGATAGAGCAGCGGATATCGATCACGTCTGGAAGCTGATCGACGACATTCCCGTTGCGATGGTCGTCACGCATGAAGGGCATGGCCAGAACATGCGAGCCAGGCCGATGGCGGTTCGCCCGGCTCGAGACGAAGGCGCAATTTATTTTCTCACCGACGCGGACACTCCGAAGGCCGAGGAAATTCGGCCGCAACCAGTCGGTTTGCCTCGCGTTGTCGGACAACAAGGGCCAGAAATACGTGTCGATATCCGGCCACGCGGAAATGATCGACGACAGGGAGCGGGTCAAGAAATACTGGTCCGTTTACGACAAGGCGTTCTGGAATGATCAGAATGATCCGCGCATCAAAGTGCTTCGCGTTACACCGGAGAGCGCCGAGTTCTGGGAAGGGTCGGGAAAGGTTGTCACCGCGGTCAAATTGGTCGCGGCGATCGCCTCGGGGCAGCGGATGGATCTCGGCGAGAACGAAAAAGTCGGATTTCCTCAGGGCGGCAAACTGGCCGGCTGAAGCTCAAAGCCCGCAGTCAACTCGCGGCGCTGCGAGTCGAACCCCGCAGCGAGTTCATAGGCGCCTGGCTGGATTCGCCACCGTCTAGCGCCCTCGTCGAACGTTGCTAGCAGGCGGGGGTCGATCGAGACGGCGACTTGCCGCTGTTCACCTGGGTTGAGGTCGACTCGATCCCAGCCGACGAGGCGCAGGAGAATGTTCGCGCCTTCCGGTCCAGTGAGATAGAATTGCGGAGTCGCCGTTCCGGCGCGCTCACCTGAATTCCGCACTGTCGCGCTCACCGTCACCGTACGGCCGCTGACATTCACGGTGAGGTCGCTCAAGGCGAAGCTGGTGTAGGAAAGGCCGAAGCCGAACGGAAACAATGGCTGCTCGCCCCGCTCGAAGAACCATTTATAGCCGACTGCTGCGCCCTCATTGTACGTAGCCGAGAACATCGCGCCGTATCGCCCGCCTCGTCCGACAGGCCCACTCGGCGCGCCGTTCGGATCGCCCTGGATCTTCGGATGGGGCAATTGATCTTCGCTGGTCGGAAAGGTGACCGGCAGGCGTCCCGAAGGGTTGGCGGCGCCGGAGAGGATTGCGGCAATCGCCTCGCCGCCTTTCTGGCCGGGGTACCAGGCTTCGAGAACAGCGGCGGTCTGTTCGAGCCAGGGCATGAGCACCGGGCCGCCTGTCTCGAGCACGACAACGGTGCGGGGATTGGCGCGGGTGACAGCCTTGACAAGACTGTCTTGTCCGCCCGGCAGCTGGAGGCTTCGGGCGTCGGCGCTTTCTGTCATCCACTGATCGACGAAAAGGATGACCGCATCAGCCTTGGCCGCCGCCTCCGCGGCTCGCGCCGGGACCGACCCGTCATCGAAGTCCACGCGGGCGCGCGGAAACTGACGACGGATCGCCTCCAGAGGCGACCCTGGGTCAAAGAGCATCGCTCGATTCTCGTCGATCTGTTCCTTCGCCGCGATTCCTCCGCGGGGGATGACTTGCGACGAGCCGCCGCCTGAGGGAACGCCGCGGTCGGCGTGAGCCCCGATCACGACGAGGCTGCGCGTGTCGGCCGCGAGCGGCAGGAGCCCTTGGTTCCTCAACAGAACCGTCCCTTCGCGCGCAATCGCGAGCGCGGTCCGATCGCTCGCAGCGAAGTCGACAGGTTCGGAGACGTCTGTCTTATCGGCGAGGCCATGGGCGAAGATCGAAGTCAAAATTCGTCGCGCCATGTCGTCGAGCCTGGCTTCAGGGACCTCGCCCTCGGCGATCGCTTGAAGAAGCCCGTCCGCGAAAAAATTTTGCGTGTCGAGCTGCTCGCCGAACTCTTGATCGAGCCCCGCCAGCGCCGAACGAGACGCCGAGTGGACCGCCCCCCAGTCGGACATCACGAAATAGGGATAGCCCCAGTCCGTCTTCAACACCTCGTTGAGGAGCCAGTCGTTTTCGCAAGCATAGCTTCCGTTCACCTGGTTGTAGGCGCACATGACGCTGCCCGGGCGCCCGCGCTCGATGGCGATCTCGAAGGCGAGCAGGTCGGATTCGCGCGTTGCAGCCGGGTCGATGCGCGCGTCGAGGACGACACGGTCGGTTTCTTGCGCATTGAGCGCGAAGTGCTTGATCGTCGAGATGATGTGGCCGCTTTGCACGCCTTCGATCATCCCGCCAGCCATGATTCCGGTGAGCAGCGGGTCCTCGGAGAAATACTCGAAATTGCGCCCGCCACGCGGGTCACGAATGAGATTCGCGGCGCCGCCAAGAAGCACATTGAAGCCTTTCGCCCGCGCTTCGGCGCCCACTGACCGGCCTTGAAGCCGCGCCAGCTCCGGGTCCCAGGTCGAGGCGAGGGCGAGATCGGACGGCATTGCGGTCGCCGTATCGCCATGACGGACGTCCCCAGGATTGGCGACGCCAAGCTCTGCGTCCGTTTCCTGTAGTGCGGGGATTCCGAGGCGCGGCACGCCGGATACGTAACCTGCTGAGCCAATCGACCCGTTCGGTTTGGGCTTACGGCCCCATGGCGCCGCGATCACGCCATGGACCAGCGCCAGCTTCTCCTGCTCTGTCATTTTGTCGAGCGCCATTTGTGCGCGCTGGGTGGGAGGCAGGGAGGCGTCGCTCCACGGCCAATCCTGCGACGCCACAGCTTCGCCAAGGGCTAACGCGGCAAGAAAGACGGCCGCAGCGACGCACCGCAAGGTTGCCAGTTTGCGCGTCACGTCACCCCGCCCGGTGCGCCAGCATCAAACGCCGCCGAGCGGCTCACGCTGCCTCACCCGTGGCGCTGCATCCGCTCTCCACTCAAGCGGCTCGACCGGGCGTCTAATCAAGCGGAAGGGCGAAAGAATGTCACGCAGGGTGCGAAGAAACGATCATCGCCGCGGGCGTCTCGTCGTAGCCGCGATAATGGCGATCGAGCCGATACTGGCGTTCCTGCTGCTTCGCCCCTGATTTTTGGGTCGCGACGCTGTCGTTCCTCGCAACCGCGTTGGCGATAGCGCCCTTTTGGTCAGCCAAAGCGAAAAATGAGGAGGCGCAGAATATTGCCGCCGCCGAAAGAACGAGAGGCGCTCGTGACATATGATGCTCCTATCATCTGTCAAAGGCACGCACGAGGATCACGCTGCGTCACTAACCGTTAGGGTTACCGAAAGGTTCCCTTGTGCGATTGCGTCGCGGCCGGGATCGCGGCTTCCGTCAAGGCGCCAGTCTGACAGACGTTTCCCGTTTCCTCGCTGGCATTGCCGATGCGCTCGCGAGTTGAGTGAAATAAAACAGCAGCATGATCGCGGTCATTGAAATGGTTGCCGCGCGACGACTCAGATATGTGTTCGCTTACTCTTGAGCGATCAGACCGCGATGAACTAAAGTCCTCGCTGCGCCGCACCCTGATGGCGCGGTCCGACGTCTAGCCGACGGGGGACAATATTGACGGGCGAGTGGTTTACCTACAGGCAGGCGGCGGACCTGTTGAGCGTGTCGACCGAGGCGGTCCGGCAACGGGCCAAGCGCGGCCGGTGGCAAAAGACGCTTGGTAACGATAAACGCACGCGGGTCCGGCCGCCGGAGGGTTGGAACGACGCTGTTCGGATTAATGGCCGCGCTCAGCCCCTCCGCCATCCGGATGAACGCGCGCTGGCCAATCAGGTCATCCGAGTGCTCGAAGCCCACGTCGAAACGCTCAAGACGCAGCTTACGGCCGCCGAGCAGCGGGCCGAAAAGCAGGCGGCCGAATTTGCCGCGCGGGAGGCGAGGCATGCGGCCGATCTCGCCGTCGAACGGACTCTGGCTGATCGGATGTCGGCCAGGGTCGATCAGATGACAGCCGATTTGGCCGTTGAACAAGCGCAGCGGATGGACGCCGAAAAAAGACTGGCCGCGGAGCTCGGGCGCGGCTGGTTCAGGCGTCGGCCGGATGAAGCCGGCCAGTAACTCTCAGCCTTAGCCCTCGGCGCGGGCTCACGTCACCCTCACATCGACAACCCCTTGAGATCACGAGGCTGGCATCGCCCCACGTGCGGCGAAGATCACACTGTGACGCCCGTCACAGCGCTGTACCCGGCGACATGGTTAAAGCTAATCCCGCTTGGGAGACATCTTCGAGGAGGAGGCGCCAGCGGGGACGCGGAAAGGGACGTTATGGAGGCCATGATGGATGGCATCGGCAAACACGCGGCGTTCTACCGCGCCTATCTGCCCCATGAGCGCAGCCTGGTTCCCGTGGCGGTCGCATTGGGCGCAATCGTTGCGCTGTGGCTAAGCCTCTACTCGGTCAGCACCGAGCGAAACCCTCAAATCGTCCAGAAGGAAGCGCGGGCCGCAGCCGTGCTCGTCTGCCGACCCGTAAGCCACTGACCGGGAGGAGACCGGGCAATCCGCGGGGTCTCGCGATGGCCATGGCGCGCTGGGGTTTAGGCGACCACCACTTCTTTGAGCGCCGCGGAGACGACGCCTCGCTCGGCCGCCACGCGCCCGGCGCGTAGCACCAGCGAGCGCGGGGGCCGATCGACGACCGCGTCGGCGACGCTGGGGGCTGCGACTGCGACCAGATCAGCGACCACGCCGGCGCGAAGCTCTCGTTGGGGGGCGCCGAGCGCCTTGTCGGCTTCGCTGGTGGTAAGCGCGAAAGCATCCTCAAGCTCGCGGTCGGTGAACAAGGCGTGCCGCTCAGCGATGATCGCGGCGCGGTCGAGCATGTCGCCGTTGCCATAAGGCGACCAGCAATCTCGAATGTTGTCGGAGCCAGCGAACACCGTTACGCCACGCGCGCGGAGCTTGGCCGGCGGCGGAACAGGCGCCGATGGGGGGCATGACGTCATGATCGCGACTTCCGCGCGGGCGAGCGCGTCGGCGGTCTTTGCGAACAGGTCTGGCGCGATGCTTCCGAGGGCGAATGCGTGGCTGACCGCAACGCGGCCTTGCATGCCGGCGGCGATCGTCCTCTCGGCGATGTCGCGGAGCTCCGAAGCGCCGGTCTCGCCGCCGTCGTGGAGATGAATGTCGATTCCCTTGCCGAACCTGCCGGCGAGAGCGAAGATCGATGTCGAGCTGACCCTTGACGTCGCCGTCGAAACCCGCCGGATCGAGACCGCCGATCAAGTCCGCGCCGGCGCTCATCGCCGCCGCCATGAGCTCGGGCGCGCCTTTCTCGGTCGTCACGCCGCTTTGCGGGAAGGCCACGAGCTGAATGTCGATCCAGTCCCGATAGGCCTCGCGCACCCGCAACACGGCTTCGAGATTGGCGAGGCCGACGTCGTTGTCGATGTCGATGTGGCTGCGCACGCGCGTCGTGCCGTTGGCGATCAGCGTTCGGATGAGCGCCGAGGCGCGCGCCTCGATCGGCAGCGCGACGCGATGGCGTTCGACGCGTTCGGCGGCGATCCGCTCGCGCACGCTGCGTCCCTCGACATGGGGCAGCCGCGGCGCGCCCCAATGCGTCTTGTCGAGATGGATGTGGCCGTCAACGAACGCCGGCAGGAGAAGCGCGCCCTTAAGATCGATGCGCTCATTCGCTTGATCGGCGCTTCCGGGCGCATGCAACGCGGCAATGACGCCGCCTGCGATCTCGACATCGGCGAGGCCGCCTTGGGGAAGACGCGCGTTGGCCAGGATCATCAGACGAGGCTCAGGCGCTTCGCCGCCACATATTGATAAAGACGGTCGCCGTAATGCTTGAATTCTTCGCCGGCCGAGAACGTCAGGCTCAGATCATGCTCGTCATCCCGCGCGACCGCCTCGCGATAGATCTCGGGCCAGTCGGGCAGGGACATGCGCCGCCATGCCTCGAGCTCGTCCGCGCTTGGGAGCACGGGAAAGCCGATCTTCGGGACCAGCGATGCGATCGCTTGCCAGAAATAGCGCAGCGGCGTCGCCGCGTCGGGGGTGCGCGGCGCGATCAGCCTCAGCCAGTGCGTACCCGTGACTGCGTGCAGCGCGCAAAAGTCGAGCGTCGCGGCGTAGAGCGCAAGCGAGCAGCGGGCGATGCGGTCATGGGTTTCTGGCCCGATCGCGAGCCTATCGACGACGGGGGCGAATTCCGGCTTCTCTGACGACCGCGCGCATGAAGTGCCACAGGAGGTCGCGCTCCGGCTCGACATGCCGGAACGACGCCGGCCCGGACATGAAGGCGAGAACCTCGGCCGGATCGTCGGTCGAGGGCGCGAGGCCTTGCGAGGGCCCAAGCGAGAGGTAGGTCGCGGCCCAATAGCCGAGGGCGACGCCGGTTTCCTCGTCGCTGTCGGTCATCGTCGCATAGGCCATGCGCATGAGCGCATGCGTGGCGCTCGCGGCCATGCCGGGAATGAGCTCCGGCAGGTAGAGGAGGGCGGCCGGCGTTGCGCCAAGCCGGGCTGCCTCGCCGGCAAAAAATGCACGATAGTCGCCTTCGCGCTCGCGCTGGCCAAGAAACTCGCGCCAATTGTCGTGCGTGATCTTGTCGATCGGTTCCGGGACGGGAACGAGGCCGTTCTGCCTATGATAGATGTGGCAATAGGCCTCCAGTCGCTCGTCGCTCGCGCCCATGCGGTGCAACGCGACCAAGACCATCGGCAGGTGATTGGCGAGGCAGAATGGGAACTCCGCGCTCCACTGTCGCGACCAGGCGACGGCCCGCTCGAGGCCGTCTTGCGTCGCGGCGTTCCGATGTGAAGCGATGGCGCGCGCCGACGCCGCTCTCATGAGCTCCTCCAATGCGCGTCCTCAAGTTGCTATCGCATCCGCCGCGGCTTGGAAAGCGACCTTCGGTGAAAGCATGAGCATTCGCGCGATCAAAAAGCGAGCACGCATGAGTTCATTTTCGACGGACATCGCCGCACAATCTGATTGCTCTTACGAAAATCAGGGTGTTAGCCTGCTCCATCGTCATTAGGGGAGAAGTCAGGCATGAAACCGTTCATCGGTCAGGCGGCGGCGCTCGCGCTTGGTGTTTTGGCTTCGGTCGGCGTTTCCGGCGCGGAAGCTGCCGACAAGCCCTACGAGGGCGTGACGCTTAATCTCGCGTCGCAGAACGATCAGTTCGCCGCGGTGCTGGCGGCGATCGCGCCCGAGTTCGAGGCGCAAACGGGCGCCAAGGTCAATGTCGACATTCTGAGTTACCCCGAGCTTCTGACCAAGATCACCGCGGATTATGTCGGCCACACCAAGGGCTACGACCTTGCTACCGTCGACATCGTCTGGTCCGGCCAGTTCGCCGAGGCCGGCTACACCGTCGATCTCACAGATTGGATCAAGCGCGACGCAGCCGAGATCAAGGTCGACGACATCTACCCGTCGCTCATGTCCTCGCTTGGCGGCTACAAGGGCAAGCAGGTTGCGTTCCCCTTCGCCGGCTACGCCAATGTGCTGGCGTATCGCAAGGATCTCTACGAAGCCGCAGGCCTTAAAGCCGCCGGAGACGATGGAGGACTTTGTCGCTGACGCAATCAAGCTGACCGACAAGAGCAAGAAGGCTTACGGTTTCGTCGCCAATGGCCAGAAGGGCCCGGCGGTCGCGCAGGACTGGATGCAATACAATCGCCAGTTCGGCGGCTCGATCCTCGACAAGGACGGCAAGCCGACGCTGAACTCGCCCGCCAACATCGCGAGCGTCGTCGCCTATAAGAAGCTGTTCGATGACGCCGCCCCTCCCGGCGCCGCAGACTACGATTGGGGCGGACGCGAGGAGAGTTTTCGACAGGGCTCGGTCGCTAACATGCAGACTTGGTCGATCGGCGCCGCCGACTATGACAATCCGAAGGTGTCGAAGATCGCCGGCAAGGCGGGGATCGTGCTCACGCCATCCGCCCAAGGGCAGCCGCAGGAATATGGCATCGGCGGCTGGGCGCTTGGCGTCAACAAGGACATCGACCCCAAGAAGCAAGAGGCCGCCTGGGCCTTCATCAAATGGGTCACGAGCCCCGGCCGTGCACAAGGAGCTCAATCTGCGCGGCGCCGGCAGCTATCTGCGCAAGAGCGAAATGACCGATCCCGAGCTCCTCGCCAAGTACCCTTTCCTGCCGGTGATCGCGACCTCCTTCGAGCACGGCGACGGCGACTTCCGCCCTCGCATTCCACAATATCCGGAATTGCAGGATCTGATCGGCGGCGCCATCAATGCGGTGCTGGTCGGGCAAGCCGATCCTAAGACTGCGATGGACGATATTCAGAGCAAGGCGGAGGCTTTGTTCAAATGATTTTGGGGCGAACCGGCTGACGGAATTGTCGGATCCCCAAATGAGGAGAAGCGCCGAGGACGGACGGCGAACCCCCTTCTCCCCTCGGGAGAAGGTGTCGGGCGAAGCCCGACGGATGAGGGTGTCCGCCGTAGGGCTTGGGAGTTGTTCGATACGCAACGTGAACGCGTGCGCGTGTGCAGATGATGGCGCTTCACGCTCCACCCTCATCCGGCGCCCATAGCCCGTCCGGAAGGACGGGCGTCCTTCCGGACGCCCTATGGGGCCACCTTCTCCCCGAGGGAGAAGGGATGCGCGTACCCGCCGATACGAGCGCGACGTGAACGTTGCTTCGCGCGCTGGCGCCGCGACCGACGAAGACGCGGCCCTTGCGGCCGGTTGGTCCTATACCCGACAGCGCCAGCTGTTCCTCATCGCGATGGCTACGCCGGCCCTCATCTACGTGCTCGCCGTCGCCGTCGGGCCGATGGTCCAGGGCTTTCTCTACTCGTTCGACAGTTACAACCTGATCCGCCCGGGTTCGCGCCATTTCGTCGGCCTCGACAATTATCTTGCGCTGTGGCGCGATCCGACGGCGCGCCGTGCGGTGATCAACACCTTCGCCTTCACCTTCGGCGCCGTCACGCTCGAATTCGTTCTCGGCCTTGGCGTTGCGCTGCTCCTATGGCGCGACGATTGGTTCAACCGCATCGCGCTCGGCCTCCTGCTTATTCCCGCGACTGTCACGCCGCTGGTGGTCGGGCTCGTCTTCAAGGCGCTGCTCAGTCCGGAATATGGCATGCTCGGCTATCCCCTGGCCGAACTGGGCCTCAGCGGTCCGCGCGGGCTGCTCGCGGACCCTCAGCGCGCGCTCGCCACGCTCATCGCCATCGACGCCTGGGAATGGACGCCGCTGATGGCGCTCATCCTGCTCGCCGGGTTAAAGACGATGCCAACCGACATTCTCGAAGCCGCCGCCGTCGACGGCGCGAACGGGCCGCAGCAATTCTGGCTCATGGTGCTGCCGCTCCTCATGCCCGCGGCCTTTCTCGCGCTGATCTTGCGCATGATGGACGCCTTCCGGGTGTTCGACATCATCTTCGTCACCACCAGCGGCGGGCCGGCGGACGCGACCAACACGCTCATGATCTATGGCGTCAAACAGGGGCTCGAATTCTTCAACATCGGCGCCGCTTCCGCCGTCAGCACATTGATCGTCGTCTGCATCCTCGCCATGGCGGCGGCGTTCATCGCGGTCCTCAAGCCGGGAAGGAACCGGCATGTTTGATCGCGATCGGTTGCTGTTGATCCTCCGCCGCCTGGCGATCTGTGTTGTCCTCGTGGTCGCGCTCGCGCCGGTCGTGTGGCTGTTCTCGATCGCTTACAAGCCGACCCGCGACATCTTCGCCTCACCGCCGACGTTCTTGTTCACCCCGACCCTCGACAATTTTGAGAGCGTATTCCGCTACTTCAAACTCGGCGCGCTGCTCCAGTCGAGCCTCATCATTGCGATCGGGTCGACGGCGCTGTCGCTTCTTCTCGGCGCCCCGGCGGGCTATGCCCTGGCGCGATCGGAAAGTCCGCGCGCGATCTGGCTCGCCTATTTCTTTCTCATCATCCGCACGGTGCCGCCGATCGCGACGCTCATCCCGTTCTACCTTCTGATGCGCGACATCGGTCTTCTGGGCACCTGGTGGGCGGTGATCATCCTCAACACCGCGCTCAACAGCGCTTTCGTCGTCTGGATGATGTTTTCCTTCTTTCGCGCCGCGCCGGTTTCGATCGAGGAGGCGGCGCGGACGGATGGCTGCACGGACTTCGGCGCCTTCTTCCGGATCGCCCTGCCGACCGTCGTTCCCGGCCTGATCGCGAGCGCCATTTTCTGCGTCATGTTCTCCTGGAATGATTTTCTCTACGCGATGTTCCTGACCAAAGCGGACACCAAGACGATCTCGGTCGCCCTTCTCTCCGCCTATGGGACAAAGGACATTTCGTGGGGCACGCTCGGGGCGCTCGCGCATTTCTCCACGCTGCCCATCGTCGCCATGATGATCCTGCTCAACCGCTATTTCGTCCAGGGCCTGACCCAGGGCGTGCACTGAGGCGCAATCGGCTTCGGCCAGCGCCAAGTGCATTTGCTGGAGCCGCGCAGCCTCACTGTCATGCCCGCGGAAGCGGGCATCCAGTCCTCGTCCAGAGCCCGGATTCCCGCTTGCGCGGGAATGACAAGACGGCCGGCGGCGCCTCGATCTCAAAGCACGTTGCGCTCGCTTTCCCGGCCGCGCAACTTGGTCTAGCATGCGGGCATTCTCGGCATCCGTCGGAGAGAAGACGCAAGCGCGCTGGCCCGCGTCTTGCGCCGACGCGCTTCGACTGGACGAGGATGCGTTGTTGTCAACGGGAGGAAGCGGAAGCGATGAGCCATGTGTCTCTGCGGCCGGACTTCGAGGAGTTGGTCGAGCTCGACGCGCCGGCCATCCAGGTGGCGTCGGACTGTGTGTTCACCGAGGGGCCGGTCTGGCATCCGGTTGATCATTTTCTGTTGTTCTCGGACATGCCGGGCGACGTGCGCCGCCGCTGGGATCCGCAGGGCGGCGTCGTTGAGGTCAAGCGGCCGTCGAACAAATGCAACGGCATGACCTATGACGCCGACCTCAACCTCATCGTCTGTGAACATGCCACGTCCTTGCTCATCCGCGAGAAGCCGGATGGCGAGCGCGAGGTGCTCGCGAGCCATTTCGAGGGGAAGGAACTCAACAGCCCGAACGATGTTTGCGTGCGCTCGGACGGTTCGATCTATTTCACCGATCCCTGGTACGGACGGATGCCCGGTTTCGGCGTCGAGCGTCCGCGCGAGCTCGGTTTTCAGGGCGTCTACCGTCTGCCGCCCGAGGGCGGCGACTTGCAACTCGTGGTCGATCGCGATCTGTTCGAGCAGCCGAACGGCCTTTGCCTTTCTCCGGACGAGAAGCTGCTCTACGTCAACGACAGCGCGAAAAAGCTGATCCGCGTTTTCAACGTCGCGCCCGACGGATCGTTGTCGGGAGAGCGGCTGTTCGCAAGCGAAATCCAGTCGTCGTCACAGAGCGGCGGTCCCGACGGGATGAAATGCGATGAGCGTGGCAACGTCTGGGTCACCGGTCCGGGCGGCGTCTGGGTCTACGCCCCGTCAGGCGAGCTGATCGGAAAGCTGCACGTCCCGGAGAGCGTGGCCAATCTCGCCTGGGGCGGGACCGAATTGCGCACCCTGTTCGTGACCGCGACGCACTCGGTCTATCGCTTGACAACGAAGGTTGGCCCCCGGATCGAGCCATACATGCGCGCGCACGCGGCCGTGAAGGACGCGTCTGCGCCTGCCGAGGCGCCGGGGCTCGATCTCGACCCGCGCCGCGCCGTCCTGATCATTCAGGACATGCAGAACGACGCGGTGAGCGAGGGTGGCGCTTTCGCCGCATCCGGCGCGCCGGCCCATGCCAAAGCGCAGAACGTCGTCGAAAACATTCGCCGGGTGGCGGCCGAGGCGCGTGCGCACGGCGTTCCCGTCATTCATGTCTGGTTCGTCGTCGAGCCGGGCGCGCCTGGCGTCACGCTGAACGCGCCGCTGTTCAAGGGTCTCGCTGAGCACAGGGCTGTGGTGCGCGGGACCTGGGGCGCAGCGCCGGTCGAAGGCCTGGAGCCTGACCTCGGCGATTTCGTCGTCGAGAAGATGCGCATGAGCGCGTGGGAGGGCACCCGGCTCGAGACGATTCTCAAAGCGCTCCACCGCGACACGATCATCAACACCGGCGCCTGGACCAACATGTCGATCGAGCACACCGCGCGCACCGGCGCCGACAAGGGTTATGTCATCATCACGCCCGAGGATTGCTGCGCGACGATGAACGCCGAGTGGCACAAAGCCTCGATCGGTTACGCCATGCAGAATGTCGCCGAGGTCACCAAGGCCGACGCTGTGATCGCGGCGCTGAAGGGCAGATAAGGCGCAAGGCCGAGGCGAGGCGTTCAAGCCTCAAACAAAGCCAAAACCTCCATCAGCTTCACGATCGATCGGTCCGAGCCGACGAAGGGCTCGCCGGACGGGGAATAACCGACCACATAAAGTCCCGCCGCGCGCGCTGAACGGGCGCCCGCGCCGCTGTCCTCGACCCCGACGACTTCCGCGGCTTGCAGGGCGAAGCGGCGCGCGGCTTCGCGATAGGGTTCGGGATCGGGCTTGCCCGACGAGACGTCATCGAGGCTCAGCGAGAACGCTATGATCTTGCCGATGCCCAGCGCCTCGATATTGGCGTCGACGATGGCGCGCCCGGAATTCGACACGCAGGCTTGAGCCACTCCGCGCGTGGCGAGCTCCCGCATCGCTTCGAGGGCGCCCGGATTCGGCTCGAGCTCTCCTGCATGAGCGACATAATAGCCCTCGATCGCAGCGATCCACGTCTTGAACGACGAGCCTGCGGGAAAGCGCGGCTTGATCGCCTCCCATATGTCAATCGCGTGGACGCCGCGAAACGCTTCCGGCTCGATGTCGCTGAGGTCGACGCCGAGGGCCGCGGACGCGGCCACAAGCGCGCGCTGGTGAAGCGGCTCGCTATCGATGAGCGTGCCGTCGATGTCCCAGGCGACCGCGCGAAAGAGGCTCATGATGCAGCGAGCTCGGACCGGTCGGCGAGGCGGCGATAGAGGTCGCGATAGCGGCGATAGCCGCGACGGTAGACGTCGGCGGTCTCGGCCCGAGGCTCGATCCGATCGCCGGGACGCACGAAGGCGGAGATCCCTGACCAGTCGGAAGCGAGACCCACGCCGATCGCGGCCGTCCAGGCGGCGCCGACGCAAGAGCCGGGATGGCCGGCGAGCCGCTGAACCGGGCGCTCAAGGACGTCGGCGACAATCTGCATCCATACGCGCTCGTCGAACCGCCGTCGGAGACGATAAAGCGCTCGGTCTTGTAGCCGATCTCGTTCATGACCTCGACGTGATGCGCGATTGCATAAGCGTAGGCCTCGAGCAAAGCGCGCCACAGATGGCCGAGGTCGTGTGAGAGCGTCAGACCGTCAAACGTCGCACGCGCGTTGGCGTCGTGGATCGGCGTCTTCTCGCCAAGAAAATACGGCGTGATGACAAGGCCCTCGCTGCCGGCGGGCCGCGCCTCGGCGAGCTGGTCGAGCCATTGATGGATCGAGAGGCCGGCTTGCTTGGCGGCCGGCGTCTCGCCAGCGGCGAACTGACGGACGAACCAATTGAGCGCCGAGCCGCCCGTCGCCATGCATCCATTAGGGACGAAGAGGCCGGGCTTCAAATGATAGTCGAGAAACAGGCGTGGATCGGGGCGTGCGTGATCAGTCGCGGTCAGAATGTCGACTGAGCCGCCAAATTTGAGCAGCACGTCGCCGGCGCTGACGATTCCTGCGCCGAGCGCGGAGGCGATGTGGTCCGCGGCGCCGCCGATGACCGGCGTTCCGGCTGTCAAGCCACTCTCCGCCGCGCCCTGTTCCGACACGACGCCGAGGATTTCATGCGAGGCGACCTTGCGCGGCAGCGCGCTGCGCGGGATATGGGCAAGCGCGACCAGCACATCGTCGAGCGCGTGCGTCGCGAGGTCGACGAAGCCAGCCTCCAGCGCCCAGTTCTGCTCAATCGCGCGCTCGCCGGTAAGCCGCCAGTTGATATAGTCGTAGGAGCCGAAAACGGTGGCGATGCGCGCGAAGATCTCGGGCTCATGCCGCTCGATCCATCTTAGCTTCGCCGCGATAAGCTGCTGATTGATCCCATTGCCGGCTTTGGCGAGAAATACCTTTTCATCGATCTCCGCGCGGAGCTCCTCGACTTCCGCGCCGCAGCGCGCATCGCTCTGCTGGATGCTGGGCCTCAACAGACGCCCGTCGGAGTCGAGAAGCACAAGAGCCGGCAACATGCCGGTTACGCCGACAGCGGCGATCTCGGTTGCGGAGACTCCGGCCGCGCCCAGGAGCTCGCGCACGATCTCGCCAACGTTGCTCCACCATTGCTCCGGATCTTCCTCGGCCCAGCCGACATGGTCCGAGCGCAGGGTGACAGGGCGCGAGGCGAGGGCGAGCGTTTCATCTGGCGGGCGGATGAGAACGCCGATCGTCGAGGTCGTGCCGATGTCGAGGCCAAGGATGCAGCGCATGAAGTCGCGGCTCGCTTGCTTTGTCATACCCGCGCAAGCGGGTATCCAAACTCGCGCCTGATCGCAACGGCCGCACTGGATTCCCGCGTTCGCGGGAATGACACGTCGTGTTCCAGCCCCGTCACCTTAGCTTCGCCACGGCGTCCATGAAGCGCTTGACGCGTGCGCCGTCGACCGGGTTCCAGGTGTTTCCGTCGACCTTGAAATGCGTGCCGATCACCACGCCGTCCGAGATGGCGAGGATGTCGCGCACATTGTCGATGGTGACGCCGGTGTTGGCGAGGACGGGAACGTCCGGGACAGCTTCGCGCACGGTCTTGAGGTTCGAACGGTCGACCGGATCTCCGGTCAAGGGGCCCGAAACCAGGATCGCGTCCGCAAGCGACGAGAAGACGGCGCTCTTCGCGCGCAAGGCGATCGGCCGCTCGTCGAGCGAATGGGCGAACTCGGCGTTGATGTTGAACAGGAGCTTCATGTCCTCGCGGCCGAGATTGCGGCGCAGCCGGAGGGCGCCGGCGCAGTCGGCCTGCCAGAGCCCCATGTCGGACGCGAAGAGGCCGGTGAAGATCTCGCGCACGAAGCTCGCGCCCGTCGCGGCCGCAATGGCCACGCTGGCGAGCGGATCCCAGAGATAATTGACGCCGAACGGCGACCTTGAGATGCGGCTTGACCGCTTGGACGACGGCGGTCATTCCGGCCACGCCTTCCGGCGGCGCCTTGAGGACATAGGGGCGATCGTTCTCGTTGCCGAACATGACCGCGTCGACGCCGCCTGCCTGCAGAGCATCGATGTCCTTGAGCACGCCGTCGATGAGCTTGTTGACGCCTCCGTCCGCATCGTAAAGCGGCGATCCCGGAAGCGCGCCGATATGCGCCATGGCGATCACGACTTTTTTCTTGTCGCCCAGGAAGTCAAAAACCATGCAGGAGTTCCTCAGGCGCGCGGCGCTTGATTGATTGCCGGATAGGAGCGGGTCGTCGCGGCGGCGCAACCTAGCGCCGACGGCAAGATTATCAAACAAAAAGCGCCTTCGCGGCCTCCGATTTTGTTGATATGGCTCCGCCCTCGCACGCGTGGAGGTACAATGTCGGCAGACAGTTCGTCCTATTCGGAGCTCAACGGCAAGCGCGCGTTCGTAACCGGCGGCGCGCAGGGCATCGGCCGCGCCATTGCGCACGCGCTCGCGCGAAGCGGCGTGAAAGTGGCGATCGCCGATATCGATGGCCAGGCGGCCCAGCGAACGGCGAAGGAGATCGGCGAAAACGCCGTCGCAGTCGAGATCGACGTGCGCGAGCGCGCCTCAGTCGAGCGCGCGTTCGGCGAGGCGCTCAAGCTTTTGGGTGGTTGCGATATCTGCATCGCCAACGCCGGTGTCTCCACCATGAGCCATGCGCTTGAGCTCACCGATTCGGACTGGGACTTCAATTTCGCTGTCAACGCGCGTGGCATATTCCTGACCAATCAGATCGCGGCTCGGCATTTCGTCGCCCAGGGCGCGGGCTGCATCGTCAACACCGCGTCGCTCGCCGCCAAGGTCGGCGCGCCGCTGCTCGCCCATTATTCAGCCTCGAAATTCGCGGTGCTCGGCTGGACCCAGGCGCTCGCGCGCGAACTCGCCCCGACTGGCATTCGCGTGAACGCCGTGTGCCCCGGCTTCGTGAAGACGGGCATGCAGGCGCGCGAGATCGAATGGGAGGCGAGCCTGCGCAATGTGTCGCCGCAGCGCGTCGTCGATGATTATGTGGCGCAGACGCCGCTCGGACGTCTCGAAGAGCCCGAGGACGTTGCCGACGTCGTCGTGTTCCTGTGCTCGGACAAGGCGCGGTTCATGACAGGGCAGGGGATCAATGTGACCGGCGGCGTCTACATGACGTGACGATCGGGCCGCTTGATTCTAATAGCCGAGCGCGGCGCCGTCCTTGCGCGGGTCTGAGCCGCCGATCAAGATTCCGCGCTCGCGGTCGATCATGATCGCCTGTCCGCCCCCGAGGGGCCGCTCGACTTCAGTCAACACGTGGCCGAGCGCGATCAGCTTCTCCCGCATCGCTGGCGAAACGCCGCGTTCGATCTCGACTTCCCCCAGATGCGGGCAGATTCGGGGAAAATCGAGCGCCTGCTGGATGTCCATGCCATATTCGACCGCGTTGCTCAGAACCCAGCTCTGGCCCATCGGCTGATAATGTTCGCCCATCACGCCAAAGCAGATTGCGGGCTGGCCGTCCCGCGTCGCCAAGCCCGGCATGATGGTGTGCGCGGGGCGCGTGTTGGGCGCAAAGCTGTTGGGATGGCCTGGCTCGAAAGCGAAGCACAATCCGCGATTTTGCAGAAGCACGCCCGAGCCTTCGGCGAGGATGCCGCTGCCGAAGGTCTGATAGATCGAGTTGATGAGGCTGCAGGCGCCGCCGTCGCGGTCGACCACCGAAAGGGTGACGGTATTGCCGCTCGCCGCGAGCGCGATTTCGCCTGGCGCGGGCAAAGAGGGAAGGGCGCGCTTGTCGTCGATATGTCCCGCCAGAGCGGCGAGGTAGTCGGGGGCCAGCAGGCGTCCTAACGGCGTCTCCCGCTGACGCGGGTCGGCGAGGAAGGCGCCCCGGTCACGATAGGCCATGCGCGCAGCCTCGATGTGCCGATGGAAGCGCGTCACGCCAGCCGGTCCGTCCGGAGCGTCGCCGAGCGCTTCCAGCTCGCCCAGAATCATGAGCGCGACGAGACCTGGCCCGTTGGGCGGACACTGCCAGACGTCGAGCCCGCGCCATTGAAGTGAGATCGGCTCGACGAACTCGGCGCCTTTAAGTCCGTTGGCGAAATCCTCCTCGGTCTGCACGCCGCCGCGCGCACGAAGCGTCGCCGCCATGTCGGCTGCGACCGGCCCCTTGTAGAAAGCGTCAGCGCCGTGCTTGGCGATCGCGCGCAGCGTCCTGGCGAGCGCCGTCTGGACGAAGCGATCGCCCTCGCGGGGCGGGCGGCCGCCGGGCATGAAAAGCGTGTTTCCGGCGCGGCGCAGCTTCGCTCTCGATACATCGACCAATCCCAGGCCACGCGCTGATGCACGGGAAAGCCTTCCTCGGCGCAGCGGATGGCGGGGAGAAGCAATTCGTCGAAGCCCTTCGTCCCATGGGCGTCCAGCAGCAATTGCCAGCCGGAGACGGCGCCGGGGATGGTGACGCCATGCGGCGAAATGTCGTCAGGCGGAGTTGGACCCGCGGCCCTGATCGCGTCGAGCGAAGCGGCTCCCGCCGACCGGCCTGAGCCGTTGACGGCGACGACCTTGCCGCCGGGCGGCGCATAGAGGCAGAAGCAATCGCCGCCGAGGCCCGTCGATTGCGGCTCGACCACCGCGAGCACGGCGCAGGCCGCAACCGCCGCGTCGACGGCGTTGCCGCCGGCGCGCAACACGTCGATCGCGGTTAGCGAGGCGATCGGCATGGAGGTCGCCGCCATCCCGTTCACGGAATAGACGGGGCTGCGTCCGCTCTGATGGAAGTCTCGCAATGATGCGTCCTTTTTGGATGCCGGCGAATTGAGCCGACAATGTCGCCTTAAGGGTTTAAGCCGGCTCGGGCGTCAGTTTGCAACCGGCTTGGCCGTTGGCGCAAATTGCATGAATCTTGCGTCAGCGGGCGCGATTTAACGCGGTGAAAATCAAAGGTGGCGGGAATGGAGTTGGATCTGGTCATTCGCGGCGGAACGGTTGTCACTGCCGCCGACGTCGGCAAAAGCGATGTCGGCGTGAAAGACGGCCGGATCGTCGCGCTCGCCGAAGACCTGCCGCGCGCGGCCTCCGAAATCGACGCTTCCGGCCTCCTGGTCTTGCCCGGCGGTATCGACAGCCACGTCCATTTCGACCAGCCCCAGGGTCCGGGGATTGTGATGGCGGACGGGTTCGAGAGCGGCACCCGCAGCGCGGCGGCGGGCGGCAACACGACCGTCCTCGCGTTTGCGCTGCAGCCGCGCGGGCAATCGCTGCGTGAGAGCGTCGAGAGTTATCACGAAAAGGCGAAGGGCAAGTGCTATGTCGACTACGGATTCCACCTGATCGTCACGGATCCGACGCCGGCGGTTTTGGGCCAGGAGCTGCCGGCGCTCGTCAGCTCCGGCTATCCGTCATTCAAAGTGTTCATGACCTACGACAACATGGTCCTGACCGACCGGCAATTGCTCGAGGTTTTCACCGTCGCGCGCGAACAAGGCGCGACCGTGATGGTTCACGCGGAAGGCTACGACCAGATCAAATACATGACCGATCGCCTTGAGCGGGACGGCAAGACCCACCCTTACTTTCATGCAGAATCTCGGCCCGAGCTCGTCGAGCGCGAGGCGACCCACCGCGCGATCTCGCATGCGGAGCTGATCGGCATCCCGATCATGATCGTTCATGTGTCCGGGCGCGAGGCGATGGAGCAGATCGAATGGGCGCGCGGGCGGGGCCTGAAGATCTATGCCGAGACCTGCCCGCAATATCTGGTGTTGACGGCCGAGGACCTCAAAGGCCTCAACATGGACTTCTCGGGCGCGAAATATGTCTGCTCCCCGCCGCCGCGCGACCGCGCCTCGCAAGAGGCGATCTGGCGCGGCCTCATCAGCGGCGTGTTCCAGACTTTCTCCTCGGACCATTGTCCCTTTCGATTTGAAGACGAGGCCGGGAAAAACCACCCGAAGGGACGGACCTCGTTCCGCTGGGTGCCGAATGGCATTCCGGGCGTCGCCGCGCGGCTGCCGATCCTGTTTTCCGAGGGCGTCAAAAAAGGGCGCATTTCGCTTTCGGAGTTCGTCGCGCTGACCGCGACCAACCACGCCAAGATGTATGGCCTCTATCCGCGCAAGGGCTCCATCATGGTCGGCGCCGACGCCGACATCGCCATCTGGGATCCGGACAAGACGGTCACCCTCTCCCAGGATCTGATGCAGCACGGCAGCGATTACACGCCTTACGAAGGCATGGAAGTGACGGGATGGCCGATCAAGACGCTGCTGCGGGGGACGCTGATCGCTGACGACGGCCAGATCGTCGGCGAGCCGGGAATGGGTCAGTTCCAGGCGCGCCAGACGACGCAGAGTCCGGGAAGCGCCTAGTCTAGGCGCTCGTTCGTGCTGCTACGCACGGCAACGCTCACTTGTTTGATTCGGCGCCACCCGAAGAAAATACCGTCGACCGCCCCGCCTCATCCCCAACTTGCCCGAAGGGCTTGGCCGCGTCCGAAGAAGGCGGCCCCGATAGCGGCGAAGGGCTTAGCGTTGGCGTTACCCGCGTTCCCATCGTCCGCCCGCCGTATAGCGCGTCAGCGTCAGCGGAGAGGGGCAAGCCGCGACTGGAGGCTATATCGCCGGACGGCGGCCCAAAAAAGTCGTGGCTGGCCCACAGAACGTCGCTGAGCTGGCTGGTGACCGTGGGGGTGAAGAGGAAAAAGGGCGCGTCGGCGGAGTGCGGAACGTCGATGACGTCCGCGAAAAAGTCATAAGGCGAAACGCCGCGCGCTCCGGGGGCCTCAGCGCTCGCAGAGGCGAGCGCCGACGGCAATCCGTCGGCTAGGGCCGCTGGCACGGCCTTCCTGTCGAAGATTAGAGCGGAATTGGGATCGTCCGCGTCGCCGCCGAACCGGGACAGGGTGATGCTGGCCGCGGCGTCGTCCTCAGCGACGGCCTGCTCACCGATCGCGACCGGAACGCAGCTTCCGGGGCACCCGTCCAGATTGATGGGACGGACGTCCGCGCGCGCGCCGCTCCCCGCCGCCATCGCGACCACCGCCGCACCAACCCCAAGCGCCCATCGCACGCCACGCCGCACTTTCTACCCCCAAAACTACGGCTGCTGCATGGCGATTATTAGTGGGAAGAACGAAGGACTTGTCAATGCGGAGTGGATGGAAAGAGGAAAAACCTCCTCGCGCATGTCGACTAGGAAGATTGGTTAAGCGCTTCTCTCAGAAAGCGTGCGATCGCCGTCAGCATGCTGTCGTCCACTTCCTCCTGGTTCGATCCCAGCGCCTTCAGCGCCGTCTTCGCAACCATGAGCGAATGGTCGCCTCCCTCGACGACGGTGAGCGTCGAGGGCGCATGCATCCGCTTCCGAACACCTTCGAGAAGGTCGAGCGGGCAGAGCGGGTCGCGCGTTCCCTGCGCGAACAGGATCGGCGTCTTCAGTTCCATGAGAACCTGATCGCGGAGCCGCGATCGGTCGCCAGCGCCGCAAAGCGGATAGCCGAAGCAGATGACCGCTTCGACCGGATCGACGAGGGCGACATGGCAGCCGACGCGCCCGCCCATGCTTTTGCCGGCGAGCACGATCGGCCCGTCATGCTTGGCGCGAAGCGCGGCCAGCGCCGCTCGATGCGCTTCGATGAGCTTGGGCAGCGGGTCCGGCCGCCCCCGGCCCGCCAAGGCATAAGGATAGTCGAGCGGCTCGACCAAGCCGATCGTCGCCAACATTCGCGCGAAGGTCTGCATGCGCGGATGCGAGGACGGGGCGCCGGCGCCGGGCGCGAGCAGAAAGGCGAGATCGGGATCGGACATGACCGTCACCCTGTCGGCTCAAAGAGTCACAGTCAGCGGCCGGCGGAATCGGGATTATCTACGGTCACCTGCGCGAAGTGCCACAGCACTCCTGACGGATCGGTCTGGTAGGTTACGGTAAGGCCCCACGGCTCGACTTTGGGCTCATGAGGAGGAGAAACGCCGAACTGATCGGGCAGGCCCAAAGAATCGAGATATCGCCACCACGCCGCGGCGTCCTCTACGAGAACATGCATCATCATGTTTTCAGCCCAGGCCTTGACGTAGTAGCCCTGCAGCAGGAAGGCGTGTTTCCCGAGGCTCATTTCCGCAAGAGTCTCTCCGAGCCGATAGGTTTCGAATCCGATAGCCTGGTAGAAACGCAAACTTGTTTCGAATTCCTTTGCGGGAAGGAATGGACGGAACGCGCGAATTTGGCCAGCAAGATCAATGATCGGGTTCACCTGTGAACTCCTTAGTATCCGTTCTTTGTCGCGTCGTGCTGCTCGCGACTGCGTCATGCGCAGCTTTCTACCGGAACTATCGTTTTCCGACGGAATTGAGGCTTGTAGTCAATGATGGACATCAACATTCCCGGAGTGGTCGCGGAGGTCGAAAAGGCGTTCGCCCGTTACGAGCGCGCCCTTGTCACCAACGACATCGCCGAACTCGACGCGCTGTTCTGGAAGAGCCCGCACACCCTGCGCTACGGCGTGACCGAGAATCTGTACGGATATGACGAGATCGCCGCCTTTCGCGCCGGGCGCTCGCCCGCCAATCTGGCCCGCGATCTCGTGAAGACGGTGATCACCACTTACGGGCGGGATTTCGCCACCGCCAACGTCGAATTCAAGCGCGCAAGCTCAACCGCGACGGGACGGCAGAGCCAGACTTGGTTGAGGACCGACGAGGGCTGGCGGGTCGTAGCGGCTCACGTGAGCCTTCTGCCAACGCCGTAATTCGTGGCGCCGGCTTGGAACTTCGCCGGCTTGAGCTTTGTCTTGAGAGCGCGAGTTCGAGAGGGCAGGGTGTCGCGACTGGGCGGCTCGGGTTGCGGAAACGGGCCGGCTATCTGAGATCGGCCTTGAGTCGCTCGAAGATTTCCCGCCCCTCAAGATCGAGCAAGCGCAGGCCGACCGCTCGAGGCGGCCAGTTTGCCGTGACGGCCTCGCGGATGGCGTCGGAAGCGTCGGCGGCTTGAATTTCGGTTTCAGTAAGAACGGCCGGGCCGAGATCGGCGCCGACGCCGAAGAACTGAAGCCGGAAGCGTTGGAGTCTGACGGCGAGAACGCGCTCGAGTTCGTCCAACGGATCAACCTCGAAAAATCGGACGGCGGGACGCACGCCCAGCTCCCGACCACGACGAGCGACGCTGGCGTCCAGCTCCGTCCGGGTCGACGGTTCGTCGACGAGCGATCCGTCCGCGCGCCGGGCGATGAGGTTCGCCACCTGACCCCAATGGGCGGCGGCTTCCGGCGCCGCTGCTCGTCGCTGGCGTTGGCGCGCCTCGGGATAAGCGCGCACGCGGAAGGTTGCGATCAATCGATCGGCGTCGGCCAAGGGGGTTTCGGCGATTTCGACGTCCACCGCCGCGCGAGCGGTCGCTGGCGGCGTCATGAGCCGGCGGACGTGGGAATGCGGCCGTCTTCCGCGGATGGACATCTCTAAACCCTGTGAACCATTTGGGACGAGACGCAGCGCCGGATCATCACGATCACGTTACAACTCAAACAGACCGGTTTGAACTCTCGTGATCGGTTGTGTTTTAAAATGCCAATAAGCTCAAGAGTCAAGCGCCACAACCGTACGGTTTAAAACTGGCTTAATTTTCTTGCTAACGCGGTTGTAGCATCACTCGCAACACAAAAAGGGCCGCCCGCGCGGCGGCCCCCGAAGCGTTTGAAGGCATGAAGCTTTTAGCCGAGGCCAGGCGCCAGGCGAGCCGTTTGCTGGCGGCGTCGGCCGAAGAAGGTGAGCGCCACAAAGCCCAAAGCCAGCATCGCCCAGGTTGACGGCTCCGGCGCCGCGGCGACGCTCAGACTTCCGATCTCCTGGATCGGGTAGTTATAGCTGCCAGCCGATTCATAGAGCGAATAAGCGCCGGGCGAGCTCGCCCAGAGATTCCAGTAGCCGCCCGGATTCCCCGCCGTGGTGAACAACAGCCCGTAATAATCGAAGGCCATGCCAGTGGGGGAGTACAAATTGTCGAAGATGAACGAGCCGTCAGGGCTGTAGGACGCGCTCGGAAAGGTCGGATTGGCGGTGACCCCGCTGATCGTCTGATTGGTGAGGCCGGAGATGGCGCCGGAAACTCCGGTCACGTCGTTCGCGGAATTGACCGTGAATTCTCCCGTCGCGGTCAGTTCGGCGTCGTTCGACTGAAAGGTGAATTTGTATGTCGCCGCGTTCGACGTCGTCATGGTAAACAGCATTGCAGTCGCGAGCGTGGCAATCGTGGTGACCAGAACCTTGCGCATCATGCATCTCCTGCCCAGGCCGGAAGTCATATTCGGTCGATGACTGGCCTAGAGACTGCCAACACCTGAGATTGGGTGGCTCGATTTTTATTAAATACGCTCAGCATCGGTACGATACAAGTCATGGTTGTGTTCTTAGTTACAGGCAATTGAATCGAGGTTGTGTCAAAGTGTAATCAAATTGCTATCGTTCATCGCGACTCTGCCCCGTCCCGGGGCGGCCTCAGGCATGGCCGCCGCCGGCGGCGAACACTTGCGGACGCGCGCTCGGCATGGTGGTAGCGTGCCCGAATTCCAAAATCGGAGGATTTGTTTTGCCCAATCATCCCGCATTGGCCGCGAACCGGGTCGCGGTCGTCACCGGAGCGGCCAGCGGCATTGGCCTGGCGGCTTCGGCCAAATTCGCCGCGCTCGGCATGAAAGTGTGCATGGCGGACTTGAGCGGCGACGCGCTCGAGGCCGGCGCCGCCAAGGTCCGCGCCGCCGCGGCGCAGCCGGATTCCGTGCGATCCTTTGCTGTCGACGTCAGCAGCCTCGACGACGTCCGGCGCCTGAAGACCTCAGTCTACGAGGCGTTCGGCGAGGTCGCCGTGCTCATGAACAACGCCGGGACCGGCGGGGGCGGGGAATTGTTCGGCGATCCGGCGCGCTGGCGGCGCATCCTCGACGTCAACCTCTGGGGCGTGATCAATGGCGTGCAGGCGTTCGCGCCCGACATGATCAAGCAGGGAACGGCGGCCGCGATCGTCAACACGGGCTCGAAGCAGGGCATCACCTGTCCGCCCGGTGACACGGCCTACAATGTCTCGAAGGCGGGCGTGAAGGTCGTGACCGAGGCGCTGGCGCACGAATTGCGCAACATCGAGGGCTGTCGCGTGAGCGCGCATATGCTCATTCCAGGCTTCACCTTCACCGGCATGACCGCAGGCTCGAGGACTGAGAAGCCGGCCGCCGCGTGGACTTCGGAACAGGTCGTCGACTTCATGCTGAATTCGATGGGACGGGGCGACTTCTACATCCTTTGCCCCGACAACGACGTGCCGCGCGAAATGGATGAGCGCCGCATTCTTTGGGCGGCGGGCGATATCGTCGAGAACCGGCCGCCGCTCTCCCGCTGGCATCCCGACTATAAAGACGCTTTCGCGAAATTCTGCGAAGGCGTAAGGTCGCGCTTCGGCGAACTGCGGGAGGAGCGTGGAGGCAAGGAGATGACGACCTCCGCCACGGAACGAGTCCGGGTGATCGGGCCAGGTCAGACCTACGTTGGGAAACAGGGTTTCACCTATGGCGCCGGAGCCTCGGCGGAGACTGTAGGGGCCCAACATGTCTGCATGAATATCCTCCCCGTCCCCGTGGGCGGGCGGGCGAAGGTCCACTATCATCAGGGCATCGAGACGATCGCCTACCTGCTCGATGGAGAGTGTGTCGTCTACTACGGCGACCGCTTGGAACACGGGATCACCATCCGCGCCGGGGAGCAAGTCTACATGCCTGCGGACGTGCCGCATGCGCCAGCCAATGAAAGCCCTGCGTCCTGTACTTGGATCGTGGTTCATGCCTCCGGCAGCGATCAAGACGGCATCGTTCTCTTGCCCGATCTCGACGCGCTCCTGGCCTCAAAGGTCGGGCGCTAAGGACGCCTTGGCCAAATTCGCGGAGGGTTGAGCCACGCTTTCGATCACGAGACGCGTCGAGTAGCTTGCGACGTCTTCTATGGAGGAACGCCACGTGTTCTCTTGCTCATCAGGCGATCAGCCGGAAGCAGCGCCTTCTCCGGGCTGCTTGTGTTGCCGAGGCGAACTTCAGTCCCTGACACGCCGCATCACCGCCGATCTTTCGCGCCGCGGCTTTGTGGCTGGGATCGGCGCTTCGATCGCAGCCCTCAATTTTCCCCGAGCGGCGCGCGCCCAAGGCGCGTCAAACCCGCCGCCGCCAATCGTCTTCACGAACTTTCTCCTGTTCGACGGGAAATCCAACGCTTTGCGCGGAGGGCTTTCTCTCATCGTCGAGGGCGGACGGATCAAGGCGGTCGCGACCGGGTCTCCGGCCGGTCCGGAAGGAGCGCGGACAATCGATTGCGGCGGCCGGGTCGTGATGCCGGGACTGATCGACGCGCACTGGCATTGCATCTTCGCCGCCCTGCCGATCCCAACTCTGTTCGCGGCGGACATCGGCTATATTTTCCTCGCCGCCAGCGCCGAGGCGGAGCGCACGCTGATGCGCGGCTTCACCACGGTTCGGGACCTCGGCGGCCCTTCATTTGCCCTCAAACAGGCGATCGACGAAGGACTTGTGTCCGGACCGCGCATCTATCCGTGCGGCGCCATGATCACGACGACCGGCGGCCACGGGGACATGCGCCCGCTCTCCGACCTGCCGCGCAGTCCTGGCGGTCCAGTAAGCGCCATGGAACGGACGGGAGCCGCCAATATCGCCGACAGCGCCGACGAAGTGCGCCTGCGGGTGCGCGAGCAACTCCTCCAGGGCGCATCTCAGATAAAACTTGTGGGAGGCGGAGGCGTGTCGTCGCCGCGCACCACGCTGGACATGCTGACCTTCAGCGAGCCCGAGCTTCGCGCCGGCGTCGAGGCGGCTGCCGATCGCAACACTTACGTCGCGGTGCACGCTTACCCGCCCGTCGCCATTGAGCGTGCGCTCGCTGCGGGCGTTCAGTGCATCGAACACGGGCATCTGATGGACGAGGCGACCGCGAAAACGATGGCGGACAAGGGCGTGTGGTTGAGCATTCAACCCTTCGTCGGGGAAGAAGACACCGTTCCGCTTAGCGGTCAAAGCCGGATAAATCTGGTCCAGGTCATTGCCGGCACAAACACGGCCTACCCATTGGCGAAAGCCTACAAGCTCAAGACCGCCTTCGGCTCGGATCTGTTGTTTTCGGCGCAGAAGGCGACGCGTCAAGGGATCATGCTGACCCATCTCACGCGCTGGTACGAAAACGCCGACATCCTCAAGATGGCCACCGCGACCAATGGCGAACTGCTGGCGCTGTCCGGGCCACGCAACCCCTATCCCGGGAAGCTTGGCGTTCTCGAGGAGGGCGCGCTCGCCGATCTTCTCGTCGTCGACGGCGATCCCATCGCCAATATCGCGCTGATCGAAAACCCGGAGAAGAATTTCCTCATCATCATGAAGGACGGGAAGATCTATAAGGACACCCTCCCTTCGTAGCGCAACGTAACCGGGCCGACCCGCCCGACGCGCGGCAGCGGGAGCTCCGTTATGGCCGGCCCTCATCGCGTTCAACGCACGGCGCTCCGGCTGACCTGGGCGCTGCTGGACGGAACTTCGCGGACATGTCACGAAAGCGCGTCCGAGGGAGGCGGGATTGCCGGAAATGAGTTCGCTCGCCATTTCGCTCATTGTCACCGGCGTAATCGTCGCGGGCGGCGTCCTCGGCCTCGTGCTTCAGCGCGTCCTCCCGGAGCGCTACACGATGGACAAGGCCCGCGACATGATCGGCGGCGTCGTCGGGCAGCTCACGCTCCTGCTGGTGCTGGTCAACGGCCTCCTCATCTGGACGGCCTACGGCGTCTACAGCACCCAGCAGACGGAGCTGCAGACGCTTGTGGCGCGCGCGCTCGAGTTCGATCTCGAAATGCGCCAGTACGGGCCCGAGGCGGATGAGGCCCGCGGCATGTTGAGGACCGATCTCGTCTGGGCGCACGAACAGTTTTGGGGCGACGACACCTCGCGCGCCGCGGCCTATGAGGCCTCCTACAAGGCCATGGGCAGCCTGAACAAGTTTCTCGATGGCCTCACGCCCAAGACGCCCGCGCAGACAAGCCTGCTCGCCGCCGCGCGCGCGAACTACGCATTCATCGGCGAGCAGCGCCTCCTCATGTCGCTGCAGGCGGCGACCCCGATCCCCTGGCCCTTGATCTACGCCGTGACGTTCTGGGCGTCCCTCCTGTTCGCCAGCATGGGGCTTTTGTCGAAATTGAGCCCGATGTCGATTGCGATGCTCGTCCTGGGCAGCGCGTCGATCGGGCTTGCAATCTTTCTGATCCTCGAGTTCAGCCAGCCCTACATCAGCTCGATTCGCGTCTCGCCGGCGCCGCTCGAACAGGCGATCCTTCAGCTTGACCAGCCGAGCGCCGCAGAGACCACCGGCGCTCCGAAGTGAGATGAAGTGAAATAAGGAGGCAGTCTCATGGCGAATTACAAGATTCTGAGCGACGCGGAGATCCGAGCGGCGCTGGCTGAACTGCCCGACTGGTCGCTCAAAGCGCCCAACATCGAGGCCCGGTTCGAGCTCAAGACCTTTCGCGACGCGATCGCCTTCATTGTCGAAGTCGCCATCCAGGCCGAGGTGATGAACCATCATCCCGAGTTCCACAATTCCTACAACATCCTGTCGTTCTCGTTCTGCACGCATGACGCCGGCATGAAGATCACCGATCTCGACATCGAGACGGCGAAGCACATCAGCGCGCTCGCGCGCCGCTTCCAGTCGATGGCCTAAAATTCCCGCCCCCCTGGGGGCGGGTTAGGGTGGGGGGCGCGACCCCCCACCCCGGCCCGCCCCCACAAGGGGGGCGGGGGAAACGCAGGCGAATTCGACGGCAAGGTCGCGGTCGTGACCGGGGGCGGCGCGGGAATAGGCTTTGCGATCGCCCGCGCCTTCGCCCGTGAGGGCGCGCGGGTCGCGATCGCCGGACGCACCGAAGCGACGCTGACCCACGCGGCCAGGGCGATCGA
The DNA here is from genome assembly GCA_963702825.1 of uncultured Alphaproteobacteria bacterium. Lineage (GTDB taxonomy): Bacteria > Pseudomonadota > Alphaproteobacteria > Rhizobiales > Beijerinckiaceae > Roseiarcus. Next base: position 80,185 of record CAVPEE010000018.1, read on the forward strand.
GGAGGAATGCGGACAGCCGGTCTTCGCTGTCCCAGCCGACGTCGCCGAGGCGGCCGACTGCGAACGGTTGATCGCGACGACCGTCGACAAGCTTGGGGCGGTCGACATCCTTGTCAACAATGCGGCGCTGTTCGCCGTTTTGCCACTGGTCGACGCGGATGCGGCGGAGGCGGCCCGGTTTTTCGCCGTTAACGCCATTGGCCCTCTCAATGCGGCGCGGGCGTTCGCGCGCTGGGCGATCGATCAAAAACGCGGCGGCGCCATCGTCAACGTCAGCAGCATCGCCGCCGGACGGCCGGCGCCGGGCCTTGGGCTCTATTCAGCAACCAAGGCGGCGCTCGACAGCTTGACCCGAACCATGGCGGTCGAGTGGGCTGGACATGGGCTGCGGGTCAATGCGGTCGCGCCGGGCCATGTCGCGACCGAGGGCGTGCTTCAGGACTTAAAGACCGGACGCCTGGACGAGAAGGCGGTGCTGGCGCGCATTCCCGCCGGCCGCATCGCCGATGGCGACGACATCGCTGACGCCGTCCTGTTTCTGTGCAGCGACCGCGCGCGCCACATCCTTGGCCAGGTGCTGAGCGTTGACGGCGGGGAGAGCTTCTAGCCCGGGGTTCGACCTATCGCTCGACCGGATCAATATTGACCGCGCTCGTCCTCGCTCTTCGCCGGCGCCTCTTGGCAGCTCCAGGCCTCGAGCGAACACACCCACACCGTTGCCGACAGGGCCGCTCCTACGAACAGGATCTGCTGGTATAAGGCCCAATCGATCGCGACCAGAACACAAAGCAGCGTAGCCACAAAGGAAATCGGCAGGATCGGGGACATATCGTGACCCAATGACGGCAAGACTGGCGCGGTTCGCCACATTCGCCAAACCGCCGCCGAATGGGTTTGTTCCGACGCGCACGGAGAAAAAGTTAGGGAAAAGTTTACCTTGTTCTCACGTGCGGTTTGCCGTCGCGGGACTCAGGCGCCGCTGCGGCCTTATAGACTCGCAGAGCTTCGTAATCCCGTCGAGGCTATCGGAGCGCTGCAGGCGCGCGCTCGCTGACTCGCGCTCGGACGCGCGCTCAGTCGACGCGCGGCTCAGCCAGGGCCAGCGCGGTTAGTGGTCCGAGTGACTGCGAAGCCGGGTCTCGTCGTCGCTGCGCACCGGGATCTCCCGCGCGCTCCACGCCTCAAACGAACACACGAGTATTGTCGCGGAGAGCGCCGCTCCGACGAACATGAGCTGCTGAAACAGCACCCCCTCGACCGCCCCAAAAGCGCAAAGCAGTGTGACCAGAAACGAAATCGGCAGGATCGGAGACATTCTCGTGAGGCCCTTGAGCGACAAGCCCAGTCGCTTGTTGCATCTGCGAGTCAAAACGCGGCCGCGCGATTTCAGTTCCCAGTGTAAACCACCGCGCGCGAATTCGTGAACTCGTCCGTGCATCGACTGTAGGATCGGCCCCTCGCAACGCAGACAGCTCGGCGGCGCAACGGCGATGAAACGGATCAGCGAGGCTCCGCCTGTTGGACTCCAAACCCAACTCGCCTATACGGGTGTCAACAAACAACATTGCTGGGAGAAGCGCCTGCAAGCGGCCACGGTTCTCAGCAAATCAGGCGACAAACATGAGAACCATCAAAGAGCCCATGAATGGCAAGGACTATGAGAAGGCGCTCCTCGAGCTGCAGGTCGATCTCTGCGCGTTGCAGGAATGGGTCAAGCACAAGGGCTTGCGCGTGGTCGTCGTGTTCGAAGGACGCGACGCCGCCGGCAAGGGTGGCGTGATCAAGGCGATCACCGAGCGGGTCAGCCCGCGCGTGTTCCGGGTGGTGGCGCTGCCCGCGCCGTCCGACCGTGAGAAGTCGCAGCTTTATCTGCAGCGCTACGTGCCTCATCTTCCGGCCGCGGGCGAAGTCGTGATCTTCGACCGCAGCTGGTACAATCGGGCCGGCGTCGAATATGTGATGGGGTTCTGCACCGAAGCGCAGCACCGCCGCTTCCTCGTGCTCTGCCCCCAGTTCGAGCATGCCGTCGTCGATGACGGCATCATCCTCGTGAAGTTTTGGCTCGAAGTCAGCGACGCCGAGCAGAAGCGCCGCTTCGAGGCCCGCATCAAGGATCCACTGCGGCAGTGGAAGCTGAGCCCGATTGACCTCCCCTCACGCGCCAAGTGGTTCGAATATTCGCGAGCGCGCGACGTCATGTTCAAGGCGACCGACACGGATTTCGCGCCCTGGATCATCGTCCCGTCCGACGACAAAAAGCGAGCGCGGCTCAACTGCATCCGCCACCTCTTGAAGTCGATCCCTCACAAGGACGCCCCTCGGACCAAGATCAAGCTGCCCAAGCGCTCGACCAAGGGCGCTTATGACGACGTGGCTTCGCTCAAAGGCTGCGCATTCGTTGAGGAGACGCGCACGTGACCGCGAGGCGAGGCTCAGCCTGTGCAGCAAAGCCAGCACGCCGCCGGCGGTCGAAAACAGCGCCGCGTCCGCGTCGGCGAAGCCGAGCAGCTGAAGCCCGAGCGGAAGGCCGCCGTCCTCAAGGACGGGAAGCGTGATCGCCGGAACGCCGAGCATCGAGCCTGGAATCACGAACGCCGGATCGCCTGTCCAGTTGAGGCCGACCGGGGCGGCGCCTGGCGCGCTTAAGGTGAGGCAGGCGTCGAATTCCGCCGCCAGCGCTTGATAGACAGCGCGCCGTCTGTCGCGCTCCTCGATGTCGCGGCGATAGTCGTCGAGCGTCAGCGCCTCAGCCCGCGCCGCAAGGTCGTGCATCGGCTGGCTGAGTTTGCTCGCGTCGCGCGCGCGGTAGGTGTTGAGCGGCCAACGCGACTCCCAGGCGATGATGTTGTGGGAGAGCTCCCGCGCGTCGTGGATCGCGTCTTCGACCGCGGCGATCTTTTCATTTTCATGCCGCGATAGGAGCGTGACGCCGGCTGATTTCAGTTTCGCCGACGCTTCCTCGAAGCGCTTCCTTCGCCGCCGCCGACGCCACCGCCCAGCCGTCGGTTTCCAGAACCGCAAGTCGGCGCGGCTTCGACGGGGTAGGGCAGGTCGACGGACCGTAGAGTCCCGGATAGCCGGGGTCTCCGCCGGCGCGGCGCGAGATCTCGTAGGCGACTTGCCATGCTTCCGGCAGACTCGCGGCGATCGGCCCATGCGTGCTCTGGGAAAGGGCGTCATGGCTGCCGCCGCGATTGATCGCGCCGACCGTCGGCTTGAAGCCGAAGCAGCCGCAGAAACTCGCCGGCCGCACGATCGAGCCGAACACTTGCGTGCCGATGCCAACGCTGATCGCGCCGACGGCGACCGCCGCGGCCGAACCGCTGCTGGAGCCGCCAGGCGTGCGGGCGGGGTCCCACGGATTGCGGGTCGCGCGCGGATGCATCCACGCGAATTCGGTCGTCACCGTCTTGCCGAGGATTACTCCGCCGGCCTCGCGCAGCGCCGCCACGCTGGCGCTGTCGCGCTGACCGCGGAAGCCGGCAAAGAGCGGCGAACCGTTCTCCGTCGGCATGTCGATGGTTTCGATGATGTCCTTGATTCCGATCGGCATGCCGTCGATCGGCGAGAGCGGCTTGCCCGCCCGCCAACGCTCGGTCGCAGAATCTGCCGCCGTTCTGGCGGCTTCAAGATTGAGAGAAACGAAGGCGCTGATCCTTGGCTCCCAGTTGTAGAATTCGGCGATGCAGCGCTCGAGGAATGCGCGAGGCGAGTCTTTGCCGTTTGTGAAATCCGCCGTCGCCGGAAGAAACGGCTGCATCCGGGGCTTCGATCGCATCGGGCGCTTTCATGGGTTCCTCTTTATGTCGAATGTTCTAGCGTAGACTGCCGCTTCAGATGGAATCGTCATTGCGAGGAGCGCAGCGACGAAGCAATCCAGGGAACGCAGGCGCCCTACGTTCCCTGGATTGCTTCGCCCGGCGTCGAAAGCCCGGCGCTTACGCTCGTCGCAATGACGATCGCGGTTCTGCTCAATTGGCTTTGCTCATCCCCTCATTCTGAGGGCCGCGCGACGCGCGGCGTCTCGAAGAATGGTCCAGTGGGCGCCGCCGGTCCGCGGGCCGTCCTTCGAGAGGCGCCTTCGGCGCTCCTCAGGACGAGGCGAAGATTGGCAGGGGCTTCCGCCTGGATGCAAATTGACTACGCCGACACCGGCGCTTCCATCGGGCGACGCGGTCAGCGACCGCGTCTACAGAGCCGTCGCTGGCGCCTCGACTGCGCGTTCACGCGAACGCGTAGCGCGGATGATCGCCTTCTCGATCTCCACCACGAAGAAGAAGATCAAGCCGCCGAGGAATAGCCACGGCCAGACGCCAAGCGGCAGCGCCTCGGTCTCGAACACCGACTGCAGCGGCGGCGCATACGTATAAAGGAGCTGCAGCACGATCACCGCGCCGATCCCCATCGGCAGATACCGATTGCCGAGATGGGCCATCGGCGACAGCGACGAGTCGATCTTGAACCGGCTGTTCAGGAGATAAAAGACCTGACCGATGACCAGAGCGTTGACCGCGGCGGTGCGCGCCAGCGGGATCAGACGCGCCTTGCGACTTCATCCAGAAGAACGCCCAAAGCGTGAGGATGAGCAGCAACGCGCCGACGAAGACGACGCGCCACACGCCGAAGGCGTCGAGGATCGGACGATTGACCATGCGCGGCGGCCGCAGCATCACGTCAGTTTCGTGCGGCTCGAATGAGATCACGAGGCCGAGCGCGACCGAGGTCACCATATTGACCCACAGGATCTGGGGCGCGGTGATCGGCGTGGTGAAGCCGACGAAGATCGCGACCAGGATGACCAGCGCCTGCGCGACGTTGGTCGGCAGCATGAACAGGATCGCCTTCTCGATGTTGTTGTAGACCGTGCGCCCCTCTTTCACCGCGGCCGAGATCGAGGCGAAATTGTCGTCGGCCAGCACCATTTCGGCCGCTTCCTTGGTGACCTCGGTGCCCTTGATTCCCATGGCGACGCCGATATCGGCTTTCTTCAAGGCCGGCGCGTCGTTGACGCCGTCGCCGGTCATCGCCACCACTTGGCCGTTGGCCTGAATCGCCTTGACCAGACGCAGCTTGTGCTCGGGGCTCGCGCGGGCGAACACGTCGACCTTGGCGACCGTCTCCTGAAGCGTCGCCATGTCCATTTCGGCGACCTCGGCGCCGGTGACCGCGGTCTTGCCGTCGCCGATGTCGAGCATCTTCGCGATCGCCGCGGCGGTGATCTTGTGGTCGCCGGTGATCATCGTCACCCGGATGCCGCCGGCGTGGCATTCCTTCACCGCCTCGATCGCTTCCTTGCGCGGCGGATCGAGGAGGCCGACGAGGCCCAGCAGAACGAGGTTCTTCGGCAGATCGGCCGGCCCGAGGCTCCCGGCCTTGACGCCGGGATCGGGCAGCCACGCTAGCGCCAGCACGCGCTCGCCTTGCGAAGCGAGGACGTCCGAGGCCTTCTCGAAAGCGGCGCGATCGAGCGGCGTCTCTCCCGCCGCGTCCTGCTGCCGGTCGCAATGGTCGAGGATCGCCTCAGGCGCGCCCTTGACGAGCAGGATCTCGCCGCCTTCCGGGGCTTTATGCAAAGTCGCCATGAACCGATGTTCGGATTCGAACGGGATGGCGTCGATGCGCGGATAGGCGGCCTGTTCCTGCTGCCGCTCAGTCCCGAGTTTCGCGGCGAATGGATAGAGCGCGCCCTCGGTCGGATCGCCCTCGACTTTCCACACCCCTTCCTCTTGGCGCAGCTCGGCGTCGTTGCAGAGCGCGGAGACGCGACCCAGAAGCTCGAGCATCGGGCTCCTTGCCGACCGGCGCGCCGTCCTTGAGCACCTGGCCCTCGTTGGCGTAGCCGTCGCCGGTGACTTTCAGCGTATCGTTCGCGGTCACGGCGGACACCACCATCATTTCCATGAGCGTCAGCGTGCCGGTCTTGTCCGAGCAGATGCGCGCGACCGAGCCCGAGCGTCTCAACCGCCGGCAGACGCCGCACGATCGCGTTGCGGGCCGCCATCCGCTGGACGCCGATCGCAAGCGTGATGGTGATGAGGGCCGGCAATCCTTCGGGGATCATCGACACCGCGATGCCGGTCACCGCCTGGAACATTTCGACGAACGGAATGTCGCGCACGAGATGCCCGAAGGCGAACGTGATCGCGCCAACGATCAGAATGATGATCGTGATCGCATAGCCGAACTTCTTGATCTGAAGCAGGAGAGGGGTCTCGAGCGCGCTGACGCCGGCGAGCAATTGATTGATGCGGCCGAGTTCAGTCTGGCTTCCCGTCGCGACGACAATTCCGCTCGCGCGGCCGGAGACGACCAGCGTGCCGGAATAGGCCATGCCGGTGCGATCGCCGACGGTCGCCTTGTCCGAGACGGGCGCGATCGATTTGTCCGACGGCACGGATTCGCCGGTGAGCGCCGCTTCTTCCGTGCGCAGGTTCTTGACGTCGGTGAGGCGGATGTCGGCGGGGATCTTGTCGCCGGATTCGAGGAACACGATGTCGCCCGGCACGAGCGTCTCCGCCGGGATCATCGACGTTTGTCCGTTGCGCAGGGTTCGCGCTTCCGCCGAGAGCATGTTGCGGATCGAATCGAGCGACTTCTCCGCCCGGCCTTCCTGAAGGAAGCCGAGCAGTCCGTTGATGATGACCACGCCGAGGATGATCGAGGCGTCCAGCCACAGGTTCATCATCAGCTTGATGAAGCCGGCGGCGAGCAGCACATAGACAAGCACATTGTTGAACTGCTGCAGGAAACGCATGAACGGACCGCGCTTGCGCGCCGTCGGCAGCACGTTGAGGCCGTATTCCGCCTGGCGGCGCGTGGCTTCGGAATCGTCGAGCCCCGCCGTCACGCTGCCCTTGAGCCGTTGGACCGCCTCGTCAGCGGTCAGCGCGTGCCAGGCCGTCTGTTCTGCTTCGCTCATTGCTCCAGCTCCATGCGCGCCGCGGCGGCGCGCTCGAGATGCGCGACTGCGCGCCAGGCGTGATGCGCGAGCCGGCTCATGAGCGCGACCGCGTCGACGCGCGCGATCGCTTGGCTCGCAGTGACCTTGCCGGATGCGACCATGTCGAGCGTGGCGCTGCGATGCGCGGCTCGAAGATCGGCCAGCGCCTTGGCGGCGCGCTCAAGATTCTGGGTCCCATCATCGCCGGCTCGGCGAGTGTGTCGACTGAGGTCTTCGCGCCGGCGATTGTCCGAGCCAGTTCGTCATGCGTCCCGTGACCTGGCCCGGACGCGACCGCAAGATTCGCCGCGGCCCCGGCCGCGTCGCGCATCGATTGCGCGCATAAAGCGGCAGCGCTTATGCTCTTCCGGCCCGTCGGTCACGACGCCCGTTTTCGCCATAGCGTCGACCGCTTCGGCAAGCCGGCTCGCGTGATCGAGCGCATGCACCGTGCTGGTGAACCACGCGTGGCCTTCGTCGGAAGGCGGCGCGTCGCTTTTCGATAGAAAATCGCTCGCGGCCGCACGCCGTCCGACGCCTGCGCCAATGTCGCTTCGTCAAGCGCGGGGCGAACGGCTCCGCCCGCGGCCGCGCCGTCGAGTCCGTTCGCGGTCGCGACGCACAGCGTCTCGAGCGCCCGCTCGACGGTTCGGCGCACCGCCTCGACCGCGACCATCGGTGAGCGAAGCGAAGCCGGATCGAGGTATTTCGTGAACGGCGAGCCGCGCTCCGGCACGAAACGCTCGATCAGCCGCGTGAACGGGCCCATCAGCGGCAACAGGACCGCGACGCCGATCACGTTATAGGCCGTGTGATAGGCGGCGAGCAGGGTCGTTGCGTCAATCGTCTGCGCGGCCCTTACGATTGACCGGCGTCACGAACGGGAAAGAGCACGATCGCGATCAGCGCCGCCACCAGCTTGAACGCGATATAGGCCGCGGCAAGCCGCTTGGCGGTGCTCGAGGCGCCGATCGCGGCGACGGCGGAAGAGGTCGCCGTGCCGATGTTCTGCCCGATGACGAGCGCCAAGCCCTGATCGAGGCCGACCGCGCCGGCGTAGAGCGCCGAGAGCGTCACCGCGATCGAGGCGGTCGAGGATTGCATGACGGTGGTCATCAATGCGCCGACCACGACCAGCAGCAGCACGTTGGCGAGGCCGGCGAGCGTGATGGCGCCGGCGGCGTTGGTGATCGTTGGCAGGTCCGACGGGTGCAACGATTCGGCAAGCCCGCCCATGCCCTGCTGCAGCGTCGACAGGCCGACCAGGATCAGCGCGAAGCCGGCGATGGCGCTGCCCGCCGCCGCCAATCGTCCGCGCCCGACCACCTTGAGCAAAGCGCCGACGAACACGATCGGCAGAGCGGCGGCGGTGAGCGAGATCCGGACCCCGAACGCCGCCACCAGCCAGCCCGTGCCGGTGGTGCCGATGTTGGCGCCGAAGACCAGGCTCAGGCCTTGCGGGAACGTGAGCAGCCCGGCGCTGACCAGCCCGATCGTGGTCATCGTGGTGGCGCTCGACGACTGCACGATGAGCGTGATCACCGCGCCCCAGAACGTGCCGAGCAGCGGCGTCGCCGCCGCTTTTTCCATCACCGTCTTCAGAGCCGTGCCGGCGAGCGCCTTGAGCCCGTCGGTCATCACCGCCATGCCCAGAAGGAACAGGCCGACGCCGCCGACGATCGAAACGAGGGTCTCCAAATTTCCTCCCGGCCCTGCGTGTGCGTGCACAGTGGCGAATCGCACCCCTAGCGCGCGAGACTGCGCTTGTCGATCAGGAAGGCCGGGAAGCGGGGCTTATAGATTTACCGCCGCGAATAGACGATGTGGCGTTTATAATCGAACGGAATGTCGCGCACGAAATGCCCGAAGGCGAACGTGATCGCGCCAACGATCAGAATGATGATCGTGATCGCATAGCCGAACTTCTTGATCTGAAGCAGGAGAGGGGTCTCAAGCGCGCTGACGCCGGCGAGCAATTGATTGATGCGGCCGAGTTCCGTCTGGCTTCCCGTCGCGACGACAATTCCGCTCGCCCGGCCGGAGACGACCAGCGTGCCGGAATAGGCCATGCTTGCGCGATCACCGACCGTCGCCTTGTCCGAGACCGGCGCGATCGATTTGTCCGACGGCACCGATTCGCCGGTGAGCGCTGCTTCTTCCGTGCGCAGGTTCTTGACTTCGGTGAGGCGGATGTCGGCGGGGATCTTGTCGCCGGATTCGAGGAACACGATGTCGCCCGGCACGAGCGTCTCCGCCGGGATCATCGACGTTTGTCCGTTGCGCAGGGTTCGCGCTTCCGCCGAGAGCATGTTGCGGATCGAATCGAGCGACTTCTCCGCCCGGCCTTCCTGAAGGAAGCCGAGCAGTCCGTTGATGATGACCACGCCGAGGATGATCGAGGCGTCCAGCCACAGGTTCATCATCAGCTTGATGAAGCCGGCGGCGAGCAGCACATAGACGAGCACATTGTTGAACTGCTGCAGGAAACGCATGAACGGACCGCGCTTGCGCGCCGTCGGCAGCACGTTGAGGCCGTATTCCGCCTGGCGGCGCGTGGCTTCGGAATCGTCGAGCCCCGCCGTCACGCTGCCCTTGAGCCGTTGGACGGCTTCATCCGCGGTCAGCGCGTGCCAGGCCGTCTGGTCTGCTTCGCTCATTGCTCCAGCTCCATACGCCCCGCAGCGGCGCGCTCGAGATGCGCGACGGCGCGCCAGGCGTGATGCGCGAGCCGGCTCATGAGCGCGACCGCGTCGACGCGCGCGATCGCTTGGCTCGCAGTGACCTTGCCCGATGCGACCATGTCGAGCGTGGCGCTGCGATGCGCAGCTCGAAGATCGGCCAGCGCCTTGGCGGCGCGCTCAAGATTCTGGGTCCCATCATTGCTCGGCTCGGCGAGTGTGTCGACTGAGGTCTTCGCGCCGGCGATTTTCCGAGCCAGTTCGTCATGCGTCCCGTGGCCTGGCCCGGACACGACCGCAAGATTCGCGGCGGCCCCGGCCGCGTCGCGCATCGATTGCGCGCATAAAGCGGCAGCGCTTATTTCTTCCGGCCCGTCGGTCACGACGCCCGTTTTCGCCATAGCGTCGACCGCCTTCGGCAAGCCGGCTCGCGTGATCGAGCGCATGCACGGTGCTGGTGAACCATGCGTGGCCTTCGTCGGAAGGCGGCGCATCGCTTTTCGATAGAAAATCGCTCGCGGCGCGCACGCCGTCCGACGCCTGCGCCAATGTCGCTTCGTCAAGCGCGGGGCGAACGGCTCCGCCCGCGGCCGCGCCGTCGAGTCCGTTCGCGGTCGCAACGCACAGCGTCTCGAGCGCCCGCTCGACGGTTCGCCGCACCGCCTCGACCGCGACCATCGGTGAGCGAAGCGCAGCCGGATCAAGGTATTTGGTGAACGGCGAGCCGCGCTCCGGCACGAAACGCTCGATCAGCCGCGTGAACGGGCCCATCAGCGGCAACAGGACGGCGACGCCGATCACGTTATAGGCGGTGTGATAGGCGGCGAGCAGGGTCGTCGGGTCAATCGTCTGCGCGGCTCGTACGATTGCGGCGTCACGAACGGGAAAGAGCACGATCGCAATCAGCGCCGCCACCAGCTTGAAGGCGATATAGGCCGCAGCAAGTCGCTTGGCGGTGCTCGAGGCGCCGATCGCGGCGACCGCGGAAGAGGTCGCCGTGCCGATGTTCTGCCCAATGACGAGCGCCAAGCCCTGATCGAGGCCGACCGCGCCGGCGTAGAGCGCCGAGAGCGTCACCGCGATCGAGGCGGTCGAGGATTGCATGACGGTGGTCATCAAGGCGCCGACCACGACCAGCAGCAGCACGTTGGCGAGGCCGGCGAGCGTGATGGCGCCGGCGGCGTTGGTGATCGTTGGCAGGTCCGACGGGTGCAGCGATTCGGCAAGCCCGCCCATGCCCTGCTGCAGCGTCGACAGGCCGACCAGGATCAGCGCGAAGCCGGCGATGGCGCTGCCCGCCGCCGCCAATCGTCCGCGCCCGACCACCTTGAGCAAAGCGCCGACGAACACGATCGGCAGAGCGGCGGCGGTGAGCGAGATCCGGACCCCGAACGCCGCCACCAGCCAGCCCGTGCCGGTGGTGCCGATGTTGGCGCCGAAGACGAGGCTCAGGCCTTGCGGGAAGGTGAGCAGCCCGGCGCTGACCAGCCCGATCGTGGTCATCGTGGTGGCGCTCGACGATTGCACGATGAGCGTGATCACCGCGCCCCAGAACGTGCCGAGCAGCGGCGTCGCGGCCGCTTTCTCCATCACCGTCTTCAGAGCCGTGCCGGCGAGCGCCTTGAGCCCGTCGGTCATCACCGCCATGCCTAGAAGGAACAGGCCGACGCCGCCGACGATCGAAACGAGGGTCTCCAAATTTCCTCCCGTCCCCTGTGTGTGCGTCCACAGTGGGACATCCGCACCCCTAGCGCGCGAGACTGCGCTTGTCGATCAGGAAGGCCGGGAAGCGGGGCTTATAGATTTACCGCCGCGAATAGACGATGTGTCGTTTATAATCGTCGGAGAGCGGCGGGACGAACCTCAGCGTGCCCATGTCGTCCTTCCCCCAGCTGAGCGCGCTGTTTGTGTCGCCGGCAATTATCGCCACCGGTCTGTTGGTCCCTTTGATGTTCGCCACCCACAGGCAGTGCATCGCCATCTCATTCCCCGACGTGCTGCCAGTCGGCATCACATGTTGCTTTATCCAGGCGTCGAAAGTGTCCGCTGTGTCGGCGACGATGTGTCCCTTGGACTCCGGCTTCATTTCTTCTCTGTTCAGATTGAAGCAGCATACGAGTCTCGGCAGGGTGGGCGGTTCTCCTACGACTCCCTGACTGTTGTGAGCCCATGGAAAGTTGTAGGTCTCCCAGTAGGGTGAGTTCTTTGTTATCGGATGATTCTTCTTATGTATTTTTAGAAACTTTTCCCCCACTCGAGTATCCGTTCTGCCGAAGACTGTGTGGAGATCGGGGGCTCCGGCGAGACGGGCTCCAAAGAATTCCCGAAATCTTTGTAATGAGAGAACGTTCTTGCCGAGATTGCAGGACCGGAACTCGATGGTGTCGATTTTCTTGTTCCGCACCTGATGCATCAGGTCCAGCATTTTTTCCACACGCTCTTCTCTCGGATCCTTGCGGTTATGTTGCTTGAGCGACGCCTTCGTATGGGCGATCGAGCGGCGCGAAGCCCCATGACGCCGAAGTCAGCCTCGCTCATTGCGCGATACATTGGCGTCGACATCCATGAGCTTCTGCAAGTCATAGTGGAAGGTGTCTGTCTTGCTCGAATTGCGGCAAAGAGCGGAAGGAATAGCCCCGAGCCATCAGGTTCCCCGTGAATGATGAGAATGAAGTTGGTGAACGTCGACTGAAGCACCAACTCCAACAGATGCTCGAAGGAAAGATCGTGCGACATCGGTGTCGACTTGCCCTGCGGTTAGCGGAATGGGCGGCAGAAAATTGAACTGCTTGAACCACGCTTTGATATTGCCGTTGATGTCGTTTTCGAGGCCCATCGTGATGACATGCGCGCTGACAGCCATAGACGCCTCCTCGAAGTCCGCCGCGCCTCGCCCGTCAGGGTCGCCAATCGGCTTCGCCCAGAACATGGCTACGACGCGCTCGTGTTCGCCGACTGGCTCGACGGTCGGCTAAGGTTCCGCGCTGAAGATTTGCTATCACGCGCGACGGGGCGTCACAATCTCGTCTTGTCCCAGCAGGAGACGCGACTTGTCGTGAGGCTGTCGGCGGCGCAGACTATCGGTCAATCGGTGTGAGGAGGGATGGGCCATGCTGTTCGCCGTGAGTGGTCTCATAGGTTGCCCGGTCGAGGCGAGCGACGGCGAGGTCGGCGCGGTCAGGGACTTCCTGTTCGACGATCAGACATGGAAGCTTCGCTGGATGGCGGTCGAAGCGGGTGACTGGTTGCCCGGCCGCCGCCGGGTGTTCATCCATCCGTCTGCGATTGCTCCGCTGGAGCTTTCGCCAAAGCCTAGCCTTCCGATGATGAGCTCGCCGGCGACGCTAAGACTCACCGTCAAGCTGGCAAGAGCGCAGATCGAGGCCGGCCCCCACGCCCACGAAGACGACCCGGTGACGAGGGACATGGAGGCGCTCCTCTACGACCATTACGGCTGGGATCCTTATTGGGGCGCAGGCCATTTTGGCCCGATCCTGCCAAACGCGGAATCGCAGATCGTTGGCGACGCGGTGCGGCGCGGCGCTGACGCTGAAATCCCGCCGCTCGACGGCGGCGATCACCTGCACAGCGTGGCCGAGTTCAAGGGCTATTACGTTCATGCCGTGGATGGCGATATCGGCCATGTCGAGAACCTTCTCGCCGACGACGCGAATTGGGAGGTCCGCTATCTTGTCATCGCGACGCGGAACTGGTGGCCCGGCAAGGTTGTGCAGCTTTCGCCTTATGCGGTGAAGGACATCGACTGGTTCGGCGAGCACATCAATATGAATGTCACCCGCGATCAGGTCCGGTCTGCGCCGGCCTGGGACCCGCTGGCGATGACCGACGAGATCAGCGAGGAGGACCTCCATCGCCATTTCGGCTGGCCGGGCTACGGCGGTCGTAAGGCAAGCTGAGGGCCTTTGCGCGCCCCCCTTCTGCCCGTGGGAGACAGGTCGGGGATCAGGGGGGCGAACCCCCTTCTCCCCGTAGGGCGTTCGGAAGAACGCCCGTCTTTCGACGGGCTATGGAGAAGGCTCGGGGATGAGGGAACGGGGCCGTCATCGCGTTATCGCGGGCCTGCGCGGAGGCCCCTCATCCGGCGCCAGCCCCTCGAAAGACGGGCGTCTGTCGACGCCCTGTGGCGCGACCTTCTCCCAAGGGGAGAAGGGCCCTCCCTAGCCCGAACGGGAGCCCCCTTCAATGCGAAAGCAGCGGGTCAGATCGATAGCGCGATCTTGCCCACCAGGCCGGCGAGGATGAGCACGCCGCTCAGGCGGTGGCTGTCGCCCTCGTCCGCCAGGAACAGGCGGCCGAAGCCGATCAATGCGGCTAGCGTCACAGCGATTTGCCCAGCAGTATTCATGTTATGTTCCCCCGCGCCTGCCGCCCAGGACTCTCGTCAGCGACGATCGCTTTTTCAGCTTGCCTGAGGCGTTCGTCGTCGTCGGCAACGATAGGGGATAAACAAGAACAAAGCAAGAATTAAATAGGGCCTGCCCCAAATTTCATGCGCTCGATGGGGCGAGCGCGCCCCTCCCTGGATCATCGGCCCCGGCCGCCGTCACAGGCGCTGTCGCTGCCCCGCCGTTCCCGAGCTCGAGGGGGACGATGCTGCGCATCGTCGGCTTCGGCGGGCTTGGATACCGGGGGTCGCGAAAAACCGCCGCCGCCACAGCCTAAGAAGCGGCCGCCCGCCGCCTTGTCGCGAGCGCGAGCCCGAGGTTATGAGGTTGGCTCACGATTTTGGGGCAGCGAGCCGCTGTAAACAAAGCCCCGCGTGGGGAGGTCTCCGACGCGGGGCAAAGTTGCGCGCGTTGTGATGCGACCGCGCGGTAACGAAACACTTTTTACTTGCTACAACTCAAAAGACAATTCGACATAAATGCGGGGGCATTTTGGGTGTTTGGCGCAGATCCGCTGTCCCGACGACCGCGCTCACGAGGGCGGACTTTTTCGCGAATCGAGCCATTGATCGTGTCCTAAACCCTGTCAAGTCGACGAAAATTCACTCGCATTACGCCGTCGTGGCGGCAAAACATGAACGCTGTTCAGTTGGTCAGTCGACATGTGTTTACAACCATTCGATCACAAACACGAGCTCTGCTTCCGCGCGCCTGAGGCCACCCATGTTCACTCCAGCAACTGGCGGCATTCCAGATCCTCGACAGCGAGATGGATTCGCTCGAAATTGTTCCACCAGATCACGGTCGGGATGTTGGCGCTCGCCTGGAAGACCGGCGTCACGATGGCCCACAGCGCCGACAGCCGGTAATCGTCATTCAGGGCGCGCCGGTCGTAGTTCGTGACCCCGTGAGATTGCAGCTCGTCGTGATAGAGGTCCATGAGCCGGTCCTCCATGAGACGGCGCCGGTCGGGATACCAGTGGACCGCCATCATGTAGGCGAGATCTTCGGTCGCGACGCCGAGGCGCCAGCTATCCCAGTCGAACAGCCGCACATCGCTTCCGCCGTCGCGCGGCAAGAAACAGTTCCACACATGTGCGTCGCCATGAACGATCGTCACCGCACGCCGGCCGTCGGTGCGTTTCACAAGGCGTGGCGCGCGATCGAGCAGCAATTTGTAAAGGTCCTTTCGCGCTGCCGGCAGGCGATCGCCGAGCCGGTCTTCGAACTCCGCCACCTTGCTCTCGAGCCGTCGCAGAAATTGATCGACGGCCTTGGCGTCGCCCCAGCTGCCGATCGACTTGCCGAGGCGAGGATTGTCCCACCAATGCGCATGAAACCGCGCCCGGGCGCGAAGGATGGTCTCGCACTCGCTGAAAGTCGGCGGCAGCGGCCAAGTCGTGACGATCTTATGCGAATCCCCGAGGTCTTCGAGCAGGAGCCGCCAATCGTTCGTCTTCTCGTCCCACTCCGCCTCGAAGCATCGAGGCAGGATTCCAGGAGGGGTTGCGGCGGCGATCTTGGCGTAGAACGCGACCTCCTGCCGCCCGCCGTTCCAGCCGCCGGTGAGGCGTTCCGGCAATCCCGTCTTGAAGATGAGCGCCGGCGGCGCGCCGGCGGCTTCGCCTTCGTAAGCAAGGCGCAATCGAACGATGCGCGAGAGGATAGTCGATCGCGCGTTCTCCCCTTCCACCGCGCTGACCGCGCCTTTTCCGAGGACGCCGGAACGGCGAAGCGCGCGGGTGAGGCTCTCGGGGGTGATCGAGTTGGGCAAGGCTTCCGGCGTCATCGCACAGCGACCCTACCTCAAGGACTGAGCGCCTGAAATCGACAAACCATGGATGGTGGCCTGAAGCCCTAAGGCGCGCTGCGTTCGGATGGAATCGTCATTGCGACGAGCCACAGGGCGTCGACAGACGCCCGTCTTTCGACGGGCTATGGCAAGGAAGCAATCCAGAGAACGTGGGCGTCCTACGTTCTCTGGATTGCTTCCCCCCGGTCCCAAAGCCTGGGGGTCGCAATGACGATCGTGGTTCGACCCAAATGCAACTCGCCCTGGTGTCTCGGCATCGCCGTGAGATGCAATTTCTTTCCCTAATTCGGAAAGCGTGGTAAATTGACTTCTGTTGGTCAATCGATTTGTCCCCTGAGTGAAGGCAGGAAAGGAAGGCGATGGAAAAGACTGGGGTGGGGACCGCGCTTGGCGCTTCCTGCACAACCCAGACGCGAAGGCCAGAGGGGAAGGCGAAATTTTTTATTTGAATCGCCGTAACCCATTGAAAAGTCCCGATTCGAAAAAATAAACGTTAGTAAATGAAAGCACTTTTACTAACGTTTACTTACGTTTAGGCGCGTTTATTGGCGTTTACGCGGGGCGGAGTTCGCGTCGCGGGTTGTGTCCGCGCCCGTCCGCCCTGTCTCGGCTCTACGCGAAGGCGCGGGCCGCCGCCTTGTGCTTGGCGATGAGGGCGGGCAGATCGACGCCCTCAGGCTGGCCGTCGATGACCCGCCACTGGCCGGCCACCATCACCCGGTCCGCCCGGTGCGCGCCGCAGAGGGCGAGCGCGGCGATCGCGTCCTGGGCGCCCGAGAAGCGCGGCTCGTCGAGCGTATAGAGCGCGATATCGGCCTGCATGCCCGGCGCGATCGCGCCAATGTCGTCGCGCCCGAGACAATGCGCCGAGCCTTGCGTCGCCCAGCGGAGCGCGTCGTAAGGGGTCACCACCGGCCCGTAGCTCAGGCGCTGGAGCATGAGCGAGTGGCGCACGGCCTCCATCATGTTCGACGAATCGTTGGAGGCCGAGCCGTCGACGCCAAGCCCGATGGCGACGCCCGCCGCCTCGAGCTCCTTGGTCGGACAGACGCCCATGCCGAACGCCATGTCGGAAGCGGCGCAATGGCAGACGCTGACGCCCGCGCGCCCCAAGCGCTCGATCTCGCTCGCGTTGAAATGGATGCCATGCGCGACCCATGTGCGGGGGCTCAGCCATCCGGCCTGCTCCAGGAGATCGACCGAGCGCACGCCGAAGGTCTCGACGCTATAGACGTCCTCGTCGAGCGACTGGCAGAGATGCGTGTGCAGCCGGCAATCGTAGCGCTCGGCGAGTTCGGCCGATCCCACCATCACCCGCTTTGGCACCGCGAGCGGCGAGCACGGCGCAAGCGCGACGCGGATCATCGCGCCGGGTTTGGCGTCGTGATAAAGGCTGAGCACCCGCTCGCTGTCCTCGAGGATCGTCTCCGAATCCTGGACGATCGAGTCCGGCTGCAGACCCCCGTCCTTCTCGGAAATGCCCATGGATCCGCGTGTGACCGTCATGCGCAGCCCAAGCTTCGTCGCCTCGTCCACCTCGATGTCGATCGCGTTCGTGAGGTTCGGGGGAAAGAGGTTGTGATGGTCGGCCGCGGTCGTGCATCCGGACAGCATCAGTTCGACGAGCGCCATCCGGATCGCGATGCGCAACGCCTCGGGCGTCATGCGGTCCCACACCCTCTCCATCGAAACGAGCCAGGGAATGAGCTCCTTGCCGAAGCCTGCGGGATGGGCGCGCGTCAGCGTCTGGTAGAAGTGATGATGCGCGTTGATGAGCCCCGGCAGCACGACATGGCGCGAGGCGTTGAACGTCGTGTCAGGGGGAATCGCCGGCGATTGGCCGCGCCCGACGCATTCGACGATCTGGGCGCCTTCTATCACCACGCCGCGTTCGGCGTCGGCCGCGAGGATGGCGAGCGGGTCCTTGATCCATAAGCGCATGCGCGGGGCGGCTCCGTGTTCGGCGAAGGGAAGCAAGAGACGGGGCGCATAGGCGAGGCGAGGCGAAAGGTAAAGCCTTTTGGCGTGCGTCTTGCATTGGTGGATCCCTTCGCAAGGCGCGCTGAAAAATGTATTCGACGCTTGAAATTTCGGCCCTTATGGTGGACCACAAAGGGGCCGAGAACGACCGTGCGTGCAGCGTGGTTCGAACTTACAGCTGGCCCCACGGCGATGGGCGGCGCAGCTGCCGAACCGCCGATAGAATGGGACTGTGGGAGGGATTCATATGCGCGTTGCGATCATGGCGGCGTTGGCGGGGGCGGTGGCGTTCACCGGACCGGCGTCTGCGCTCGATAAGGTCACGTTCGGCACCAACTGGGTCGCCGACCCGGAGGCCGGCGGCTACTACCAGGCGCTCGTGGACGGGACTTACGCCAAATACGGGCTGGACGTCACAATCCTCCAGGGCGGCCCCATGTCGAACGGCGGCATGCTCTTAATCGCCGGCAAGATCGAATTCTTCATGGGCGGCGACATGATCGGCGATTTCCTGGCGGTGCAGAACAACATTCCGACCATCGCCGTGGCCGCCCACTTCCAGAAAAACCCGCAAATCTTCATGTCGCATCCGGGCGTCGGCCTCGATAAATGGGAGAATCTTCCAGCGGCGAATCCGGCTTTTGTCAGCTCCGGCGCGGTCAACACATTCTGGGCCTGGATGCGGCTCGCTTACGGTTTCAAGGACGAGAACATCAAGCCCTACAACTTCAATTCGGCCCCCTTCATCGCCGAGCCGCGTTCGATCCAGCAGGGGTATTTGACCTCGGAGCCGCTCGAGGTCGAGAAGCAGGGTGGTTTCAAGCCCAACGTCTTCCTACTCGCCGATTATGGCTACTCCACCTATTCGACCCTGGTCGAGACCCGCCGCGATCTTGTTGAGAAGCATCCTGATATCGTGCAGCGCTTCGTCGACGCCTCCACCATTGGCTGGTACCACTATCTGTATGGCGACAATGCCAAGGCCAATGAGGCGATCAAACGGGAGAATCCGGAAATCACGGACGATGAGATCGCCTTCTCGATCGGCAAAATGAAGGCATATGGCATCGTGGATTCAGGCGACGCGCTCAAGCTCGGAATCGGCGCGATGACGGACGAGCGCTGGAGCGGTTTCTATAATGAGATGGTGAAGTCCGGCGTGGTCCAGCCAGGCATCGACTACAAGAAGGCCTATACGCTCCAATTCGTCAACAAGAGCGTGGGCCTCGACTTGCGCCCGAAGTGACGATCAGTTTCGTTCGGAACTATTTCTTCGGCGCTGGCAACGCATTGTAGACGTCGGGCGGCAAGACGGCGGAGACGTTGATCGTGACTTTGTCGTCAGGGCCGAAATTTTTGACCTTGTTGCTGACGGGCGGGAGGCTCTTGAGGAATGCTACGATCGCCTGCGCGTCGGCATCGGAGAGGTGTGACAGCGCCGGATAAGGCATCACGGGACTAAGCGCTCTTCCTTCGGGCGTTTTGCCGGCGCGAATCGCCGCTATGATCTGCTCGTCCGTCCATGAGCCGAGGCCGGTCTCCTTGTCGGGCGTCAGATTCTGCCCCACAAAGACGCCGGCGCCTGGAATTGCGAAACCGACGTCGGATCCGCCGAGATAGCGCTTCATGTCGGGCGAGCCGAGCAGGGCGCCGGGCGTGTGGCAGTCCGAGCAGCCGGCGATCGTCACGAGAAAGCGCCCGCGAGCGACCTGGGCATCGTCAGCCACGGCGGGGGAGGGTAGGGAAGCGAAGGACGCCAAGGCCGCGACGAGCGTCACGCCCAGTGCAATTCGAGACATGGTTCTCTCCTTTTCTTCGAAGGCGTGCGGCTCCCTTAGGTCGTCGCGACGCCCGACACGGGTATCCCATCTAAATGCGCGGGCACTTCCCAATGTTGCGTCGGGTCAGGTTTATGAGCCACCGGCGTGATCGCGCCCCGCCATGCAACGCCCATCATCTGCGCCGTCTGGTAGGCCATCACGTTCCAGCCTTTCGCCGCTAATGCGCGCAAGCCCGCCGCCACATGCGGCGACACCAAGTCATGAAAGAGCACCATTGCGGTTGTTTCGAGGTAGGGCTCGCAAGCGAGCGCATCCTTAGACGGAGCCTCCCCGTCGTGGTCGCCGTCGATGAACGCGAACGACCATCGGGCGCCCGCTTCGCCCAAACGGACGACAGCCGCGGGGCTCGGCTCGGGGACGAGAATCGTCGTCGAGCCCCCGCCGGCCCCACGGATCGCTTGCTCGAATTCGCGCCGCCAGTCGGCATCCGCGAGCAGTGGTTCGACGACATGGAGCGGCGCAAGGCCGGAGGCGATGAGATGGACGGTCGACCAGCCGCGCCACGCGCCGATCTCGATTCCACTCCGCCCCCTGAACGCGCGCGCGTTGCCGTAGAGGATCGAAGCTTCATCGCGATTGATGAAGCCGACCGTCGGATTGCGTCTGTCGACACGAAACGGATGGTCGATTTTCTTGCGAAAATAGGGCCAAGTCGAGGCGCTCTTGTCCGCCTCGATCATGTTCGGAAAGAGATGATCGAGAATCGGCGCTTCAAGATTGGCGGCGACGTAGTCCTTGGCCATTGACGGCACCTGGAGCAAAGGAACGAAACGGCCGCGCCTGCGTTCAGTTTCGATGAGATTCTAGGAGCTTCTGGTGCGGCGCCCCGTAGTTTGAAGCGAATGGCATGCTGCTTCATCTGGCGTCAACAACGGCGGACATCCGCCGGTCGAAGGCGCCGCAATGCAGCAAATTAAAGGCACTTGTACTTAACTTGTTCTCGCATTACCTGTTGTTCGACCTGAAAAGCGAGGTTTATGATGTCCGTGATTTAGGCGCATTGAGGCAGCGCAGGCGTGACCTCTGATGGACGCAGGCGAATGGCAAAAGCAAGGCGCGAGTTCTTGCAGCAGGCTGGGACGGCATGCGATTTGCACTGCATGGGGAGGATGTCGCGGACTGAACGGACGCGACGGAATGGCGGGTTCGCATTATGAACAAGATGGCAACTCTGGCGAAAGAAGCGGCGATTCCCGTAACCGCGCCGCCGCTTGTGACCTTGCGGGGCGTGCATAAGGTTTTCGCCAATCAAGTCACGGCGCTCGAAGGTCTCGACCTCGACATCCGGGCGGGTGAGTTCCTTTCCTTGCTTGGGCCGTCAGGCTGCGGCAAGTCGACGGTTTTGCGGTTGCTGGCAGGCCTCACGGGGCCGACGCGTGGCGAGATCGTTTGGCTTACGAAATGCCCGGAGCTCGGCTTCGTGTTTCAGGAGCCGACGCTGACGCCGTGGTCCGATGTGTTCACGAATGTGTGGCTGCCGCTGCGCCTTGCCGGGGTATCGAAAGAAAAGGCCCGGCCGCGGGTCGAAGAGGCGCTCGAGCAGGTCGGGCTGGCTGGTTTCGCCAAGGCGTATCCGCGCCAGCTATCCGGCGGCATGAAGATGCGAGTGTCGATCGCCCGCGCCCTGGTGACGCGGCCGACGGTCCTGCTGATGGACGAGCCGTTCGCCGCCCTGGATGAAATCACGCGTCTCAAGCTCAATGACGATCTGGCGGCGCTCCGGTCGTCGCTTGGGGCGACGGTGGTGTTCGTGACCCATTCGGTGTTCGAGAGCGTCTATCTTTCGGACCGCATCGTTGTAATGGCGGCGCGCCCCGGACGGGCGGTTGCTGAAATCAACGTCGAATACCCGACTCAGTCGCGTCAGGAAGGGTTTCGGCTGTGCAAAGCCTACGCTGACACCTGCGTCCAGACTTCCGAAGCGCTCCATGTCGCGATGGGCGATCGGCCGCCGACGATGCTTAAGGGCGCGGTGGCGTGACTAAGGACGACTTTGTCGGCTATGCGGTGCCTGCCATCACCCTGGGGTTTGGGTTAATCGCCTGGGAGGGGCTGGTCCGGTACTTTGCGGTCCCAACCTATCTCTTACCCGCGCCAAGCCTCATCATCTCCACCCTCATCACCGATTGGCCGACGTTGTCTGCGTCGCTATGGGTGACGCTGTCGATTACGCTCAAAGCTCTCGGGATCGCGATCATCGGCAGTGTCGGGCTCGCTATTCTTTTCGCACAGTCGCGACTTGTCGAGCGTGCGTTCTATCCGTTCGCGGTCGCGATGCAGGTGACGCCGATCGTCGCCATCGCGCCACTGTTGCTGATCTACCTTTCACCCGGCGTCGCGGTCCTCGTCTGTGCGTTTCTGGTGGCGTTCTTCCCCCTGCTGGCCAACACCACGCTCGGACTGTCTTCGGCGGACCACAACTTGGTCGACCTGTTCCAGATGTATCGCGCCTCGCGCATGCAGCAGTTCATGTTGCTTAGGTTGCCCTCGGCGCTCCCGTATTTTCTCGCCGGCCTCCGGATCAGCGGCGGGCTGGCGCTGATCGGCGCGATCGTCGCTGAGATCGCCGCAGGGTCTGCCGGCCAGGGGTCTGGGCTTGCTTATCGCATTGTCGAGTCGGGCTTTCGCCTCAATATTCCGCGGATGTTTGCTGCGCTGCTCTTGATTTCGGTGGCGGGGATCACAATTCATCTGCTGCTGACTGCGCTGTCGCATTGGTTGTTGCGCGATTGGCATGACAGCGAGCGCGGGCGAGAAACCTGAAACAAACCAAATAATTTGTCGTATGAGGTAAGTCGGCGAGGGCTCTTTTGCGTCCGCGTCCGCACGGACCCCAATTCGCGCCGCTAAGTACAAGGCGAGGTCACATGAATATCGGCTATCTCAAGGTCGAGCGACGCATTGCGCCGCGGCGCGCCTCGGTGCTTCGGAAGCTTGGAATTTCCAATCTGGTCAGTACCGCGATGTTCGACATTGCCGCGGCGCATGAGGCTCTGGTTCGCCGCCAGGCCGTCCCCGAGCGAATCTTCGCCGATGGCCTGGTGGTCGACGTTCCGGCCGGCGTTTACCATCCGCTGCCGGATTCGAGCTCCGAATTTTTCATTCGCAATATCAAGGCGATGAACCCGGACTTGATCGCCAAGACGCTGGAGATCGGGTGCGGCTGCGGCA
Organism: uncultured Alphaproteobacteria bacterium; assembly: GCA_963702825.1. Lineage (GTDB taxonomy): Bacteria > Pseudomonadota > Alphaproteobacteria > Rhizobiales > Beijerinckiaceae > Roseiarcus. Next base: position 103,014 of record CAVPEE010000018.1, read on the forward strand.
TCATCTCGCTTTATATGGCGGCGAATTGGACGTCGAGAACGGTGGCGACGGACATCTCGCCGATCGCCGTTGAGGCGACGATCGCGAACGCCAAGCTTAACAACGTCAGTCTTACGGCTTTTCAGTCCGACCTGTTCGAGAAAATCGACGAGAAAGATTTCGACCTCATCGTTTTCAACACGCCGCTTGTCGACAAAAAGCCGGAAAACGACATCGAGCGCTATAGCCTGTGTGATCCGCAGGGGCGCATTACGGAGTCCTATCTGCGCCAGGCGCGTGGCCACGTGTCGAAGGACGGTCTGATCATTTTTTCGATCTGCAACAATTCCGCCTATGAGGTGATGGACGCGATCGATCTCAATTATGAGATCGTCGGCTTTGAGTTGGCCTACAGCGGTTTTTGGCGGGCGATCGTCGGCGCGCGGACCTAACGGCACGGGCCAGATGAGGGCGTCCAGGAGGGCGGTCGCCAAGTCAAAAGCCCTATTAGCAAAGCGCCCGCCGGCGCTTCGCTTTGGCGCATACCCTCGGTGGCTAGCCCGAGAATATAGCGCGGCGTCGCGCTCGCCAAATCGTCGCAAAACAGTCTTAGAAAGGCCTGGCCCCAAGCTGCGGGCGTTCACGGAGACTGGCGATGAGCGATCTCGTTTTCATAGCGTTCGAGAACGAAAAGAAAGCCGAGGAAGTGCGCGATAAGGTCCTCGGAATGCAAAAGGAGTACCTGATCGAGGTTAGCGATGCGGTCATCGCCACCCGCGATGAAAACGGCCGAGTGAAACTCAATCAACTCATGCATCCGGCGGCAACGGGCGCGGTCTCGGGCGCCTTCTGGGGTATGCTGATTGGCTGGCTCTTTCTTATGCCGGTCGCCGGCGCCGCCGTCGGCGCGGCGTCCGGGGCGCTGGGCGGTTCGCTGGTGGACGTGGGCATTGATGATCAGGAGATGAAGACTTCAGGCTAACGAGGCGCTGAAGCCGGGCACGGCCGGTCTCTTTCTCCTCATTCGCAAGATGACGACTGACAAGGTTCTCGAGGACCTGAAGGGGGTCGGCGGAACCGTTGTTCGTACGTCTTTTGACCACGCGAAAGAAAATGCGCTCAAGGAAGCTTTAGCGGGTCAGGTCCCGACGGAAGCGGTGACGATCGACTGACGCTTTGCCTGTTGGCGTCATTATCGGCGCGCATGATAGGAACGGGGCTGAGGCGCGTTTCTGCGCCCCAAGCGCGACTGGACGCGAGCAATGGCGGATGCAGGTTCGACGTCTTCCGGCGGCTTCGCCGAGCCCCGTCGCCAGGGGACGAGAAAATGGGTCAGTCTGCTCGCTGAACTGCCCTATTTTGCTATCGTCGTCATCGGCATTGTTGGCGTTTCTTGGACCAACATGCTGGGCGTTTCAGTGACGACCTATTGGGTCACAATGACCCCGATTGCCGGCCTTCTCTGCGTCTGCGTAGGGTGGGCGCATTTGCCGCGGGGTCGCGGACGGCTTGAAATGGTGGCGATTCAGTTTGGCCAATGGGCGGCGGTGCTCGTCGCCATGTATCTCGTCCACGTGAGCAATTCTGACGGTCTGGTTACGCACGACGCGGTGGGGAGCATTCTCCTAACGTTGCTCGCGCTCGGAGTTT
>CAVPEE010000019.1:0-49862 GCA_963702825.1 uncultured Alphaproteobacteria bacterium
GACATGCTTGGCCGTATTGGAGCGTTCGGTCATGTCGGCCTCACTTCGCGGTGATGATGGTGCCCACCTGCTCGCCGGCGAGCGCGCGGGTCAGGTTGCCCGGGATGAGGCCGTTCACGACCTGGACCTCGTGGATGTGACGCGCCGCCTTGAGAAGATCGAGCATGGGGAATTCGAGGATCGAATCGTTCAACCCCTTCGCCTTCATCTCGTCGACTGTGATCTTGGGTATGAATTTTGCGGTCTTCGACGTTTTCGGGTTCGCCGTGTAGAGGCCGTTCTCGTCCTTGACGAAGATCATCGCCTTGCAGCCGAACTGCTCGGCGACGAGGAAGCATCCGGCGTCCGTGCGGTAGGGCGGGATCACCCCCTCGGGCGCGGGCCGTGTCCATAAGCCATAGGGCGGCATGCCGCTGAAGACGACCGCGTTCACCTCCGTGAGATAAAGCGGCACCGCCGAGAGCCCGGCGCCGCTTACGGACGAGATGCCATGCTTCGCCATGAGTTGCCCCAGCATCTCCGCGTTCTGATCCGCGACCGAGGCACCGAGTTGCGACAGCACGCCGGCTGGCAAGCTCAAGCCCGCGGCGATCGAATAAAGGTGGCGGGCGCGCGTGCCGGCGCCCGTTCCGATCAGCATCTTGTGCGTCTTTCGGGCGGCGACAATTTCTTCAACCAGCGGATAGACCGCCGCGCGGCCGCGATCGATGACGCTCTGCCCGCCGATCTTGATCACGTTTGCGTCGGGCAAGATTCGAAAGTCCGGCGCTCCATCCGCTTTCGCTTGCAGCTCAGGGTCGCTGAGCGATCGCTCCATCAGAAGCGCTTCGAGCTCCGACGCGGTGCTGGTCATGGGATCCTCCCTCTAGCGGCGGGAAGCCATGCACGCGTGGGAGCCGGTGTGCAAGCTCTGTGGCGGATCACACCGGCACCGAAGCCCGAGCAAATGCGGCGGCTCGTCTTGGCGATGGTGGCGATCCAGGATCCCGAAGTCGTGCGCACGACCTCATCCAGAGGAGCGCCGCCTGTGGCGCTTCGCAGGACGAGGTGGATGTGAGGCGCTTGCGTAGGAGACTAACCCCCAAGTTTTGACGATTGGCCGCCTTGCCTGAAATGCTGGCTTCTACCATACTCGCATCGAAGGTCCGGATTCCGCGGCAAATATGGGTTGCAACGGTTTAAAAATCTGCTGGCCGCGCAGGGTGCAAGGGAGCGACAAGCCAAGCTCATGGATACGCTCCAAGCTGAGACAGAAACGTCCAGCGAAACGGAAAAGGCCATTTTGGCGGACGTCCGGGCTCGCTTCGAGACGACCGAGAACCCGAGGATTCGGCAACTGATCCTGGGCCTGATCGACCACCTCCACGCGTTCGTGCGAGAGCAGAAGGTCACGTGGTCGGAATGGGAATATTTTATGGGCTTCCTGGCTCGCGCGGCCGCGGTCACCAAGGACGGCCGGAATGAGTTCATCGCCCTTTCCGACTCGATCGGAATCAGCATGCAGGTGCTTGCGGCGTCCCAGCCGAAGCCCCCTGGCGCCACCATCCCGACGCTGATCGGACCTTTCTTCGTCGACGACGCGCCGGTGTTTCCGATCGGCGCCGATATCGCGGGAGGCGCTTCCGGCCAGCCACTCTACGCCTACGGCCGCGTTCTCGACACGCAGGGTGAGCCCGTCTCGGACGCGATCCTGAACGTTTGGCAGTCGGATGATCGCGGCCTCTACGACGTGCAGGACAATTTCGATCCGGAGAAGATGTGGGGACGCGGGCGCATCAAATGCGACCCCCAGGGCCGTTATGCCTTCTGGAGCGTGATGCCGACCGCCTACCCAGCGCCCATGGACGCCGCCCTCGGCGATCTGATCCGCAACACGACGGGCCGTTACTGGCGACCCGCGCACCTCCATTTTGCGGTTGAGACCAAGACCGCCGATGCTCTCGCGACCCATATCTTCGTCCGCGGCAGCGAGCATATCGATTGCGACGTGGCCTTCGGCGTGCGTCCGGCCTTGATCACCGATTTCACAGAACATGCGCCAGGCGTGGCGCCCGACGGGCGCGAGATGAACGGCGCTTATCGCACACTGAATTACGACTTCGTCATGACCCGGTCCGGTCGCTGACCGGGCTGTGCGAGGTTAGCATCGCCGAGATCGAAACTTCGAGCGAGTTAAGCGCTGGAGCGACCCGACTGCGGCGCGACACTCGCGCCATTTCCTTCTTGTCTGCCCGTGAAAACGGGCATCCAGAGCCGCCGCCTCGAAGGCAAACGCGGCCATGCTGCGCGCGCTGCCACCGCTAGGGTCGCGGGCGAGATGAATCAGAGACACGCATGCCCAAGCTTTTCTCCTACGGGACACTTCAGCAGGAGGACGTGCAGCTCGCGACCTTCGGCCGTCGCCTGACAGGCGTCAGCGACGCGCTCGTCGGCTATCGGCAGTCCATGGTTGCGATCCAGGATCCCGAAGTCGTGCGCACGAGCGGCAAGACGCATCATCCGATCGTCGCTTTCACGGGAGTGAGCGAGGATCGCGTGCCGGGCGCATTGTTCGAGATCTCGGACGCCGAACTTGCGCATGCCGACGCTTACGAGGTCGCGTCATACGTGCGGGTCAAGGCGCCGCTCGCCTCGGGCCTCGAGGCGTGGGTCTATGTCGACGCCCGCGGCAAGCCTCCGGCGGCGCGGGCCGTGGACTAGGTGTTTAGTCCCGGCGTTTGCTGGAGCGGATTGAGTTTGAATCTCTGAGGCTCTGAAGTCCAGGCTTTGCAGATGAATTCGTATGGGGTGAGGCCCCTGAGGGTTTTGAGCCGCCTGGCGAAGTTGTAGGCGTTGACGAAGTTTTGCAGATGGGCTCGCAGCTGGTCGTGGGTGTCATAGAGGTAGCGTTTGACGGTCGCGTCCTTGATGGTGCGGTTCATTCTTTCGACTTGCCCATTAGTCCGGATACTGAGCATCGCGCCGGGCGCCGTCGTTGTGGCGCGGCTGTATTCCGAAAGCGGAAACTGGCGAGTATGGTGAGCCCATCCGGGACACGGTGCCGGCGCCGCGGAGCACGAAGCGTGCGGGCAAGGCCGCCGATGAGACAGTGGGCTGAGAGCGCCGAGCTGCGTTACAGGCCGCCCCTCGCGACTGTCCCGGATGCGCCGTGAGCGCGGATCAGTAGATGTCGTGGCGCCCGCCAGCTCCCGCTTCGACCGAACAGAGAAGGAGGAGCAGGCAGCGGACATCGGACTGGAAATCCACCGCTGCCTTCGCCGAGTCGGTCACCTGAGACGACGGCAAGCTCAATCGACGTGTGGCTGCGTCGACTGCGCCGGCATCGTCTCGAGGCTTTCGCAAGGAGGCTTCGAAGGCCGACGCGGTCGTTGTCGAAGCGACCGGCAACGCGTCCTCGGTCGCAGCGGTGATCGCGCCTCATGTCAGAAAGTTGCTGATCGCGAACCCCATGCAGGTGCGCATCATCGCTCATGCGAAGTCGGACCGATACGATCGACGCCAGCGTGCTCGCCCAACTCTATGCAAGCGGCTTTCTGCCCGAAGTCTGATTCCGGACGAGCCGACGCAGGCGCTTCGCCGGCAAGTGACCAGGCGCAATCAGATCGTCCGGCGCGGTCGCGCTTGAAGCGCAGCATCCAGTCGATCCTGCACAGCCACTTGATCCCCGCCTGCCGCACGCCGACTGTGCGCGCGAGCGGACGGGATGCAGCCGAGCCCCGTGCCGCCGGTCTCGCGGTTGCGCGAGGCTTCGAGCCTCTGAAACGGCTCGAACGCCCGCTCGAACAATTCCGGAGGAATCCCTGGTCCTTCGTCGGCGACAACGACGATCCAGTCGCTCGCGTCCTCGCGAAGAGAGACGCGCGCTGCGCCGCCGTAGCGCACGGCATTGTCGATCAGATTCGAGAACATCCGCCGGATCGCGGTCCGCTTGCCGAAGGCCGTCACATGATCAGGCCCGTCATACTCTGCCTGCGCGCCTGCATCGGACGCCTCGTCGCAAAGGCTGATGAGGATGGACGCGAGGTCGAACGAAGTCGACGCATCGGTGCTTGCATCGCCTTCCGCGAAGCTCAGCGTCTCCGTCAGCATGTCTCGCATCGCATCGATGTTGGCGAGCATGCCCTCGCGCAATTCGCCGTCGCCAATGAACTCGGCCTGAAGCCTGAGCCGCGTGAGCGGCGTGCGCAGATCATGCGAGATCGCGGCGAGCATATGGGTGCGCTCTGCCACGAAACGCTTGAGCCGCGTCTGCATGGTCTCGAACGCACTGTGGATCGCTGCAAACTCGCGGATCGCCGGGCGTGGCGTTTCAATAATCTCGGGCGACCGCCCAAGCGCGTCCGCCGCCGTCGCCAGCTGCGAGAGCGGCGCGATGAGACTCCGCGCGGTGAGCACCGCGATCGCGGCGATAAGAAGCGTGCCGATGAATATGAAAGCTAGCGACCGCATCAACCGTCTGCGTTGAGCCCTGAAGCTCGGCTCAATCGTAAGCCAACGGCCGTCATGGAGATCGGCGGCGATGAGGAAGATGGGAGGCGCCAGCAAGTCCTCTCCGGATCGAAGAGGTCCGCTCGGCAGAGCTGCGGAAGCGTCGGCCGGCACAACGGGAATGGCCTCGTCCGACGGCCCCATTCCGACAGCCTCCAGGGTGGGAGCGGCTGGGCCGCCGAGTTCGCTTCGAACGGTCGCCAGCACCCTGTTCAGCGGCCAGGGAGGGTCGCTCGTTGCGCGACGAGGCGGCGCACGGTCGAAGCGAACGGAAAGAGATTCAGGGTTCGGCAGATTTCCCAAAGCGCTAGACGGCTCTGTCGCCCCGGCCATCGCATTCTTGATGATTTCGACCGCCGAGCCGCTCAGCCAACGCGCGCTATAGAAGGGCTGAAAATTGGGCGGGTGCATGAGGAACACAAGGGTCACAAGCACCTGAATGGCGATGACCGCCGCTGCGATCGCGGCGCCGATCCGCGCGGCGAGACCAAGGCGCCCAAGCAGTCCCTTGATCACGCTGTCGGCCTTATCGCCTGAACGAGGCTGGTGAAGAGGTAGCCGCCGCTCCTGATCGTCTTGATGATCGCAGGCTCGCGCGGATCGGCCTCGATCTTTCGTCTGAGCCGGCTGATCTGCACGTCGATGCTCCGGTCAAAAGCGGCGCTCGACCGCCCCTTCGCGAGATCGAGCAACTGGTCTCTTGTCAGCACGCGCTGAGGCCGCGCGACGAAGGCCATGAGCAGGTCGAACTCGCCGCTCGTGATGTCGACGATCGCGCCGCTCGGCGAGCGCAAGACGCGGCCGGCCGGCTCCAAACGCCATCCGTTGAACTCGTAGGCCAGCGGCAGATCGTCGCCGTCCGGCGCGACCTTGGCCGCGCGGCGCAACACGGCCTTGATTCGCGCGACCAGCTCGCGCGGACTGAACGGCTTTACGACATAATCGTCCGCGCCAATCTCAAGGCCGATGACGCGGTCGACCTCGGAGCCCATGGCGGTCAGCATGATGACCGGAGGCCCATTCTGCTCGCGCAGCTTCTGGCAGAGCACGAGCCCGCTATCTCCGGGCATCATGAGATCGAGCACGACGAGGTCGAAACGGCCGACCTCGATCGCTTTCATCATCTCGCGCCCGTTGGCCGCCTGGGTGACCCTGAAGCCATGTTCGGCAAGGTACTTGCCCACGAGCGCGCGGAGCTCGCGGTCGTCATCGACAACCAGGACGTGACAGGCGGCGCCTGTGCTCAAGAAATACGCTCCGGACCGAACAAATTCCGGCCGCAATTAATCGATGCCCAAGAAAGAGGCCAGAAGGAATTTGTAACCGAACATTTCAGCTGACTCGCGCGAGCCCATGTTTTGTCATCGTCTGCAACAATCAGGATATTTGCCGGAAACATCGCGCGGCTAGTCCGGTTCGACAGCATTGTCTGAACCGAGAGGTTTTCCATGTCTTTCGTATCAGCTCGGGCGACGCGAACCGCAATTATCGTTATCGCTCTTTCCGGCGCCGGGCTTTGGGCGCTCAGCGCCATGGATGCGAAGGCTGATCCCCCGGCCATGGATGACGCTTCGCCATGCACGGAAGGGCGCGCTCTGTTCGCCGCGAAACTCGCTTATCTCGAGGCGAAAATCTCTCCCGAACCGAGCCAGGAGGAAGCCTGGCGGACGTTTCGCAAACGCAATGCGAGCCTCTGCCGGAGCGGTCGACCGCGCCTGCGTCGAAGACCCTCCGCGCCCCCTCTCCGCCGATGCCGGCGAGCGGTTGAAACGGATGGAGAGGCATGCGGCCGCCATGCAGGCGATGTTTGGCGCAATGGCGGACGCCTATGTCGCGATCGCTCCCAATCTCACAGAAGCGCAACGCGACATCCTGTCGCGCAACATCGTTCCCTCTCGGCCATTCGGGCCACGTTTTCTCAACGGAAAACCTCACCCCGGCGACATGGCCCGGAACTGCGGCCAGGGCGAGCCGGAATCGCACGGCTCAGCGCAGCCTCCGGGAGCTTCGCCGTTCTGATCCCCCTGAATTGCTCGTCCCGTTTTGTCAGGTTGAGAGAGCCCACAGTGCCGACCCTCGTCCTGGGAAACGATTTCAGGCGCAGAACCGCCCTATTCGGCGTGCTGGCGCTGTTCGCGTTCTGCCTCTTTGTCCTGGGCGCGGTCATAGGCGCATGGGCCGGCGTCGTTCGAATCTGGCCGGTGCGCTATTCGCTTCAGCTCCTTGAAGGGCCTCCGAAGCCATTCGTGAACGAACCCGAGTCGCTGCCGATCGCGCTCGATTCCGCGGGGCGCCTCATGGGATACGCGGGCAAGACCGAGGCGCCATGCCCAAAACAGACGCCAAGGACCGCCGTGCTCCTGATCGCCGGGCAGTCCAACGCCGCGAACAGCGCCGCACAGCGGCATCAGACCCGCCATCCCGACCGCGTGCTGAATTTCATCAGCGGCCGCTGCTACGTGGCGGCTTCGCCACTCTTGGGCGCGACGGGCTTTGCCGGCGAACCCTGGACCTTGATGGCGGACGAACTCATCGAGCAAGGCGCGTTTGACCGCGTGATCCTCGCTCCCCTCGCCGTGGGCGGCTCGAATATCGCGCAATGGGCGAAGGGCGGCGCGCTCAACATTTCGATGATCCCGCTCGTCCAGGACCTCGTCACGCATTATCGCGTCACCCACGTTCTCTGGCATCAGGGCGAATCCGACTTTGCGCTCCGGACCGATCCGGCTCAATACAAGGAAAGTTTCCTGTCGTTCGCGGACACGCTCCGCGCCAACGCCGTCGACGCGCCGGTTTTCGTTTCGACCGCGACCCGATGCTTGCCCGGCTGGTCTGCTTTGAACCCGATCCGAGCGGCGCAGCATGAGCTTGCCTCGATCGAGCCCGGGTTTAAGGCCGGAGTCGACACGGACCTGCTGCTGTCGGCTCAGGATCGCTATGACGACTGCCACATGGCGGATTCGGGCGAGGTCAAGAGCGCGCGTGCGTGGGCCGCGATTCTGACACGCATCCTTGAACCGGCGCGCCGTGGGCCGCCTTCCTTGTAGCCGCGCCGACCCCGAGACCGGCGCTGTTGCGAGAAATGGCGGCGGTCGGAATGATGAAAACAAGCGCGCGCGTTCGTTTTCCGCGTCTTTGGGCGGATTAATTCAATCGAATTGGCGCTTTATCGCGACCATTCTGGCCGCTTCCGGTCCCGGAGCGCGGCCTCGATCGCCTTCGTTCGCCGACGCCAACTCCGCGCCGATTGGATCAGAAGCGGTAGTTCACGCCGGTGGTGATCACATTGGCGCTCAGGCGCGAGGCGTTCGAGATCGGCGGGTTCATAAGATAGGTGGTCGTGCGGCTGCCCAGATCGAGATAGAGATATTCGATCTTCGCGCTCCAGCCCGGCGCCAACGCGACTTCGACGCCGCCGCCCAGCGTCCAGCCGCCTCGCGTCCCGCCACGCCTGTCGGCGGCGACGAAGGGCCCGACCGCCGCGGCCGCATTCGTCTCGACTTGGCCGAGGGCGCCGCCGCCGGTGGCGTAAAAGAGCCAGTTCCCGAGCGCATAGCCGATCCTCGGCCGCAGCGTCCCGAACCAGGAGAGCCTCTGCGCGTAGCTTGCCGCCAACGCTCCGCAGAGCGGCGGCACGCACGGCGCATTGCGCCCGCCGCTGAGCCCGCTCCCCTCGAAATTCGCCTCGAGGCCAAGGACCCAGGGGCCCGTCTGCCAGTTGTAGCCGGCCTCGCCGCCCCCGATGACGCCGTCAAGCGACGTGGCGAAGGACGGGAGCCCAAATCCGGCAACAGTGAAGGCGTTGCGGCTCGAGCCGAAGGCGCCGCCGACATTGAGCCCGGCGTAAAAGCCGGTCCAGAGCGGCTCAGCCTCCATGGGCGGCAGTTGCGGCGCCGGCGGAAGATCGGCCGCCCGCGCTGCGCCCCCGAGCGCAAGCAGCGACAAAGCGATCGTGAACAAGCGGCGCATCGGGAAACCCCTCTCGCGCCACGATACGAATCAAGGGCTTAAAAATTTGCGAATATGGCTAACGAATTGCAAAGGGGAGTGCGCAGCTCGCGCGTTTGGCTGAGACGGATCGCGCCAACCCCTCGCCCTGAGGATGAAGCGAGATCCTCGAAGAATGAGGTCACGTGAATTCGACCCCAAAAGCAGCTGCTTGAGGCCCGGCGGCAGGCGCGGGTTCAGTACGTGAGCCTGATCGGCGCCGACTGGGCGCCCCCGGTAAAGTCGAAGGCGGCTGAGGCGAAGGCCGGCGCTCCCATGCGCGCGGGCGGATTGCGGGAGAATCCATAGCCTTCCTTCGGCTTGCCGAACATGCCGTACTGCATTTGGGTTTCGTCGTTCGCGGCGTGGAACGCGGCGACCGCATAGGTTCCCGGCTTCAAGCCGTTGAAAACGCAGGTCGCCTGTCCCCCCTTGATTTTGGCGATGACCCCTCGGCTCTCCTGTCCGGCTTTGGGGAAGGCCTCGGGCGCGGCGTAAAGCCCGCAGCGCACGACGCCTTCGTCGCTGCGAAGCCCCGAAACCGGCACCGAGAGCCGGCCGGCGGCCTGAGCCTGCGCCGCGCTCACGCCGGCGGACAATCCGAAAAGAAGCACAGTGAAGGCAAACTTGCGCATGGAACGACCTCGAAGAACAGCGTGCGCCTGTTCTAGTCCGGCCAGGTTTCGGAGCCGTGAAGACAATGCCTGAAAATGCAGGGGTTTCCGAGCGGCGTCGGCGTTGTAGGGATCATCGGTCCGCGACCCACATTGCCGCCCCATCGAGAGCCGGTCGCAGCCCTTGTCGAGTCGATTGCCATCTCGCTTGGGAGCGTTCGAAGAAGGCGGGCCGGCGTCGCGCCGTGTGCGCCGCAAGTCCTCCGATCTAGCGCCCGCGCCCCCTTCTCCCTCAGGGAGAAGGGGTCGGGCGAAGCCCGACGGATGAGGGTCTGGTCGGCGGCGATTGCTGTTTGGAACCGGCGGGCGCCACGCCCACGAGGCTTGCCACCCCTTCCCCCTCTGGGGGAAGGTGGCCCAACGGGCCGGATGAGGGCGGGAGCGAAGCGACCCTTCGTACAACTTGGAACCGGCAAACGGGTAAGGCAATTCAGGACGTGGTCGACATTTTCTTGCGTTAAGCAGAAATGTCCGCTATCGTGCTCGGCGATGGCGAACTCGATCATTGATCTAGGCGCGGGGTCCGCGCGGCTGAAATGGCGGGAGTGAAAAAGTGGTTAAGGTGGCCGCGAAGCCAACTCGAACCGCCACTTACAACCGGAGATAGAACAGAGAAATTTTTTTTATTTGAATCGGCCGTAACCCATTGAAAAGTCCCGATTCGAAAAAATAAACGTTAGTAAATGAAAGCAAATTTACTAACGTTTATGGTTGCGTTTAAGAGCGTTTATTTTTTGCGGATTTCGCCCGTCAGGTTGTATCCGCCAGCTCCACGTGGGCCACGGGCGCGACCCGGGATCAGCCCGCGAGCACGCTCTCGGCCGGCGTGTAGGGAAGCCCATGCGCCGCGAAGCATAAACTCGGCGACAGCGCGTTCTCGCGGATCGTTGCTTTCCATCAACGCAAACGCCTTGGCGAAAAAGGCCTCGCGGCCGTTCACGCGGATTGCGTCAAGCGCGGTCGCGCCGGTTGGCGTGAGGGCGCGACGGGAGGCTTTAGCGGCGCGACGGCGGGCGGCGCGGGTACTCATTGGCTGCCTCCCTCGCGCGGAACTTCTCGCCGATCGACCGGCGCGCACTTTGTGCAGAACAGATTTGAGATCTGCTGCCGCCAGCACTCACAATTGGCGTTGATGAACCGATAACCCCGTCGCGGTTTAGGGAGTGACACAAAAAGGGGCGTGGTTCCTGGCGGACCGCCGTCGCCGCCATCGCCGTCATCACCTGCTTTTCGCGATCCGCCATGAGTGGCAGGCGAACGGACTTGGCGTGCTCCTGATCGGACTGGTTTTGTGCGAGGATGGGCGATCCGGACCCTGGCTGCGCGCTTGGCCTTCATGCGAGCGATCAACGCCCATGTTCGCGCTGGGGAAGGACCGCCGCTTGGCGGGGTTCTGTAAAAGGATGACGTGTCGGCATTACGCGCAGCCGAGATCGCGACAAGATCGACTGTGCAGTCTTTCAGGGCGGGATCATCGCAATGGCGTTCGTCGAGCCGGTCGAGTTCGGCGCATTCCTGCCCGATAGTCGGTAGGGCCACCGCCGCGCGCCTATCTCCGCGTTCTGACGTACGCCATTGCTCGATTAAATTGATTTGGGGGTCGGTACCATCAACCGATGGGTTGAATGAGGCTTGACCTAAGACGGCGAGATCGCTATAGGAGACCACGTTGAGACTGCCTTTCTAATCTTGGCGACGGCTAATCGCCCGGAAATTCCGGCCTGAGACTGTTTGCGAGGCAGTCTCAGGCCGCTTAGTTTTCAGCCATCAGATAGCGTCCGCTCGGTCAGGTAGGTCACGCGGCGCGGTCCTGAGTTTCGGCAGGAACTCCACGCTCGGCCGCCAAGGCAGCCAACCTCTCAGCGACCAAATCGACTATAACCAAGCCGATAGGTCGCCTGCGATACGCCGCGAACGCTTTGACAGCCTTGTAAATTTCGGGGTCGAACGACACCGATTTGCTCGTGCGGCGTGCGGGCTTCGCGTTTGAGCGATTCGAGACCGGTTTTTGCGAGAGAAGATGCGTCCCGACGCCGTCAGTGGACAGATAGAGGTTGAAGGACTTGGATACCTCCCGAAGCGCTTCTACAGTATAGAAGGCAACGTGTTGCCATGCTCAGGGCAAAATACCACCAATCGCTCGCGTTCTTCACTCCGTTCGGAACAAGTTGAGTCGAAAAAAGGAGATTGTTAGAAAAGGCTAACTGGTTTTTATCTCAGAGAGTAGGTCCACGAGATTCTCGAAGACTTCGAAGGCAGTCAATAATGCGAATCGCGATTTACGATTGGCGACGAAATGCTTTGCAAAGATATTGTCACAGTATTTGTCATGCCAATAGAAATCAAATCCGAGGTCACGCGTGACGCGTACCAGCACCCCATACCGGACAGCGGCTAGACGCTAATTGGCGGGCACTTTTCGCACTTTCAGGGCCGGTCAGGCCGTCACTGTGCCGGAACTACTGAGCATTTGTGCGATTGTCTTTGGCGACCGGGGATGGCCGAAACGCGCCGGAAGCTGGAACTTTGGACCGATGAAAATGTTGTTGATGTCCTGCGGCACGTCTTCGAATGCCGTACGATAGTTGTTATTGACGAAGAAGGCGTTGGCTCCTGTAGCTGCATTGCAGCAGACAAGTGTGTAGCCGAACCGCGCAAGAAGGTCGCAAAACGATGCTAACGACGCGCCGTGGTAATCGGTGCCGTCCCACCGAAAATTGGGGTCATATTCCACGGACCAGCGTGCCGGTGGTGGAAATTTGGCGTTGTATTCGACAATCACGAGTTTTGGGTGCAAGACGTTGAGAAGCGCTTCGGTAAAGTAGAGATCATTGCCGTCCAGGTCGACGCTCAAAACATCTACATCTGAAGCAGCAATGGCGGACAGAGCCGATCTGACAAGTTCATTGATGTTGTCGAGTGAAACCCACGCCTTTTTGTAAAAAAGACGCTTCGGATTGACGTGCGGGTCAAAGGCTAGGTTCTCGCCGCCGACCCACGCGCCGCGCCATCCGATCGATAGGAGGACAAGCGTGTTGTTTTCCGTACCATCGCCGACACCGAACTCCAGGAACGTTCCGGTTTTGAGTTCTAGTCGCCTGATGATCTCAAGCGTGATGCCGTCTTCGTCGCCTTGAGAGAAGAATTTGGCGCCAAAACGGTTAAGTGGGTTTTGGAAGTCTTGGGCCGCCATCGCCCATTTCATATTCAACAGAAAATCATGCTGGTCGCGCATTAGGCGCGTCTGCTCTTGGCTTTCCTTTAATAGCTGCCCAATTGCTGCGTGCCGTACCCGTCGCAACACCTGATCGAATAACATTTGCGGCTCCTTCTGAGTCTCGGACATGCGCGGCGGAGTATAGGGCGTTCGCTGCCGGGGGCCACCCCGTGAATTGGCGGCTAGCGAGCGCGGCGCGAGATATGCGGCGGCTGGGGGTCTATCGCTTTCTTGGAAGTCGGGACCACCGGCCTCGAAAATTCTCGGTTTTGTTCGAGAAGAGGACCCCAATTCATGCAACTAGTCCCATGTTTGGGAGTCGTATTTTACAACGCATTTCTGAGCTTCCTCAGCAGGAGAAGCGCATCAATTGCGATGGGGAAGCATATAAATATTATGTACGAAATGACAGTGCCAGCGATGACTCCGGTAACTCCCCAAGACCTGATTAGGACAATCGACAATACGATGTTCACGGCAGCGGATACCGCACTGTACACGAGTTGGGCCTTCATGTGGTCTGCGGCGGCGAGAAGGCAGGCGATCGGGCTGCAAAAGGCGTAGATCATACTCCAGGCCGCCATCCAGGAGACAAGGTCCACGGGCGGCACAACAGCGCCTCGCGTCCACAACTGGATGAACGGGTGGGCGATGAAGATCAACGGAACGACAGCGGCTAGCGTGAACCCGAGCGAGAATGACAAATTCCGCTTCAACGTGCGGGCGACCCACCCAATGTCACGGCGCGCTATTGCGTCGGCGTAGGCCACCCAAACGTAATTGAATAAGATCGTCTGTGGCAAATAACTATATGAGAACAGTGTATATGTCAGGCTGTACGATGGGACGCTGGCGGAACCGGCAAATTTTGCGACAATGAAATTGTCGGTTTGAAAAATGATTAGAGCTACTATTTGGATTAGAAAGAATGTACCCCCGGTATGCAGAAGCCTTCGAACGGAGGATATTTGAACGGCTTGAGGCCGAGGCGCAAAGAGGGGCTTGTAGTACCCGAACAACCAGACGCCGCTGAGAACGTTCACGATTAGACCTGTGCCAGATACGGCTAGAACCAGCCGAACTAGGCCTCCATGGGTGCGTGTGACGGCGATTAGGGCCACCAGGCTGGCGATATTGCCGACCATGTCCCAATAGTTCCGAAGCTTGCCCTCCTGCAGGGCGTCGTAGGTGACGGCGGTTATGGACAGGGGGAAGGCCAGCAAGAAGAACGCGAACGACGTAGCGATTGCGGGGCCGACTTCGGCGCGAGCCTCTTCGGTCGTTATCCCGAAAAGCGCCACCCAATTGATCCACGGCCAAGCTACAGCGGCGACGAGTTCGAGCACAGCGGCAATTGTGCAGAATAGAGCGAAAGCGGTGCTAAGGAGGCTGCGCACGAGCTCGGGGCGTCCGGAACCCAATGCGCTCGCGATCGCAGTCCTGAGGCCATTGCCGACGCCAAGGTCCGCCAAGCCCACCCACGCCAATAGCGAGGCGAGCAAAATCCAGACACCGTAACGCTCTTTCCCAAGATATCCGACGGTGAGCGGCACCGATAGAAATTTTACCAGGAAGCCCACACTGCGACTGCCCAGCCCGGTGACAAACCCTTGGACTACGCCCCTACGACGCCGACCTGAATGATCGCTCTCTTCGATCCTGCCCAAAGCAGATCGAAGCGCCGAATTGATATTCAATGGCGCGGTCCTGCTCGGAAGGACTGCTCAGCCCGAAGCGTCATCTGGGCCCCAGTGAAGGATCTCGCCTTCATCTGGATACGAGCCAAGTCACAAGCCTCTCGTCTGCTTCGTGAATGTCGCTAGTGACGTTCGCCTCCATAAGAACCTGAGCCTTCAAATTGAAGGGAGGCCTGTCGATGAACACACCGGATCCTCGGGGCACCCGTATATCCGCGCCTGGTTTCTTGTCTAGATTAAAAGAGGTAACCTTATGGGCGGCCGGAAGATGCTCGGTCACAAGGATATATTTTGCGGTAATATTTTCGAATATACTCATAATATCTTTATTGCTCAGGTGTTGAAGAACTTGCCTTATAATACATAGATCACATGGAGTTAACTTCGTTCTGCTGGCGTCGGCAAACAAGAATCTTACTGCTTTGGTCCCATATGTTCTTTGATTGTGCTCTACCAAAGCCTTTACAACGTCGATTCCTAAATAGTTCTGACATTTGTCTACGTATTGTGAGGCGACCGTAAAATCTCCGCAGCCAATCTCGACAACATTCTTGATATAATACCGGTCAATTACGTCAGACACGAGAGAGACATATTGTATAACTGACGGATCATGAGATCCTATTCCAGAATAGAAAGGAACTTCTGGATCAGAACCAACTCCCCAGAGTTCTATTTTCGTAGATATTCCCGAAAATAGCTGCATTGGAGCGCGCAGCCCACATCTGGCGCCCACGCCTGACCAATCGCCTCACCGAGCTAACTTTGACCATGCAGTCCCGTTCACTTTTCCAGCGTGAGCCGTTGTTCGGCGCTGCGCCTTTTGGCCACACACGATTGCATCCTCAATCTGGCAAAAACTTGCTTTGCCCGTTTGGCTCCGCGCACGTTGCTTACCTAATTTTCTGGTTTTTTTGGTCGCCCCGACTCTGCTGGGCCGCCCAGGCCCGTGGCGTCCACGCCGGGGACCGCCAAGCATCAATTAAGCACGCTTCTCGGCGCGTATGCAAGGGCCGCCGGCGTCGGGGCGATGAATTATGATCGCTGCGGCTTCGGCACAAAGCGCGTCAGAAAAAGGTCGCTTGCAATCCTGTTGAGCGGCGACAATATTTAATCTGTAACAGTGGTAAATTACCGTCCTAATTGTCACCACTTGCCGTACTGATTCTTGAGCCAGATGACTCTTCCAACTGCTTGCGCTAATCCAACAAACAACTACGTGGAACACGAGGCATGAAAATTGCCGTTTGGCACAATCTCCGCAGCGGCGGCGGCAAGCGTGCCCTGTACGACCACGTGGTTGGACTTCTCGCGCGCGGTCATACTTTGGAAGCTTGGTGCCCGCCGACAGCCGATCGCGAATATTTGCCGCTCAGCCCGCTGATTCCCGAGCATGTTGTCGATCTGGCGTGGCCGACCAGCCGCTTCAGTGACAAGTTCGGCACTACGTCGTTAACGGCGCGACAGCTGGGGGCGATGGACACGCATTGCCGAGCCTGCGCGGAGGAGATCGGCCGCGGCGGGTTTGATATACTTTTCGCGAATTGTTGCGTTTTTTTCAGAACGACGCCGATCGGTCGCTTCGTGAGCATTCCCTCCGTGATCTACTTGGGAGAGCCTTATCGTTGGCTCTACGAAGCTCTGCCGCGTCTGCCGTGGCTGGCGCCTCCAGACCGCAGCGCATCTCTCCTTAAACCTTCGACCCTGAAGGCCGCGATCATCGACTGGAAACTCATACGAAATTCGCGTTTGCAGGCCCGCGAGGAATTCGAAAACGCCGCTGGCTTCGACCGCATCCTGGTAAATTCCTATTTCAGCCGAGAGAGCGTATTGCGGGCCTATGGGTTGGACGCTGACGTGTGCTACCTTGGGATAAATAGCGACCTATTCGTCGATAAGAACCTAAACCGAACGCATAGTCTCGTTGGCCTCGGCTCGATAACACCTGCGAAAAATGTTCGGCTCTGCATCGAGGCAGTCGGAAATGTGTCCGCGCCACGTCCAACGCTTATTTGGGTCGGCAACATTGCGGACAAAAGCTATGTCGACGAGATGAAAGCCTTGGCGCATTCGCGAGGCGTCGTATTCGAAGCAAAAGTCGGCGTGTCCGATTCCGAGGTAATCGACATCCTCAATCACGCCATGGCTTTGCTATATGCGCCGCGGCTGGAGCCGTTTGGACTCGCACCCCTGGAAGCGAACGCTTGCGGGCTTCCCGTTATCGCTGTTGCAGAAGGGGGGGTTCGCGAAACGATGGTCGATCAGGTGACCGGGTTGTTGGTTGAGAATAGCCCGGCTGCGATGGCAGAAGCCATTGAGCGGCTTTCCGCTGACCCATCCTTGGCGCGTAAATTAGGGGCCAATGCACGTCTGGCGGTCAAGGAAAAGTGGAACATGAATGCGGCGATCGATCGACTTGAGGAGAAACTTGTTCAATATGCGCGCACGACTTCGGCCTGACTCTAGCGCCCGAAAACACCCCTAAACCCTGAGCCCTACTTCAGTGCCAGTTGAATGGTATTATTGACTCGAAAGAGGCGA
This sequence comes from uncultured Alphaproteobacteria bacterium, assembly GCA_963702825.1. Classification (GTDB taxonomy): domain Bacteria; phylum Pseudomonadota; class Alphaproteobacteria; order Rhizobiales; family Beijerinckiaceae; genus Roseiarcus. The sequence continues at coordinate 16,605 of CAVPEE010000019.1, forward strand.
AATACTGCCGTTTATCCCGCAAAGCACCTCTGCTTTGCTTGATATTGGCTGCGCAGAGGGTTACATCGCGGAATTTGTCAAGAAGATATACCCTCAATGCGAAACCTGGGGCGTCGAACCACTCGCCTCGGCGGCGCAGAGGCTGCCAAGAGGGTCGATCGCGTCTTATGCGGAAAGCTTGAAAATGAGCGGCTGGAAGGGATCAACTTCGTTGAATTCGGGCGTGCAAAGTATGTTTTGGCTCGCGCCAAAGTTCTTTGAAACCATGCGACATCAGCAATTTTCAGTGGTCGCGCGTCTCTCTTGTGTGACGCTTGCCGCGGTTGATTCAGGCCGAAACATCGGTTGGACGACCACCCGGCGAATGGCGTCGAGATACGCCCAGCCCGTTTCGCGATCGGGCTCCAGGTAGTTTCCTTCAGCCCATTCGTTCCACGCCTTCAGGAACACGATCCGTTCCTGATAAGGCTTGTGCAGCACCTTGCCGATTGCGTTCTTTAGATATAACTCGAACAGGTCTGGCGTCGCATTGTCCAATACTTCGCCCCTCTTTTCGGATCGGGGAGTATTATCCCAATTTGGAATTACGCAGGGAGCGTACTTCTCTCGCAATGGAATTCTCATCTCAGCCTCGATCATGTCTCGATACTCGAATCGGGACGGACGCCGAATAGACACAGGGACAATCCTATTTAGTAAAGGACCAAAATGTCGCCTCCTCCAATTCCGGACCGCGCGACTTCTGAAGTCGCGCGGCAATTTGTCGAGGAAGCTCCCGGGCCCGAATTCGGAGAGCATGTCAAAGGGCCGCAAAATCTCGCTGTCATATTTATTGGACATGCCAACAAAGTAGACGCCGGGCAGGCCAGCTTTCAGAGCCAACTCATTCCAAAGATCCGTGAACTCCTTGGTGTCGGGTAGGTTGAAGGGGCTGTAGACAATGAAAATCGGCTTTCCGCCAACCGTCAGATAGCGCCGATCTCTGAACGCGGGCAAGATCGCGCGAAAGTGAGCTTGGAAATCGGCTGTTCCTGGATACGTTTGTTCGACCAGGACGCGTTTTGGGTTGCCGTGCCAGACGCCGGACCACGATTGATTCGCCCAAGCCAAACAAAAAGGATAGTTCGGCTTTCCAGTGGCCAGGACTTCGTCGAAGACACGCTCGAGAATTCGGCGTCCCCCGCCGAACCAATAATGCCAATAGCAGAAACCTTCAATGCCGGCTGCTCTGGCCATGTCGGCCTGGCGCTCCCGGGTCTCGGCAAGTCTGAGGTCATAAAAGCCGAGATCGGCCGGCAACCGGGGTTGTTTGTGGCCTTTGTAAAGCGGCCGCGCTTTCGCGACGTTAGTCCATTCCGTGAACCCGGGACCCCACCATGCATCGTTCTCTGGAATAGGATAGAATTGAGGTAAGTAGAACGCAATCAATCTGGCCAGATGCTGACTAGCTCCGGTTTGAGAGGATTCGACTTCTGCTGCTGGAGCCGGTCGGATATCGTTCATTTCAAAGGCGCTCTCTACGGTTGTAAACAGGCCGCCACGATGTTGCGGCGCGAGGGACTGGACGCGACTCCACATGACCTGGAATGAGGCAGTTCGGTCGGTTGCTCTGAGGCGGCTGAAGAGGTTGCAAGTATGGTACTGGAAGTCTGCTCGTTGCGCCAGTTCCAATTGAGACAGTGTCGGTGGAAGATGATATGACCAGTTTAGGCAGCGCACGATCTGTTTCTGAACATTCTGAACCGCTGGGAGTCGGGTCGCGGCCACCATTTTCCCCGCGCCCACCCTCAATTCGCGATGGTCGCCAGCGGCCCGACAGCGTTCGCCTCGATCCGCGCGGCTCCGGCCTCCTGCCCTTCGCCGCATCGCCTTCGATCCGACATGGGTCACGGCCGGCCGCGTCGCCCCAAGCCTTCCGGAGGAGGTTCTGACATGATTTGGAACCGGTTTCGGCGTCAGAATCGCGCGCCTGAGAGGCTAAAGAGCGACGGACCTAATGTGCAATCTGTCATCGATCTAATAGAGAAGCTTTTGTCATTGCAGCTTTCTCTGGAAGGTAAGCCTCCGCGTGAGGCGTTTTCTACGCTAATGACTAACAAGCTGGCCGCAGGGTTATGTCTTCGGCTTTCACGATGCTCGCGTGCAGATATTTGGCCAAAGAAAGCTACAAACAAATTTTCGGCGAGCAGGCGGGATTTGCGCTGGTTCAGTCTTCACTTGGTTGGCAAGCAGATTGTGAATTGCAGTTGGTCGCGCGGTGGGAATGGCGCTAATCAAACTCGCCGCAACGCTCAACGTTACCGACCGGACCGTGCGCCGATGGCAGGCTGGCGGCGGCGTTCCACGCGATACCGAGCTTGTGCTGGCGCAATCTCGCAAACTTTTTAGAAGACGCGCGCCTGCCGAATAAGAAAGGCAATGGGATTTTGGTCATAAGCTTCGCACCGCAAAAGCAACGGCCGCTCGTCGGCGACGAAGAAAGTGAAGGATGGCGAGAAATCCGAGCCGATCAGACTGCTAGACGTATGGCTGGAAAGAAGGCGGCAGCCGAACGCCGTGCGGCGGCGAAAGCCGCTGCCGAACACCGTCCGTCCTGATTATAGGACACGTACAAATGTTCACCAGCCGAGACGGATGTTCAGGAATGTGGCTTCGGGTTTACCGAGGCGACGACGCGAGGTCTCTTTACAGAAAAACAGAATGTCCGCGAAAAAGTGAGGCATGGCCGCTCGCATGCCATAGGGCAAATTAACTAACGTTTATTTGCGTTTATGAGCGTTTAAGAGCGTTTATTTTTTCACGGTTCGCGCGTCAGGTTGTATCCCGCCAGCCGCGGACGACCCCCCGAGGCGACCCAGTTCACCCCGCAAGCACGCTCTCGGCCGGCGTGTAGGGAAGCCCATGCGCCGCCGCGACCGGCTCGCAGGTGAGCTTGCCGTCGTGCACGTTGAGGCCGGCGCGCAGATGCGGGTCGTCCTTCAGCGCCTGGCGCCAGCCCTTGTCGGCGAGCGCGAGCGCGAACGGCAGGGTCGCGTGGTTGAGGGCGAAGGTCGAGGTGCGGGCGACCGCGCCCGGCATGTTGGCGACGCAATAATGGACAATGCCGTCAACGACATAGGTCGGATGCGAGTGGGTCGTCGGCTTCGAGGTCTCGCAGCAGCCGCCCTGGTCGATGGCGATGTCGACGATGACCGCGCCGGGACGCATGGTCTTGAGCATGTCGCGGGTGACGAGCTTGGGCGCGGCCGCGCCGGGCAGGAGCACCGCGCCGATGACGAGATCCGCGCTTCGCACGAGATCGGCGATCGAGGCGCGGGTCGAATAGACCGTCCGCAAAGCCGAGCCGAACTCGGCCGAGAGGCGCTTCAAGGCCTCATGCGAGCGGTCGATCACGGTGACGGAAGCGCCCATGCCGACCGCAATCGTCGCCGCATGCGTGCCCGACACGCCGCCGCCGAGCACGACCACATTGGCCGCCGCCACGCCCGGCACGCCGCCGAGCAGCACGCCCCGCCCGCCTTGCGCCTTCTCCAGCGCATGCGCGCCGACTTGCGGCGCGAGGCGGCCGGCGACCTCCGACATCGGCGTCAGCAACGGCAGGCCGCCATAGGGGCTGGTCACCGTCTCATAGGCGATGCAGGTCGCGCCCGAGGCCATCAGGTCGCGCGTCTGCTCGAGATCGGGCGCGAGATGCAGGTAGGTGAACAGGATCTGCCCGCGTTTCAGCCGCTTGCGCTCTTCCGCCAGCGGCTCCTTGACCTTCACGATCATCTCGGCCTCTGCGAAGACATCCGGCCCGGTGGACATGATCTTGGCGCCGGCGCGCGCATATTCCTCATCCGGGGACCCGGAGCCGATGCCGGCCGCAGTCTCGACAATCACCTCATGGCCGTGATGGACGAGCTCGGCGACCGCGGCCGGGGTCATGCCGACCCGGAATTCGTTGTCCTTGATTTCCTTGGGAACGCCGACGAGCATGGGCCTCACTCCGAGAGCGCGCTTAAAAGCAACTTGAGGAGGTTATCGCAGGAAATCGCCGGTTGGGACACTCGCTTTGGCTTGAGGCTTGTCTCTCTGGTATAATCGGCCTTCAACTCGCTGCGGCGGCGTGAGGCCCATGAATCCGCAGGAGGCTCGGAGGGGCATGCGTTCGATCGGACGGCTCAAAGCGTTGGCTCTCGCGGCGGGCGCAGCGTTGGCGTTTGCGATCGGCCTATGCCGGAACTCTCGACCACGTGGGCCAAGACAAGTCGCTGCGCATCGCCTTTCGCGAGGATGCGCCGCCGTTCTCGTTCACCGACGAGGCGGGCCTGCCCGCCGGCTTCATGGTCGATCTCTGCCGTTCGGTTGCGAAGCATATCGGCGAGCAGCTCAACATCAACGATCTCAAGGTCGCTTATGTGCTGGTGACCGGCGAGAACCGGTTCGACGCGATCGAGAACGGCAAGGCCGATCTTCTCTGCGAGCCGACTTCGGAGACCCTCTCCCGCCGCGAGCACGTCGATTTCTCGATCCCGACCTTCGTCGACGGGGCGAGCCTGCTCGTCGGCGGCGATGGGCCCAGCGACTTCAGGGGCGCTCTCCGGCAAGAAAATTGGCGTTCTGGCGGGCACGACGACCGAGCAAAGCCTGCGTGACACATTGGCGAGCGCCAATATTGCGGCGGAAGTCACGCCTGCGAAGACCCACCAGGACGGGCTCGCCATGCTCGACAAGGGGGAGATCGTCGCCTATTTCGCGGATCGGGCGATCCTCTCCTATCTCGCCTCCAAAAGCAGCGACGCGAGCAAGCTCCGTCTCGCCGACAATTATTTCTCTCTCGAGCCTTATGCTCTGGCGCTGCCGCATGGCGACGAGGATTTCCGGCTTGCAGTCGATCGGGCGCTGAGCCACATCTACCGCTCGGGCGAGATCGGAGTCGTTTTCGCTCACACTTTCGGTAATGAGATGCAGCCAAGCGACATATTGAAGACCCTTTATTCCGTTTCGGCTTTGCCCGATTGAAGCGACATCTCAGCGGTCGGAAAGCAGCGCCGTGACCGAGGGCAGACCGGACATCGCGACAATGCCGTTCGAAGCGGCGCTCGCGGAACTCGAACAGATCGTCGATCAACTGGAAAAGGGCGCGGTTGCGCTCGACGAATCGATCCGGCTTTACGAACGCGGCGAAGCCTTGAAGAAGCGCTGCGACGAACTGCTCAAGAACGCCGAAATGCGCATCGAGAAGATCACGCTTGCCGCGGACGGGGGGTTCAAGGGCGTCGTTCCCCTCGACGACGACTGACTAAGACGGGGTCGCATCGCGTGGCGGAATGATCCGCTCCAAACGCCGAATGACGCATCTTTCGAAACGGCTTGTTAACGCCTTTCCGCTCAACTTGTTGAACATTCCTTAACTCCCGGCCCTGCTTTCCATCGCGAGCGGGGCCTCGGGACTGAGCGCGGAAGCCATGCGGACGGTAGCGTTTGTGAGTCAAAAAGGCGGCTCCGGGAAGAGCACGATTGCTTCGTCCTTGGCCGTCGCGGCGCATCAAACGAATGAGAAAGTCTGCGTCATCGACATGGATCCGCAGGGCTCGCTTATGAATTGGGCCAGGATCCGCGCCGCCGGCGATATCGAGGTCCTCGCTTCCGGAGCGGCCCGGCTGCCGGCTTTGCTCGCCACGCTCGAGCGCCGGGGCGTGACGCTCGTGCTGCTCGACACGCCTGGCGCGGAAGGCGCGGCGTCTTCGGCGGCCATGCAAGCCGCCGACCTGAGTATCGTTCCGTCCCGCCCAAGCCTGTTCGATTTATGGGCCAGCGCTCGAGCGCGCACGACGCTCGAGGAGATCGGGGCCAAGTTCGTGTTCCTGCTCAACCAATGCCCGCCCGCCCAGCAGACCGCGCGGGTCCAGGACGGCATCGAGGCGCTTGAAGAAATGGGCGGGCTGCTCTCCCCGTTGATCCTTGCCCGGGTCGACTACCAGGACGCGGCTCGCCGAGGCCGGGGCGTGACCGAGCTCAATCCATCGGGCGCCGCCGCCCAGGAAATGTATGGCCTTTGGCAGTCCATTGACCTCCGGTTAGCGCGGGCCAAGGTTGAGCGGCTCGCCCGCGAGGCAGCGTAGGTCGGAGCAAATCGAGTCGGCTTGCCCCGGCGAAGGCGTCGGAGAGGCAATCCTTCTTCCCCCCGCGCACCACGCGCCTTGCCCAGCGGCTGAAACGCCGCAGTTGCGAAAAACCCGGGAGCAGAATAGGAAATAACGCGTGGGGCCGGAGTCGCCGTCCTTTCGAGGACGCCGACCGTCTCATGAAGTTCCCGAGAGAGTTTCGTCTTCGCTTGGAGTTTGCGGCAGTCTGGCTGGCGATCGTCATGGCGCGCGCTATCCCGCTGCGAGTGGCGTCATGGCTCTCCGGCAACCTCTGGCGCCTCATCGCCCCGCGCCTCCGGCGACAAAAGCGCGCGCTCGCCAATCTTGAACTGGCCTTCCCCGAAAAGTCGCTTGATGAACGCAAGGCGATCGCCGCGGCGATGTGGGAAAATCTTGGGCGGACCTTCGCCGAGAGCTTTCGCATCAAAACGCTGACGGAGAGCGACCGCATCGTCTTCGAGCCGCCGGAAGGTTTCGACGAAGCCGCGCGCGGCGCAAAGCCCTTCATCGTCTGTGGTCTTCACTTGGGAAACTGGGAGATCCTGGCGCACGGCGGCCAGCGGCTCGGTGTTTCCCTCATCGGCGTCTACCAACGTTTGTCCAACCCTCATATCGAAACCCTTCTGCACAGCATTCGCGTGCCGCTTTACAAGGCGGGTCTGACGCCCAAGACTCCCGTGGCCGCGCGCGTACTCTTGCGCGCCATCAAGAACGGCGCCTGCCCGTGCTTCCTCGCCGACCTCCGAGACGACAACGGACCGTTTGTGCCTTTCTTCGGACAGCCCGCGCGGTCAACGGTCTTTCCCGCGCTCCTCGCCCGCACGACGGGTGTGCCGCTTTACGCCGGCGCCGCGTTCCGCCGTCCGGGCGGACGGTTCAGCATTCGCATCATGCCGATCTCGATGCCGCAGACGAACAACAGCGCGGCGGACGCTCTCACGGCGACGAAAGCGCTGCAGCGCCAGTTCGAGGCTTTCATCCGCGAGGCGCCCGAGCAATGGATGTGGGCGCACCGGAAGTGGGGCTAATCGCGACCGCCGTCACGACGCTGGCGAGGCCTGGCCCGCCGGCCGCGATTCCATCTGAGTACGTGGTGCTCTAACCGCCGAGTTGGGTGCGGATCGTCTCCCCGCCGCGCTGGATGGTCAGATCCCAGAGCCGCGCGCGTTCCGCGCAGGCTTTCTCCAGATCACGGGTCGTTGCGATCTTCTGGCCGTTGACCGCGACGACGACGTCCCCCTTTTGCACGCCGACTTGCGCTGCGGTCGAATTGTCGCCGACCGTCGCAACCACGACCCCCTGAGAAGCGCCGTCGAGTGACAGCTCCTCGGCGACCGCGGGCGACATGTTCATGACCTGCGCCCCCTCGAATGGCGAGCGGCTGTGGATGGTCAACGCGTCGCGCGGGGGCACTTCCGGCGCGGCGGCGAGTTTGAGCGGCAGGGTGAGCGCGCGCCCGGCCCGCAGGATCGATAGCCGGGCGGAACCGCCGAGGGGCTGAACCGCGAGCCGAAAACCGACGCCCTCGGCGTCATCCACGCTCTGGTCGTCGACCGCGGTGATGAGGTCGCCGCGCTTGAGGCCCGCCTCGGCCGCGGGACCCACGGAGGCGACCGTCACGACCAGCGCGCCCGTCGGGCGGTCGATGCCAAGATTGTCGGCGATATCCTTGGTCAAACTCTGCAGACTGGCGCCGAGCCATGGTCGTTTGACGGTGGCGCCGCCATGCAGCGCCGCGGCGATGACGCTTTTCACCATGTTGACGGGAATGGCGAAACCAATCCCGATGCTGCCGCCGGAGCGGGAATAGATCGCGGAATTGATGCCGACCAGCTTGCCGTCGAGATCGACCAGAGCGCCGCCCGAATTGCCTGGATTGATGGCGGCGTCGGTTTGAATGAAAAAGCCGTAGTCGCTGATCCCCACTTGCGTGCGCGCAAGAGCCGAGACGATGCCCTGGGTCACCGTTTGCCCGACGCCGAACGGGTCGCCTACGGCGATGACGAAATCGCCAACTTCGAGCGCGTCCGAATCGCCAAGTTCGAGCACCGGGAAATCTTTGCCGCCCTTGAGCCGAAGCACGGCGAGATCCGTGCGCGGGTCGCGCAACACGATCTCGGCGTCAAATTCGTCGCCTGTCGGAAAGCGCGACCTTCACCTGGGTCATGTTTTCGATCACATGGTAATTGGTGACGATGAGACCCGACGGGTCGACGATCACTCCCGATCCAAGCGCTTTCGACACTCTGGAATCGTCCCCACCGCCGCCGAAAAACCGGCGGAAGATCGGATCGTCAAACAGTGGATTGCGCGCCGCCGTCTCGACCCGCGAGGCGTAAACGTTGACGACCGCGGGAGTAACCTTCTTCACCACCGGCGCGAAAGAGAGGCGCACTTGGCCTGGACTCTGCGGCGGGACTTTGGGCGCTGTCTCAGCGAACGCGCCTCCCCATATGAGTGAGAGGACGAAAACGAGCGCCAGCCGAATCAAACCGAACCTCCGATTGTCCTAAGCTCGCTGATATAGGCGCCCCCGCTCGCGCTGCAAACCGTTGGCGACGCGAACGACGAAGCCTGTCCTGACCATCTGGCGAGGTGGGCGGCGGTCTCGACGAGGCACATCTTAGGCGGCAAAGGAGTGTCCCATGTCAGACCAACCCGCCTCTTCCGTCTTGCTCGCCTTGTCGACGGGGTTCGCCAGTCTCATTCGCGACGTCGCGCCGAGCCTCGTCTCGATCCAATCCGGGCGCGCACGGTCAACCGGCTTTTCCTGGCGTCCAGGCCTCATCGTCGCGGCTGAGAACGCGCTGGCTGACGAGGGCGAACATTCGATCCTCGCCCATGACGGCGCCTCGAGCCCGGCTCAGATCGTCGGCCGCGATCCGTCGACCGACGTCGCCTTGTTGCGAATCGAGCGGACCGACCTGCCGAAAGCGCCGTCTGCGGCTGCCGCGCCTGCGGCCGGAGCGCTGGCCTTCGTCGCCGGCGCGCGCGAGGGTGCAGCGAATGCAGCGCTTGGCGTCGTGTCGTTCGTCGGTCCGCAATGGCGGAGCCTGCGCGGCGGCCTCATCGACGCGCGCGTCGAACTCGATGCTACGCTTGTGCGCGCGAGCGAAGGCGGCCTTGCGCTCGACGCTTCGGGCCAAGCCTTGGGCATGGCTGTTTTTGGACCGCGGAGGCGCACGCTTGTCATTCCGACGGCGACGATCGACCGCGTCGCCGATCTGCTCGCAACAAAGGGCAGGATCGCGCGCGGCTATCTCGGCCTTGGCCTGCAGCCGGTCAAGCTCGACGGCGGCGGGACCGGGGCGATGACGATCAGCGTCGACGCCAACGGGCCCGGCGCGGCAGCGGGCGTCCGGCAGGGCGACATTATTGTGGCCTGGAACGGCGAACCGATCCGTGGCGTCCATCAGCTCGTGCGCGCGCTCGGACCCGACAGTGTCGGCGCGAGCGTCAGACTGACGCTGCGCCGAGGCGGCGAGCCGATCGAGACGACCCTGACGATCGGCGAACGGCCCGAGAGCCAATGACCGCTGAGCCGCCGGTCCTGGTGGTCGCAATCGAGATCGGCGAGCCGGAGCTTGCCGATCGGCTGACGGCGCTTCTGGGGGATGTTCCGGGGCTCAGGCTCGCCGCGCCCGGCGAGCCTGCCGACGCGGCGCTTGTCATCCCCGGCGAGCCTGAGCCGGGGCCTGACGTCGGCTTAACGCCGCGCGAACTCGATGTGCTGGCGCTGATCGCCGACGGGGCGTCGAACAAGGCGATTGCGCGCCGCCTCGCGATCTCGGTTCACACGGTGAAGTTTCACATCGCTTCGCTGCTCGACAAACTCGACGCGCAAGGTCGGGCCGAAGCCGTGGCGCAAGGCGCGCGGCTCGGCGCGATCCGCCTTTAGACGGCCCGGCGGGTCGGCCTGGCGTTCAGGGGAGAGGGACAGAGGCGCGAGAAGAAGCTGCGCGCCCTCGCTCATGTCTCATCCGGCCAATTCCCGGCCGCTAAAACGTCTGGGCCAAACATATGCTGCGTTGAAACCTTGTCCCTGATTTCCTTGGGCAGCGTTGTTGGCAAGAGGCTCCTATCAGGATTGGTATGGTAGATGGTTTCCCAACCGTTCTTCCATTTGTCCTTATCCCAGGCTCCCGAATGAACGCCGTGCTTTATTGCAATCGCCTGATACTTGGCCCATTCGTAATCGGCTTTGCGCTTGTATTGTTTATCTAGGCCAAGCACAACAACCAGATTAATGCGTTGCAGGTCGTCCGGCTGGTTCTCGGCCAGGAAATTGAGGATCCACCAAACATTGTAGGCGCCGCCAGAGAAGCCGTAAAGCGCATGAATGTCTAAATCGGGCTTGAGTTCCATGTCATTCTCGTACCATTTCCGGCCCAATATGAGCCCGGCAAACAGTTTTAAAAACTCTCGAACTTGCTTACCCTTATATCCGCTCTGCTGACCCTCCAAGCCCAGAGTTTTCGGCTCATAGCCTCTTTTCCTTGCGAAGTCTTCTGCAGCCCGCACGTGCAGCGCTCCGATTGGCCATTTTGCTGGCTTTCCAAACTCGTCCGGAAGTTTGTTCTTCCCATCGGGGTCCGAAGTACCCCGTAAAATCACCATCTTGCCATTTTTTGCCATCGAGGCTCTCCGTCGCGAAAGCCAACTCTACTTGCCGTCAAACGATTCAGATGCGCGAATGGGCGACTGGGATCGTGCAGGCCGTCACAACCGGACGTCACTGCGTCGACTTCAATGTCCTAATGTTTTCGTCATTCCCTTCAAATAATTCAGAATGACTTCCCTCCGACAAGGATCTTGGCGGAGCGACGATTGAAAGGTTTAGCAAATCATACGGCTATCGCGCCACAGGCTCGGCGCGGCAAAGTCTCGACCCGGCTCAGGAAGCGCCGCGCAAGCGAGCGATCGTCCGCAGCTGGGGGTAAATCCGGCTTTAGGCGCCCATCCCCCAGCGCAACAGCCTTTCTTCGTCGTCAGGCGAGTTGGCCAGCTGCGCTTCGCCCCCGGAATGAACGGCGCACAGCAGCAACGCCAGCCATTCCGCCGAAGCCGATCAGCATCATCGCCCAAGTCGCGGGCTCCGGGGCAGCCGGTGGGTCCAGCACCGGTCCGCCGGCCAATGAGTCCGTCAGCCGCACGTCGCCGAAGTACCCCCATCCAAAGCCATTTGTGAAGCTCGAAAGAAGGATCTCGATTGGAGCGCCTGCGTCCGCTGCTGTCGCGGTATAGGACGCCTCGAAGTCATACCAATTTCCGGTGTTCTGCATTTGCGCCCGGGTCAGATCGTCGGACGGAGCGGCGGTTGCCAGCACCTGATGGCCATCGACCATAAGGATGACAGAGGCATTATCAGCCTGGGTCTCGTTAAATCCCAGATCGACATTCAACGTGTATGTCGCGCCAACGACAGCCGTAGTCGAGACAACCTGGGATATCGACGCGTTGATCACGCGGGCGACGATAGGCTCCGGCGTCACGCCGTTGATCAGCGGGTCCGTCTTAAACGTGTTCGTCGTCTGCGGTACGCCTGTTTCCCATTGGCCCGAGATGCCTGGATTTTTAAATGTTGAGGTTGCCGTCCAGCCGACAATATTATCGTCCGCGAACGCGCAGCCGGTCCCGCACCCAAAAAACAAATATGGTGGGCGCACCTGGACCAACCGTAAACCCGTCGAAATTCGTAGCGACGGTGGGAAACATGTCGAAATAGCGGATCTACGACGGGGATCACCGCCGCATCGGCCTTCGCGCCTAACGCCGCCAGGCCCGCAACGCAAAACATCGCAGAACTCAAAATCTTGAGAGTTTTCATCCGAATTGTCCCCCATACGCGCAAACAGCGCCCCAACGGCGTATTTAAAGCTACATTTTCGTGTTGCAGTCAACGGTCCGCTCTACTTCCCGGCGTCTTCAGGAGACCAAGCGACGAATGGGGAGCAGCTAAGGACTTGCGCGCGTTCGAACAATTGCCCTCGAGCCCAAGTTGTGGCCGCGAAAAAAAAGTGCAGCCCGCTACTTTGCCCTTCGCAAATGAACGTCGGCTCGTCGCGAGCGCTCAGCTCTCGGCGGCTGCGGCCTGCGCCGGGCCGGAATCCTTGCCCTTGGCCTCGACATCGCGATCGACGAACTCGATCACCGCCATGGCGGCATTGTCTCCGGGTCGGAATCCTGCCTTCATGATCCGCGTATATCCGCCGTTCCGACCCTTGTAGCGCGGACCCAGCACGTCGATCAGCTTCTTGACCAGGTCGGCGTCGCGCAAGCGGGAAATAGCGAGCCGGCGCGCGTGCAGATCGCCGCGCTTGCCCAGCGTAACCAGCTTCTCGACCACCGGGCGAAGGTCTTTGGCCTTTGGCAGGGTGGTCGTGATCTGCTCGTGCTTGATGAGCGCCTGCGCCATATTGGCGAACATCGCCTGGCGATGCTCAGAGGTGCGATTGAATCGCCGCTTGGCGTGTCCGTGATACATTTGGCTTGTCTCCTATTCGGGTCTGCGGCCGCCGTGCCAAGGAACGGCCGCTGTTTTTGGCTTCCTCTCGCCTGATGCGAGAGAAGGAAGTTCAGTAGTGCTCCTCGAACCGTTTGGCGAGGTCCTCGATGTTCTCCGGCGGCCAGCCCGTCACCTCCATGCCGAGGTGAAGACCCATCTGCGCCAGCACTTCCTTGATCTCGTTGAGCGACTTGCGGCCGAAGTTCGGCGTCCGCAGCATCTCGCCTTCGGTCTTCTGGATGAGATCGCCGATGTAGGTGATGTTGTCGTTCTTGAGGCAATTGGCGGAGCGGACGGACAGCTCGAGCTCGTCGACCTTCTTGAGCAGCGCCGGGTTGAAGGCAAGCTCGGGGATCGCGTGCTGGGCCTCCTCGCGGCGCGGCTCCTCGAAGTTGACGAACACCGCGAGCTGGTCCTGGAGGATGCGGGCGGCGTAGGCGAGCGCGTCCTCGGGCGACATCGCGCCGTTGGTCTCGATCGTCATCGTCAGCTTATCCTTGTCGAGGTCCTGACCCTCGCGGGTGGCCTCCACACGGTAGGAGACCTTCTTCACCGGCGAGAACATGCTGTCGATCGGCAGCAGCCCGATCGGGGCGTCTTCGGCCCGATTGCGGTCAGCCGGCACATAGCCCTTGCCGGCCATCACCGTGAACTCGATACGCAAGTCCGCGCCCTCGTCGAGCGTGCAGATGACGAGGTTCGGGTTGAGGATCTGGATGTCGCCGGTCGTCTGGATGTCGCCGGCGGTGACCGCTCCCGGGCCACGGCGCTTGAGCACGAGGCGCTTGACGCCATCGCCCTGCATCTTGACCGCGATGTCCTTGACGTTGAGCACGATGTCGACGACGTCCTCGCGAACGCCGGGGATGGACGAGAATTCGTGCAGCACGCCGTCGATGTGAATCGAGGTGATCGCCGCGCCCTGCAGCGACGACAACAGCACCCGGCGCAGCGAGTTGCCGAGCGTCTGACCGAAACCGCGCTCGAGCGGCTCGGCGACGACCGTCGCCACCTTACGCGACGCCTCGCTCAGAACGATATCGAGCTTCTTTGGCTTGATGAGTTCTTGCCAGTTCTTCTGGATCACGGGGCTTAGCCTTCTCTCTCGACTATAAGCGGACTAAATCGAGCGTTGGTCGATGACGCTCACAACCGCAAAACGCGCCTTGAAACTGGTTGGCGCGCGAAACTTGCCTAGACCCGCCGGCGCTTGCGCGGCCGGCAGCCGTTGTGCGGGATCGGCGTCACGTCGCGAATTGAGGTGACATTGAAGCCCGCAGCCTGGATCGCGCGCAACGCCGATTCCCGGCCCGAACCCGGACCCGAAACCTCGACCTCAAGCGTCCGCATGCCGTGCTCGGAGGCTTTCTTCACCGCATCCTCGGCGGCCATCTGGGCGGCGAACGGGGTCGACTTGCGCGAGCCCTTGAACCCCATGGTGCCGGCGGAGGACCAGGAGATCGTGTTGCCTTGCGCATCGGTGATGGTGATCATCGTGTTGTTGAACGTCGAATTCACATGGGCGACGCCCGACACGATGTTCTTTCGTTCGCGACGGCGGACGCGGGTCGCATCTTTTGACATTGGGACTATCCTTCAATCGCGCTTTAAACCGAGCGCGGCCTAATCCGGGATTTATCGAAACGGTGCGGCAATCACTTCTTCTTGCCGGCGATGGGCTTCGCCTTGCCCTTGCGGGTACGGGCGTTGGTGTGGGTGCGCTGGCCGCGCACCGGCAACTGCTTGCGATGGCGCAAGCCGCGATAGGCGCCCAGATCCATCAGCCGCTTGATGTTGATCGAGACCTCGCGACGAAGGTCGCCTTCGACCATGTAGTCGCGGTCGATCGTCTCGCGGATCTGCAGAACTTCCGCATCGGTCAGCTGGGCGACACGCCGCTCCGGTGGGATATGCACCTTCTCGACAATCTCTTCGGCCTTCTTCGGCCCGATGCCGTGGATATATTGAAGCGCGATGATCACGCGCTTGTTAGTGGGAATATTAACGCCTGCAATGCGAGCCATTCACCCATCTCCATTTCGGCGGCGCTCGACGTGCAAAGTCGATAAGCCGCGGGAACCGTCTCGACGTCCGGTGGAGGCCGGCCCTTGCCGAGAATCGCCAGAGAACGCAAAAAGTCCCACGCGCTCGGAAATGGCGCCGGGACCCAGAACGACTTCGGGATGGGCGGGATGTAGAGCGTAATTTACACTTGTCAAGGGAAAAGTGGAGTTGGCCGGCGCGGGTCACAGCAACGTCAGTGCAGCGCCGGCCTGGTGTTCGGAGCGAAACCGATCGCCAAGGCATCGCCAAGACCATTCGCGGCGGGTTTTTGGGTCGGCGGGCCGCTCGTTATCCCTCGCAATATCGCCCGATTCCCTTTATAGCCGCCCCAAGTCAACGAAAATCGCTGGCGACCACGGTCCGCTCGCCTCAGAGGAGTTCCCCAATGATAACCATCTTTTCCGGGCGCTCGCGCACGGCGGTCGCGGCATTCGCGCTCGGCCTTGGCGCAGCTTTGAGTTTCGCCGGGCAAGCTCTGGCTGATCCGAAGGTGCTGGCCAAGGTCGATGGCCAGCCGATTACCGATGAGGATGTCGCCGACGCGATGACCGATATCGGCCCTGGCCTGCCGCAGAAGCTTGAGGGAGCGGCGCGGCAGAAGTACGTGCTCGACTATCTCGTCGATCTCAAGCTCGCGGCCAAGAAAGCCGAGGCCGACAAGCTGACCGGGTCGCCCGAGTTCGAGCGCAAGCTCGCCTACTATCGCGAGAAACTGGCGATGGAGCAGTTGCTCAGCTCCGTCGGCAAGGCCGCCACGACCGAGGAAGCGGAGCGGAAGGCTTATGACGACGCAGCCAAGGCCGAGCCGCCGCAGCAGGAAATCCACGCGCGGCACATTCTGTTGCCGACCGAAGAGGAAGCCAAGAAAGCGCTCGCGCGAGTCAAGGGCGGCGAGGACTTCGCCAAAGTCGCGACCGAGCTCTCCAAGGATCCGTCCGGCAACGGCGGCGATCTCGGCTGGTTCACCAAGGACCGCATGGTGCCTGAATTCTCTGACGCCGCCTTCAAGCTGAAGGAAGGCGAGATCTCCGATCCGGTCAAGACGCAGTTCGGCTGGCACATCATCAAGATCGAGGGCGTACGCACCAAGAGCTTCCCCCCCTTCGAGCAGGTCAAGGACCAGGCCGCTCGCTACGTCTCCCAGAAGGCGGAGCAGGACGCCATTCTCCAGCTTCACAACGCGGCCAAAATCGAGCTGTTCGACGCTGACGGCAAGCCGCTGCCGCCCGAGGCCCCAGCGATGGATCCAAGCAAGGCGCCTCCCGCCAGCGCCGACAAGCCGAAGACGCCCTGACCTCGGATTAGCTCACGCGGGAGCGTGCTCGCCCGCTCTCTTTTCTGCTCCGGAAACGCTCATGGCCGCTCCCGCTCCGCTCTCGCCGCTGGCGCCAAAGACTTACCCGGCCTTGCCGCCGATCGCCGGCGTTCGTTTTGCGACAATCGCGGCGGGAGTGCGCTATTCGGGGCGAACCGATGTCATGATGGCGCTGTTCGACCGGCCGGCGGCGGTCGCGGGCGTGTTCACACGCTCGAAGTGCCCCTCGGCGCCGGTCGACTGGTGCCGTGAGCATCTGACGGGCGGCAAGGCGCGCGCGCTGATCGTCAACTCCGGCAACGCCAACGCCTTCACCGGCGGTGTCGGCGCAGCCGCGGTCGCCCATGTCGCCGACGCGGCCGCCAAGGCGATCGGCGCGGCGCCAAACGAAATCTTCATGGCCTCGACCGGCGTTATTGGCGAGCCGCTCGACGCCACGCGCATCACGCGGGTCATCGACACGCTCATCGCCGACGCGCGCGAGGACTCGCTCCTCGCCGCCGCCAAGGCGATCATGACCACGGACACCTATCCCAAGATCGCGACCGCCCGAGTCAAGCTCGGCGATGGCGAAGTCGTGATCAGCGGCATCGCCAAGGGCGCGGGCATGATCGCGCCCGACATGGCGACGATGCTGGCCTACGTGTTCACGGACGCAGCCATCGCGTCTCAAGCGCTGCAGGCAATGCTGTCGAAATCGGTGGAGCGCTCATTCAATGCGATCACAGTCGACAGCGACACCTCGACCTCCGACACGCTGATGCTATTCGCAACTGGCGCGGCCAAGGGCGCGCCACAAATTGAAGACGCCGCCGATCCACGCGCCGCCGAGTTCCGTCGCGCGCTCGACAAGCTCCTGCGCAATCTCGCCCATCAGGTGGTGCGCGACGGCGAAGGCGCGCGCAAGTTCATCACGGTCAACGTGGAGGGCGCGGCGACCCGCAAGGCGGCGAAGCGCATCGCGCTCTCGATCGCCAACTCGCCTTTGGTCAAGACGGCCTGCGCGGGCGAAGACGCCAATTGGGGTCGCGTCGTCATGGCGGTCGGCAAGGCGGGCGAGAAAGCCGAGCGCGACAAGCTCGACATCTACTTCGGCAAGACTCGCGTCGCCCGTCAGGGTCTGCGCGATCCCGATTACGACGAAGCGGCGACGTCTGCTTACATGAAGCGGGACTCGATCGAGATTACCGCGGATCTCGGCATCGGCCGCGGGCGCGCCACGGTGTGGACTTGCGATCTCACGAAGGAATATGTCGCGATCAACGGCGACTATCGCTCGTGAGGCTTGTGCTCGTCGTCGCGGCGGCGCTGATCGACGCCGACGGACGCGTGCTGCTCGCGCAACGGCCCAAAGGCAAGGCGCTCGAAGGCCTGTGGGAGTTCCCGGGCGGGAAGGTTGACGCCGGCGAAGGGCCGGAGGACGCGCTCATCCGCGAACTTAAGGAAGAGCTCGGCATCACGGTTAAAGCCGACTGCCTCGCGCCGCTGACCTTCGCGAGCCACGCTTATTCCGACTTCCACCTCTTGATGCCGCTCTACGTGTGTCGGCGCTGGGAGGGCTTCGTCCAGCCACTCGACAATCAGGCGCTGAAATGGTCGCGGCCGAAGGACCTGAGATCCTACCCGATGCCGCCGGCGGACACGCCGCTCATCCCGCATCTCGAGGAGCTGCTGGGGTAGCTGAGCCGCCCTTAAGGGGACGTTGTCCACGCCTTGTACTCGTCGTCGGATACGGACGGCGATTTCTTGACGAAAGCCACGACCGACCAAATGTCCTGATCGGACGTCCCGGCAAGGCCGAAGCTCGGCATGCCCGTGAACTTGATGCCATTCTTGATCGCCCAGAACAGTTGCGACGCTGTCCGCTCTTTCGCCATCACCTTGAGATCGGCGGGGACCGGCTTCAGCCCTTCGGACCATTTGGCCCAATTGGCGTTCGGCGGTCCGCCGTGACAGTTCACGCAGCCGATCGTCGCATAAAGGCGAGCGCCGGCTTTCACGGTCTCAGCATCGTCGAGATTGGCCGGCGGCGTCTCGGTTCCATGCGCGACGACCGAGGCTCCTCTGACGCTCGCCAGCGCCCAGTCGACGATCGCCGGATTGTCCGCGGTTTCGGCGACGTTGTAGAAGCCGCCGAAGAAATAGATCGCCGCGCCAATGGCGGCGATGATCGCGAGCGCGCCAATAAGAGCAAGGAAGCGCATCGAACCGTCTCCTGCCGCCCTCTATCGCCGGTCCACAAGGGCTCGACCGACGCCCTCCCCCGCGGATGCGCGGCAAATCGCACAATCTCAGCATCCGCCCGGGCATGGTTGCAGGTCAAGCCCCGAACAGGGCGACGCTTTCTCGAGGTCACGATCGAGAGTCGCCAAGGGCAGTCTTTCGCGCTTCGCGCCGTCACGCCCGCCCCCGGCAACCGGCGCTTAAGCCTTTCCGCGCCTATACTGGTCGCATGCCGAAGCCCGATCCCTCCGCCGAACTCCGCGTTCTCCCCGCCGCGCCCGACCTCGCCGCGGCGGTGACCGCCTGGCTTCACCATCTCGCCCACGAGCGCCGCCTGTCAGCGCGCACGATCGAGGCCTATGGCCGCGACGCCAGGCAATTTCTCGCCTTTCTCGGAAAACGTTTCGGCGCGCCGCCGGGCGTCGCCGATTTCACCGATTGCGCTCCGGGCGATCTGCGCGCCTTTCTCGCCCAAAGGCGGGCGGAAGGGGTCGAGGGCCGCTCGCTGCAGCGCGCGCTCTCCGCCCTTAAATCGCTCGCCCGCCATGTCGCGCGCGAAGGCGGGGAAACCGCCGCGGCGCTCGGGGCCGTCCGCGCGCCCAAGGCGGGGCGTCGCCTGCCCCGGCCGTTGAACCCGGCGGACGCCAAGGCTGTGACCACGACGGCTTTGCGTGACGGCGAGGCGCGCGAACCCTGGGTGTTGGCGCGCGACGCCGCCGTGCTGGCGCTCTGTTACGGCGCGGGCTTGCGCATCTCGGAGGCGCTCTCGATCCGGCGCGCTGACGCGCCGACCGGCGAAACGGACGCCGTCACGATTGTCGGCAAGGGCCAGAAGTCGCGCTCTGCGCCGATCATTCCGCCGGTTCGCAAGGCGGTCGAGGACTATCTGTCGCTTTGCCCCTTCGCGCTCAAGCCCGCCGGCCCGCTGTTCGTCGGCGCGAAAGGCGGACCCCTTTCGCCGCGCATCGTGCAACTGGCGATGGCGCGGATGCGCGGCGCGCTCGGCCTGCCGGAAAGCGCGACGCCCCACGCGCTCCGCCATTCGTTCGCCACCCATCTTCTGGCTCGGGGAGGCGACTTGAGAACCATCCAGGACCTGCTCGGCCACGCCTCGTTGTCAACGACGCAGGTCTACACGGGAGTCGATAGCGCGCGCCTGCTTGCGGCCTATCGCTCCGCCCATCCGCGCGCTTAAAACCGCGCCTCCTCCTATCGACGACCTCGCACGCGGGCTTTAAGAAGGCGGCGCGATAATCACGAGGGTCAAAATCCATGTCCGGCAAGCGCATTGTGTTCACCGGCGGAACCGGCAAGGCCGGCCGGCACGCCGTTCCGCATCTCGTCGCCCATGGCTATTCCGTCCTGAACGTCGATCTGAAGCCGCTCGACCTGCCGGGCGTCCCGACTTTGATCGCCGACCTGACGGACAACGGCCAGGCGTTCAACGCGCTGACGACCCATCCCACCTTCGCCGGCTTCAACGATGGCCGTCCGCCGAGCCCGCCCGACGCGGTGGTGCATTTCGCCGCCATCCCGCGCGTGCTGATCGAGCCCGACAACGTCACTTTCACAACAAACGTCACCAGCACCTACAATGTGATCGAGGCGGCGATGAAGCTCGGCGTGCGCAAAGTCGTGATCGCCTCGAGCGAGACCACCTATGGCGTCTGCTTCGCGGAGGGGGACAAGGATTTCCACTCGTTTCCGCTGGAAGAGGATTACGACGTCGACCCGATGGATTCCTACGGCCTGTCGAAAGTCTGCAACGAGAAGACCGCCCGCGCTTTCGCCATGCGCTACAAGGCGGACATCTATGCGCTCAGGATCGGCAACGTGATCGAGCCGCATGAATATGGTCCGTTCAAGGGCTATGCCGCCAATCCGCCGGTGCGCAAGCGCAACGCCTGGAGCTACATCGACGCGCGCGACCTCGGCGAGATCGTTCGGCTATGCCTGGAAAAGGACGGTCTCGGCTTCCAGGTGTTCAACGCGACCAACGATACGATCACGCTCAACATTCCGACCAAGGAAGCGCTGAAGCAGGTAGCGCCGAAGACGCCCGTCACGCGCGAGATGGGTGAGTTCGAGGCGCCTTTGTCGAACCGCAAGATCCGCGAAGTGCTCGGCTTCAAGGAGGCGCACAACTGGCGAAAACACGTGAGCGGTTGAATCCGGCGCTGCGGCAAGCTCTCAGATTCCCAAGAGTTCTTGTCCGTCATCACACCCTTGCACCCCAGGAAATCAGGGGTTTTCCAAAGTCTTCGGCTAACGCTGACCTAACGGAAAATCGCGAATCCCTTGGTTTGACCTTCTTGTCATGACGGCGATATATTCGCGTGATCGGTTGTATTCCTTGTGACCTTTCAGAAGGTCGTTCGGGATCGATCAGGGGACGTCGCCATGGGTATGGGTTGGGAAAAGCTGTTCAAGAACAACCCGACGCCCGCAAACGACTCGCGAGCCCTCGCCATTCGCTATGAGCCGGGGGAAGAGGCCCCCTCCGCCAATTCCGGCCCCGTCATCACCAGTTTGGGCGCCCTCGCGTCCGGCGATCACGGGCCTAACGGGGAAGCGACGCCGAAATCGCTGAAGGTCGCGCGCACTTTCGACTCGATTGGCCGACGCAACGAAGGTTTGCGCACACATCTCGATGGCATTGAGCTCTCATTCCGCAATATCGAGGCCATCCGTTCCCAGTTCTACGAAGCCTTGGGTCCGATTGATCAAACGCTCATCGAGATCGAGCGAACGAAAGTCGCCCACCTCGATACGGAGCGCAAGTTCGAAGGACTGAGCGAAGCGCACGAACGCCTGCGGGCTGACCACGCCGTTTTGACGCTCGATCGCAATGCGCTGGGCGTTCGACACCAGGAAGTGTCGGAGCGCCTAAAGGATGTCGAGAAAGCGCTTGCCGCCGCCGAGACCGGCGCCTCTGAGGCTCGCGCGGAACTCACGGAGCGGAAGGCGAAACTGGAGCGCACCGAGCGGGAGCTCGAAGACAACAAACGGCGCCTCCATACCGTAAGCGAACAACTGCCGGCGATTCGGGCGGAGTTCGGCGCCAAGGAGAAGCGCCTTCAAGAGGTCGAGCAGCAGCGGGCGGCGCTGCAGGACCAAAATGCTCTCATGGCGCAGGAGAACAAGACGCTGCGCGCAAGGAGCGAAGAGTTTGTGGCCAATAGCTCGAAGCTCAACAGGCAAGTGAGCGACCTCGAGGGCCGACGCGACGATCTGACCCGGCGCGTGGAGGAGCTTGAGGCGACACTGGCTCAGGAGCGGGCGGCCCACGCCAAGCTCAAAGCCGCTCACCTCGACGCCGCCGAATTGAACCGGCTGACCGCATCGAACCTGCGAGAAGAGCTCGGCGCGATGGCTTCCCGTTCGGAAGCGGCCGAGAAGCTTCTGGCGGAAGCGCGCGGGAGCTTGCGCGAACGCGAAGCTGAAATTCGAGGTTTCGAGCAGCGCGCGGTCGAAAGCGCGCTCGCCGCGAAATCCAGAGACGCGGCGCTCGCTGATGTTGAGAAAGACCTCGCCGCAGCGCGGGCCTCGCACGCGGAAGTCGACGCCGTCCGCGCGACGCTCGATCAGCGATCGGCCGAACTGGCCAAGGCGCTGGAGGCGAAGGGCGCGGCGTTGCAGCGCGCCGAGCAGAAGATCGTCACGGTAGAGGGTCGCGTCGCCGAGCAGAACAAGGCAATGGACGCAGAGCGCGAAGAGCTCGAGGCGAGGGCGGCCAAGCTCAAGGAACAGCTTGAGGCCGAACAATCGGCGCGGTCCTTCGCCGAAGGCGCGTTGCAGGCCGCGCGACAGGAACGCGGCTCCCGGCGTCACGACGCCGAAGCCGCCGCCGGCGCGTCGCCGAAAGAACCGCCGATCCCAGTCAACGAGAGCGCGCGCGACAAGATCACCCGCCTGCGCGGGTGATCCGGCGTCGCATCAGTCAAGGGCGTGCGGCCGGGCGCTCGATAAGAAAAATCGACAATTTCTTGCCAAACCGGCCGAGACTTGGTATTGTTTTTCAGAAAGCCCGATAAGCCCAGCCACCGTTTCTCGTGGGCGGCTGCGGCGTGAGAGCGGATTGCATTTGGGTCGACGCGGCCGATTGTGGCTGCGCTCGGTGAGCGCGGCCACGCGGTCAACGACCGCGTCCACAAAGTCCGATTCGACGGAACTGCAATCTGCTCTAACAACAGCGAGCGGCTCAGCGACTCGGAAATGGCGCGGCAAGCCATTGAAATCGCTCAAAACGGACTCGAGATCCGCCTTGGAACGAAGTTTTTGAGCCAGCCGGCAAGACGCGAAAAAGTGGCGCGAAAGCGCAGCTAAGCTATTGAAAGGATTGGCCGGCGTAACTTTGTGCGCGCTCGCTGGAAAGGCTCGGATCAAGGAGAGCGTGGGCCCCGGCGCGCTTCGGCGGAACGGGGCCCTGTTCGCGGTCAGCGAAACTTCTGGGATGTTGCAGATGATAGATCGGAGGCGAAACGCTTGGCCTTCGCGTCCCGGCGCCGCAAATGTTCGTCAGCGATGTTTGGAACGCCCTACCGCTCTGGCATATGGAGCAGCGACGGACGTTTGACCCTGTTCGTCCAGGGTCCCTACTCCTGGTCCGGCGGAGTCATGGCTACCCCGTCTTTCTGCCGCTCCTTGAGGGATCGAGCGGCGGTTGCGTCGTCCTCACGTTGCCTGTTCATGACGACGCGATGAGATTGTGCCCCCGAGGCCGCGGCTGTCAAATCACAATTTGCGCCCCAGATTGGGCACGCGAGACAACATCGCCGGTTCGCTCGCGGCTTCGGCCGCCGCGATCGCCGTCATGTTGACAATGCCGCGCGCCGTCACCGTGGGCGTCAGCACGTGCGCCGGCTTGGCCGGGCCAATAAGAATTGGCCCAATCGGCAGCGCGTCGGCGATGACGCGAGTGAGTTGCAGCGCCGTGCTTCCCGCGTCGAGGTTCGGGAAGATCAGCACATTGGCCTCGCCTTCGAGCCGTGAGTTCGAGATCACGCGCTTGCGCGCGACCAGGGACAGCGCGGTGTCAGCCTGCATTTCACCGTCGACTTCGAGGTCAGGCGCGCGCTCCCGCAACAGACGCAGAGCCTCGCGCATCTTCAGCGCCGATGGCGTGTCGGCCGAGCCGAAGTCGGAATGCGAAATCAGCGCGATCTTAGGTTCAAGACCGAAGCGGCGCACATGCACGGCGCAGGCGACCGCCGTCTCTGCGATCTCTTCGGCGCTGGGGTCGTAACGAACATGAGTATCGGCCAGGAAATAGACGCCCGTGGAAGCGACGACCAGCGACAGAGCCGAGAAATCCTTCACCCCCGGCGCGAGCCCGACGATGTCGCGAATATGGTCGAGGCGCGATGTGAAGCGTCCTTCGAGTCCGCAGATCAGCGCATCCGCTTCGCCGCGGCGCACTGCGAGCGCGCCAATCACGCTCGGCGAGGTGCGGACTACGGTGCGCGCGACATCCGGCGTCACGCCCTTGCGGCCCGCGGCTTCGAGATAGGTTGCGACATAGTCGCGGTAGCGAGGATCGTCCTCCGGATTGATGATCTCGAAATCGTCGCCGGCCTTGATCGTCAGACCGAAGCGTTTGATGCGGTCTCTGATCACTTCCGGTCGGCCGATCAGGATGGGTTTGGCGAGCTGCTCTTCCAGCACCACCTGGGTCGCCCGCAGCACGCGTTCGTCTTCGCCTTCGGAGTAAATGACCGTCTTCATCGCCGCCCGCGCCTTGGCGAACAGCGGCTTCATGATGAAGCCGGAACGGAAGACGAAGCGGTTGAGCTGATCGCGATAGGCGTCGAAGTCGGCGATCGGCCGACGGGCGACGCCGCTCTCCATCGCCGCGCGCGCGACCGCCGGCGCGATGCGCAGCATCAGCCGCGGATCAAACGGGCTCGGGATCAGCGAAGTCTTCCCGAACAGAACGGACTGGCCGCCATACGCCTGCGCCGCGACCTCGGAGGGCGTCTCGCGCGCCAGCGCCGCGATCGCCGCGACCGCCGCCTTCTTCATCGCTTCATTGATCTCGCTCGCAACGACATCGAGAGCGCCGCGAAAGATGTAAGGAAAGCAGAGGACGTTGTTGACCTGGTTAGGATAATCGGAGCGGCCGGTGCAGATCATCGCATCCGGCCGGGTTTCAAGCGCGAGTTCGGGCATGATTTCCGGGTTCGGATTGGCGAGCGCCATCACCAGCGGGTCGTTCGCCATCTGCTTGAGCATCTCGGGCTTCAGCACGCCGCCGGCCGAAAGGCCGAGGAAAATGTCGGCGCCCGGAATGGCGTCAGCAAGCGTGCGCGCGGGGGTGTCGCGAACGTAGACCTCCTTCCAGCGGTCCATCAGCGTGTTGCGGCCCTTGTAGACAACCCCCTCGATGTCGCAGACGATGATGTTGTCTCGGCTGGCGCCGAGCGAGACGAGAAGATTGAGCGAAGCGAGCGCCGCTGCGCCAGCGCCGGAGCAGACGATCTTGACCTCGCCGATCCGCTTGCCTGTGAGCTCAAGCGCGTTGACGATTGCCGCGGAAACAATGATCGCCGTCCCGTGCTGATCGTCGTGGAACACGGGAATGCCCATGCGGGCTTTCGCCTTCTCCTCGACCTCGAAACATTCGGGGCCCTTGATGTCCTCGAGATTGATTCCGCCGAAGGTCGGTTCGAGCGCGACGATGACGTCGACCAGCTTGTCGACGTTCAGTTCCGCGACCTCAATGTCGAACACATCGATGCCGGCGAACTTCTTGAACAGAACCGCCTTGCCTTCCATGACTGGCTTGGCGGCAAGCGGACCGATCGCGCCGAGGCCGAGCACCGCTGTGCCGTTGCTGAGGACCGCGACCAGATTCTGACGCGCGGTGTAGATCGCCGCGCTGTGGGGATCAGCCGCAATCGCCTCGCATGGAAAGGCGACGCCCGGCGAATAGGCGAGCGCAAGGTCGCGCTGGTTGGCGAGCGGCTTGGTCGCGACGATCTCCAGCTTCCCCGGACGCGGCGAACTGTGAAACAGCAGGGCGTCCGCCTTGAGATCGGCCTCGCCTTCCAAGGGCATTAGCGCTTCCCGTCGTTTTTGAGGCTAGGACTGATGCCGCATTGCGCCGTTTGGAACAAGTGCGCGCGAAAGACGTCGGCGCGCGCTCGTCCTCTACTGCCCTTGGTCCGACGCCCCCGGGTCCGGCTGCGCGGCGGCCTGCTTCTCGTCCGGAGGAGGCGACGGCGGAACGTTCGGCTCCGCCAATTGCTGAACTACAGCCTGCTGTATGGTCGGCTGCCGCGCGCCGGATGGCTGCTCGCGGAGGAAGGTGTCCCACTGCTCTTTCGTCCCGTAGAAGACGTCGCGATCGACGTTGCCGTTGATCCCGGGCGTCTGCCCGTCGGACTGATATTGCCAGAACGCCCAGGCGCGCGATCCGTACTTGACCGCAGGATGGTATTTCGTGGACCGGACCCAGATCGAATAGTCGGAGAAGGCGCCGCCCGACAGGATAGCCTCGTAGAAGTCCACCGTCGTGTAGATGATCGGCCGCTTGCCGTAGTGGCGCTCCATTTCCTCCAGCATCACCCTCATGTCGGCCGCGGCGCTTTCCTGGGTGAGATGGCGGTGGCAGGTTTTCGATGTCGGCGTCGCCTCGACGTCGAGCACCGGCGGCAGCGCATCATCCTCGACCGGCGCATTCTGCTCGAAGAAGGTCATCTCCTCCATCGGCGGACGGCACCAATAGACGAAATGATAGGCGCCGTGCGGCACGCCGGCGGTTTTCGCGCCGGTCCAATTGGCCTGGAAGCGCTCGTCGGCACGATCGCCGCCTTCGGTCGCTTTGATCCAGGCGAACTTCACCCCGCTGCTCGCGACTGCGTTCCAATCGATGTCACCTTGGAACTTCGAGACGTCGATCCCGTGGACCGGGTAGTCATGCGGCCTCGGAAAGCTTGTCTTAACCATGCCCAAAGGAAGGTCGGCGACATCAATGGGACCCGCGCCGCCGCCGCAACCCGCTAGAGCAGCCGCGAACGCCAGGGCGGCGAACGAAAGTAAGCGGGAAAGAAAAATCTTGCCGTCCGGCATTGTCACCCTGGTCCCAATCGATCCGCAAACTGAATTCACACCGGACGACCGAATTAGAGCGATCCTCGTAACGCTTCGTTAATGCACATCGTTAACGCGCGCAGGCGGGCCTGATAACCGCGCCGCCGCGCCCGCTGAAGTTTCCCTCTATGTCTTGCCGACTGGATCTGTCAATGCGGGTTGCGGTGGCCTTATAAGCCACGAATCGGAGCGTCGATGCCGTTTGCGCGTCGGGGGTCGTCGTCTTCGTGTTTTCCGTGCGCGTCCTATATATGCTGCTGGTCGAGATTTGCCGGAATATTTGGCGATGACGCGCTTTCTTCGCGATCGTCGAGCAAACGGCGTTCGCGCCCGAAGATTAGGATGAGATTGTGCTCACGAAGAAGGGGAAGTACGGCCTCAAGGCCATGGTCCATCTGGCCGGACTGGAGCCGGATGCTCTGGCTCAGGTCGCGGACATCGCCAAAACCAATTCGATCTCGAAAAAGTTCCTCGATCATATCCTGACCGAGCTCAGACACGCTGGTCTCGTCTACTCCAAGAAAGGCAAAGGCGGCGGCTACGCTCTCGCACGCCCGGCCCATGAGATCCGGGTCGGCGCGATCGTGCGCGCTCTCGATGGTCCTTTGGCCCCAATCCAGTGCGCTTCGGTCACCGCATTTCGACCTTGCGACGATTGCGGCGATCTCAAATCCTGCTCGGTCCGCCTGATCATGGTCGAAGCGCGCAACGCCATCGCCAACGTGTTGGACCGTTGCACGCTCGCCGAGATGCGCGCGCGCTCGTCCGCAGATGACCGGGAGCTGATGTACCACATATAGGCGGGGCCAACCGGTCAACCGCTGATCGCGGCCTTAGATCGGCTCCGGCCCGCGTGAGATGGCGGCGACG
Source organism: uncultured Alphaproteobacteria bacterium (assembly GCA_963702825.1). Taxonomy (GTDB): domain Bacteria; phylum Pseudomonadota; class Alphaproteobacteria; order Rhizobiales; family Beijerinckiaceae; genus Roseiarcus. Next base: position 43,804 of record CAVPEE010000019.1, read on the forward strand.
CCCGTGCGCGAGACCTCGACCAGCCCGATCGGGCGCATGAGCTCGACGAAATCGTCGATCTTGCGCGGCGCGCCGGTCAGTTCGAAAATGAAGCTCTCGGTGGTCGCGTCGATCACCTTGGCGCGGAAGGCGTCGGCGAGCCGCATCGCCTCAACTCTATTCTCGCCCTTGCCTTTGACCTTGATCATCGCGAGCTCGCGCTCGATCGCGCGCACGGACAAGGTCAGGTCGTTCACCGTGTGAACGGGAACCAACCGCTCGAGCTGGTGGCGGATCTGCTCAATAATTTCCGGTGTGCCGGAGGTGACAATGGTGATGCGCGAAAGATGCGTCTCGTGCGTAACCTCCGCGACGGTCAAGCTTTCGATGTTGTACCCGCGTCCCGCGAACATGCCGACGACGCGGGCGAGCACGCCCGGCTCATTGTCGACCAGAACCGATAGCGTGTGAGTTTCAATATTGGATTTCGCCGTCGCCGAAGAATAGGGCGAGAGCGGTTGGAGGATCGAGGTCTTGCTCATACGCATCATGTCCTTACTCGCGCCGGCCGAAGACGGCTGAACGTCTTTTCCGTCACGCCGCGACCGCGCTCGGCGCGGCCACGACCCATCGCCGGAAGAGATCGAAGTCAATATTTCCGCCCGACAGCACGAGCCCGATCTTGCGCCCCTTGAGACGCGATCGCTCCTTCACCGCCGCCGCGAGCGCGGCCGCGCCCGCACCCTCGGCGAGGTTGTGCGTATCAGTCCAATAGGCGCGCACCGCCGCGGCCACCTCGTCATCGCTGACGAGCGTGATCCGCGCTACCCCCTTTAGGATGACGTCGAGCGCCTCTTGGTCGGGGACGCGGGTCGCCATGCCGTCGGCAAGCGTGTCAGCGCTGTTTGTTGGCACGACACGGCCAGCGGCGAACGAAAGCGAGTAGGCCGGCGCTTCCGTCGATTGCACGCCGACGATCTCCGTCTTGAGACCCAGAGCGTCGCGCGCCGCAATGCAACCGCAAATTCCCGAGCCCTGACCGATCGGAACGTAAAGCACATCGAGGTCCGAACGTTCGCTCAGGAGTTCGAACGCATAGGTCGAGACGCCGAGCGCCAGATCACGGTGGAACGACGGAACCGGGTGCAGATTGCGCGTGCTCGCGAGCCGCATCGCCTCCTCTCGTGCCGCCTGAAAGTCGCGCCCGAACTCGATCAATTCGGCGCCGAGCGCCCGCATGGCGGCGTTTTTCTCGGTCGAATTGCCCTGCGGCGCAAGGATCGTGACCTGAAGGCCGGCGCGCTTACCCGCGAAGGCGAGGCTCTGGCCATGATTGCCGCGTGTCGCCGAAATCAACCCCCGAGTCGCCGGCTCGCGCTTGATCAGCGCATCCACGAAAGTGAGCCCGCCGCGCACCTTGAAAGCGCCGGTCGGCAGATGGTTTTCGTGCTTGACCACGACCTCAGCGCCGAGCCGCTCGTCTAGCAACGGCCAGTTCAGCGCCGGCGTCGGGCGCAATGCGCCAAGCACGACCTCGTGCGCCCGACGGATTTCCTGCAAACTGAACATGGCGAAAGCCCTCGCTGCGACCCTCTGCCCGTAGGCGGAGGTTCAAACCAGCATCTTGCCCTTCTCGTCGATGATGTTTTCCAGCTCGACGCCCGCGTCGTCCTCGAGCTCCGCCAGGATCATTTCGTTATGCGCCTTGCCCGACGGGATCATCGGGAAGCAGTTTTCCTTTTGATCGACCAGGCAATCAAAAATGACGGGCCCTGGCGTTTCGATCATCTCCATGATCGCCGCATCGAGCTTCGCGGGATCCGCGCAGCGGATGCCGTGGCCTCCATAGGCCTCGGCCAGCTTGACGAAGTCGGGCAGCGAATCGGTGTAGCTCTCCGAATAGCGCCCGCCGTGCAGAAGCTCCTGCCATTGGCGCACCATGCCCATGTACTGATTGTTGAGAATGAAGATCTTGATTGGCAGACGGTACTGAACCGCCGTCGACATCTCCTGCATGTTCATGAGGATCGACGCTTCGCCGGCGATGTCGATAACCAGCGACTTCGGATGCGCGAGCTGGGCGCCGATCGCGGCCGGCAGCCCATAGCCCATGGTCCCCAGACCGCCGGAAGTCATCCAGCGGTTCGGCTCCTCGAAGGCGAAGTGTTGCGCGGCCCACATCTGGTGCTGGCCGACCTCGGTGGTGATGTAGACGTCGCGCTCCTTGGTCAGCTCGTAAAGCCTCTTCACCGCGTGTTGAGGCTTGATGATCTTCTCGGAATTGCGGAAGCCGAACGAGTTGCGCGCCCGCCAGCCGTCGATCGCACTCCACCATTTGGCGAGCGCACCGGCCTCCGTTTGATGCGGGCCCGCGCGCCACAACCGGACCATATCCTCCAGCACATGCGCGCAGTCGCCGACGATCCCGAGATCGACTTTGACGTTCTTGTTGATCGAGGATGGATCGATGTCGATGTGGATCTTCCTCGACTTCGGCGAAAAGGCGTCAAGGCGTCCGGTGATGCGATCGTCGAAGCGCGCGCCGACGCAGATCATGAGATCGCAATCATGCATCGCGTTGTTGGCCTCGAACGAACCGTGCATGCCGAGCATGCCCAGCCATTGCTTGTCGGACGCCGGATAGGCGCCGAGCCCCATCAGCGTCGACGTGATCGGAAACCCCGTCGCGCGCACAAGCTCGCGCAGCAGCATCGAAGCGTGAGGGCCGGAATTGATGACGCCGCCGCCGGTATAGAAAACAGGCTTCTTCGCCGCCGCCATCATCTCGACCGCGTGCCGAACGCGCTCGAGATCACCCTTGAGCTGGGGCTGATAGGTCTTGTGCTGGACGTTTTTCTGGAACGTGTAGGCGCCGCTGGCGAACTGAATGTCCTTAGGAATATCAACGACCACTGGGCCGGGCCGGCCGTGCGAAGCAATATAGAAGGCCTCGTGCAGGATGCGCGGCAGATCGTCGACGCGGCGCACGAGATAATTGTGCTTGGTGCAGCTGCGGGTGATGCCGGTCGTATCGCATTCCTGGAAGGCGTCGGAGCCGATCAGATGGGTCGGCACCTGGCCGGTGATGCAGACCAGAGGGATCGAGTCCATGAGCGCGTCGGTGAGCCCGGTGATGGCGTTGGTCGCGCCAGGTCCTGAGGTGACCAGGAGGACTCCGACCTTGCCGGTCGAGCGCGCGTAACCTTCAGCAGCGTGGGCCGCGCCCTGCTCGTGGCGGACGAGGATGTGGCGAAGCTTGTTCTGATGGAAGATGGCGTCGTAGATCGGAAGCACCGCGCCGCCCGGATAGCCAAAGACCATCTCGACGCCCTGGTCCTTCAGCGCCTCGACGACCATTTCCGCGCCAGTCATTTGCTTGGCCATAATCGCAACTCTCCGCCTTTTCTCATCAGTCGCAAAATCGAGACAACAAAAAAGGCCCTCAAAGGGGCCTTCGGGTAAGCGCTAGCGAACGGGATGCAGACCTTATGTCTGCCCGCCCTCCAGCGCCAAAGGTACAATAAGCTTCGCCACGCGTCCGCCTCGAATTGAAAACGCGATAACACTAGAGAAGGCGAAAGGCGGCGTCAAGCCGTTGCGGCGCGGTCGCTGGCTGCGCATGAACGTCGAGCCAAACGCGGCGTCAACGAGGAGAGCGACATATGTCGGCAACCGTCAAGACGATCAACACCGGCGTTCTTGCCATCGCTTATCTGGAATATGGACCCGCGTCCGGCTGGCCGTGCATCATGGGCCACGGATTCCCTTACGACGCCCATGCCTATGATCAGGCCGCGCCGATCCTTGCTGAGGCCGGGGCGCGAGTGATCGTTCCTTACCTGCGCGGCTACGGTCCGACGCGGTTCCTCAAGGCCGAGACGCCGCGCTCGGGCGAGCAGGCGGCCCTCGGCGTGGACCTTCTTGATTTCATGGACGCGCTCAAGATCGAGCGCGCGGTTCTCGGCGGCTACGATTGGGGCGGGCGCGCCGCCTGCATCGTCGCCGCGCTTTTGCCGAGCCGGGTCGTCGCGCTCGTCTCCGGCAATTCGTACAACATCCAGAGCATCGCGCATGCGATGGAGCCGGCGAGCCCGGCCGAAGAGGCGGCGTTCTGGTACCAATATTACTTCCACAACGAGCGCGGGCCGGCGCGGTCTCGAGAAGAACCGGAGGGAGATCGCGCGCCTCTGTTGGCGCATGTGGTCGCCGAACTGGGCGTTCGACGATGCGACCTTCGATCGAACGGCGAGCGCCTTCGACAACCCCGACTTCGTCGCCGTCGTCATCCATTCCTACCGGCATCGCTACGGCCTCGCGCCCAGCGCCGGCGATCCTCGGTATGATGAGATTGAAATGGGGCTCGCGGCTCAGCCGCCGATCGCCGTTCCGGCCATCACCATCGATGGCGACGCGGACGGCGTAATTCCGGGCACAGCCCATCACGCGAAGAAATTCACCGGCCCGCACGAGCATCGCGTATTCGCAGGCGCCGGCCACAACCTGCCGCAGGAGCGGCCGGAGGAATGGGCGCGCGCGGTCATCGACGCGCGAAAGATGGCGAAAAGCTAGGGAACGAAAGAGGTTGTCGACCGTTATCCAGGCGTGGAGTGGGGGCCCGACTTTGACGATCACAGATTTTCCGATGCCGGCGAGGCCAAGCGGGCTTGACCGGTCGAAGCTTGCCGACGTTCTCGGTCCGGGCCTCATAACCGGCGCTTCGGACGACGACCCAAGCGGGATCGCCACCTACGCTCAGGCTGGCGCGGCGTTCGGCTTCGCCCTCTCCTGGACCCTTCTTCTCACCTACCCCCTGATGTGCGCGATCCAGATGATCAGCGCCGAGATCGGCCGTGTGACGGGCAAGGGCATCGCCGCCAACATGCGCCGCTACTATCCTCGATCTCTGCTCTATGCGCTGGTCGGCCTGCTCGTCCTCGCCAATGTCATCAACATCGGCGCCGACCTTGGCGCGATGGGCGCGGCGCTGCAACTCATCGTGCCGGGACCGCAATGGCTCTATGTCGCGGCGTTCGCCATTCTCATCGTGCTCCTCGAAGTGTTCATGCGCTACGCGAGTTATGTCTCCGTGCTGCGCTGGCTGACGCTTTCGCTGTTCGCTTATGTCGCCACGGTGTTCGTCGTCGGCGTGCCGTGGGGAACGGTCGCCTTCCATCTTGTCGTTCCGCATGTCGAGTGGACGGCGGCCTATTTCACCATTGTCGTCGCCATCTTCGGCACGACGATCAGCCCCTATCTCTTCTTCTGGCAGGCTTCCGAAGAGGTCGAAGACGAGGAGGGAGATCCCGCCGCCGAGCCGCTTCTGAAGGCGCCGGCGCAGGCGCCACGGCAGCTTCGAGCGCATCAAGGCTCGACACGATGGTTGGCATGGGCGTGTCCAATCTGGTCGCGCTGTTCATCGTGCTGACGACCGCCGCGACCTTGCACGCGCATGGCGTGACGAATGTCGAGACCTCGGCCGACGCCGCGAAGGCGCTGAAGCCCATTGCGGGCGAGTTGGCCTTCGCCGTTTTCGCGCTCGGCATTGTCGGCACGGGGCTGCTCGCGGTGCCGGTTCTGGCCGGGAGCGCAGCCTATGCGCTTGGCGAGACGCTCGGCTGGCGCATCGGGCTCGCCGAGCGCGCGAGCCGAGCGCCGGCCTTTTATCTGGCGATTGCCGGCGCGACGCTCGTGGGGGCGCTCCTCAATTTTTCGCCGCTCGATCCGATCAAGGCGCTGATCTTCAGCGCCATCGTCAACGGCGTCGTCGCGGTTCCGATCATGGTCATGATCATGCATATGGCCTCGCGGCGAGAGGTGATGGGCGAGTTCGCACTTAAGCCGTGGCTCAAGGTCCTTGGCTGGATCGCGACCGCGGTCATGGCCGCGGCGGCGGTCGGCATGTTCGCCACCTGGAACGGCTGAGCCGCGCGCGGGAACGCTCGACCCCAAGCAAATAAAAGCGAGTAAACGGCAATAAACGCCATAATGAGTAAACGTTAGTAAAATTGCTGGCGTTTACTAGCGTTTATTTTTTCGAATCGAGACTTTTCAATGGGTTACAGGCGATTCAAATAAAAAAT